>JBJXGN010000248.1:0-16464 GCA_046160585.1 Kofleriaceae bacterium
AGCACGGTCGCGACGACGCGACGAGCATCGATCCGCGGACGACGCGGTTCGAGCGCGGCGATCCGACGTCGCTCGGTCGCGACGATCCGTCGCTTCCGTCGGCGCGGCCCAAGGTCGGGCGCCTGCGCACGGTCGCGGCGCTCCGGCGGCAGCGCGGCTGGTTCGGCGACGTTCGCTATGTCGCCACGGTGATGTTCGGCGTGCGCCGTTCGCGTCGCGAGCTCGCGGAGCTCGAGCTGAAGCAGCAGTCGCGACAGGCGGAGCGCGAGCGCTACCTCGTCACGCTCGGGCGCACGGCGGTGATCACCGATAGCTTCGATCATCCGGCGCTCGGCCCGGCGCGCGAGAAGCTCAGCGACATCGAGGACGAGCGCGGGCGCCATCGCAGCGCGGTCGTCGCCGCCGACGAGGAGCTGCAGCGCGTGACCCGCGATCGCGAGGCAAAGGCGAAGCAGCACACGACCGATCTCGCATCGGTCGACGCCGAGCTCGCCGAGCTGTCGAAGCGCCTCGAGCCACTGCAGAAACAACAATCGGACGCGACGCGACGCGCGGCGGATCTGCGCGAGACGTTGCGCCGCACGGACACGCAGATCCAGGAAACGACGGCGAGCCTCGTCGCCGTGAAGAGCAAGAAGGATCCGGCCGCGATCCAGGCGGAGCTCGCGACGCTCAAGGCGGATCGCGAGGCGATCAAGCGCGACGAGCCCAAGCTCGCGCAGGAGCTCGATTCGCTAAGCCCGCGGATCGCAGCGATCGAGGCCAAACGCGCGGAGTCGACGAAGCGACGCACGGAGCTCGTGAAGTCCGAAGAATCCGACAAGGGACGCTGCGAGGAGCTGCTCGCAGCGATCGGCGCGAAGCGCAAGGTGATGGATCGTGCGGCAAACGACGCCGAAGAGCTGCGCGACAAGATCCTGTTCGAGCTCGCGGAGCGCCTCTACGTCGATCGTCCCCTCGAGCTCGGCCCCCAGCTCGCGCCGATCGACGGGATCGACGTCGAGCTCGGCAGCGCGGATCGCCGCGTGATGGAGCTGCGCGAGATCATGGACTCGATCGATCGGCGAAAGCTCGTGCGCGGCATCGCGATGGTCACACTCGCCGCGCTGTTCGTGTTCGGCTTCGTCGGCTGGATCCTCTACGTGTCGCTCTAGCTCAGAGCATCCCGTCGACGTGCGAGATCGCGAGGAGCACGAGCACCACGCGGACAGCGCCGAGCGCGAATCCGAGCCCCCCGAGCGTGATGGCCGCCGCCGCCCCGAGCCGTACGGCGCCGGCGGACTCGCGCCGGCTGAAGCCGACCCATCCGGCGCCGATCGCCGCGATCCCGAGGCCGAGGGCCACGAACAGTCCCGGCGAGGGTAGGGCCGCCGCGACGAGGCTGCCGATGGCGCAGGCGAGCGCGAGCCGCTGCATAGCCCGACGCTACCGACGCTGGCGCGACGGGGCCAGTTTCGTGCTACATGGCGCCCCCATGCCCGAGCCGTCGACAGAGCCGATCCGCGCGGGATTCTGCGCGATCGTCGGGCTGCCGAACGTCGGCAAGTCCACGCTTCTGAACCGCATCCTCGGGCGGCACCTCGTCGCGGTCTCCGCGAAGCCGCAGACCACGCGGGATCGGATCCTCGGCGTGCACACGCTCGAGCTTCCCGGGCAGTCGCCCGCGCGCGCCCAGATCGCCTACGTCGATACGCCCGGCGTGCAGGACGGCAGGGGCCCGCTCCGCCGCTACATGCGCGACGCCGCGACCGCTGCTGCGAGCGACGCCGATCTGACGCTCTTGCTCGTCGACGGACTCGATCGCAAGGGCCGCATCCCCGCGCGCTTCACGGAGCCAGACTCGGCATCGCTCGCCGAAGCGCTCGGCGCGCAGAAGCCGCTTGTCGTCGCGATCAACAAGGTCGATCGCCTCCCCAAACCGGACCTGTTGCCGGTCATCGAGGCGTGGGCTGGATGGCGCCACGGCCTCGATGTCGTGCCGATCAGCGCGCAGACCGGCGATGGCGTCGACGAGCTCGAGCGCATCATCGCCGACAAGCTGCCCGTCGGCGCTGCGCTGTTCCCCGAGGAGATGGTCACGGATCGCTCGCCGAAGTTCATCGCGCAGGAGATCATCCGCGAGCAGCTGTATCACCAGCTCGGCAAGGAGCTGCCGTACGCGTGCGCCGTGCAGATCGAGTCATGGAGCGAGACGCCGAAGAAGGAGCTGTTGATCGGCGCCGTGATCGTCGTCGAGCGCGAGTCGCAGAAGCCGATCGTGATCGGTAAGGGCGGCAATCGCATCCGCGAGCTCGGCATCGCCGCACGCCAGGCCGTCGGCGCCGCGCTCGGCAAGACGGTGCACCTCACGTTGTTCGTGAAGGTGCTCGCCGAGTGGAGCCGCGCCGAGCGCGACCTCCGCCGGCTCGGCTACGGCGGCGAAGGAGAATCCACGTGACGCGAGTTGCCCCCCTCCTCGCGGTCGTCGGTCGGCCCAACGTCGGCAAGTCGACGCTGTTCAACCGCCTCGTCGGTGGGCGCCCCGCGCTCGTCCACGACACGCCGGGACTTACACGCGATCGCCGCTACGGCGAGACCGACTACTTCGGAACCGACCTGCGGATCGTCGACACCGGCGGCCTCGATCCCGACGCGGCGCAGGAGGTGATCGGCGCGGGGATCCATCGCCAGGCGATGCGTGCGATCGACGAGTCCGATGCCGTATTGCTCGTCGTCGATGGGCGCGCCGGCCTGTCCGCCGTGGATCGCGAGCTCGCCGCGAAGCTGCGCACGACCGGCAAGCCGCTGTTCCTCGCCGTCAACAAGATCGATCACGCCGTTCGCGACGACCTCGTGCACGACTTCCATCAGCTCGGCCTCGGCGAGCCGTTCCCGATCAGCGCGGCGCACGGCCGCGGCATCGACGCGCTGCTCGACGCGATCACGCAGAAGATCGCACCCCGCGCCGCCGCCGATCGCGACGAGGATCAGCCGGCCGGGGACGGAGATATCTTCGACGCGCTCGACGGTGTGGCCGACCCCGAGGACGGAAACGTCGACCAGGGCGACGCGGAAGCGGAGGAACTCGAGGCGACGAAGCCGCTACGCGTCGCGTTCGTCGGCCGTCCCAATGCGGGCAAGTCGTCGCTGACCAACCGGCTCCTCGGCGAGGAGCGCTCGCTCGTGCACGACGTCGCCGGCACGACGACGGATCCCGTCGATACCCCGTTTTCGATCGGCGGTCGCGACTACGTGCTGATCGACACCGCCGGCATTCGCCGCAAGGCGCGCATCGAGGTCGAGATCGAGAAGATCGCGGTGTCGATGGCGATCGGCCAGGTCGATCGCGCCGACGTGGTCGTGCTCGTCATCGACGCGGAGCTCGGTCCCGCCGAACAGGACGCCCGCATCGCTGGCATGATCGAGGAGTCGGGTCGCGCGCTGGTGATCGCGCTCAACAAGAGCGATCGCGTCACCGGCGACGCGAAGAAGGCCGCGCTCAGGGAGCTGACGACGGACACGTTCCACTTCCTCACGTGGGCGCCGACGGTGCTGCTCAGCGCCCAGCGCGGCGACGGCGTGGACAGACTGCTCGACGTGGTCGATCAGGTCGCGAAGCAACACCGCAAGCGCGTGCCGACCGCGCAGCTCAACCGTTTCTTCAAGGACGTGATCGAGGAGATGCCGCCGCCGTTTCACAACGGCAGGTCGGTCAAGATCAACTACATCACGCAAGCGCGCGCCCGCCCGCCGACGTTCGTATTGTGGGCGAATAAGCCCGACGGGCTCTCGCCGTCATACAAGCGTTTCCTCTCGAATCGTCTGCGGGAATCCTACGGGTTCAAAGGAACCCCGATCCGCATCGCGACCAAAGAGAAGAAGGATCGCCACGATCGTGGCGAGGACTGAGCACGGCCGCTAGAAGTAGCCCCAGCGCAACGTCCCGCGCACGCCAAACGTGAACACGGTCGTGTCACCGCCGAAGCTCGCGAGGCGCGCCTCGAAGCCGTAACTCCGCTCGCGCGATAGCAGAATGTCGAGCCCACCGCCGATGGCGACCACGAAGTCGACACCACCGTCGATCGGGCCGCCCGTCGTCGCCACCGCGCCGAGGCCACCGAAGAGGTACGGCACGTACTTCAAGATGTCGAAGCGAAACACCGCGCCGGCGTCGGCGAGCCCGGCGTAGGTGCCCTTGGACTGCTCCTCGGTGCCACCGCCGTAGAACGCGCCGAACGCAGCCTCTACGCGCAACGAGAGGTCGGTGCTGATCGAGTGCTCGTACGTGATCGCCGCCGCGCCGCCGATGTCCGGCGAGATCTGGGGCGGCTCCATATTGTCCACGGGCTCGCCCGGGACGCTGAACGTGGCCCAGCCGAGCCCGAGCGACAGTGCGCGCTCGCCCTCCGCCGAAGCCGGGCCCACCGCAAGCGCGATGACGACCAAGGGCAGGGCACGACGCGACATCGACCAGCATTCTACGAGCAATCACCGCGGGTCGCGGGCAACCGCATGACACGATCCGCAGTCCAAGGGTGCGAATTGACGGCGCACCGATCGTGGTGCTACATCCCCCCGACCATGGCGGCCGACGACAAGAACGACGACGAGGACAAGGCCAAGCCCGGCTTCGAACCGAAGGCCGTGAACATCGGCGGCGAGTCGCTGGCGGACCGGATCCTGCCGCACATCAAGAAGATCCTCGTGATGTTCATCCTGGTGGCGGTGGTGATCTCGGTCGTGCTCGTCATCCGGTGGCGGAAGCACGCCGGTCAGGAGCACGCGACGATCAAGCTCGGCCAGGTGCTCGACACCGCGCGCAAGAACGTGAACCCCGAGGCGAAACCGGACGAGACTGGCGTCTACAAGTCGTCCAAGGACCGCGCGAACGCCGTCCTCGACATGATGGCGAAGACGGGCGCCGACGGATCCGCGAGCTACAAGGGCGGCCTGCTCCTCGACGCGGGCAAGTTCGACGACGCGCTCGCGGCATTCCGCAAGGGCGAGAACAAGCCGGACATCGAGGGTGTGCTGAGCCGCGAGGGCATCGGTCTCGCGCTCGAGGCCAAGGCGATGGCCGAGAAGGATGCCGCTGCGCGCCAGAAGGGCCTCGAGGAGGCGCTCACCGCGTTCGTCGCGATGCAGCCCGACGAGGCCGGTCCGCGCCGCGCGCACGCGCTGTATCACACCGGCCGCATCCAGCAGACGCTCGGCAAGACGGCCGAGGCAAAGGCGTCGTTCGAGAAGGCCAAGCCGCTCGCCGACACCGCCGAGCCGTCGAGCCCCGAGCCGCAGATCAACCACTACCAGCTCTCGCAGCTGATCGACCGTCGACTCTCCACGATGTGATGCGTACTGCGCCGATCCTCCTCACGCTCCTGATCGCCGCGACGTCGTGCGTGCGCGTGCCGTATCAACGCGCGGACGCGATGAGCGCCGCGCCCGTCGAGCCGCTCGGCGAAGATCGCCTGTCGCTCCGCTGGAAGTTCGAGACCGCCGATCGCAAGACCGAGGTCGAGCCGCAGGAGTTCGCGAGCCCGGCGATCTGGGCCGACTCGCTCTACGTCGGCAGCGCCACTGGATGGTTCTTCGCGCTGCGGTCGGCCACCGGAGCCGTGCGATGGCGCAAGAAGCTCGGCGCTGTTAACTGCGCACCGCTCGTGCTCGGCACCAATCTATACGTCGGCACCGCGGATGGGTCGCTCATCGCGATGGATGCGCAGACCGGTCAGGAGAAGTGGCGCTACCAGAGTCGCGGCCCGATCGATCAGACGCCGGCGGCCACGAGCGAGCTGATCGTGTTCTCGAACGAGGCCGACCAGATCGTCGCGGTCGACGCGATCACGGGCAAGTTCAAGTGGCAGTACAAGACCGAGACGCCCGAGGAGTACACGTTGCGCGGGCATGCGGGCGTCTCCGTCGACAACGATCTCATCTACACGGGCTTTTCCAACGGAACGCTCGCGGCGCTCCGGCGCGACACGGGCTCGGTCGCGTGGTCGACGTCTCTCAAGGGCGAGGCCGATCGCTTCATGGATGTCGACGCGACGCCGATCGTTATCGACAACTTCGTGTTCGCGTCGTCGTCGTCGGGCGGCGTGTACGCGCTCGACAAGACCACCGGCCTCGTCCGCTGGCGCATGCCGTTCTACGACGTCGCGATGCCGTCGGCGACGGGCAACGTCGGCGGGCTCGCCTCGGACGGCAAGACGCTCTACGTCTCGGTCGCCGACCTCGGGACGTACGCCCTCGATCTGTTCGGCAACATCGTGTGGCGCGTCGGCGCTCGCGCTGGCGGCGAGCCGGCGACGCCCGTCGTGTTCAACGATCTGCTCGTATATTCGCTCGCGAAGGACGGCATGTTCGTCGCGGACCGCAAGACCGGCGCGACGCTCGAGTACTTCGATCCGGGCGACGGTGTTTCTGCGGAGCCGACGATCACCGGCGACGGCCGCCTGTACGTCATGTCGAACCGCGGCATCCTGTACGCGTTCGACCTCGAATGATCCGATTGCCCTAGTCGACGAACGGCGGCGCGGGCTTGGCGATCAGGTAGCCCTGTAGAAGATCGCAGTCGAGATCGACGAGGACTTTCGCTTCGGCCTCGGTCTCGACGCCTTCACCGATCAGCGTGATGCCCTCGTGCTTGCACAGCTCGGTGACGCTCCTGATCAGGCGCTGCTTCATCGGGTGCTTGTCGACGTCGCGCACGAGCGTCATGTCGAGCTTCACGAAGTCGCAGTCGAGGAGCGTGAACGTGCCCATGCGCGCGTGACCACCGCCGAGGTCGTCGATGGCGATGCGGAACCCGAGCTCGCGGAGCTCGGCGACACGGTAGCGCAGGTCGATCTGCCCCTCGAGTGACGTGCGCTCCGTGATCTCGAGGACCACGCGCGACGCGATCTTCGAGAGCGGGGCGAACGCGCTCGTGAGCTGCTTGTCCATGAGGTCGAGCAGGTGGAGGTTGATGAACACCACACCGCGATCGGGCGTCGTCTGCGAGAACACCTTCGCGGTCTGCGCGCGTACTGCGCGTCCGATCGAAGTGATGCGTTCGAGGCGCTCCGCGGCGTCGAGGATCGCACCTGGATGCGGTAGCGCCTTGTCGCTCGAACGGAGCAGTGCCTCGTAACCGAATCGTTGGCGCGTCTTCGCGTGCACGATCGGCTGGAAGTGCATCGTCATGGCGGCGATGCAGCGATCGAGCTTCTCCTCGAGCTCGCGCAGGTGATATGCCGCGTCGCTCGCACTATAGAGCGCGTTCGGATTCGTTCCGGTCGCGAGGGTCGGCGAGGTCTGGAGCTTCCCGGGGGTGGGCACCGCCGGAAGATCAGGAATCTTCACGTCGGCACGTCGATCCGAAGACACACGATTACTCTACAGCCCGACGAGAATCGGTGGAAAGTTTCGCAGCGGTGGAAAGATTCGCAGCCCCGCACATACCCGATTTCGCGGTGGCGGAGATCGAGCCGCGTGTGCGACTAGCAGAGCCGGCGTAGGTGCTCGCGGAACTCCGCGACGACGAGCGAGGCGGGGTGCTTATCGAGCTCGCTGTTGATCAGGTCGTCGACGATCGGGAGATCGAGGACCAGGCGATACAGCATCATGCACGCGCGTGGGGAGAGCGACACGAAGCGTGCCTCGCCGTACAGCGTCACGTTCGAGGACGTGGGCGTCGTCCACGCGATGCTGAACGTCGTCGGATCGTAGGTGTAGTCGAGCGTGTAGCCGAGGGAGCCACGCTCGAGCTTGCGCGTGAACGCGACCTTCTCGGGGCGACCCTCGGGAGTGCGACGCACCACCCGCGAGGTCTGTAGGATGGGCAGCCACCGAGGGATCTCGACAGCATCCGCGAACACCTCGTACGCCACCGCCGCATTCACGCTGAGGGTCGTGGAGACCTCGCTGGAGAGGGGAGAGACGGGATACGCGAGTGCGGTGGCCATCGGAGTGTTCCTTTCGAGTACCGCTGGACGTATCAGCAACCTCGATACCAGCCCCGACCGACCAGGTTACAGCGACTTGAACGCGAATGGGCTTCGTAGGACCGACCACCCGAGTTGCCGTGGGCGAGATCGGTGGCCGCTAACTCGGGGCCCCACTGTGCGGCCGTTCGTTGCGAGAGGCGCCTACGCCTTCCGCTACCTCATGGCCGCGCTGGGGGCTGCCGTTGGCATGTCACACACGACCATGTCCATCGGGGCGGTTCGCCGAGGCGGTAGCACTCGATCGTCGAGCCACACGCGCGACAGGGTTTGCCGGTCCGACCGTACACGAAGTAGCGATCGTCGCCGGGTGGGTCCTGTGCAAGGCGCTCGCGCGTCACACGCGGGCCGGGGCCGAGATTCTGCACCATCAGATCGCGCGCGGTCGCGTAGATGCGAACGAGCTCGTCGATCGACAGCGAGGCGACATGCGTGCGCGGATGGACGCTGCACGCGAACAGCACCTCACTCTTGTAGACGTTGCCGATTCCGGCGGCGATGTGCTGATCGAGGAGGATCTCCGCCACCATGCGGGTCGACGATGCGCGTGCGCGCGTCGCTGCCTCGCTTGGGTCGAACATGTCGCCGAGGATGTCGGGGCCGAGCTCTGCGATCGCCATCCCGTGCATCGGCGCGCGGCGGTCGGAGATCTCGATCGTGCGTGCCCCGAGCCACAGATCGACGGTGTCCTCGGTGACGATCGCGAGCGTTACGCGCCCCGGCGACATGCGAGCGATGCGCGCCTCGCCGCTCGCGCGATCGAGGCTCTGCTGACGGCCATACATGCCGAGGTGCGCACGCAGAACGGTGCCGTTGGCCAGCTCGATCGCGAGGTGCTTCCCGTGTGCTTCGACACGCGTGACCGTTTGGCCCGCGAGATCGCGCAACAGGCCCTGCGTCGTGACACGGACGAGCGGCTTGCCGACGAGACGCGGTCCGAGTCGCGCGGCGATGCGGTGGATCGTGTCGCCCTCGGGCACGTCATGCACTATGACCGACACCGCGCAGATCTACGACGCCGGGTGAGCAGCTCGGACGATCGCGCCGATCACTTCTCGTCGGCCACGGCGGTGAACACACCCCGCGCCATGAGCGACTGTTCCCTGGACGCGCGAGACTTGTAGATCGTGGCGCGTGTGGTGGCGATGGTCCGGTCGCTCGGTTCGGCCGTGTGGGCCAGCTCGATCAGGTGACACGCGAGCGCGAGGTCACCCGAGGCGGCCAACGCCTCCGCGCGCGAAGCGAGCACGTGTGCACCACCGGCGAGCGCGGCGAGCTCTGTCGCGACCTGCACCTCGCGCGCGGGCTTGAGGTGCGCCGGGTTGCCATCCCACCAACCACCGTAGAGACGATACAGGTTGCGCACGATGAACTCGGGCTCGTCGTAGACGGGGGAGAGATATGGGCGCGCGGCGAGGTGAGGTGGCGGTCGTACCGCGCCGAGAATCTGATCGAGCGATGCGCCGTTGTTCATCATCGCGACGACCTGATCGACGAGTGACTCGAGGAACGACGCGGTCTCGTCGAGAGCGCGGTGCACCTCGGCGGTGCCCCAGATCGGCACGCCGTGCCCCGGACAGAGCACCTCCGCGCCGAGCGCGTCCATCGCGCGGAGTGCGGCGGCCCACTCGCGCGGGAAGCGCTGCACCTTCTGCGGGTTCCCGCAGTTCGGCGACGCCCAGATGAACAGATCGCCGGGGCAGATGACGCCAGCATCGGGGACCCACACCCACGCGTGATCGTCGGTCTCGCCGAGCGCGTGGTTCACCTCGAAGCGCCGACCGCCGACGTCGAGCGATCGGCGATCGCGGAACGTTTCGTCCGGCGCGCGAAACTCCGACGGGAACACCGCGCTCGTACGGAACTGCCGCTGATTGATGCGGTGGTTCCAGCCGCGCGTGAGCTTGTAGCGTTCGAACCGGCGCGGGACGGCCTCGTGCGCGAGCACGTGCACCTTGGTGTTCGCCTCGCGCTCGTACAGCTCGACGCCGAAGCAGTGATCGACGTGGCCGTGCGTCCACACCGCAGTGTGGACGGGCGCCTTGGTCGCGGACCGGAGCACGTCGCGCGTAGGCTCCGCAAATAAGAAGCTACCGGTGTCGACGAGAACGAGCCCGGCGTCGGTCGTAAACGCGGTCACGTTCGCGAAGCTCGAGATGAAGTGCGTGTTGGCTGCCGCCTGCTCGGCGACCATGCGTGGCGCCATGGGTTGCGCGGCTTCGACCGACACGGCGCCGCTCAACAGGTCGGTGGATAGCTCGCGCAGCGATTGCATGCGAACGTTTTACCGCGAGCGCGACCGCGGCGTTACTGCGCGAGGATCTGGATCGTCAATGCGCCGCTGTTGTTGCCGTACGCGTTGTTGCCGTTGTCGTGGTAGCGCAGGGTGATCGGCGCGCCTTGACCGGGGCCGCCGATCTCGTAGACGTGCGTCGACGTGTAGTTGCCCCACGTCGGGAACTTGTTCGATCCGAGCGTTGCGTCGTTGATCGCGATGCCCGTGTCGATACCGTTGTCGGTGTCGCGCGGAAAGACGGTGCCCTGGAACTCGGCGTCGGCGAGGATGTCGCTGCCGAAGAACTCGCCGATCTTGCACAGGCCCGACGCACGAACGCGATATGGGACGCCGGCCCCGAGCGTCTGCGAGACCATGACCTGACCGCTGCATGGCACGCTGATCGTCTCGATCACGTTCCAGCCCGGCGTGCCCGCATCCATGGCGCCGTCCGGCAGCGGCGGGATCACGATGTCGGGTGGAACGAACGTGTCGAACGGCGGGATCACGATGTCGGGCGGAATGAACGCGTCGAACGGCGGGATCATCACGTCGAACGGCGGAAACAGGCTGTCGATCGTCGCATCGCCGAGCGGCGGACTCGCGGAGTCCTCAGTCGCATCGACGAGTTGCGCATCCGGCGACACCCGCGCGTCCGCCGAGCCATTCGCATCGCCGGGACTACTCCCACTGGAGACGTAGAACGTACAGCCCGTGAGCATCGTCACCAGGAGGGTCGGCGAACGCATGACGGGGCGAAGCATACGCGAACGGAGATCGGGTGGCGCCGATATCTCGCGTCGGCGCGAGATCACTGGAACGCGTCGATCGCGAGACTCAGGGTGCCGGCGTTGTTCGAGAAATCCGGGTCATGAAACATCACGGTGATCGGCGCCCCGAGACCCACCCACATCGTCGTGTATTCGTGCGAGCTCGCGTACGAGCCCCAGTCCGGGAGCTTGGTGTCGCCCGGCGTGGTGTCGTTCACGGCGAGTCCAAGGTCGACACCGCTCGAGCTGTCCACCGGAAACGTATAGTTCCAAGCCGCATACTCCGCATCGGCGCGCGAGGGGCCGTTGGTGTTCGAGATGCACTGTCCGCTCGCACGCAGCCGATAGGTGGTGTTCGGCTGGAGCAACATCGTCGAAGCGACCTCGGTGCCGGTACAAGGAACGGAGACCACCTCGATCTCGATCCATGTCGGCATCGCGTCGGGGCCCGCATCGACAGGCAGGACCGCGTCGACCAGCGCCGCGTCGGTCGATGGCGCATCGATGGCGTCCACGCGCGCATCTGCGAGTGGGCCATCGCTCGTGCCGTCGAGCTTGACGGAGAACGTGCACCCGGCGACGAGACCGAGAAGCGCGACCGACTTCACGCGCGAACTGTAGCGCAGGACGCGTCGCCCGCGGAGCCGTTCTCGAGCTGCGCTCTTTGTCGTGACACGGGTTCGACTGACGTCAGTTCGCGTCGTCGGCGTCGTCGGCGTCGTCGCGATCGTCGGGATCGCTGACCTGCGCCTCGGGCGCGGGTGCCGCGTGAACCGGCGCCACACCGCGTACGACGAGCCCGCGATAGTCGATGCGGGCACCGGCGGCGATCAACGCGCGGGCGTGCGGGGACTGGCCGGCGGCGACCCCATCGATCGTCTCGACAAGCAGCTCGCGCCGGCGAGCCTTCGCGGCGACACGTGGAAGTCCGACGCTGATCGCGAGCGCGATTGTTTCGTCGGGGAGCTGGGTGGTCGCGAGCTTCTTGCCCTTCGGTTCGAGCCACACCGCGAGCTCGCCATCGACGAGGATCGCGGTCGCGCCGACGCGACGCGCGGGCCGCGCCGTCGGATCGCGAAGCAGAGGCCACGCGAGCGGACCGCCCCACGCGTTCGCGGGGTCGACGGCGGCGAGGACATCGACGCGCGGAGCACCGCCGGTCGTGCGCGGCGCCTCGCGCAGTCGATCGATCGCGCCGGGCCACGCGAACTGCGCGCCCTCGAGGCTCTCGACGAAGAAGCCGCGGCGCACGGTGCCGGCATCCTCCATCGCACGCAGCACGTCGGCGACGGCTGCGAAGCCGCCGGGAAGATCGTCGGCCTGCGCCGTCGCTCGCCCCGCGAAGCCCCAGCGCTCCAGCAGCGAGGTCGCGGCGGCGAGCGCCTTCTGCGTGCCCGACGGGGCAGGGCCGAGCGACGCCACGAGCGACCATCGACCACCGAACACCGCGTGAGACGCCGCGCGCCGCGCCGACGGAGCCGCGAGCGAGCGCAGCGGGCTGAACGTGTCGTTCGTGATCTCGCCGGCCCACACGAGATCCCACAGCGCAGCCGTGACTTCGTCACGATCCTTCGCGCCGGCGGCACGCGCGGCCGTCTCGAGCGCGACGAGGAACGACGCGCCGGAGCTCCCGAGGTGCGCCACGATCGCGTCGTGCACACCGTCTGGAGTGCGGTGCGGGACCTCGGTCGGCGAGGGGGCGAGCGCGAGCGCGCGATCGCGGCGCAGGAGGATCACGCGGCCGTCCTTGACGCCGAGTGCGCCCGCGCCGATCCACACGAGCTCGCCCGCGGCGCCGAGCTCGTCGAGCATGCGCGGGTGATAGTCGAGGATGCGCGCCGGCAGGATCCGCTGCTCGAGCTCGATGAACGACAGCGCGACGCCTTCGAGGCGACCGATGACATCGCGCAACGCCCCGATGCCACGCCGGGGTTGATCGAGTCCGTGCCAGCGCGGGAGGAACGCGGCGAACGTCTTCGCGTCGACCGGCGCGACCTGCGCGCGCAGCTTCGCGAGCGTGCGGCGGCGTAGCTGGCGGAGCACCTCCGGATCGCACGCATCGACGTGCGTGCCGCCGGGACGCAGCTCGCCGCGGACGAGCTGACCGCGCGCCGCGAGGAGCGCCAGCACCGGCTCGATCTGCCCATTCGGCAACCCCCACCGGCGTGCCGGGCCGTCGACGGTGAAGGGCGCGTGGGTCCGTGCGTAGCGCGCGACGAGCGTCTCCAGTGGTTGCACGACCGGCTCCAGCAAGGCCGCGGGCAACCCCGGCGGAAGCTGCACGCCAAGGCCGTCGCGATAGCGCGCCGCGTCTTCGGTGGCGATGAAGCGCGCTTGACCTGCGATGCGCACCGCGGCGATCCGGCGCGTGTCGACGAGCTCGGCAATCACGGTGTCGATGTTCCCGGCGATCGTGGATCGCATGGCGATCTCGTCGCGCGAAAGGTCGCCGATGCGCGCGAGCAGGTCGCGGACCTCGTCGATGTCGCGCGCCTTGCGCTCGTCGACGAGTTGTTGCAGCTCGGCCTCGACCTCGGCGAGAACGTCGAGATCGAGGAGATCACGCAGCTCGCCGCCGCCGATCAGCTCGCGCAACAGGCCGCGATCGAGCGTGAGCGCCTGCGCCTTGCGCTCGGCGAGCGGTGCGTCGCCTTCGTACAGGAACGCGGCGACGTAGTCGAACACGAGCCCGCGCGAGAACGGCGACGCGGCTTCTGTGGTCGCAGGCTCGATGCGGATCACGCGCGAGCGGATCTTGCCCAGGATGTCGACGAGCGCAGGCAGATCGAACACGTCGCGGAGCACCTCGCGGTACGTCTCGAGCGTGATCGGGAACGCCGGGAACCGCAGTGCGACGCCCATGAGCTGCTGCGCGCGCAGCCGTTGCGCCCACAACGGCGTTCGCTGGCCGGGGCGCCGCCGCGGCAACAGCAAGGCCCGCGCCGCGTTCTCGCGGAAGTGGGTCGCGAACACGCTCGAGCGCGCGAGCTCGTCGACGAGCTCGTTCTCGACATCCTCGGGGTCGGGGATCAGCTGGTCGTCGGTCGGCACGGCGTCGCCGTCGGCGAATCGCAACGCGATGCCGTCGTCGGTCCACAGTGGGTGGATCGGATAGCCGAGCTCGGCCTCGAGCCGCTTCGCGAGCACGAGCGACCACGGCGCGTGCACGCGGCTGCCGAACGGCGTCAGGATGCACACGCGCACGTCGCCGAGCTCGTCGCGAAACCGCTCGATCGTGATCGCGCGATCCGACGGCACGCTGCCGGTCTTGGCGCGCTGCTCGGCGATGTAGTCGATCAGGTTGTCCGCGGCAAAGCCATCGAGGTGGTACTCGCCGACGAGCCACGCGCGGGTTGCGCCCGGGTCGCTCGCGAGCCTGCCGTCGAGCTCGCGACAGAACGCGCCGAGCGCGATGCCGAGCTCGATCGGCCGCCCGGGCCCTTCGCCACGCCAGAACGGCATCTTGCCGGGCTCGCCCGGCGCCGGCGTGACGATCACGCGATCGCGCGTGATGTCCTCGATCCGCCACGTCGTCGCGCCGAGGATGAACGTCTCGCCCTTACGGCTCTCGGCGACCATTTCTTCGTCGAGCTCGCCGACGCGCGGTCCGCCCACGCCCGCGTGCACGGCGTATGTCCCGCGATCGGGGATCGTGCCGCCGCTGACGACGCTGAGCAGCCGCGCGCCTTTGCGTCCGACCAGCGTGTCGGTCTGGCGATCCCACGTCAGCCGCGGCCGTAGCTCCGCGAACTCGTCGCTCGGGTAGCGACCCGCGAGCATGTCGAGCACGCCGACGAGCGCCGTGCGCGACAGATCGCGATAGCTCGCGGCGCGCCGGATCACGCGCTCGAGGTCGGCGACGGACCACGGATCCGCGCCGACCATCGCGACGATCTGCTGCGCGAGCACGTCGAGCGCACTGTCCGGAACGCGGATCGACTCGACCTCGCCGTCGAGCATCTTCCGCGCGACGACCGTGGCCTCGAGCAGATCGCCGCGGAACTTCGGGATCATCCGACCGCGGCTCGTGCCGCCGACCTGGTGGTTCGCGCGCCCGATGCGCTGGAGCCCGCGCGAGACCGCACCCGGCGATTCGACCTGGACCACGAGATCGACGGTGCCCATGTCGATGCCGAGCTCGAGCGAGCTCGTCGCCGCGATCGCGCGAAGCCGCCCGGCCTTGAGCGCTTCTTCCATCTCCAGTCGCTGGTGCCGGGCGACGCTGCCATGGTGCGCGCGGACCAGCTCGACATCCGCGGCCGTCACGCCGGTGGTGGTCGCGAGCTCGGTGAGTTGCTGACTCACGCGCTCGGCGAGCCGCCTCGAGTTCACGAAGATGATGGTCGTTCGATGGGCGAGGATCAGCTCGAGCAGCCGGGTGTTGATCAGCGGCCACATGCCACCGCCATCGCGGCCCTCCGTCCCGGGGTGATCCATCTCGCGAGCAGGAACCACGATCTCGAGGTCGATCGCCGGCTTCGCGCTCGCATCTACGATCTCGACGGGTCGGTCCCCTCCCAGATATTTCGCCACTTCCGTAAGTGGACGTTGGGTCGCGGACAGGCCGATGCGCTGGGGGTCGCGGTGGCCCGCGCTCGTGACGAGGTGACTCAAGCGCTCGAGCGACAGCGCCAGATGGATGCCGCGCTTGGTCGGCGCGAGCGCGTGGATCTCGTCGACGATGACCGTGTCCACGCCGCGCAGGCGCTCGCGCTGCTGGCCCGCGAGTATCAGGTACAACGACTCGGGCGTCGTGATCAGGATCTGTCCGGGTGACTTCTTCTGGCGCTCGCGCTCCTTGGTCGGCGTGTCGCCGGTGCGAACGTCGACCGTGATTCCGGTGGCTGCGCCCATCCGCACCAAGCCGGCCAGCGGCGCGCGCAGGTTGCGCTCGACGTCGTACGCGAGCGCCTTGATCGGCGAGACATAGACAACGCGCGTCGGGCGCTCCACGTCCGGAGATGTCTTCGAAAGCCGATCGAGGCACCACAGAAACGCGGCGAGCGTCTTACCGCTGCCGGTCGGCGCCAGCATGAGCGTGTGCTGGCCGCTCGCGATCGACACCCAGCCACGCGCCTGCACGGGCGTGGCTTGCGGAAAGCTCTGACGGAACCACTGCTGTGTCGTCGGCGCAAAGGGTGCGAGCGGATCCACGGCCACGCCGGACCTTAGCGCGCGTTGAGAGCCAAGCGGCAGGAGCGTCGTCCCGGAACCTGACAGCGATTTGTCAGGTTCTCGGAGCTATTGAGCCATCATCACGTGAATCGTCGCTTGGGCACCGCCGGCGCCGGTGTTCTTCTCGTTCAGTACGTCGACGTACCCATTTCCATCGACGTCGGCGAACACGAGCGGCAGCGGCGAAAGAAACGCGTTGGGCTTGGAGAAGTAGGTCACCGGCAGAAAGCTCGGTGGTGACGTTCCCGCGCTCAGCAGCACACCGAGGTTCGTGGAGTCG
>JBJXGN010000249.1:0-3456 GCA_046160585.1 Kofleriaceae bacterium
CAGCCGCGCCACATCGAGATCCAGATCCTCGCCGACTCCCACGGCAATGCGGTGCACCTCTTCGAACGCGAGTGCTCGGTCCAACGCCGTCACCAGAAGGTGATCGAGGAGGCGCCCGGCAATCGCATCACGCCCGAGCTGCGCGCGAAGATGGGAGCGGCTGCAGTCGCGGCGGCGAAGGCGGTCGGGTACGTCGGCGCGGGTACCTGCGAATTCCTGGTCGACAAGCACAACGATTTCTACTTCCTCGAGATGAACACGCGCGTGCAGGTCGAGCACGCGATCACCGAGATGATCACGGGTGTGGACATCGTGAAGACGATGATTCGTGTCGCCGCCGGCGAGCCGCTGCCGTTCCGGCAAGACGAGCTCGCGATCTACGGTCACTCGATCGAGGCGCGCATCTACGCCGAGGACCCGGACCAGAACTTCGTTCCTTCGCCGGGGGAGATCATCGTATATCGGCCCGCTGCCGGGCCCGGTGTCCGCGTCGACAGCGGCGTATTCCAGGGCGCCAAGGTGACGGTCTTCTACGACCCGATGGTGGCGAAGCTGGTCGTCTGGGGGCGTGACCGCAACGAAGCGATCGAACGGCTGCGGCGTGCGCTCTCGG
This sequence comes from Kofleriaceae bacterium, assembly GCA_046160585.1. GTDB lineage: Bacteria > Myxococcota_A > Polyangia > Haliangiales > Haliangiaceae > JABFXX01. The sequence continues at coordinate 614 of JBJXGN010000249.1, forward strand.
AGTTCGTCGTGAAGGGGATCAAGACCTCGATCCCCTTCCACCAGAAGCTCGTTCGGCATCCCGTCTTCCTGAAGGGGCATTACGACACGGGCTTCATCGACGAGCACATGGCGGGCGGCAAGGGAAGTCCGAGCCCGTCCTCCGATGAGGATTCGGCCGAGGCGCGCCGCGTCGCTTTCATGTTGGCCGCGATCGTCGCCTACAAGCGCGACAAGCAGCGCGCTGCCGCTGCATCCACGGCGACTGGCGGCGCGGGCGGCGACCCCTGGAAACACTTCGGGCGGCGTACACAAATGCGAGGAGGCCTGCGGTGAACTACGAGGTCTCCGAGAAGAAGGGCGAGACGAAGACGGTTGGGCTCGTCGAGCTCGACGACAACCACTTCGAGATCACGATCGACGGCGCGACCGTCCGCGTGGACGCTGCGAAGAGCGGAAAGACGATCTACTCGATCATCGAGGACGGCAATCAGTTCGAAGTGATCATCGACGAGAACGGAGCCCACGGCTTCGACGTCCTGGTCGGCGGACAGCTCTTCCATCTCCAAGCACTCGACGAACGCAGCCGTCTGCTCTCGAGCACCGCCAAGGTCGTAGTCACCGGCCCGCAGCGCGTCGACGCCGAGATGCCCGGGAAGGTCGTGAAGATCGCGATCCCGGTCGGATCGATGGTCACCGAGGGACAGGGCGTCGTGATCCTCGAGGCGATGAAGATGGAGAACGAGATCAAGTCGCCGATCGAAGGTGTCCTCACCGAAGTCTGCGTGGCCGAGGGGCAGACGGTCGAGAGCGGCGTGACGCTCTTCGTCGTTACGCCGCCAGAAGCCGAGCCGAGCAGCTGACCCTGGCGCGGAAGGTCCTGCTCGACACGGACATCGGGAGCGACGTCGACGACGCGCTCGCACTGGGTCTCGTGCTCGCGGCGCCCGATGCGCTCGACCTCGTCGCCGTCACCACCGTCTGTGGCGACACGCGGCTGCGTGCACGCATCGCAGCGCGACTGCTCGGTCTCGCGGGGCACGAGCGAGTCGACGTCTGCGCCGGCGAGGAGGTGCCGCTGCTGCGCGCCGCCAACCGCTTCGTCTGGTTCGGCCACGAAGGCAAGGCGCTGCCCGATGGGCACGACGCGCAGCTCTCCGAGGAGTACGCGCCGGCGCGGATCGTTCGAGCCGCGCGCGAGATCGAGAATCTCGAGATCGTGGCGATCGGACCGCTCACGAACCTTGCGCGCGCGCTCGCGCTCGATCCGAAGCTTCCCGAGCGCGTCGCGGGTCTCACCGTGATGGGTGGCCACGTCCGTAGCGTGAAGCTCGGCGACCGGGAGCTGCGGCACGGCGTCGACTACAACCTCTGTTCCGATCCCGAGGCGACTGTGACGGTGCTAGGCGCAGGTTTCGCGACCACGCTCGTCACCGCCGACGTGACGCTCGCGACATGGATGGGTCCCGCGGATCTCGCGCGCCTCGAAAGCGCCGGGCCGCTGGCGCGCGCGATCGGTGCGATGACGCGCCATTGGACCACGGTGCAGAAGAAGCTCTTCACGGGCTGGGGCGGGTCGGAGCCGCGCGAGTTCGTCGCCTTCTTGCACGATCCGCTCACCGTGCAGGCGCTGATCGATCCGGCTCCGCTTCGCTTCGAGGACCTGCGCATCGTCCCGACCATTCAGGGCGGCATCCTGCGCACCCACGAGGCGCCGGTCGCGAGCGGTCTCGGCAGCGCGATGCGCGTCGCGACGAGCGTCGACGCCAGCGCGGCGTGCGCCGCGCTCATCGACCGCCTCGCAACGCTCTAGCCCGCCCCCGCAACTTCACACCCGGGGACCGTCCCCTTTCTTCTCGGTTGTCCTCTTGACCGGCGTCCGTGGGTAGTTGATTCTCTTGTTGAACTCACTGCGCCCCGCGTGGAGGACTCGATGTCGACGACCTGGCACAAGAGCGCCTGCATCCTTTGCAGCATCAACTGTGGGATCGACGTGGAGCTCGCGGGGCGGCGTATTTCGCGGGTGCGCGGCAACAAGGATCACCCGGGCTCGCAGGGCTACACCTGCGAGAAGCCGGCGCGGCTCGACCACTACCAGAACGCGCGCGACCGCATCTCGACCCCGCTGCGGCGCCGCGCGGACGGCAGCTTCGAGCCGATCGACTGGGACACCGCAATCCGCGAGGTCGCTGCGAAGCTAGTCGCGATCCGCGATTCCCACGGCGGCGACAAGATCCTCTACTACGGCGGCGGGGGGCAGGGGAACCACCTTCCCGGCGCCTTCGCGACGGCGACGCGTGCCGCGCTTGGCATGCGGTACGCCTCGAACGCGCTCGCGCAGGAGAAGACCGGCGAGTTCTGGGTGGACGGCCAGCTCTACGGCAAGCCCTCCTGCCACACGGCGCCCGACTTCGAGCACGCCGAGGTGGCCGTCTTCGTCGGAAAGAACCCGTGGCAGTCTCACGGATTTCCGCGTGCGCGCGCGGTGCTGCGCGAGATCGCGCGAGACCCGAAGCGCGCGCTCATCGTGATCGATCCGCGACGCACCGAGACCGCCGACCTCGCCGACTTCCATCTCCAGGTGCGACCGGGAACCGACGCCTTCTGTCTCGCGGCGCTGCTCGCCGTGCTCGTCGGCGAAGACCTCGTGGACCACGACTTCCTGCGCGAGCGCACGAGCGGCTTCGAGGACGTCGCTGGCGCACTGCGCGGGATCCCGGTGGGTGAGTACTGCGCGCGCGCCGGTGTAGACGAAGCGATGCTTCGCGCCGCCGCGCGGCGCATCGCCGCGGCCGAGAGCGTCTCGATCCTCGAGGACCTCGGCATCCAGCAGGCGCCGCACAGCACGCTCAACTCGTACCTCGA
>JBJXGN010000250.1:0-5717 GCA_046160585.1 Kofleriaceae bacterium
GTCGCGTCCACGCGGATGGGAGGGTCAGACAATGAACCCGTCGATCTCGGTCGCGTCCACGCGGATGGGCGGGAAGGTTTTTCGAGGAACGCGTCGATCTCCGTCGCGTCCACGCGGATCGGCGGGAAGGTTTTCGATGAGCGCGTCGGTCTCCGTCGCGTCCACGCGGATGGGCGGGAAGGTTTTCGATGAGGGCGTCGATCTCCGTCGCGTTCACGCGGATGGGCGGGAAGGTTTTTCGACGAGGGCGTCGATCTCTGTCGCGTCCACGCGGATGGGCGGAAGGTTTTCCGATGAGCGCGTCGATCTCCGTCGCGTCCACGCGGATGGGCGGGAAGGGTTTCCGATGAGCGCGTCGATCTCCGTCGCGTCCACGCGGATGGGCGGGAAGGGTTTCGATGAGCGCGTCGATCTCCATCGCGTCCACGCGGATGGGAACGTCAGACGATGAACCCGTCGATCTCCATCGCGTCGTGCGGCACGAAGGTGTTTACGTCAGACGATGACCCCGTCGATCTCCATCGCGTCCACACGGGATGGGCGGCAAGGTTTTCCGAGGAGCGCGTCGATCTCCGTCGCGTCCACGCGGATGGGCGGGAAGGGTTTCGATGAGCGCGTCGGTCTCCGTCGCGTCCACGCGGATGGGAGGGTCAGACGATGAACCCGTCGATCTCCATCGCGTCGTGCGGCACGAAGGTGTTTACGTCAGACGCGTCGATCTCCATCGCGTCCACACGGGATTGGCGGCAAGGTTTTCCGAGGAGCGCGTCGATCTCCGTCGCGTCCACGCGGATGGGCGGGAGGGTTTACGATGAGCGCGTCGTCCACGCGGATGGGCGGGAAGGCCACACGATGAGCACGTCGATCTCCATCGCGTTCACACGGATGGGCGGGAAGGCCAGACGATGAGCACGTCGATCTCCATCGGGCTCGCTGGCTCGCCGTCCCAGATGCCGGATCCCGACGAGGCGTTGTGCACGCGTCTCCGCGATCTCGCGCTCGTCGACCTCGATTCGTTTGTCGCCGGTGCGCGAGCGCCGCAGGAGCTGATTGCCGCGTACGCCGACGACGTCGCGGACGCACTCCGCGAGGTACGCACGCGGATCACCGCGCTGCGGACCGTCCAGGCCGGACCGGATCCGCTCCTCGTCCTCGACGTGGCGGCGCGGCAGCGAGCCTCTGACACCGCGTCGCCCAGCGCCGAGCGCACGCGGCAAAAGCTGGTCGAGAACGCAGCGGCCTCGCGCTCCCTGGCGCGCCTGTCGGAGCTCGCCGCCCCGCTCGTCGGCAAGCTGTTCGAGGCCGATCGTCGACGGTGAGTCAGGTCACGACCGTCGGCGATCGTCCCAAGACCCTGACATTCGTAGCCAACTGAGCACCCAAGGCCGGCGGTTCATTTGTCGTCCAAGGCTTCAACACCTTATAGTTCCCGGAATGGCTGACGAGGATCCAGACCTCGACCGGGCGCGACAGGGTGATCGCGAAGCCTTCGGTCGTCTCGTCAAACGCCATCAACGACGCGTGTACGCAGCTGCCCTCCATATCCTCGGCAACCACAGTGACGCGGACGACGTCACGCAGGAGTCGTTCGTTCGGGCGTATCGCGGACTCACGTCGTTCGACGGGCGCGCGGACTTCTTTACGTGGCTCTACCGCATCACGGTGAACACCGCGCTCAACTCGCTGCGCTCGGACAAGCGAGGCACAGCGCTTCGCACCAAGGGGAGCTCCGAGGCACAACATATCGGTGGGCGCCCCGAGTCGCTGGGGCAGGTCGAGCGCGACCCTGCGCAGCAAGCGCAGCAGACCGGTGAGATCACGCGCGTGCTCGAGGCCATCAGCCAACTGAGCGCATCACTGCGCGTCACGTTGGTGCTAGCGACCGTCGAGGAGCTGCCGCACAAGCAGATCGCGGAGATCCTGGAGATTCCCGAGGGCACCGTGGCGTGGCGCGTGAACGAGGCGCGGCGATTGCTGCGTCAGCGCCTCGCTCAGAACGAAACGTCCGAACCCAAAACTCCGTCGCCCCATGCTGGGACGGCCCCTGCGACGGTGAAGTGACCATGTCCGACGACCTGGATGATCAAGTTCGCCGCGCGATGAAAACCCTGGACGACCAGGTGCCGGCGGGTTATTTCGAGGGCCTTCCAAGCCGGACGCTCGCGCGTCTAGAGGATGGCAGCAGTATGGAGAGCCAGGGGACTCGTCAGGATCAGTCGAAGCCTTCGGTCGCGACGCCGGTGCCGGTCGCTGTCGCAGCGAACCCACCACCCACCTCTATGACTATAAAAAAGCCAGCATCGGAAGACCGCGAAGAAGACTCGGGCCTGCACGACATTCGAAGCCTCGCGTCGTCGACGAAGGCCCGGTTGTCGTCGCGCCGCTCGACGCAGAACCCCGCCGTGAGCGAGGACGACATCCTCGCGTCGTCGTCGGCCGGATGGAAAGCCGTGGCGCTGCCGGAGCCGGCGAAGATGGTGTCGCTGCCCTCGCTCGCAGAGCTGCCGAGCGTCGTCGAGATCGAGAAGGCCGACAAGAAGGCCACAGCTGCCGCGGCTGCCGCCGCGAAGGCCGAAGCGAAGCGCGCGAAGTCGGACTCGAAGCAGCAGCCGGCCGTCGAGGCGCCAATTGCGGCGGCCGCCGTCGCGGTCGCCGACGCCGCACCCGCGATCACGCCGATCGGTTCCCGCATCGCCGCGAAGCAAAGCGGTGGCAAGGGCAAGACCATCGCGCTCGTCGGAACGCTCGTCGCCGCCGCTGCGGGTGTCGCGATCTTCATGGTCGTGAACAACAAGAACCAGGACACGTCGCACAGCGCGGCGGCCACCGAGACGCGCAAGAAGGAGACGGTGATGCCCGCACTCGCGGCACCGCCGAAGGCACCCGAGCCCATCGTCGAGCCGCTTCCGCCGCCGCCCGAGCAGGTCGCCGCGGTCACCCCGGCCGTCGACCTTACTGAGGAAGAGACGAAGCCGTCTACGAAGGCGAAGGACAAGGCACACCGGGTCGAGATCCGCGACGATCGTCCGGCGCCCAAGGAAGCGCCGAAGGTCGAAAAGAAAGAAGACTCCAAGGCCGCACCTGCAAAGGAAGGCGATCCGGACTTCGATCAGTTGCTCAAGGAAGCCGGCGTCAGCGACCAGAAGAAGGCCGACAAGCCCAAGCTCGACAAGAAGGATCTGTCGGGCGGTGACTTCAAGAACGGCATGAACGCCGTCTCGGGCAAGGCGCGCGCTTGTTACCAGGGCACCCAGGGCACGGTGAGGTTCAAGGTGAACATCTCGCCCGAGGGGAAGGTGACGAGCGTCAAGATCGGCGGCGAGTTCGCGGGCAAGCCCGAAGGCTCGTGCGTCGAGGGTGCCGTCAAGAGCGCGAGCTTCCCGGCGTGGGATGGCGCGCCGAAGAGTTTCGACTACAGCTACCTGTTGTCGGACTGACCGTCCCGACCGTCCGCTACCTCGGACAGTGAACGGCCCGTGCGGGCCGTTTCGCGTTTTCGGATGCTTGTCGTCGGCCGATCCCGGGTATAGGGTCCGTCCTCGCGTCATGAGGAAGGTATCGACGGGTCGTTTCTTCGAGGACTTCGGCATCGGTCAGCATCTGGTGCACGCCGTCCCTCGCACGCTGCACGGGGGCGACATCTCGGCGTACATGGCGCTCACGGGTGACCGCTCGCCGCTCGCATCGTCGACGGAGCTCGCGCGCTCGCTCGGCTTCCAGCGCGAGGTGATTCCCGACCTGCTCGTGTTCCACGTGGTGTTCGGCAAGTCGGTGCCGGACATCTCGCACAACGCGACCGCGAATCTCGGCTACGCCGACGTCCGCTTCATGCGCCCCGTCTATCCGGGCGACACGCTCGTCGCCGAAAGCGAAGTCATCGGTTTGCGCGAGGTCTCGTCGGGGGAGGCGGGCGTCGTTTACGTTCGGACGCGCGGCACGAACCAGAAAGGCCAGGAGGTCCTCTCGTTCATCCGTTGGGTCATGCTGCCCAAGCGCGACAAGGAAGCGGCGAAGGGCACGAACCAGGTGCCGCAACTCCCCGCCGTGGTCACCGCGGATCGCCTGCCGGTCCCCGAGGCGATGAACCTCCAGCGCTTCCCGGATCTCGCGTGGGCCTTCGGCTCCACCGCACGCTGGGACGACTACGAGGTCGGAGAGCGCCTCGATCATCCCGACGCGATGACGATCGAGGAGGCCGATCACGTCCAGGCGACGCGCCTGTATCACAACACGGCGCAGGTGCACTTCGACGCGTACAAGGCCGTCGACACCAAACACGGCCGCCGCCTCGTCTACGGCGGCCACGTCATCAGCGTCGCACTCGCGCTCGCGTACAACGGCCTCGCCACGCAGCTGCGCATCGCCGCGTGGAACGGCGGCTCGCACGTCGCGCCGACCTTCGCGGGCGACACGCTGCGCGTGTTCACCGAGGTCGTCGATCGCGCCGAGGTCCCGAGCCGCCGCGACGTGGGCGCGCTTCGCCTCCGCTTGTCGGCGGTGAAGAACGTCTCCAGCGCTGACCTCGGTTCCGTGCCGCCGCTGCTCTCGGGCACGAAGGATTCGCGCATCGTCCTCGAGCTCGACTACTGGACGCTCTTCCCCCGTCGTTAGTCGGGACTTTCGACGGACGTCTTCGACCCGGACGAGGTCCTACGCGACCATCAGGTCCTGCGACATGCTTCTCGCGTCGCTCATGCGCGGCGGCGTTCGCGGATCGCGATCCATCCGGCGAGCGCAAGGATCGTGACGAGCGCTACCGCGAGCGCGGCCTTCAGCGCGCCCGCGCTGTCCTTGTCGACGACGAACGGGCCGACCCTCGCGAGCTCCGCGCGATGTGCGCCTACGAGGACGACGACCGCCGGCGCGCTCACCTCCGGAACCGCAGCCTTCACGAGCGTGGTCGCCGCCGTCGTGGTCGCGGCGCGATCGGTCGCATCGTCGACGACGACGAGCACCGCGACCGACGCGGTCGAGGCGGGGCTCACGCCGAGCGGGTCGCGCACCGCACGATGGATCGTCGCCGTCGCGCTCACAGTGCCGGGCAACGTCGCGAGCTGTACACCGAGCGCCAGGGAGTCCTCACGATCGGCGGTGCGTTGTCGCTCGACAGGCCCATCGACCGTCGGTGCACACGCCGCCAGCACGCACGCGAGCGTCGCTGCCTGCGCGACGCACCGGAGCGCGAATATTCCGGGCGCGCTTCTCACGCAGCCGACGGTATCACCGACCGCGATCGATGCGGTCACGTGGGTTTGTTGGGCGTTCCGCGGAGAGTCCGGGGGAGCAGGGGGAGGAGTCCGGGGGAGGGGACCAGGGGGAGGGGGACCGGAACGGGGTTCGTCGCGGTCGCGGGGGGACCGGGGGGCCGGAACGGGGTTCGTCGTGGTCGTCATTGCAACGCGAAGTCAGCAGATCGTCTGCAGCTCCGAACCATGTCGGCTACAAGGAGTGCGCCATCGACACAGTTCATAGCGGATCCGGAATGCAGCGGCGCCGCACGGAGCGGAGCGCGCATCCGAGCGTTCGGGTTGTGTGGGAGTCGCTGAGCGTGTGAGGTCAGGCCGGCGAAAGTGACGCGACGGGGACCGCAGCGAACTTGGCAAGCCAGTACGTGCCGGGTGGGAACGTCGCGTCGCGATGGGCGAGCCAGCGTTGTCGCGCGGCCCGGTACGCTGCAAGGAACGCACGGTAGTCGAGCAGCGCACTGACGCGCGCGA
>JBJXGN010000251.1:0-2991 GCA_046160585.1 Kofleriaceae bacterium
TTTTCGATCGACGCCTTGCTCTGTGGCAACTGCGGCGGCCGGATGAAGCCGATCGCGGAGATCACCGACAAGCGTGTCGCCAGGACGATGCTCGCGCACGTCGGGTTTCCCAGCGACGCACCCGAGCTGTAAGCCCCTTACCGACCGCCTCGCCATGGCCGCTTGACGGCCGCCGATCAGCCAGCGTTCGAGTCGGCGTTTCTCGCGGCGGCCCAGTTGTGCGGCAGCAGTTCAACGAGCCGCCGGGCCGGCCATCCGGTCTCGATCTTGGTGAGAACGTCGATGAGGTAGTCGCGGGTGGAGATGCCGAGCGCACGGCATGACTGAACGAGGCCGTAGGCCGAAGCGATGCGGGCGGCGGCGGCGGCCGAGCCTGTGAACAAGAAGTTCTTTCGACCGATCGCGACGCCCTGTTCATTCTGCCCGTGTTGGCGAACGCGCCGTCGTCCACTACCGGTGGCATCCGCAGTTTGGCGTGGAGATCAGCATCGCGTATCGCGAGCATCGTGGTGGTGAGGACGTCGCCGTAGTCGAGGCACCGGACGGGTCGCGCACGGTGTTGCCGGCCTGGATGCTCGACGCTGGCACCTGCGCAGCGATGACGCTCGGCCCGGCGAGGGCTGCGATCTTCCCGCTCGTCGAGCTGCGGTCCGCGCTGGCAGCTCTGGGATTTGATCGGAGCGTCTCCCCCGTCCGGGAGCAGGAGCGATCCGATGAAGGCCCTACCGCCCCCACCAAACCAACTCGCGTTGCTGCCGCGCCGCCACGACCTCGCCCGTGTCGTAGTCGAGCCGAGCGTGCGGCAGCAGATCCTGCGCGCGCTCGCCGAGCTGCTGCTGGTCGCTGCCGAGCAAAACACGCGAAAGGAGGATCGCGATGAAACGCGGTGAGCTTCCTGCCAGCGTTCTCGATCGGCGTGCGATCGTCTACGTCCGTCAGTCGACGCTGATCCAAGTCGAGGAGAACCTCGAGAGTCAACGACGCCAGTACGAGCTCGCCGATCGTGCGCGCGAGATCGGGTTCCGCGAAGTCGTCGTCATCGATGACGATCTCGGGATCTCTGCGAGCGGCACGAGTGCCCGGCCGGGCTTCGAGTCGCTGGTGGCGCAGATCTGCGAGGGCGTTGTCGGTGGCGTGTTCTGCTTGGAGGCGTCGCGGCTCGCCCGCAACGGGCGCGACTGGCATCACCTGCTCGAGCTCTGCGGACTCGTCGGCGCACGCGTGTTCGACGTCGACGGTGTCTACGATCCGAGTCTGCCGAACGATCGGCTGCTGCTCGGCCTCAAGGGCACGATGAGCGAGTTCGAGCTGACGATCATGCGCCGCCGACTGCTCGACGCCGCGATCGCGAAGGCACGCCGCGGCGAGCTCCGCTTCGCGGTGCCAATCGGCCTCGTGTGGCCGGTGGGTGGCAAGATCGAGCTCGATCCCGATCGTCGGATCCAAGACGCGGTGCGCACGGTGTTCCGGCTGTTCGAACGACTTGGCAGCGCGAGGAAAGTGCTGCTCCGCACGAACGCCGACGGCCTCTTGTTCCCGCGACCCGCTGACGGCAAACGCCTCACGCGGGGTCAAGTTGAGTGGCGGCCGCCCTCGTATCGCAACATCATCTCCGTGCTTCAGAACCCGATGTACGCGGGCGCATACGCGTACGGGCGATCCGAGTCGCGCACGACGATCGTCGATGGACGCGCAGTCAAGAAGTACGGTCACGCCCGATCGCAGGACGCGTGGACGGTCCTGCTCCGCGATCACCACGAGGGCTACATCGGATGGGAACAGTACGAGCGCATCCAGGAGCGCATCCAGAAGAACGCGTACAGCAAGCCCGCCGGCGACGCGAAGTCTGGGCGCGGAGGTCGTGCCCTGTTGTCGAGTCTGCTGCGATGCCGGCGGTGCGGACGCATGTTGCGCGTCATCTACAGCGGCCACTACGGCATGCCGCGGTACAGCTGCAACCTCGGTCACGCGCTGCACGGGACCGCGCGCTGCATCGCCTTCGGTTCGACCCGGCCTGATCTCGTCGTAGCGCGGTTGCTCCTCGACGTCGTACAACCGATGGCGATCGAGGCCGCCATCGTGGCAGAGCAGCAGGCATCGCACCGCGACGACGAGCGGAAGCACGCTCTCGAGCTCGAGCGCCAGCAGACCGAGTACGAGGTCCAGCTCGCGCGGCGCCGCTACGAGTCGGTCGATCCGAACAACCGTCTCGTGGCCGCCGAGCTCGAGGCGCGATGGAACGCGGCGCTCACCCGACTGCGCGACTGCGAAGCTCGACTGGAAGCTGCACGTGCAGCACCGTCGACGGCGCCAGATCGAACGAGCCTGGAATCGCTGGCGTGGAACCTCGAGGCGGCGTGGAACGCCGCCTCGACCGCGATGAGCGTGAAGCAACGGCTCGTGCGCATGCTGATCCGCGAGATCGTCGTCGACGTCGACGAGAAGACACGCGAGATCGTGCTCGTGATCCACTGGCATGGCGACCACCACTCCGAGCACCGCATGCAGAAGCCGCAGACGGGGGAGCACACCAAGCGCGCCTCCATCGAGGCCGACGCCGTCATCCGTGACATGGCCACGAGGTGGAGCGACGAACACGTGGCCGCCACGCTCAACCGCATGGGCCTCACCACCGGCCGGGGCCTCACGTGGACAGCGAAGCGAGTGAACTCGCACCGACGGACCCACGGCCTCTCCGGCTACGAATCGAAGACCAAGGACGGCCGATGCCTGACGATGACCGAAGCGGCGAAGCAACTCGGCGTCTCGCACTACGCGGTCCGCTGCCTCATCAAGACCGGCCTACTCCCCGCGCGTCAGGTCGTGGAGGATGCACCGTGGCAGATCATGGCCGACGATCTTTGCCGGCCCGAAGTCCAGGAAGCACTACGCGAACGCGATCGGCGACGCCCGTGTCGCAATTCTCCGGACCGGCGAACGCTCCGGATTCCGGGCACTTGAAGGAGTAACGCACAATGATCCCCAAGTCGC
>JBJXGN010000252.1:0-27080 GCA_046160585.1 Kofleriaceae bacterium
GCCCGTCGACACCAAGCCCGTCGACACCAAGCCCGTCGACACCAAGCCCGTCGACACCAAGCCCGTCGACACCAAGCCCGTCGACACCAAGCCCGTCGACACCAAGCCCGTCGACACGGCTGCCACCGACCCGAAGGTCGCCACGCCGACCACCCCGACGGACACCAAACCCGCCGATCAGAAGATCGTCACCATCACGTCCTCGCCGGCGACGGAGACCACGCCCACCGACACGAAGAAGCCGGGCGACACGAAGACCGTCACCATTACATCGTCGCCGGCGACGGAGACGCCCACCGACACGAAGAAGCCGGGCGACACGAAGACCGTCACGATCACGTCGACGCCGACCGACCCGAAGACCACGACCAAGCCAGGCGACACCAAGACCACGACGACTACGACGACGACCAAGCCCGGTGATACGAAGACGACCACCAAGCCCGGAGACACGACGAAGCCCAAGTGCCAGGGCGCGCAGTGTCAGTTCGACGGCCAGTTCTGAGAAGTCTTCGAGAGCGAGGTCTGTTTGATCGCTGGCCGTTCCCGACGGTTCCGCCGCTCGGCGTCCCGTAGCAGGCAAGAAAATCGACTACGCTCACGTCGTGCTCCGACGGATCCTTCTGGCCACCCTTCTGTTCGCGCCGTCGATGGCGAGCGCCGCCGACGAGTGTGAAGGCAAGCCCGACGCCGCGCAGTGCTACGTGCTCGCGGGTCGCGCCGTGCTCGACACGAACCCAAACGAAGCAGCGCGGTTGTTCCTCGCGAGCTACCGGATCGAACCGAAGATCGATCCGCTCGCGAGCTACGGCCTGGCGCTCGCAGCGGATCGCCAGTACGCGGCCGCCGCCGAGGCTCTCGAGAAGGCGGTGCAGGAGTACGACAAGATCACGGCCGACAAGCCGGACGTCGACGCGCAGACGACGTTCGCGATCATCCATCGCATCAAAGCGGTCAAGGACGAGCTCGCGCGGATCACGCCACAGATCGGCTGGGTTCAGATCAACACCGTCGAGAAGCAGACGTTGCCGCCGGGCTACACGGTCGTTCGCAAGGGCGGCAGCGCTGACCTGCGCGCGTCGGACCCGACGCGGCTCGTCGTCGCCGCCAAGGGCGACACGCTGTTGATCACGTATCCGAGTGGCAAGGCGCACGAGATTCCCGTCAACGTCGCGGGTGGCGCGCTCACGTCGTTCGACATTCCGCCCGAGCCGGCCGATGTCGTCGAGAAGCCACCCGAGGAACCCGAGGTCGTGAAGGATCCTGCGGAGGAGCTCCGGAAGAAGGCGTACATCGTCGGAGGCTCGGGTGGCGCGGTGTTCCTCGGCGGCATCATCTATACGCTCGCGGCGAACGATCCGATCTACCCGCTCTCGATCGTGCTGATCGGCGCGGGCCTCGCGGGGCTGGGCCTCGGCGGCTACTGGTACTACCAAGCCGAGAACATGCCCAAGCCGGAGCCCGCGGCCGCGCTCGTACCGACGTTCACGCACGAGTCGATTGGCGCTGCGGTTATCGGCCGCTTCTAGATTCGCTAGTGATCTAGCCTGGTTGCACTTTCTCACAGAAAGTCCGCAACTCCGGTAGGGGCCGCCTGATTAGGCCCCTTCACATGGCGACATTGAGCTTTCAGAAGCTACCCCAGGCCTACAAGTTCTCGATCGGCAACCTCTACGACGGGAACGACATCACCGTCGAGGCGCAGTTCAATCCCAAGGAGCTGCAGATCGATTCGCCGATCAGTTGGCGCGAGCACCAGGCTATCGGCCGCAAGTCGTTCGCGACCAAGCCGATGGAGTTCGACGCGATGGGTGCCGAGACCGTCAAGGTCGAGCTTTTGTTCGATGCCTACGAGGAGAGCAGCGACTACGTCATGAACGCCGTCGCCGCGCTGAAGAGCCTCGCCAGCGTCGACGAAGCAAGAAAGATGGAGCGTCCGAGCTACTGCGTGGCGAAGTGGGGCGAGCAGAACCCGTTTCCGTGCGTGATCGAGTCGATCAGCGTGAAGTACACGATGTTCATGCCCAATGGCATGCCCGTTCGCGCGACGGTGACGCTCGGACTCAAGAGCGCGATGCGGCCGAAGATGACCGGGGACGAGACGACGTTCGAAATCGAATCTCGCAAGCGTCTCGAGAGGCAGCGTGACGCGTACGCGGTTGCCCGCGGCCGCCGCGAGAGCGAGCGTCAGCGCGAAGCCACCGTGTATGCCCACGAGGAGCGCGAGCGCGCGCGTCGCTACGAAGAGGCGCAGCGCGCTAACACATACGATCGCGACCTCGCGGCGCGCGAAGCCAATGCGCGCGCGGAGCGCGAGCAACTCGCGGCAAAGCGCAGCGACGCGCAGCGCGAGATCGAAAAGCGCAACGAGCGCATCGCCCGCGAGCGCGCGATCAGCGAGCAGCAACGTGCCAACGACGCCGAGCGCGAGCAGCAGCGCATCGAGCGCGAGAAGCGCAAGAGCGACTTCGGCCTCGAGTGAGATCGAGCGCCGCCCGTTTCGGGCTCACCAGATGCGGACGCGCTTCTCGGGCGGCAGGTAGAGCTTGTCGCCGGTCGCAGGCTTGAACGCCTCGTACCATGCGTCGAGGTTGCGCACGACCGACACGCGGAACTCGGACGGACTGTGCACGTCGGTGAACAGGCGGTTCTTGAGCTCCTGATCGCGATACAGGCGGCGCCACACCTGCGCCCAGCCGAGGAAGAAGCGCTGGTCGCCGGTCATGCCGTCGATGACGGGCGCCGGCTTGCCGCCGAGCGATAGCTTGTAAGCCTGGTACGCGACGGTGAGACCCGCAAGGTCGGCGATGTTCTCGCCGAGCGTCATCTTGCCTTGCACGCATTGTGCGGGCTTCCCGTCGGCGGCCGGGAACGGGCAATACGTGTCGTACTGCGCGACGAGCTGCTCGGTCACGGTCTTGAACTTGTCCGCATCGTCCTTGGTCCACCAGTTCGCGAGCGCGCCCTTCGCGTCGTATTTGGAGCCCTCGTCGTCGAACCCGTGGCTGACCTCGTGGCCGATCACCGCGCCGATGCCGCCGTAGTTGATCGCGTCGTCGGCGTTCGCGTCGAAGAACGGCGGCTGAAGGATCGCCGCCGGGAACACGATCTCGTTGAGTCCCGCGTTGTAGTACGCGTTGACCGTCATCGGCGTCATGCCCCACTCGTCGCGATCGATCGGTTGGCCGAGCTTGGCGAGGCGACGGTCGTATTCGAATGCGCCCGCGCGCCAGTCATTGCCGACGGGATCACCGGCGATCACTTCGAGCGACGAGTAGTCGCGCCACTTGGTCGGGTAGCCGATCTTCGCGTTGTACGTGGCGAGCTTGTCGCGGGCCTTCGCCTTGGTCTCGGCGCTCATCCACGCGAGTCCGTCGATACGCTGGCCCATCGCGAGCAGCACGTTCTTGACGAGCACGTCGGCGCGCGCCTTCGTGGCCGGGGTGAAGTACTTCGCGACGTAGAGCTTGCCGACGGACTCGCCGAGCGCGCCCGTGACCTCGGCGACGCCGCGCTTCCAACGGTCCTTGATCTGCGGCGTGCCCGTGAGCGTCTTGCCGTAGAAGTCGAACTGCGCGTCGACGTATTGGTTCGCGAGGTACGGCGCGGACGCGGTCAGGTGGTTCACCGTCAGCCAGTCGCGCCACACCTGGACGGGCTGCGTCTTGACGAGCTTCGCGATGCCCGCGATCGCGGACGGCTGGTTGACGTTGACCGCGGCTTCCTTGCCGAGGCCGGTCGCGGCGAGCCACGACGTCCAGTCGAAGTCCGGCGCGAGCTTCTTCAGCTCCGCGACCGTGAGCTTGTTGTACGTCTTCACCGAGTCGCGGTTCGCGGTCTTGGTCCAGTGGACCGCGGCGATCTTCTCCTCGAGCGCGTACACGGCCGCCGCACGCTTCGCGTCCGTGATCCCCGCGAAGCCGAGCATCGTGCCGATGTACTTCTTGTAGCCTTCGCGAATCGTCGCGAACTGAGCGTTCTTGGCTTCGTACATGTCCCGATCGGGGAGGCCGAGGCCGCTCTGCGCGATGATCGCGATGTGGCTCTCGGGATTCTTGTCGTCCTGCACGACGAGCGTGAAGAAGGGCGACTTGCGGAGGTGGCGCGAGCTCTCGGCGAACGCGGCGACGAGGCCCTTCTGATCCTTGATCGCGGCGATCTTCGCGAGGTCCGCCTTGATCGGCTCGAGGCCCTTCGCTTCGATCGCCGCCTCGTCCATGAAGCTCGCGTAGTAGTCGGCGACCTTCTTCGCGTCGGGACCATCGGCGGCCTTCGCGCTCACGATGATCTCTTTCGTGCGATCGTCGCTGCGATCACCGAGCGCCGTGAACATGCCGTAGTTCGACTTGTCGTCGGGGATGTTCGTCGTCGCGGCCCAGGTTCCGTTCGCGTAGTCGAAGAAGCTCGCGCCCGGCGCGATCTTCGTGTTCATGCCCTTCGTATCGAAGCCCCAGGTCCCGATCTCGGGTTTGGTGCTGGTAGATGTCGCGACATCGGTCGACGTCGGATCGGTGGTCTCGCCTCCACCTCCGACGGGAGTCGCGGTGGTGGTCGGCGCCGGGGTTCCACTGCACGCCATGACAAACAGCGTCGCTGCGATCAGCTTCTTCATGCCCGCGTGCTACCGCGGCTCCACGACGATTGCCAGGGCCGACGCATCGAGCCCGTCTGACTTCTCGTGCGACGTCCCCGCGACAGGTGCGGGTCTGCCCCGCGTCTCCCAGCTGGTCGAATCGAGTGTCAAAAGGGCCAGTGGTGTCAGCAGCGCATAGGTGATGGGCATGAGCACCGCTTGCGGGAGGAAGCTCAGTGCGCCGACGCGATCCTCGGGCGCCCACGTGCGTACGCGCCATCGGTAATACAGGCCGAACAGAAGCAGCACGTGCATGTGCCCGACAAGAGCCGGGAAGAACACGTCTGCGCCGAGCGCGCGAACGACGGCGATCGGATAGCCGATGAGCACGACGAACATCGCGAAGTAGTTGATCGCGATCAACGGATGCAGCTTCCAGATGTGCGCGAGCCCACCGGTGTAATCGACGACGTTCGAGCGCCGCCAGCGAAGCTGCTGCGAGAAATACGCACTCAACGTGCGCGGAACGAAGGTCCGGCAGCGCGCCGCGAGCGTGAGCGTCGTGAGGTATCCCGCCTTCACGATCTGCCGCGTGAGGTAACGGTCCTCGCCGTATTTGATCGGCATTCCCATCAGCGCGCGAGCGGCGAGTACGGGCTCGAGCTCGAGCAGCACGTGGCGTCGATACGCAGTGAGGCAGCCGCTCAGGCACAACATGCGCTTGAAGCCCCACTCGATGTTTCGCATCGCGTAGTACGCGTACCAGTACTTCACGGTCTGCATGCGCGTGAGCCAGTTGTCGTGCTTGTTGCGGATGTCGACCCAGCCGCCGACCGCGGCGATCTCCGGCCGTGCGAAGCGACGCACGAGCTCGCGAATGGCGTTCGGCTCGACGATCACATCGCTGTCGATCGACACGATGATCTCGCTGTCCGCTTCTCGGACGGCCTCGATGATGCTGTGCCGCTTGCCGAGGTTGTGCGCGTTGCGCTTCACGCGAAGCTGGTCACACCCGAAGCTGCTCGCGATCTCGAAGCTGTCGTCGCTCGAGCAGTCGTCGACCACGACGACGCGTAGCTTGTCGCGGGGATAGTCGCTCGCGAGCACCGTGCGCAGAGTGTCTTCCAGCGACGCTCCCTCGTTGAACAGCGGGATGATCACCGTGACCGTCGGGACGAATGAATCGTCGACCTCGTCCCACGTCGCGCCGCGGATCATGCGCATCACCAGCCCACCGAAGTAGCGGTTGACGAACACGACCATCGCCAGCGCGTGCACCAGCAGCCAGATGATCCCCACCAGGGGCGATGATAGCCATCCTCACGCGAGCGCGAACAGCGCTGTTCGCGATTCGTCGACGGAGAATTGTCATGAACCGCGACATCGCCGTCAGATCCAGGTCACGTGATTCTTCACACGCGTCGATCGAACGACGTGCTTCGCGCGAGCAACTCGATCGCTCGCTCGTGTAAGGTGGTTCGCGGTGGAGGGCTTCGCACGTCCAGAGAGGGCGCGTTTGTCGTCGAGGAGGCAGCGTGTGCTGCTGATCGACGAGGGATGGACTCAGACGCTCGAGCTCGCGCGCGCGCTCGAGCGCGAAGGGTTCGCGGTGACCGTAGCCACGGCGAACGGCACGAGCGTGCGCACGTCGCACAGGACCGTCACGTGGGTCTCGTGCCCGCACGTCGGCAGCTCGGAGCTCGTGGGGTGGATCGACGAGAAGATGACCGCCGAGGAGGAGCGCGCACCAAGCGTAAACGCTGGAAGCTCTCCTGCGATTCCGGCTCACTTCTGGGCGTTCGACCTCGTGATCCCGCTCTCCGAGCGGTTGATGGTTCGGCTGTGGGACGCGTGTGTCCCGTGGAGCGATCGCGTGTGGCCGTCGACGGATGCATGGCAACGACGAGTGCTGCGCGACAAGATCGCGCTCGTCGACGAGCTCGCCGCGCGTGGGGTCCCGACCTTGCGCCAGCGCCGGATCGACGTCGACGATACGCCGGGGATCGACCGTGCCGTTCGCGACCTGCTCTTCCCTCTCGTCGTGAAGGGCGACGTCGGTGTCGGCGGCGAGCGCGTGCGCATCGTCGACCACGCGCGCGAGCTCGATGCCGCGATGCGGTGGGCACGCGAGCTCGGCGGTGCGTGGTGCCTACAGGAGTGGGCGAGCGGACCGACATACCTCGTCGGCGGCGTGTTCGACGAGGGGCGCGCGCTGCGCCTGTACGCGGGCGAGAAGCTCGAGCAGTGGCCCGCGCGTGTGGGCCCCGCGATTCGCATGCGCTCGACCAATGACACGCGTGTACGCGAGGTCGGGGCCACCGCGATCCAGGAGCTGTGGTGGACCGGCATCGCGAGCGCCGATGTCATTCGCCGCGCCGACGGAAGCGTAGCGCTCTTGGAGATCAACCCGCGGCCATGGGGATCGATCGCGTGCGCCGAGAGCGCCGGCGTAGATCTGTGGAGCGCGTTCGCGGCGCTCGTCCGCGGCGACGAGGTCGACGCCGATCTCGCGTGTCGCGACGGCGACGAGCGCGCCGTGTTTCCGCGTTACTTGATGGCGCCCTGGTACCAGAGCGTGCGCGGCGCGAAGATGGCGCTGCGTGATCTGATGCGCGAGAGCGACTGGCGCGATCCGCGCTTCCTCGTCCACACGCTGCGACGACTTGCCCGGTTGTCGCGCGGCGCTCGTGTCTGACAGAGTGGCGTCGTGCCGAAATGGAAGACCGAGTGGACCGTCGGGCCGCATGGACCGATCGAGAAGCTGAGCGAGCGTGTGTGGCGCGTGGAGGCAGATGTCCCCGGCATGCCGCTGAAACGAGTCATGACGATCGCGAAGCGCACGAACGGCGGGCTCGTGATCCACAATGGCATCGCGCTCGGCGATTCGGAGATGAAAGAGATCGAAGCGTTCGGACCGATCGAAGCCATCGTCGTCCCGAACGGCTATCACCGACTGGACGCGAAGATCTTTCACGACCGCTATCCGAGTGCGCAGGTGCTGTGCCCCGACGGCGCGGCGAAGGCGGTCTCGCAGGTCGTGCCGGTCAGCGGCGGATACGCGCAGCTCGTGCCCGACGGCGCGGTGGAGCTCGCGACGCTCGACGGCACGAAGAGTCGCGAGGGCGTCATGATCGTCCGCGACCGTGACGGTACGACCCTAGTGTTCAACGATGCAGTCTTCAACATGCCGCACCTGTCGGGCTTCACCGGCTTCGTGCTGAAGCGCATCACCGGCTCGACGGGCGGCCCGCGGGTGAGCCGCGTGATGAAGTGGTTCGTGATCAGCGAGAAGAAGGCGTTTCGCTCGCACCTCGAGCGTCTCGCCGATGTTCCGGATCTGCGGCGCATCGTCTTGTCGCATCACCAAGTGATCGACAAGGACGCGGGCGCGACGCTGCGTGCCGTGGCCGCGAAGATCTAACCCTAGGGTTCGGTTGTGTCGATCCCGACCAACCGAATCCGCAGGGTGTTGGGGTGGCTCGTCTGCGAGCCGGGGACCCCAACGAAATAGACGGGTGAGGGCGAATGCCCGAACCCCGGGCCAGGGAGCAGCGAGTTTGAACAGACGAATGTCTGGTCAAACGAGGGGATCCCTGGGGTTAACGAGCCCAGGCGAGGATACAGACGCCGAGGTTGTGGCATGCGTGCGCGAACACGCCGGGCCACAGACTGTCCGACTTGTGGCGCAGCCACACGAAGTACATTCCGAGCGGGAAGTGCGTGACCAGCGACGGAACCGACAGGTGCAGGATCGCGAACGCGAACGACGACACGATGAACGTCTCGGCCACCGTGAAGCTCTTCCGCAGGCCGCCATAGATGAGACCGCGGAACGCGAGCTCCTCCTCGAGTGGCGGGATGATCACGACGAGCAGGATCGGCCAGAGGACATTCTTGCCTTCGAATTCGGAGAGCTCGCTCGGCACCTTGATGCCGAACCATGCATTCACGACCTCGACGTAGCCCGCGACGAGCAGCACGATCGGTACCGCCGCGATCAGGATCAACAGATAGCCGAGCGGACCGAAACCGATGCGGCTCGCGGGCTCGATGATCAGGCTGCGATTCGTGACCGCAAAGATCACCGTGAGCACCCCGAGCGTGATCGAGCCACCGACGAACGTGTGGAACCCGTCCTGGGTAACGCGCGCGTAGATCATCCACGCGGCGGCCGCGGCGAGCGACAGGCAGAAGTACCAGATGACCATCTTCACGTCGCCGCCGCGCAGGCGCATGGCCATCGACGCGGACGCAGGCTGCGCTGGCGCGGCCGCGACGCGGTTTCCGCATTGTGCGCAGAACGTCGCGCCCGGCTTCATGCGAAACCAGCACGTCGGGCACCGCGCATCGACCTGTCCGACGAGCGGTACGGCTTCGGCGGGTGCCGGCTGCGCGGGTGGAGGTCCCCACGGGTTGTTCGGATCGTCGCTCACGTCGTGCCGAGAATACGTCGCTCTTCACGACCCGCCGCGACGGCCTTGCCGAGCGCGGCGATGAACAAGATCTTGATCAAGATGCCTTGATATAACGTCTGAGGTTCCCAGACGGCACTCGCGACGATCACGGTCAGGAATAACAACAACGCGACCAGCGCCGCCGCGTACGCGTTCTTCTTCGCCCAGAACCACAGGCCGAAATAGATGACCGACAGCGCGATGTTGAT
This sequence comes from Kofleriaceae bacterium, assembly GCA_046160585.1. Taxonomy (GTDB): domain Bacteria; phylum Myxococcota_A; class Polyangia; order Haliangiales; family Haliangiaceae; genus JABFXX01. The sequence goes on from JBJXGN010000252.1 coordinate 9,237, forward strand.
CGCGAGCAGCATGTTCACGAGACCGCGATCGTGCGCGACGACCTCGTCCCAGGTCATGTTCACGGTCTGCTTCAGCGCTTCGTCGCGTTCCGCCGGCGTGAGGTGCGAGAGCTGGACCTCGGCGTCGCGGAGCTGCTTCTCCATCTCGCTCTTGTTGATCCCGTAGAAGATGAGACCGCTGACGAGCGTGATGATCGAGATCGCGAGCAACCACTTGCGCGCGGTGCCGAGGTGCCCGTGCCCGCTCGCGAGGTCGACCTTGGGTGTCGCGACGCGATCGTAGAGGATCGCAGTGCCATCACTTCCAGCCGCGATGCCCGTACCGCAGCCGCTGCAGAACTTCTCATCGGCGGTCACCGCCACTCCACACTTCGGACAGTTCATGGGGCGGCACTCTACATGGACTTGCAAGTCTCCGATTGACAATCTCGTCGGGAAGCCTCATTAGATTCGGTCAGAAATGTTCCGCTCGTCGTCGTCATCGATGGATTTGCAGCTCGGTCCGAGCTGCTCGATGCACGTGCGTCCGAGCTCGTAGCAGCACCAAGTCACTTGGTGCTCACTCAGCCCCGCGATGCCGCGGGGCTTTTTGCGTTTCGGGGCACTATTCCATTCACAGCGAGCCGCCCCACTCGCAAGGAAGACTGCAATGAAAGAGAAGGAGATCCTCAACGTCGGAACCATCGGTCACGTCGACCACGGCAAGACCACGCTCACGGCTGCGCTCACCCAGGTAATGGCTGCGCGCAACGGTGGCGTCGCGCGCCAGTTCGACCAGATCGACAGCGCTCCCGAGGAGCGTCGCAAGGGCATCACGATCAATCTCGCTCACGTCGAATACGAGAGCGCGACGCGTCGCTACGCCCACGTCGACTGCCCGGGCCACGCCGACTACATCAAGAACATGATCACGGGCGCGTCGCAGATGGACGGCGCCATCCTCCTCGTCGACGCGACGCAGGGCGGTCAGTCGCAGACTCGCGAGCACGTACTGCTCGCGCGTCAGGTCGGCGTGCCGCACCTCGTCGTGTTCGTGAACAAGATGGACGTCGCCGATCCGGAGCTCGTCGACCTGGTCGTTCTCGAGGTAGGCGAGTTGCTCGCGCAGCACGGCTATGTCGACGTAGCGGTCGTGAAGGGCTCGGCGCTCGGAGCTCTCGCGGCGATCACCAAGGGCAACCTCGGTGACCCGTGGGTGCACGCGATCGACGAGCTCGTCGCGACGATGGATCGCGCGATCCCCGCGCCCGCTCGTGACTTCGCGGCGCCGTTCATGATGCCCGTCGAGACGGTTCACACCATCGACGGTATCGGCACGGTCGTCACGGGTCGCGTCGCGCGCGGCACACTCGCCATCGGGGACACGCTCGACATCATCGGTCGTCGAGACGGCGAGATCCGTCCCGTCGTCGTGACGGGCATCGAGTCGTTTCACCGCGAGCAGACCGTGGCGAAGGCCGGCGAGAACGTCGGTCTGCGTCTTCGCTCCACGTCGCGCGACGACATCGCACGCGGACACGTCCTCGCGGCGCCCGGTTCGGTTCACCCGCACCGTCGCTGCCGCGCGGAGATCTACCTCCTCACCGCCAAGGAGGGCGGGCGGGCGAAGCCGATCCGCGCTGGCTACCGGCCGCAGCTGTTCGTCGGTGCGATCGACGTGACGGCCACGCTGGACCAGCTCGAGTCGGAGATCACGCCGGGTGCGCACGCCGAGGTGAACCTGTCGCTCGATCGCGCTGTCGCACTCGAGCCCGGGGTCCGCTTCGCCCTGCGTGAGGGCGGCAAGACGATCGGCGCAGGTGTGGTCACCACCGTGATGTGACTCGAAAGGCCCTGCGAGGGCCTTTCGTTTTTCTAGACCGCGCTCTCCATCGGCTGGCACATCGCGCGGAGGCGCGAGAGGCCCTTCGTGTGCAGCTGGATCACGCGACGCTCGGAAAGGCCCAGCGCGCTCGCGATCTGCGCGAGCGATTCTCCCGCGTCGTAGTGGCGACGGATCACCTCGGCCTCTTCGGGCGCGAGGTCCGCGCGTGCTTGCACGATCTGCGCCTTCTGACGCGCGGCTTCGATCATCTCCTGCATCGCGGGTGCGTCGCCCGGCAGACTGCGCATCTCCTGGGTCGGTAGGCGGATCCACGAGGCGCGCACCTTCTGCAGATCGTCGATGGCGACGCCGACCATTGCCGCGACCTCGGCGTCGGTCACCTCGTGCGTACCGTCGGTCGAGATGGCGCGACGGGCCGCGGAGACGCGACGTGCGCGCTGGTAGTCGGTGCGTGATTTCGAGCCCACCTTGCGAACCTCATCGAGGACGGCGCCGCGAATGCGCATCGCTGCGAATGCGATGAATAGACCGTTCTTGGACGCGTCGTAACGCGCGGCGGCTTCACACAGTCCGAGGAGCGCGAGGCCGTCGATGTCCTCGGCCGACATGAAGCCGTTGTAGCGACGAGCGAGCGAGCCGGCGATGTTGCGCGCCATCTCGATGTGATCGGCGCTGAGCAACTCGACGGCGTTCGAACCCTGTGACAGCTCGACGTCGCGCTGCGCGAGCAGTGCGGGGAGATCGTACGGCTTCGCGACCGCGCGATCGGCGCCGGCGGCGACCACCTGTTCGCGCGCTTCGGCAGACATGTGCGAGGACGCGATCGCGACCCACATCGAGGGGTGACGCTCCTTGATCTGCCGGCACGCCTCGAGACCGTCGAACCCGGGCATCCGGAGGTCGAGGACGACCACGGTCGCCGGGTGCTTCGCGAGGTAGGCGACCGCGTCGTCTCCACGAACGAACGTGACGAGCTCGACGGGGGTCTCGCGCCGCAGCAGCGCGCGCTTCACCCCGCGTAGGTACAGGACGTCATCATCGACGACGACCACGCGCGCACGCTGCTCGCTCATGTTCTGTGAAGTCGACCACCTCCTAGACCCGTTGAGATTGTGTCGGCTTGTTTCTGCGTTGACTAAAAAGTCGTGATGTCGCGACCACATCGCGTGTGACTCGCAGTTCTCGCCGGCGGGGAAGTCCGCGACGACACGAGGGTGCGGAGGTGGCGAGGAAGCCGCAGGTGAGAGAACGACATGCGGAACGCGGCCCTATTCACCCTGGCGTTGGTCGGATGTGTCCCCAGTATGCAGAACCGATGGGCGTCGTGGGGCGTGAGCTGGACGGGTCCAGCCGAGCCGACGTCCGTGGCCGCGCCGGTGCCGGTCGGGCCGGTGACAACGAACACGGCCGCCCCGTCGAACAACCTCGTGGTCTACGTACACGGTGGTGGTGGGCGCATCCTCGGCGGAACCACGAGCGATGCGCCGCGCTGGGTGTCGTCGACGGTCGCGTTTCACGGCCTCGCACACGCCGACTTTCCCGCGTTCGAGGGGACGCAGGACGAGTGGCGCTACATCATGTCGTGTTCGCAGAACTACTTCGCCGGGTTTCCGATCACGCTCGTCGATCAGCAACCGACGAGTGGTGACTACTTGCTCGCTGTGGTGTCGGGCAGCATGAGCGTCTTCAACACGAACGCGTGGGGCGAAGCGGACACCGGCGTCGGCGCCATCGTCGAGCGGGGCACCGGCTTCGTGTTCAGCGCGGATCATCGAACGGACCATCGCGCGCAACGGATCTGCGAGACGCTGACGCACGAGATTGGCCACATGCTCGGCCTGAATCACGTCGATCAATGCCAAGACATCATGAGTGCGAACTCGTCGTGCGTGTGGGATGGCGCGCGACCGGGATTCCTGGATCACAACCGGCAGGTCCTCGCGACGCACCTCGCGCGGTTCGGTCAGACGGTGCAGCCACCGGCCGAGGCCGCGCGCATCGTAGATTTTCGCGCGCTCGACGTGATGAAGCTCTCCGACGGTACGAACGCGTGGCCCGTCAACGTGACCGCGAACCGACCGCTGGTTCGTGCGGTGACGTACCGGCGCTACCAAGATGGAACGCAGATCGAGTGGCCGTGCGCGCCGAACGGCAACGGTTGCGACATCGTCGGATCCACTGCGCGCAGCTTGCACACCCTCGCGCCTGGCTCGACGACGCAGGTGAAGTTCGTCGTCTTCTTCGAAGACGGCACCTCGCAGGAGTCGGGCTGGGCGACGATCAGCTGGGGCGGCTGATCACGTTGGTCGCACCAGCGTGCGGTTGCCACACTGGGTGCACTGCGGATTGTCCCCGCCACGCGCCTCGTTCTCGACGGCGACGCGCGCACCCTCCGCGGTCAAGCCCCACGGATGCCCAGGCGGCTTTCGCAGCTCGAGCTCCTGCGGCGTGATGTAGCTCTTGCAGTTCGCGCAGCGGAACGGCGTCGGCATCAGCGGACGTTGCTCTCTCCGACGAGCGTCTGTCCAGCGATGCCCGCACGAGGTCGACGTGGTTTTCAGCTCTTCGCGCGCAGCTTGGTCATCGGGACGCACGCGTTGTGCACCCAGAGGCGCGTCTAGTACGAAATGGCCCTCGTTCCCAATGCGATCGACGAGATCGAGCGCACCGTTGCCAGATCATACCGGTTCCCACGAAGCGGACGTCGTGTGTCTTCAGGACATGCGCACGACGACTTTCCTCGCTCTCGGACTCGCCGCGACCGCCTGCACCACACTCGGGCCCACACCGGCAACCACCGGCGTCTCGGCCGTCCCCGTTGGTCGCCCCGGCGTCGAGCTACAGGCCGGCATCATGCCCGCGTTCTATCTCAGCGACGCTGCAAACGACGGCAGCGGCGACCAGTCGGGCACCGCGCAGGTCCACGCGATCATCGAGCCCGATCGCATCCTCGGCACGAAGGGCCTCATCCTCGGCGCGCGGAAGTGGGGTGAAGATGGCGACTCGCCGATCGAGCCGATGGTCGGCTACCGCCGTCGCCTCGACAGCGCGTTCTCGATCGGCGCCGTCGCGTACGGCGGTCACGCGGATGGCTCGTCGTCGGGCGCGACCTACCAGGCGACGCGGTTCGGCGGCGAGCTCGCGATCGACGCGGGCATCCAGTCGCGTTGGAGCTGGCTGAGCGGCCACTTGATGGCGTCGCTGTCGGCGACGTACCTCGACGCCACGGGCGAGTACTGCGTGAATCCGTCCGGCGTCGCGATCGATTGCGACAACGAGAACGATCGGCGCGTCGATGGTGCCGTCGAAGGCGTCTACACCGCTGCGACGGCGGGTGCCGCCATCGACATCGCACGCAGGCCGCACGGCTCGGTGCAGAGTATCCGGTTGTTCCTGCTCGGCGCGATCGGCGTGATGCCGAAGCTGCGCGATGGCATGCAGATGCCGTCGAACAACGGCTACTACTCGATCGGCCTCGGTGTCTCGTTCGGTTTCGGCAGCCCCGACTGATCAGCGCGCTGCGCGCGCGACTCGATGGAACAGCAGGCGGAACGTCGTCCCGCGACCGACCTTCGACGTCACCTCGATCGAGCCACCGTGGCGGCGCACGCAGCCGTGGATCATCGCGAGGCCGAGACCGCTCCCCTTGCCGCGCGGCTTCGTCGTGAAGAACGGATCGAACGCGCGCGCAAGGGTCGCGTCGTCCATGCCGGTACCGGAATCGATCACGCTGATCTCGACGTAGTCGCCCTTGGCGGGGAGGTGGCGCGCGAGCGCCTGTTGCGCGTCGCAGTGAATCGAACGCCCCTCGACGCGGATCGAACCGCTGCCCGACATCGCATCGCGCGCGTTGAGCAGGAGGTTCACCAGCACCTGGTGCAGCTCCTCGTAGGAGCCGAGCACCGCGAGGTCCCTCTCGATGTTCGTCGAGATCGAGACCTCGGCGCCGAACTGACGGCGAGACATCGTGACGGTCTGCTCGACGAGGCTCGTCAGCGGCACGAGCGCGAACGTGAGCGGATCCGCGCTGCCGAGGCGCGTGAGGCGCTTCGCGAGTGCGGAGCCCGACATCGCGGCATTGCGGATCGACGAGAGCGCGTCGCGCGCTTCCTCAGCGTTCGCCGGAAGCGACTCCTCGATGAAGTCGAGGTTCGCCACGATGATCGACAGAGTGTTGTTGAAGTCGTGCGCGAGCCCACCCGCGAGCTCCCCCATCGCCTCGAGGCGCTGGACGCGCTGCATGCGCTCTTCGAGCTCGTCGCGCTGGGCGAACACGAGCACGGTGTTGCCGATCTGTATGTGATCGCCGACGCGCAACGGTGTCGCGCTCGCTACGCGTACGCCGTTGAGAAACGTCCCGTTCGCGCTGCCGAGGTCTTCGATCTGGAAACCCTGATCGCCGATCGAGATTCGGGCGTGTCGGCGCGAGATGTCCGTCGTCGAGAGCTCGATGTCGACGCTCCCGCGACCGATGATCGCCGGAGCGAAGCCGACGCGAAACTGGCGCCCGAGGTCGGCGCCCGTGACGCAGACGAGGGAGAGCCGGACTGCATCTCTGGCGGTCGGCGCGTCTAAAACGATGACCGAGTGAACACCGGTCTTGTCGACGCCCTCGGCCATATCGGGTACTGCCATCGTTTGACAACGTATCGGTACGCGGTCCGAAGTCTCGGGTAGCGCTGGGCCAACGTTGCGCGTGTATCGGGCTAACGCAGAATCAGCGCGATCACCGTCAGCGCGACACCGATCACCACGAACGCCGTGAAGAACGTGGAGCCCTTCATGTTCCATTCGGTCGGCTCGCCCCAGCTGCGCTGGATCGAGAGCCGGTCCGCATCGGCCAGATCGCGGGTCTCGGATTTCGCGAAGCGGATCATCGAAGAAGCCATCGGTAAATCGTCGCCATCGCAGGTGAGGATGGCCAGTTTCGGGCAGTGGCAACGGTGGGACACTTCTAGAAGAGTCCGAGTTGCTTTGGTGCGCCCGGCCACGCTGGTAACTGCCCTACATCGGGGGGAGCTCCCTTGGATTCCCCCTGTGCGATCTGTTCGCGCAGCATTCGGTGGAAGGCATATGCGTTCTCCGGAGCAAACGTGTCGTCAGGTGCGTGCATGAAGAAGTAGGGGCGCTTGCCTTCAGCGATCCAGCGCGCGAGCTGAGGCGGCCACACCGCGAGGAACGGCAGCGTCTCGGCGAACACTTCGTGCGGCACACAACGGACGATCGGTCGCGCCGCGGTCGCACGCATGACGATCGGCAGCGCCGGCTTGCGCCCTCGGACGTCTGCAAACTCGAGGCTCTTGCTCGCGTGGATGCCGCGGGTGTCCATGATGACGAGGTCCACGCCGCGCTCGCGTAGCAGCTCCATCGCTTCGTCCTCCTCGGGACCGGACGCGAAGAACACCTCGTGGCGAAACTCGACGGCGATCTGCAGCTCGCCCGGCAGCGCCGCGAGGAACGCGCGCAGGCGAACGAGATCGCGAAAGCGCGGCGGCAACTGAAGCATGATCGTGCCGAGCTTGTGCCCGAGCGCCGCGATGCGATCGAGGAACGTCGCGACGTCGTCCGCGCAATCGACGAGCTGCTTGTCGTGCGAAATCGTCTTGGGAAACTTGAAGCAGAAGCGAAAGTCATCGGGGACCGAATCGCGCCAGCGCGCCACGATGTCGGGCGTTGGCAGCGCGTAGAACGTGGTGTTTCCCTCGACGGTGTTGAACACCTCCGCGTAGCGCGCGAGGAAGTCGCGGTCCTTGGTCCCCGACGGGAACAAGCGTCCGAGCCAGCTCTTCATGCCCCAGCCGGGACAGCCCAGGTAGTAGTTCTCGATCGGCATCGAGCTACCCGCACCCACATATCGCCACCGTGGCTAAGCGTGCGTAGCCCCTCACGCGTTCGAGGGTACCGCAGCAACAGCGAACCTTTTACCTCGTTCGCGCGTTCCACCACGCATGTTCGCTGCTCCGTCCAAACGCCTCGTCATCGGTTCGCTGTTCCTGGCAGGTCTGTCGGTCTCGCTCGTCGGTGTGTCGATCGGCAGCGCCGCGCTCGCGCTCCGGACGCAGGCGCCGGATCCATGCCGCATCGCTATGGACCCGTCGTCGCTCGACGCGCACGATCGCGGCCTCGTTGCACGGCGGTTACTCGCGTGCTCGGACCTCACACACGGACGGATCACTGCGTCGGAGTACCGCGCGCAGATCGACCTGATCGACGCTGCATGGACGGTGGAGCCTCCCGCTCCCATCGCTCCCATCGTTCCTGTCATCGTGGCTCTTCCCCCCGCGCCGCAGCAGTGGGCGTCGTCGGTTCGTGCGATGTCGACCCAGTACACCGCGGACTCGTGGGCCGCGAACAAGGTCCTCGGCGCACCGGACGTATACCCGGCGCACGGTGACAACTCGAACGCGTGGGCCTCGCTCGATGCGGACGATCGTGACGAGTACCTCGAGGTCGGCTTCGCGCAGCCGAGGCGCGCGAGCGCCGTCGAGATCTACGAGACGTACAACCCGGGCGCGGTGCGCTCGATCACGATGATCACCACGAGCGGCAAGCGGATCGAAGCGTATCGCGCGAACCCGAGCGCGACGGGCCAGAACCTGAACATCCTGCGCGCCGACGTCGGCTGCACGGCCGAGCCGATCGCCGCAGTGCGCGTGGAGCTCGGCTCGAAGGCGGTCGAAGGCTGGAACGAGATCGACGCGATCGGTCTCGTTCCGTGTGCCGAACAGATCGCACGCTAGTCGAGTACGCGAAAGCGATCGCCGAGCTCGGCGACGTAGATCGTGCCGTTCTTGATCAGCGGTACGGTCCGCCCGAGCTGCTCCATCAGCCAGAGGCGCATCACGCCGCCGTGCGACACGACAAGAGCCGTGCCCTCGCCATGGCCGGCGATGCGCCGCAACGCGCGATCCATCCGCGCCACGGCATCCTCGCGCGGCTCGCCGCCGGGTGGGGCCGTCGTGTTCTCGAGCCACGCTCGCCACGCGTCGGGGTGCTGCGCCGCGCATTCGTCGCGCGTGAGTCCCTCGAACACGCCGAAGCGCCGCTCGCGAAGCTCGGGCTCGACGAGCGGCTCGGGTAACCCCATCGCGGTCGCGACGATCTCGCCGGTCTGTCGCGCCCGCGAGAGGTCGCTTGTCCACACGCGCACGATCGCGTGGGCACCGACGAGCGTTGCGAGCGTGCGTGCCTGGTCGCGCCCGACATCGTCGAGCTCGATGTCCGTGTGCCCCTGCAGCTTGCCGAGAGCGTTCCACGCCGTCTGCCCGTGACGAGCGATGACGATGCGGCGGGTCATCGCCACGATGTACCACTCGGCATCCGCGCTGTCCGCGCCGACGGCCACGCGCTAGGCTCTTCGAATGCGGTACGTCGTTCTATTCGCGCTCGTCGCGTGCGCGCGCACGACGGCACCGGCGAAGATCGCACCACCCCCCGCCCCCGCCCCGGAGATGGTCGCTCGCGAGACGCCGGTGATGCCGGCGAACGGTCGCGAGGCGTGGGCCGGCGTGCGGTTCGACGCGGGCACACCGCTGATCAAGCGCGTGATCCGGACGAGCCCTGCAGAGCGCAGTGGGCTCGTAGCCGGCGACGTCGTCGTCTCACTCGACGGAATTATCGCGACGGGGGCGAACGAGCTCGTCGCATATATCAAGCGTCAGCCGCCGGGTACGAAGATCGTGTTCGTCGTGACTCGCGCCGGCGCGCAGAAGACGCTGACGGTCGAGCTCGCGGTGCGCCCCGAGATCGATCTTCTCGTCGCCGCGGAGCTACGGGATCGACCGGCCCCGGACTTCGTGGCGCAGCAGGTGGCCGGTACATATTCGACGAAGCTCGCCGACCTGCGCGGGCACGTCGTCATCGTCGATTTCTGGGCGACGTGGTGCAAGCCATGTGCGGTGACGATGCCGTACCTCGACAAGTGGCAGCAGCTGTACGGCGCGAAGGGTCTTCGCATCGTGGGGTTGTCGAGCGAGCCCGTCGCCGACGTGACCGCGTACCTCGCGGATCACTGGCTGTCCTACTCGATCGGTCTCGACGCCGGCGAGGAGATCTCGCAGGAATACATGGTCCCGGGGATGCCGATGTTGGTCGTGATCGATCGGCAGGGAATCATCCGAGAGGTGCGGATCGGCACCGACGACGTCTGGACGATCGAGGCCACGATCCAGAAGCTCCTGTGAGCTAGGATGAGGAGCATGACGAGAGCCGCCATCCTCGCAGTCCTGTTCGCAGCGACGACTGCGCACGCGGACAAGAAGATCCAGGGCATGACGCCTGGGTTCTCGAAGGAGCTGTCGGCCTGTCAGATCGAGATGCGCGGGCTGGCGCGCATGGTGACCGGCGCGACGAACCTCGTCGCCACGCTGCAGGGAACCGAGCGCACCGAGATCGAAGCGGACCTCGCGGCGCTCACCGCGGCGAACACGACGATGACGAGCTACTGCACCGAGGTCGAGGGAATGGTGAAGTTCCTCGAGGCGAACGCGGCGGTCGCGTACAAGTCGGTCGAGAAGGAGATCGACACGCGCGACAACACCGTCCGCAAGCTGCGCAAAGAAGCGAAGAAGAAGACGGCGGACATCGCGCCGATCACGCGCAAGCTCATCCCGCGGATCAAGCGCACACCGGCGCCCGATCCGACGGCCGCGCCCAAACCCGTCGCGACCATCTTTCCGAGCAAGCGCAAGGTCGTGCTGCCCGAGCTCGGCGAGGGCGGATGGGTCGTGTCGGGGTCCGCAACGTCGGACATCGCGACGTACGCGGACAAGACGTCGACGACGACGGTGACGTCGCGGCCGTTCGACAAGATGTCGTGCGATCAGCAGCGCAAGGCGTTCGCCGAGCGCAGCGCGACGCCGGCGGCGGATCTCGAGGTGTCCGCGGCGGGCAAGGCGATCGCCGTCGCCTGGAGCTCGCGCCTCGTCACGACGTCGAAGCCCGCGCGGTCCTTGCTCGCGATGTGCGTCGAGCGCGGCATGGGGGGCGTGATGGTCATCGCCGACGTCGTACCCGCAGGGCGCAAGACGTTCGATGCAGAGCTGGCGAAGCTGATGGTCGCGATGCTGGCCGTGCAGGTCGAGGGCAAGAAATGACCGAGCAAGTTACCGACGCACCGGCGAAGAAGCTGCCGCTCAAGCAGCGCCTCAAGAAGCTGATGGAGCAGTACGGCAAGGTCGCGCTGTACACGTACCTGACGCTCTCGCTGTCGGCGATCGCGGGCTTCTCGATCGCGATCGGTATGGGCATGGAGGCGGACTCGACGGGCGGCGTGCTCGGCGCGATCGGCGCGGGCTGGGTCGCCGCGAAGGCCACGATGCCGCTGCGCATCCTCGCCACACTCGCGCTCACGCCGCTGATCGCGAGCCTCGTCGCGCGCCGCCGCAAAGCACGGGGCATCGAGAACACCGACGACGACGACGACGACGACGACAACGAGGATGATGTCGTCGACGATGTCGTCGACAAGACCAAGACCAAGGATCGGGCGAACGCATCCTGACCGCGTTGCGGCGCCACACGCACACGCTGCAGCAAGATCGCCGGGCTGATGTCGATCCTCGACTCGAGCATCGCCGTACCTGCATCGTGACGCGTTAGGCTCCGTGGCATGTCTGTCGGAGCCGTCACCACCGAGCGTCGCGGTCACGTGTTTGTCGTCGGGCTCGATCGCGCCGCGAAGCGCAACGCGTTCGACCTCCCGATGTGGGACGCGCTTTGTCGCGCGTGGGCCGAGCTCGATCGCGACGACGAGCTTCGCGCATGCGTCCTCCACGCGCACGGCGATCACTTCACCGGCGGCCTCGATCTCCCACAGTGGGCCAACGTGTTCGGGTCGGGCGAGTGGTACGTCGCCGAGAGCGGCATCGATCCGCTCGGCCTGCGGGGCACGCGCACGAAGAAGCCCGTGATCGTTGCGGTGCAGGGCACGTGCCTCACGATCGGCATCGAGCTCATGCTCGCGATGGACATTCGCATCGCGAGCTCCACGGCGCGCTTCGGTCAGATCGAGGTCAAGCGCGGCATCTATCCCGTCGGCGGCGCCACCCTGCGCTTCACGCGCGAGGTCGGCTGGGGGAACGCGATGCGCTGGCTCCTGACCGGCGACGAGTTCGACGCTGCGGAGGCGCTACGCATCGGACTCGTGCAGGAGGTCGTCGCACCCGGCACGCAGCTCGAGCGTGCGCTCGCACTCGCCGACGTCATCGCCGCGCAGGCGCCGCTCGGCGTGTACGCGACGCTCGCGTCGTCGCGCGCCGCGCTGCCCCAGGCGGAGGCGACGGCGATCGCGCGCCTGCTCCCGGACCTCCAACCGATCATGAAGTCCGCCGATGTCGCCGAGGGCCTCCGTGCGTTCCTCGAGCGTCGCCCGGGTCGCTTCTCCGGACGCTAAGGTGGCACCCGTGACCACGATCCGACTCGCCTCTGGAGCGTCCATCCCGCAACTCGGCCTCGGCGTGTGGCAGTCGCCGCAAGGCGCACCGACGCGCGATGCCGTCACCGCCGCGCTCCGTGCCGGCTATCGCCACGTCGACACCGCGCGCGTGTATCGCAACGAGATGGACGTCGGCGCGGCTGTCCGCGAGTCGGACGTCCCGCGCGCCGAGATCTTCGTGACCACGAAGTTGTGGAACGACGATCAGGGCTACGACAACGCGCTGCGTGCGTTCGACAAGAGCCTCGAGCGCCTCGGCCTCGAGTACATCGACCTGTTTCTCCTGCACTGGCCCGTCGCGGGTAAGCGCCTCGACAGCTGGCGTGCGCTCGAGAAGCTCCACGCCGAGGGACGCGCGCGATCGATCGGCGTGAGCAACTTCCTCGTGCCGCACCTGAACGAGCTGATGGCGAACGCGAAAACGCCGCCGCACGCGAACCAGATCGAGCTTTCACCGTTCCTGCAGCGGCGTCCCACCGTCGAGCTGTGCAAGAAGCTCGACATCGCGATCGAGGCGTACAGCCCGCTCACGCGCGGCGAGAAGCTCGGCCATCCCGTGGTCAGCGCGCTCGCAAGCGAGACCGGCAAAACATGTGCGCAGGTGTTGCTGCGCTGGGGCGTGCAACACGGCTACATCGTATTGCCCAAGTCGATCCGCGCGGAGCGCATCGCGGAGAACGCGGCGATCTTCGACTTCGAGCTGAGCGGCGATCAGGTGGCGCGCCTCGACGGCCTCGAGGAGAACCTCGTCACCGGCTGGGATCCCGCCGAGCAGGCCTAGCGGAATTCGATCGCGATCGTCTCCTTGGTCGTGCGCTTCGGCACCTCGAGCTTCAGCGTCGACAGCTCCTTCGCGAGGCACTTGTGTAGCGCCGCGGGCGCCGACTGGTCGAGCATGATCGAGTGGGAGATGATCTCGCCGCTCGCATCGAACTTGAGGCGCACGTAGCCCTCCATCTCGGACCCCGAGCTCGCGCGGCACGCCTTCGCGAGCGCGCGTGACGTCTCGACGAGTCGCTTCCGGTAGGCGACGAGCTCGTCGTCGACGCTCACCTTCGTCGTCGGGCGTCCTTCCGCAGCGGCGATCGGCACGCGCGCGGCCAGATCATCCGCAGCAGCGAGGCGCTTCCAGAGATTATCCGCGCGCGCGCGAAGGCGAATCACCTCGTCGGACTCACCGGTGCCCGCTGCGAAGCGTGCACGGTTGCGCACGAGGCCCGCGAGCCCCGCACCGTCGGGCATCGCGAGCGCCTCGTCTTGGATCGCGAGGGCCCTCGCGATATCGCCGCTCTTGTAGAGCGTCTCCGCGTAGGAATCGAGAAGCTGGGGCGTGCGCTTCAGCGCCACCATGCGCTCGGCGGCGCGAACCGCCTCGTCGTAAACGTTGGCGGCGAGCGCGACGTAGATCATGTCGTTGAGCACGTCTGCCTCGGTCTGCGCGACGAGCACCGACGTGATCGCGGAGCGAACGGACTTCGCGTCGGCGCCGGAGCTCACCGTCGCGAGCGCGAGCTCGTCGGCGGTGGTGTTCGCTGGATCCTTCGCGAGCGCAGCGAACGTGTCGGCGAGCAGCGATTGCTTCCACTGCTCGATGCGCCGGATGTGGCGCGCCGTGCGCGATGCCTCGGCGCGCTGAGCGCCCGTGGCGGCCGGCACCTTGGCGAGGCGATCGAACTGCTCGAGCGCCTCCCGGGTGCGCGTGCGTGACATGAACCAGCGTGCCGCGGCGATCGCGACCTCCGGATCCGTCGGTTGGGCGGCAAGCGACGCACGCATCGTCGCCTCGGTCTCGCCGGCCGCGCGTGCCTTGCCGACCCACTCGACGAAGTTGTTCGCACCGAGCGCGCCCTCGACGCGCAACACGGCCGTACTCGCCTGGTCGACGGCGACGAAGGTCGGGTACACGTGGACGCCATACCGTTTCGCCGCCTCGGTACCGGGAGCGGTCTCGGCGTCGTAGCGAACGAACAGCACCTTCGCGAGAGCTGTCTGCACACGTGCCTCGGGTAGCGTACGCTTCTCGAAGATCTTGCAGGCCGAGCACCAGTCGGTCGAGAACTCGAGGACGAGCGTTTTGCCCGCACTTGCCGCTTGCTTGATGGCGTCGTCGACCCTCGGAGGCGTAGCGACCTTGGTGGGCTCGGGTGCGCCATCCGCCGCCACCGATGCGACGGCTGCGACGGTCAACACGATGCCGCTACCCCAACGCAAGACAAGCCTACACATGGACGTGAAGGTACAGCTTGTTGTGAGGCGTGGCTCGTGGTGGACTAGGGCTGGTGGCGATCGGTGAGAGTCACTGAACAGGTGAATGGCGTGGAACATCATCGCATCATCCGAAGCGTTCTCGTCATCGATGACGATCCACGAGTGCTCGCGGCGTTGGCTCGATCGTTCGGGCTTCAGCGAAAAGTGTTCACGGCGACGTCTTCGGAGGAGGCCGCGCGTGTCGCACGTCGCGAGAAGCCAGACCTCGCCGTCGTGGACATGCGGCTCGGGGCGATCAACGGCATCGATGTCGTACGCATGCTCAAGGCAGAGATGCCGTCGACGACGTTTGCGATCATCAGTGGCTATCTGACCGTCGACACGACAGTCGCAGCGGTGCATGCGGGTGCCGACATCGTGGTGACCAAGCCGATCCGCGGCAGCGAGATCTTACGCCGCGCCGAGCACGGTGAACACGACACGATTCCCGACGACGACGATGCCGATACACCAACCCTCGCCGAGGCCGAGGCCGAACACATCGCGCGCGTGATGACCGACTGCAAGGGCAACATCTCCGAGGCAGCACGCCGGCTCGGCATCTATCGCAGCTCGCTCCAGCGCAAGCTTCGCAAGCAACAGGCGAAGATCACCAGCTAGCTCGCGCTACTTCACGCGCACGAGCTGGTCGCCGTCCATGCGATAGAGCCCCACGCTCCGGCGCAGCGCCTGCAGCTCGTCGAGCGTCTCGCGATCCCACTCGCCCTCGGGCAACGCGAGCGACGAGGTGCGCTTCAGCGTGAGGCGCAACATGTTGGGCGCCACGAGCTTCGGCTCCAGCACGACCTCGACGTGTGGTCGTTTGCCCAACGAATACGCTCCGCCGGCATATGCGCCGCGGTTCTCGGCGGCGAGCGCCCACGCGAGGTAGCCGATATCGATCCGACCGCACGGCCGCAACACGTCGATCTCCGCGCACAGGATGACAAGCTGATCGATCGCATGGCCCATCTCGCTCCCGCCGTCTCGTGACTCCACGACGAGCGCGATCGCGGGGCGTCTTGCGAGCAACGAAGCGTCGAACGCGCGCAGGATCGTCGGTGAATCGTAGACGCCCACGTTCTCGGTCGTGGCAAACCACGCGCCGTTGATCCGCGCGATGACCTGGGTCGTTTCTCCGGCGACGGTGTATGCCTCGAAGCCGGGAATCGGTTCGGCGTCCGTCAAGCTCGGTGGTTCGGTCCCGGCCGCCACGGTGACCGTCGACGTCAGGAGAGCGAGCACGAGATAGAGCACGCGTGTCATTTCGCTAAGAACGCGTGGCCTCTCCGGGTATTCGGTGCCGGCGTGTAAGGATTTCGGGCCATGCCGTGCTCCTCGGGGGATGCGATCTGTCTCCCGCCTGTTGCGGATCGTGCGAGGCATTGCACGTGAAGTCGCTGACTTCCGCCTGGCATGACGGCTGCTTTAGGTCTCGCTAGGAGTCACCACCCATGCAGCCCATCGAAGCCCTTCCTTCTCAGGATCTCGAAAACGTACGCGGCGGATTCATCGGCGCCCTGCTCGGTGCCGCACCCGGCATCCTGCAAGGCGTGTCCGGCATCATCCAGGCGTCCAGGGCTGGCAAAGGCGGCGGTGGCGGCCCGCCGCCCGGCGGTGGCGGCTCCCCCGGTGGCCCGGCTCCCGGTGCCGAGACCGCTGCCGCTGCGCGTGGCGCAGCCGCGGGTGGCCTACCCGGTGGCGCCCCCCCATCCGATTCGGGTGTCTCGATCTCGATCTCGATCAACGGCGTGGCGCAGCAGCCCCGCTGAGCCGGCTGAGTCGCTGACTCGACAGGGTTTTTCTAGACATCCGCTCGCGACCCTTTTTGAACGACGGGTCGCGTTAGCATGTGCTCGTGGGAACCGTTTCGGTCCAGCTCGGCATCCTCGCGGTTGCGAAGGATCCCGCGCATGCAGATCTCGGCGATGCCAAGACCGTGACCGAACGCGCGATCGCAGCGGGTCATCGCGTGATCGCGCAGCAGGTGGTCGGCGATCGCGAGTCCGCGATCCGCGAGGTGCTGCTGCGCTGGATCGCGGATCCGACGATCGACGTCATCATCGTGCTCGGCGGCGCCGACTCCGACGCCGTCTCGACCGCGATGAGTCCGCTCGTCGGACACGTCTTGCCCGGTTTCACCGACCTGTTTCGATACCTGTTCTTTCAGGAAGCAGGCGCGTCCGCGATGCTGTCCGCCGCAGAGGCGGCGCGTTGCACGGACACGTTCGTGTTCGTCGTGCCCGGCGCCGTCGCTGCCGCGATGGAGAAGCTGATCCTCCCGCAGTTCGATCCGACGACGACGCCGAAGAACCTCGTCGGGCAGATGCCGCGCGTGCGCGCCGAACGCGACGCACCGGTGGTCGCCGCCACCGACGAAGGAAGCGCTGGTCACGGCGTCCCGCGCGAGGTAGCGCCCGAGAAGACGCAGGGCGGTTCTGGAGTCTCGGCGCGACTGCCGGCGATGCCCGCGCCGCGTCGCGATCCGAAGCGGACCGGCGCGAACGTGATCTCGCGCAGCCCCGCGCCGCCCGATCCACCGACAAAGCCGATCGAGCTCGCGAGACTCGAGCAGGAGATCGCGGCGAGTCAGGCGAAGGAAGACGTCACGCGTCGCACGGATCTCCAGAAGCTGTTGCCGCGCGTCCCACCGGGCGCCGACGAGATCGACGACGATGACGTGAACGACGACGTCACGCACGCCGACATCATCGCTGCTCCGCCCGCGAAGCCGTTCACGATTCCGGCGATCGCAAAGCCCGCGCCTGCGCCGCTCGCGAAGATCACGCCGGTGCAGAAACCGGTGGAACGCCCGACACCGGTGCCGGCCAGGACGACGCCACTTCCCTCGATGACGAAGACCGCTCCCGCCGTGAAGGCGGTCGACGGCTCGACGAAGCTCGAGATCGTCGACCCGCCGCCGGTCGCTGCGACGCAGACACCCGCGGCCGCGAAGCACGTCGAGCCGCTGAAGCGCGACTCGAGGCCGGTCGTCGGCGCAGCAGAGACGTCGCCGGTCGGTCCCGTCACGATCCAGCCGCGCAAGCGAGACGCGGAGCCCAAGAAGCCCGAGCCCAAGCCGAACGGCGCCCCGAAGCGGCCGCCCGAGGTCACGGACGACGCGTTGACCAAGCAGCGACCGATCGTCGAGCCCGAAGAGGTAGACGAGTTCGACGCGCTGCTCGCGAAGGCGCGCGCGAACGACGCGAACGGCCCACCGGCGGCGAAATCCAGCGACGCGAGCGCGGAGCCGGCAGCGACTGCGAAGCCGGCGGTCGACGAGCCCGCGACGACCGCGAAGCCGCGATCAGGAAGCGCGATCGACGAGCGCTCGTAG
>JBJXGN010000253.1:0-36971 GCA_046160585.1 Kofleriaceae bacterium
GTGGGCGTCGAGCGCGAAGGACGCCTCGCGATGATGCCGTTTCCGCCGCCCGCTGGATCGTGCAACGCGTGTCATGCGACGAAGCCGATCGCGAAGGCCAAGGGTCTCATCCGCGCACCGTGAACGATGGCATCGCTCCGCTCCGCGGTCTACGAGGCCATCTCCCGTCTTGCAGCCTCCCGCGACGGCAAGGAGATCGAGCGCGTGACGACGAACGCCGTCGGCAACTTCCACACGGCGACCCCGCTTCCCGAAGGGTTCGCGTGGGCGTCGAGCGCGAAATACGCCTCGTGATGTCGCCCGCTGGATCGTGCAAGGCGTGTCATCCGATCGCGAAGGCCAAGGACCTCATCCGCGCACCGTGAACGACGGGCCTTTGGGATGACTGGCATCGTTCGCGAGCCGGAATCCCGCGCGCCCACGTGGGCGCTGCTCTCACGTAGGCGACGACGCGCAACATGCAGGTCGACGATGCGGCGGCGTACGAATCGACGCCCTGCATCGCGACGCGATTGGGATACCGAGAACAGCGGCAGGATCCCGTGACGTCGATATCACGCCGCTTCGGCGGTGATGACAGCGCGCGTGATGAACGGAATCGACGGGTCTACCTCGCGGTAGCTCATGACGGCGAGTCCCGGCACGTGGCGCGAGGCAATTCCGGCGACGGCACGGCGCAGGTCCGGAGCCACGACGACGATCGGCGGCTCGTCGCGCATCGCGCAGTCGCGCGCCTTGTTCGCGAGATCCTCGGTGAGCTTCGACAGGCCGCGAGCGCTGCGCGCCGTACCGTCGCGGAGGAGCGCCTCGGCGCGCGGGTCGAGGACGATCGGGCGCAGCGTGCCGTCCGACGAGATCTGCGCACGCGTGAGGCGGCGTGCGAGGCGCTGGCGAACTGCCTCGGTGAGGTCGTCCGGGTTCTTCATCGCGTGGGCGTGATCGGCGAGTGCCTCGAGGATCGTGCGCATGTCGCGCACCGAGACGCCTTCGCGGAGGAGGTTGCGGAGGACCTGGATCACCTGGCCCACCGACATCATGTGCGGAATTAGCTCCTCGACGACCTTCTGGTTGTGCTTCGCGGCGATGTCGATCAGCTCCTGCGCCTCGCGGCGGCCGAGTAGCTCGTGGCCGTTGCGGCGCAGAACCTCGGTGATGTGGGTCGCGATGACCGCGGCGCCGTCGACAACGGTGCAGCCGGCGGCCTCGGCGCGCGTGCGATCCGACGAGAGCAGCCACTTCGCGGGCAGACCGAACGTGGGCTCCGTCGTCGCCACGCCGGGCAGGTGGTCGAGTGCGCTACCCGTCGGGTCGATCGCGAGGTAGCGATGCGCCTGGATCTCGCCGGCCGCGATCTCGACGCCGCTGATGAGGAGGCGATACGCGCCTGGACGCATCCGGAGGTCGTCGCGGATGTGGACCGGCGGGATGATGATGCCGAGGTCGAGAGCGAGCTGCTTGCGCGTCGCGGTGATGCGCGAGAGGAGCTCGCCGCCGGCCTTCGCGTCGACCATGCCGAGCAGGTCGAGGCCGACCTCGAGCGTGAGCAGCTCCACGGGGAGCGTCGCCTCGAGGTCCTCGCGGTGCGCCTTCTCCGACGTCGGCGCGAGCGGGCTGGCCGCTACGTCCTTGCCGCTCGCCTTTGCCGCAGGCGCCTCTCCCGTCGCGGAAGGCTCGTCCACGGGACCGTCCTTCGCCTTGCGAGAAGCCGCGTAGATGACGGCGGCGAGGCCGAGGAACACGATGTGCGGCATTCCCGGGAGCAGGCCGATGACGGCGAGGAGTGCGGCTGCGACCTGGAGCGGCTTCTTGCGCGTGAACAGCTGACCGCCGAGCGACTTGCCGAGCGAGGCGTCCTCTCCGCGCGTCGTGAGGAGCGCCGCACCCGTCGAGACGAGCAGCGCGGGAATCTGGGCGACGAGACCGTCACCGATCGACAGCACCGTGTACGTCTTGGCCGCATCACCGGGGCTCATGCCCTTTTGGGCGATGCCGATGATGATTCCGCCGACGACGTTGATCGCGAGCACGATGAGGCCGGCGATGGCGTCGCCGCGCACGAACTTGCTCGCGCCGTCCATGGCGCCGTGGAAGTCCGCGTCCTGCTGAACGGCCGCGCGGCGAGCGCGCGCTTCCTTCTCGGTGATCATGCCGGCGCCGAGGTCGGCGTCGATCGCCATCTGCTTGCCGGGCATCGAGTCCAACGTGAAGCGCGCGCTGACCTCGGAGATGCGCTCGGCGCCCTTGGTGATGACGATGAAGTTGACGATGACGAGGATCAGGAACACGACGGCACCGACGACGAAGTTGCCGCCGATGACAAACTCGCCGAACGCGGCGATCACGGCGCCGGCGTCGTGCATGTCGTCGCCGGTCAAGATCAGGCGTGTCGACGCGACGTTGAGCGCGAGGCGAAACAGCGTGACGAACAGCAGCAGCGACGGGAACGCGCTGAACTGGGTCGGCTTCTCGACGTAGAACGCGACGAGGAACGTCAGCGCGGAGATACACAGCGAGACGCCGATCAGGAGGTCGAACAGCGTCGGCGGCAGCGGAGCGAGCGCGATGGCGAGGACGCCGACGAGGCCCGCGGCCATGATCCAGTGTCCACGATTACCCTTCATCGTTCCCACTCCTCAGCATCGACATCAGGTACCTCCGCGGCGCAGGCGATACACGTAGGCGAGAACCTCGGCGACGGCCTTGAACAGATTGGACGGCACGGGCCGGCCTTCTTTGACGTGTTTGTGGAGCGCGCGCGCGAGCGGCGGGCGGCTCATGATCGGGACGCCCGCCTTGCGCGCGATCTCGCGGATGCGAGCGGCTTCCTCGTCGACGCCCTTCGCGACGACGATCGGTGCGGCGTCCTGGCTGTCGTCGTAGCGGAGCGCGACGGCGTAGTGTGTCGGGTTGACGACGACAACGTCCGCCGTCGGGACCGTGACCGCGATGCGGCGCTTCGCCATCTCGCGCGCCTTCTGCTTGCGGCGCGCCTTCACCATCGGATCGCCTTCGCTCTCCTTGTGCTCGCGCTTGAGCTCTTCGGGCGACATCATCATCTTCTTCTTGGTGCTGCGCCGCGCGAGGAAGTAGTCGACGGCTGCGATCATCGAGATCGCGCCAACGACGACGAGGAGCGCACGCTTCACGACGCTCCACGCGACGCTGCCGAGGGCACCTGCCTCGACGGCGTGCGGGACGATGCCGCCGCCGAGCGTGATCGCGACGATGCCGCCGATGACGACGACCTTCGCCACCGTCGACGCCGTGCGCTTCGCCATGCCGGTGAGGCCAAACGACGACACGAGGTTCGTCATCGGGTTCAGCTTCGCGAGGTCGAACTTCACGCCCTTGAGCGCAGGCGGCCAGCCGAGCTGGAGGAGGATCGCGACGATCGAGAGGATCGCGGCGCCGATCAGCGCGGGCGCTGCACCGGCGACGAACGCGTCGAACGCGGCGCCGGCGACCCAGTGGTTGTCGCGGCCGTCGGCGCCCAGGGCGACGTTGCGCGTGAACTGGAGGAGCGTCTCGATCGCGCTGCCTGCCGTGGCGAGGAGCGCGATGACTGCACCGAGGAGCGCCGCGCCTCCGACGAGCTCGCGCGACAACGCGATGTCACCGCGCTTGCGGAACTCCTTGATCCGCTGCGGTGTCGCTTGATGTGTGCGGGTTGAATCGTCGGCGGCCACGGGCTGCCGGTGCAAGTTGCAGTGCGCATGCCCGTGCAAACCCTTGCGATTGCTGAGCCGACCTACCGTAGTGTCGGCAGCTCTGACGTCCCTTGCAGTGATGCCGCGTGTGCGACTTGTGGGCACATCCTCTCGTCCGATATCTCGTGACGAACCCGTGGGTCTGCATCGACTGTGGCTCGCGCCAACCCGAGCGCGGCACCTGCCGTACGTGCAGCAAGGGCGACACGCTCGACGCGCGCGATGAGCGTACGCGCGAGCTGATGTCCGATGTCGATCTTCGCATCCGGCAGAAGGCCGAGTCGCGCGCGCGAATGATCGGCGTCGCGATCGGCATCGGGACGATCGGCGCGCTGTGGCTCGTCCCCGGGTATTGGTCGCTTCGCGGGACGCTCTATCCCGGCATCCCGTTCTACTTCGAACAGTGGTTCTTCATGGCGGTGATCGGTCTCGTCGTGAGCAAGCTCCTCGAGAAGCGCCTCGCGAAGAAGCGCTTTCCGTACCTCGACGAGACGCAGCAGATCGTCGGCTAGCTTCGGCGATCCGATCGGTGGCGCAGGTCGTACGGAGGCGCGACTTACGACGTGTTCGTCTGTGCGAAGCGAGCGATTTCGATGGCCCCGCGCAACTCGGCCGCGGAGACGGGCTTGAGGAGATACGCGTACGGACGCGTCGCCTTCGCGCGTTCCATGGACGAGACATCGGCGTCGCCGGTCAGGTAGATGACGCGCAGCCCGTAGCGCTCGAACAGCTCGTACGCGGCGACGATGCCGTCTACCGGGCCCCGGATCCCGATGTCCATGAGGACGACGTCGGGGCGCGTGACCTCGCATGCGTCGATCATCTCGTCTCGCGACGTGGCCGTGCTCGTCACGGTGTGCCCCATGGCGGTGATGCGACGCGCGAGCTCGGCCGCGATCGTCAGATCGTCCTCGACAAGGAGTACTTTGCAGCCAGTCGGCGACGGAGGCGCCATCGAGCTGCATGGTAGCCGAGTCCGTGGTGTTCACGCGACGAGGACCGGCAGCTGTCCGGTGTTGAGCGCGCGGAAGCGGGCGGTCAGGAGCGTGGAGCCCTGGGCCACGGCCAGCTCGGGGTGGTCGGCCCGCTGGATTCGTTTTCCGGGGAAGAGCGACGCCACCGTCTGGCGGAACACCGGGATCATGGCGCAGCCGCCGACGAGTCCGACGAGGTGGACGTCGTCCGAGGTCCAGTTTGCCTTGACGAGGAGGTTCTCGATGACCCCGTGGACGCGCTGCATGATGGGCGCCCAGGCGCGCTCGACGTAGGGGCGATCGAGCATGACGCGAAGATCGGTGCGGACACCGGCGAGCGGATAGGCATCCTTCATCACGAGCGGCGTCTCGAACTGCGTGGAGAGCTGGCGCTTGGCCGATTCGCAACGGAGCACGAGCTCGGTCCAGCGGGCGGGGCTGGTCGAGATGTCGAACTTCGAGCTCTTGTAGATGGCGCCGGCGATCGCGGACGCGAGCGCGTCGTCGAGGTCGTCGCCGCCGAGGTAGTTGTCGCCGCCGATCGCGACGGGCGTGAAGCGCAGTCCGCGCTGCACGACGGCGGAGACGTCGAACGTGCCACCACCGAAGTCGCACACGACGATGTTGCGATCGACCTCTTGCGTGTGCAGATCGAGCGCGAGCGCGGCGGCCACCGGCTCGACGATCAGGTCGGCGATCTCGAGGTGTGCGATGCGCGCTGCGCGGATGACGGCTTCGCGGTAGCCGGCGGGCGCATCGGCGGACATCGTCATGACGGCGCGTTTGATGCGAACGCCGAAGCGTTGCTCGCCGAGGTTGCGTACGTAGCCGATGATCGCGGCGGCGACTTGCTCGGGCGCCATCTTGCCTGAACGCATCTTGAACATCGGCTTCGGTGTGGAGACATCGAGCGGTAGCGGTGTGGAGGCGGCGAAGCGACGCACGAGCTCCGACGAGGAGTCGTGGCCGAGGAGGCGCTTGACCGAGCGGATGACGTTGGACGGCTCGCCGATCTGACGCGCGACGGCGCGACTGCCGACGACGGCATCGCCGCGATCGGGGACGTAGACAATCGACGGGATGACCTGATCGCCCGCGTCCTGAACAAACTCGATGCGATCGTCGATGAGGACTCCCGCGATCGTCGACGACGATCCGAAGTCGATGCCGAGTACCAGCTCTCGCGTCACGGAGAACCCCCGACGAGGACGTCGACCGCTTCGCGGGCGTCGCCGGTGAGGCCGGCCAACAGATCCCCCGACGTCGCGAGCATCGCGAGACCGCCGATGACAATGACGCCGGCGAGCGCGATCGCGAAGATGTTGGCGGCGGGCGCCGCGCGGCTGATCAACGCCAGGCCGATGTTGCCGACGAGTGTTGCGAGGATGACCGGCGCCGCGAGCGCGAGACCACGCCCCATCGCGGCCGCGCCATGCTCGAGCAGTGCGGGGCCGAGCAGGCCGACGTGGATGATGGACGCGGGCGCCGTGGTCGCGCTCTGGACGATCGCCTCGAGCCCACCGACAGAGAGGAACACCAGTGCGGAGATGGTCGCGAGGATCGTGCGCAGCGTGCTCGCGGATTCACCGGCGTTGATGTCGTACTGCGAGGCAAAGCCGAGGCCGAGCGTGAGGCCGAACAACTGCCCCGCGACGGCCGCGCGCGCGATGATGAAGCGAGCGCACAGCCCCGTGAGGAGACCGACGCACAGCTCGAGGATCGCGACGAGGCCGACGTCCGCGAGCGGGATGCCCGGGCGATTCGGCGCGACGGTGAACGCGATCACGAGGACGAAGACGAGCTTCGCGCGCGGGGGCACGCCGTTGTCACCGACGACCGGCGCCGTGGCGACGAGGCCACCCGCGCGCGCGAGCGTCGCGACGAACGCTCCGATCTCGGGGTCGGTGATCTGCATGATGCGTCAGGGTGCGAGCGGTGGCGCAGGTGTCCGCGAGTCGTTTCGCTGGGCGTGGGCGGTGAACGCGTCCGTCGTGAACTTGCCGAGCCTGTCGAGGCACCAATGGCCGGAGAGAGCGACGGCGACGATGGCGGCAGCGAGCTTCGGGACAAACGAGATCGTCGACTCCTGCAGCTGCGTCGCGGTCTGCACGATGGAGACTGCGAGACCGACGCCGAGCGCCGCGATCAGGAACGGCGCGCTGACCTCGACGATGACCGTGAGTGCGTTGCGCCAGAGGTCGAGAATTTGAGCGCCGGTCACGCGGCACCCGCCCCGCGGAGCAGCGACTGCACGACGAGGTGCCAGCCGTCGATCATCACGAACACGAGCAACTTGATGGGGAGCGCGACGATCGCGGGCGGAACCATGACCATACCGAGCGAGGTGAGGACCGCCGCGGCGATGAGGTCGATGACGAGGAACGGCAGGAGGATGGTCAGGCCGATCTCGAACGCCGTGCGCAGCTCCGAGATGATGAAGGCCGGGATGGCGACGCGGAGTGGAACATCGGCGGCCGACGTCGGGCGCGGCAGGTTCGCCGCATCGTAGAACAGCTGGAGGTCGTTCTCCGTCGTGCGCTGCAGGAGGAACTCGCGCAGTGGAGGCGTCGCGGCATCGAACGCCTGCGCTTCGGTCATCGTGCCGTCGAGGTACGCCTTGCCGCCGCGCTCGTACATCTCGATCGCGACGGGGGCGGACACGAAGATGGCCATGAACAGCGAGAGTCCGACGAGGATCTGGTTCGGCGGCGCGCTCGGCGTACCGAGGCCGGTGCGCACGAAGCCGAACACGATGATGAAGCGTACAAATGACGTGCAGGAGAGGACGATCGCCGGGAGCAACGTGACGACCGTGAGGAGGACGATCATGCCGACGGCACCGACGCCGCCACCGCCGTTCGTCACCTGCTCCGCCGCTTGCTGGGCGGTGGCGATGGGGTCGATGCCGTTCATCGGCGTGCTCCGGTTGCCGCGAGGATCTCGCGAGCCCACACTGCGTCGGCGTCGACGTCACCCGTCGCGACGTCTTCGTTGATGACGTGATCGTGGACCGGGACGTTCGTCTTCGCGCGGAGCTTGAGGAGCCCCGTCACCGCCGAGCTCTTCTCGGCCAGCGACGGCAACGCGGTCGCCTCGGGGAGCACGATCTGGCTGGTGCGTGCGCGGCTCGGACGGTCGGCAAGTGGGCTCTGGAAGCTCCCCGAGCCGTCGGCGCGGATCGGCGTTCTGATCGTGCGCCCTTCGCTCTCGGACTTCTTCCACTGTCCGAGCATGCGCACCTGCTGCGCGGTGACGCTGACGATCATCTCGCGACCACCTGCGTGGAACCACACGAGCTTCGCGTTCCGGCCGAGCGACTTCTGCGCGATGATCTCGATCGTCGTCGACGCTTTCGACGCGTTCGCGCCACCGTTCTTGCGGCGTCTGATCCACACGATGCAACCGAGCAGCGCGAGGATGCTCGCGAGCAAGATCGGGAAGTTCTTCATGGCTCCTGGCGCTGCCTTGGCGATCGGCTTCTTCTCGGGAGCCTCTGCCGGCTCGGTCTTCTTGATCAGCGGTCCCGTCGACGGAACCATCTCCGGCGTCGGCTCGGGGGCCGCGGCCACCTCGGGCTTCGGGGCCTCGGGGAGCGCCTCCGGCCTCACGTCGACGACTGGCGCGATCGCGGCGGCCTTCGCGGCGAGCTCCGGCGAGAGCGTCGGCTCGGGGAGCGCGATCGCGGTGCCCGCTACGGGGATCTGCCGCGGGAAGATGATGTGGAGGTCGTTACCGACCTGATACGCCTGCGCGTGCTTCGCGAGCTTCTGCACCTCAGGGCGCTCGAAGTCGAGCTTCACGCTGAGCACCTGCTTCGAGTGACCGTCGAGCTCGATGACCTTGATGGTCTTGTCGCCGGCGGGCACGAGCTTCGGGATGTTGTTCGTTCCGACGAGCGGGATCTCGAGGCGCGAGCGAATCGGCGAGATGCTCGTCTTCGCCGCCTTCACGTCGTGCGCGATGATCTCGACCGCATCACCGCGGTCGAGGATCTCGAAGCGAGGTGTCGAGTCGGCGCCTGCCGTCGAGCCGAGGGCCCACGAAGCGACGACGCCGATGACGCCGATGACGAGTGATGATGCGTTGCGCATTACAGGTCCTTTCCGCCGACGAGCTCGACGATGCGAATTCCGACCTTCTCGCCAACGGCGATCGCTTCCGCGCGCGCGACGAGGCGGTTGTTGACACGAACGTCGAGCGGCGAGCCGGTCGGCGTATCGAGCGTGATGATCGAGCCCGGGCCGAGGTGAGCGGCGAGCTCGGACAGGTTCAGGCGAGCGCGGCCCAGCTCGACGGTAACCTCGAGCGGAACGTCGTGGAGGAGCGCCTCGATGGCGCGGGGATCGAAGTTGTTCGCGACGGAATCACTCATGACCGGGTTCCTTGTCCGTGGACGATCGATTCGATCTGCACCGCGAGCACCCCGCGACACACGACCGGACGCGCCCACGCCTTGAGCACGCCTTCGCAATAGACAGGCACGCGCGAGTCGACGAACCCGCGCAGGGTGAACTGAGAGCCAGCCTCGAGCGAGCGGAGCTCGCGAAGCTTCATGCGCAACGTGCCGAGCTCGACGACGAGCTCGACCGGAACGTTGGCCAGCGCGTTCGCGATCTTCTCCGCATTCGCCTTGAACGCAGCGAGCGCCGCCGGGCGCGGTGCGAGGACGTCAGGGCGGCAGTACACGGCGCAGCGGCCGGTGACCGAGCCACCGAACGCGAGCGTCGCGCGAACCACGCTGCGAGCATCGAGGAGGCGCGAGACGATCGCGACGTCCGCCGACGGCGCGAGCTTCGTGCCGTGGGCGTCGCTCCACGCGTGGATCCACGCGTCCTGGATCATGGTGCCGGTCGGCGCGAACAGGCGCAACGCGACGGCGCTGGGCGGGCGATCCGGATCCGCGGTCGGCACGGCGGCGCCACAGCGCTTCGCGGCCGCGAGGTCGATGACGCCACCGTGCGCGGTGATGACAAGCTCCGCGCCATCGGGGCCGGAGACACCGGCAACCCAACCACCGCGGAGCTCTTCTTTTGCCATGGTGCCGTCGAGGATCTCGGCGCCGACGACATCGAGCTGGAAGGTACCGACGAGCTGCGGGCGGAGCTTCTTCGCCGCGATCTTCGCGGCGCGAGTCGCGAGCGACATCAGCGCCGGGCGAGCGATCTCGGCGACGCGGTCGTCGGCGATGAGGGCGAGGCGCGTCGGCTCCACGTCGGGCGCCGCGGCGGATGTGCGCCTCGGTGCGCTCTCTCGCATGGCGGCCTGGATGGCCTCCATCTCTTCCGGGTCCAGCTGCGCTTCGCTCACGAAGGCGAGGAGTGCAGCCTGCATGCCGCGCTAAGTGGGCGGCGGCATTGAGCCCTCGGGAGCCTGCCGACGAGGTCGTCGGCGGCTCTGACGGTTACCTCTTGAGGTTCGTCACTTCGAGCATCATCTCGTCTGCCGTGGTGACGATCTTGGAGTTCGCCTGGAAGGCGCGCTGGTACGCGATCAGCTGGACGAGCTCGCTCGACAGGTCGACGTTCGACTGCTCGAGCGCACCCGACATCAACGACCCGCGACCGCCGCTCCCGGCGACATCCATCAGTACCTGACCCGACTCGCGGGTCGCGGTGTACAGGCTGTCGCCCTCGCGCATGAGGCCTTCGTTGTTCGCGAAGTCCGCGAGCGCGAGCTGCGCGATCGCGATCGTATCGCCGTTGTCGTAGATGCCGTCGATGGTGCCGTCGGGGTTGATCTTCACGTCGATCAAGCTGCCGGCGCTGCGACCGTCGACGTTCGACGCGCTGATCACCGAGACGCCCGAGTTCTGCGTCGTGCCCGTGAAGTCGAACGCGATGGCCTGGTTCGCCGCAGCGTTCGTGAAGCTCGCGCTCGACGAGAGCATGGCCTGGTTCGTCAGGTTGCCGTTCGCGTCGAACGCCATCGTGCCGTTCGCGATCTCCACGGGCGTGCCGGCCGTGCCGCCGACCTCCGCGCCGTCGACGGTGGCGTGCCACTCCCAGTCGTTCGCCGGGGTCTTCGTGAAGTGCACGGTCGCCTGGTGCGGCGCACCGAGCGAGTCGTACACGGTCACCGACGTCGAGTAGCTCGAAGTGCCGTTCGGATCCGCCGGATCGTACGTCTGGGCGGGCGAGTTGGAGTCGAGGTTGAGCGTCATCGCGGCGTTCGTCGACGCGACGGGTGGGCTTTGCCGGCCACCGAGCGCGAGGTCGCCGACCGACGTTCCGCGCACACCGTTCGCGATGCCGTAGCCCTGTACGCGCATGCCGTTCTGTGTCACCAGCGTGCCGCTCGCGTCGAGCGTGAAGCGTCCGTCGCGCGTGAAGAACTGGCCGTCGCGTCCCGCGTGGTTGCCGTTGACGACGAACATGCCGGTGCCGCTGATGCCCACGTCGAGCGGGTTGCCGGTCTGCTGCAGCGTGCCCTGCTGCCAGATCGACTGGTTTCCGCCGAGGTAGACGCCACCGCCGAGGCGCGAGTTGTTGAGCTCGCCGCCGAGGAGGTCGTTGAACATCGCGCGCGATCGCTTGAAGCCGACCGTCGAGACGTTCGCGATGTTGTCGCCGACGGTGCTGATCGCCTCGCCGTGAGCCATCAGGCCCGAAACGCCGATCCAGAGAGAATTGCCGATAGTCATGACTACGCCTTCTGGCCGCTCGGGGCCGATTCAGTGCCGATCGTGTGGATGTCGCCGGGTGCGAGCAGGACGCCGCCGATGCGGAGGCGCGGCCCGTTCGCAGTGAGCTCGACCGCATCCACGCGGCCGGTCCACGAAGCTGTGACGTCCGAGGTCGATGATCCCTTGTCCACGCTCATCGAATATTGACCCTTGCCGACAGGAGCGCCGCTCGCGTCCTTGCCGTCCCACGCGATGGTTCCACTCGTGGTTCCGTCGGGGATCGGGATGCGGCGGACCTCCTTGCCGGTGGCGTCGGCGATCACCATCGATGCGCCCTTCGTGGGGCTCGCCGACCTGATGTTCATCGGAGGTGGCGTGCCGTTTGTCGCATCGACGGAGAATGCGCCGACGTTCGCGTTGCAGTCGCGACCGACGAGCGACGCGAGGTTTGCATTCGCCACGGCTGCCTGGGCGCTGGCGAGATCCGCGAGCTGTTCGTTCGTCTGTTTCGCCTGCTCGACGCCGCTGAGCTGCGCGAGCTGACCGACCATCTCCGCGTTGCTCGTTGGAGCGAACGGGTCCTGGTACTGGAGCTGCGCCATGAACAGCTTGAGGAACTCGTCCTGCGTGCCCTTCAGCGCGCCAGGAGTCGCGGAGGTCGTCGTCTGCGCTTGGCCACTGATTCCGTCGATGGTGTTCATGTCAAATCCTCGTCGAACTTCGCGTCCTGCTGGGTTTCGGGCTGCTCGCGCTCGTGCGGTGCGTGATGGTCGAGATCGCGCTCGGAGGTGAAGCTCGCGAGATCGAGCCCGCCGGCGCGGAGTGCGTGATCGAGCGATGCGGCGTTGCGCGCGAGCGACGCCGCGGTCTGCTCGTCGCCACCGCGTAACATCGCGTGTACCTCGGTGCCGCGCACCGCGACGGTGACGACGACGCGCTCGGCGCCGTCCTCGAGGACGAGGTTCACGTGGCTCGGATTCGGGTTCTCGGGGAGTGGCGCCGGCTCGCGCACGGCGGTGGTCGCGACCGGGCCCTTGCTGGTCATCGGCGCGTCGGGCGGGAGCTCGGACTCGACGACGATCATCCCCTCGGGGAGCTGCATGTCGCCCTGGGACTCGGCGCCCGATTCGGGCTTCGTCTCGGACTTCGTCTCGGTCTTGGCTGTGATCTGGTCGAGCACCTGCTGCACGGCAGCCTCGATACTCGGCATCTGGAGCGCGGGTGCCGTGATCTGGGCGTGCGCGACCGGCGCGATGGTCTCTTCCGACTTCGCGAACATCTTCATCGCGGCCGCGAGCAGATCCTGGACCGAGCGAGTGGCATCACCCTCGACGCGCTGGTCGATCGCGTCGTAGTCGGTATTCTCGACAGGATCTGCGGACGAAGCCTCGTCGGTCTTCTTTGGTTCGCGCTCGCGGGTAGCCGTTGCTCGCTCGCGCGCCTGCGAGGGTTCGCGGGCCGGCGCGTCTACATCGCGTGGGCGTGCAGAGACCCCGGACATCATCGAGGGCCTCGCACGCGGGCGGACGGGCGCATCGTCGACGAGCCTCTGATCACGGAGGTATCGGACGCGTAACTCATCGGCGCGGCCTCGCGGAGATGTCGTCGTTCGCGCGCTGCTCGGCGGTCGCTTCGCGCCGGGAAACGCCCAGCTCGATGCGCTCGACGAGCTTCTCGGCGGAGCGAAGCTGGCGCGCGCGCTCGCGGAGGGCGGTCTCGCTGATCTGGGTCTGCGTGGTGTCCTGATCGAGCTGCTTCGTCGCGTCGGCAATCGCTATGCGGTGCACGCCGGTGTCTTCCTCGAACGTCTCGATGTCGAACACCGAGCGCGCCTCGAGCAGCTCGGTCTCGGCGGTGTCGAGGTGCTCGTCGAGGGTGCGGCGCTCTGCATCGAGCGCCTCGCGAGACCGCTCGCGTGCGGCCACCGTGTTCGCGTGCGAAGCCGCAGCGATGTCACGGAGGCGGGTGCGCAGGTCGCGCACGTTGCGGGCGGCTCGAGGGCGAATCGTCATTTCGGAGGCTCCATGCCGAGCGCGGTGCAAAGTCCGCGAACGGTCGTGTCGAAGGGGCTGGGTTCGTGAGGAGCCTGGCGCGCCCAGACATCGATCTGCTCGCCGACCGCGAGCGCCTGATCGAGGGATGGATTGACACCAGGGTTGTATGCGCCGAGTGCTTGCAGCTCCTGGGCCTGACGCCGGCGCGATAGCTGATCGCGCGCGCGCGTCGCAACTTGTTGGAGTCCCACCGACGAGACTCGGCGCGCGACACGAGACGCGCTCGCGAGGAAGTCGATCGCGGGGAAGTGGCCGCGCCCCGCCAACTCTCGCGACAGCACGATGTGGGCGTCGAGGAGTGAACGTGCGGAGTCGGCGACCGGATCCGACAGGTCGTCGCCTTCGACGAGCACGGTGAAGAACCCGGTGATCGAACCGCCATCCTTGCGCGGAGAGCAGCGCTCGAGCAGGCGCGGCAGCGTCGCAAACACGCTCGGCGGATAGCCCTTCGTCGCCGGCGGCTCGCCGAGCGCGAGCCCGAGCTCGCGCAGCGCCATGCAGAAACGCGTCAGCGAATCGAGGATGAGGAGGACGTTCTTGCCCTTGTCACGAAAGTACTCGGCAATCGCCGTGGCGGCGTACGCACCGCGCAGGCGCTCGAGCGGCGAACGGTCCGCCGTCGCGGCGACGATGATCATGCGATCGCGGCGCGGCGACTGCATCAGCTCGCGCACCTCGCGACCGCGCTCGCCGATGAGCCCGACGACGATGATGTCGGCGTCCGCCTGCGCGCCGATCTGTTCGGTAAGTACGGACTTGCCACATCCCGCACCGGCGAACACGCCGACGCGCTGGCCGCGGCCGCAGGTGAGCAGGCCGTCGATCGCGCGGACGCCGGTGTCGAAGCGATGATCGACCTGGCCGCGCTCCTCGATTGGAAGCGCGCCACCGTCGAGCGGAACGCGATCGTTGCAGCGCGGCGCCGGGAGGCCGTCCATCGGCATCCCGAACGGATCGATCAGGCGACCGACGAGCGCATCGCCAACGGCGAGCGTCGACATCGCGCCGCGCAGGCGCACCGGCGCGCCCGGCGCGATGCTGCGCGCAGGCGCGAGAGGAATCGCGAGCAACGTCTTGTCACGGAAGCCGACGACCTCGCACGGCACCTCGCCGACCGACGTCTCGATCACGACGACGTCGCCGAGCTTCGCACCGGACATCGAGACCTGAACGATCGTGCCGGCAACCTCGATCACCGCCCCGACCGGCTGCGGGACGAGCGCCTGATTCACCCACGAGGTGATCGGTGCGAGGTTCACCGCGGCTCCAGCGCGGCGGCGATCGCGTCGCGTAGATCCGACATGCGCTGATCCCAGCTGTGCACGAGCTCCATCGTCGGCGAGGAGAAGCGAATGTCTCCGTTACACAACGACGCGTCGGCAACGATGGTGATCGGCGCTCCGGCGATGATCTCCTTCAGCGCGTCGACGTGTGCGGGCGCGACGTGTGC
This sequence comes from Kofleriaceae bacterium, assembly GCA_046160585.1. Taxonomy (GTDB): domain Bacteria; phylum Myxococcota_A; class Polyangia; order Haliangiales; family Haliangiaceae; genus JABFXX01. The sequence continues at coordinate 14,808 of JBJXGN010000253.1, forward strand.
CGTCGCCGGCGCCTCGTGCTTCGAGATCCACGCGTGCACGATCGGCGAGTAGAGCTCGGCGGGTGCGGCCGTCTCGGCCCACGCCCCGACGACGGCGGCGGCGGCCGACGCGATCTTCATCGCGGTCGGCGTGACGAGCGCCGCGCGCGCAGACGTGAACGCTGCGATCGCCTTCTCGAGCTGCTCGCGCAGCTGCGCGGTCTCGGCGAGGCCCTCCTCGCGACCGCGCTCGCGCGCCTCCGCTTCGATCGCCGCTGTGTCGACGACGGGTGTCGCTTGCGCCCCTGCGGTCTGCGGCTGCGGAAGCCACGGCGCAGTTGGCTCTGCCGCGAGCTTCGCGTTCGCGAGCGCCCCCGCGAGCGGCCGCGCGGTCGGATCCGCCGAGGCGATCGTCGAGAGGAACGGCCGGACGCTCATTCGCCGCCTCGTGCGGGCATCGTGAGCTTGCCTTCGGCGGCGAGCTTCATCGCGGACTCGACAACCTCGCGCTGCGCCGCTTCGACTTCCGACACACGCTTCGGCGCCGCGGCACCGAGGTCGTCGCGAAGCGTGGAGGCCGCGCGCTGCGACAGTGACGCGAGGAAGTGCTCGCGCAGTTCGGGGGTCGCGGTCTGAAGCGCGACGACGAGCACCTCGCTCTGGATCGAGCGGAGCAGTCCGCCCATCTCGCGGGTCGCGATGCGGGCGAGATCCTCGAAGGTGAACAACGCTTCGCGAATGCGCGATGCGGCGGCCTCGTTCATCTGGCCGACGGCGCCGAGTAGCTCGTCGCCTTCGTCCTGCGTGAGCTCGTTGACGATCGCGGCGCTGAACGCCAGACCGTCGAACTCGCTGCGCGGGTCGTTGGTCGCGAGGCCTCCGGCGGCTTCGAGCGCGCGCACGAGCGACTCGCTCGCCTCGGCGACGGCGTGCTCGGGGATCTCGTCGAGATCGCTGATGCGCATCGCAAGATCCGCAGCGATCGGCTTCGGCATCAGGTTCAGCACCTTCGCTGCGACGCCGGGTGCGAGCTGCGTCAGCACGACGGCGGCGATCTGCGGGTTCTCCTCCCGGAGCAGCTCCGCGAGCGAGTTCGTGCGTGCGGTGCGGAGCAGCTGCAGCGGCTCCGACGGAGCCGCTACCACCCCGAACAGCTTCTGCGCCTTCTCGAACCCGAACGCGCGGTCTGCGAGCTTGCGCACGTACTTGTTGCCACCCGAGCGCACCATCGACAGCGGCGACGTCAGGCCCAGCTCGTATTCGACGAGCACCTTCTGGATCGTGTCGCCGGTGACGTCGTCGAGCTCGTCGACGGCCTCGACCAGCTTGCGCACGTCCGGCTCCGCCATGCGCGACAGCACCAGCGCGGCGACTTCCTCGTCGAGAGAGAGCAATGCGATGGCGGCCTTGTGCCGACCCGGCAAGACATTCTGGTTAGCAGCGGTCACGCTCGTGCTCCCTTGGTGGCGACGGGGGTCTTGGTCGGCGGCTCGGAGAGCCACGACGTGAGAACTTCGGCGGCGCGGTCGACATCGCCCTTGACGGCGACGAGGACACGGTCACGTGTGGTCTGGCCCGGCAGCTGCGGCGGCTCCTTGATGCCCGGCAACGCGCGGGCGATGGCTTCCGCTTCGCTCTCCTCGGGTGTCTTCGCGTCGAGCGCGCGCTCGAGCTCGGAGACGGGAGCCGGCAGCGCGAGCGTCATGTTCTTCGCGGCGGCCGCCTTCTTTTCCTTCGACGACTTCCTCTTCTTGAGCATCAGCACGACGAGGGCGATCAGCACGAGCAGTCCCGCGCCCGCGCCGAGCGCGACCGGCATCGGAACCGGCAACAGCGACTCGGCGGGCTTCTCGGCCGCGACCACCTCGGGCGCTGTCGCCTCGTCGGGAACGAACGGAATCGAGCGCAGATCGATCTTGTCGCCGCGCGCGTCGTCGATGCCCGCGGCCTGGCGCGCGAGTGCGGTCAGCTCGGCCAGTTCCTTGTCGCTGCGCGCCTCGGGTTTGCCGTCGGCGCCGCTCTTCCAGTCGACGATTACCGCGAGGTACAGCTTCGTGAGCTGCGTGTCGGGCTTCTTCACCTGACGCACCGTGCGGCTGATCTCGAAGTTCTTCGTCTCGTGCAGGCGGCCGTTCGCGCCGTTCGCGCCGTTCTGCGCCGCCGCGGGCGTCGCGCCCTGCAGGTTGCCGCGCGAACCGGTGACACCACCTACGCCGTTTAGCGAGGCCGAATCGAGCGCGCCTGGACCCTCGACGGTGCGCGATTCGCTGCGCACCACGGGGTTCGTGTTGTCGTAGACCTCCTGCGTCTCGCTGATCTGACTGTCGTCGACGACCGCGGTTGTCACGACGTTGACCTTGCCCACGCCGACGATGCGCTCGAGGATCTTGCGAACACGTACGGTGGTCGATTGCTCGATCGCCGCGCTCTTGTTCGCCGCCGACGGCTCCGCGCCGTCGAGCAGGTTGCCGTGATTGTCGACGACGACGACCGCGTCGGGGCGAAGACCCTCGACGCTGGCCGCGACGAGCTGCCGAATACCGCGCACCTGTTCGGGCGCGAGCTGCTGGTTCGCGTGCAGGTGCAGCGCGACCGACGCCGTCGCGGCCTCGTCGCGATCCTTGAACACGCTGCGCTTGCCGAGCGCGAGGTGCACGCGCGCGCCCTGCACCTGTGCCATCGCGGTGATCGAGCGAGCGAGCTCGCCCTGCAGACCGCGACGGAAGTTGACCTGCTCCGTGAAGCTCGACTGACCGAGCTGGGTGTTGTCGAACAGCTCGAAACCCTTACCGACGCGCGGCAGACCCGCGGCCGCCGCAATCGCGCGCGCCTGGTCGACCTTGTCGTCGCGCACCTCGACCTTGCCGGCCGTGATGCGGACCGGCATGCCGCGCTGCTCGAGCACCGCCATCATCTCCTGGCTGTCGTCGGGCGACACTCCATCGGCGACGACGGTCCAGCCCGCTCCGGTCTTCACGAAGCGCGTGAACACCACCGTGCCGATGATTCCCAGCACTACGAGGACCGCCAGCATGCGGCGACCCTTGGACTGCTTCTCCCACAGCTCTTTGAGCTGATTCACCACTGCGCTCGGTCCCTGCGTCGATGTTGCGTCGGCCATGGCCTAGTCCTCAGACCTGCGTGTTCATGAGCTCGCGATACGCTTCGATCGCTTTATTTTTCAGCGTCGTCGCGTAGCGGATGGCGATGTTCGCCTTCTCGGCCTGGATCATCACTTCGTGGATACCGATGCTCGTGTCGCCGTTCGCGAACTTCTCTTCCATCTGCGTCGCGGTGTTCTCGGCAGCGCGCGCATCGGACAGAACGTTCGAGAACGCGCCGCCGTCCGCAGACGCGGATCGCGCTGCACCCCCGACCGGCGTGTCCTTCTGGACGCCTTCGAGCGACGTGAGCGCCGGCAGCTGGATCGGTGAGATGCCGCTCACTTGCCGATCCCCAGGGCGCGTTCGGCCATGCTGACGGCGGTCGACATCGTGGTGATACCTGCCTCGTATGCGCGAGACGCAGTGATCATGTCGACCATCTCCTCGACGGGGTTGATGTTCGGATACGCGACGTAGCCCTCCGCGTTGGCGTCCGGGTGACCGGGGTCGAATTCCATGCGCGGCGGCTTCGCGTCCTGCGTGATCTGCTGGACCTCGACGGTCTTGATGTTTCCGGCGAACGGCGTGCGCTCCGCGCTCGGCGCGTTCGCAGCCGCGAGCAACACGTCGCGTCGCTTGTACGGTCCGCCGTCCGCGCCGCGCGTTGTCTGCGCGTTCGCGAGATTCGACGCCGCCACGTTCATCCGCGTGCGCTGGGCCGAAAGGCCCGACGCGGACACTTCCATCGCGCTGAAGAAGTCGATCGTGCTCATCAGGTGCCGTCTCCCGCGGCGTAACGAAGCAGCGCGATGCGCCGCGAGGTCAGCTCTGCACTGGTGGCGTAGCGAGCGCGGTTCGCGTCGATCTTCGACAGCTCGCGCTCGAGCTCGACGGCGTTGCCGTCGGGGCCTTGCATCTGATTGGTGTCCTCGAACGCCTCGACGATGCTCGACGAGCTCGTCGCTCCACCGGCCGACGTGGTGCGCTGTAGGTCCAGCGGCTTGTAGCCAGGGGTATCGAGGTTCGCGATGTTCCCCGCGAGCACCGCGTGGCGTTCGCGATGGAACGTCAGCGCGGACTGCATCGTGTCGAGGGTCGAGAACTTGATGGACACGCGACCCTTCTCAGCACGGCGCGTGCCGATGGGTGTGCGAGTAGATCCGACCCGTTGGCCTCGCCTCGCCGTCAACCAGTCGGCTCTCCCCCTTCGGGTTTCGTCGGGGTGTCGGCGGATTTGGCGCTCTCAACCCTCGCGATTCCGGTCGAGCCAACGAACGTGACCGATCCGATCGCGACTGCCGTCTTCGGCCTGCTGTTCGAACGCAGTGGAGACGCTGCGTTCATCGTGAGCCGCGAGACGGGTCGCATCGTGTCCGCCAACTTCGGCGCGGCCGACCTTCTCCTCCGCGATGCCGACTCCTTCATCGGCATCTCCCTCGCGGACCTCGCGTACGAGCCCGAGCGCGACCTGCTGATGCCCGGCCACTACGAAGACGTCGCCCTCCGTCGCGGCGACGACTATCCGGTGTACGTCGAGCTGCAGGTCGCCCATGTCGAGTCGCCCGAGCACGGGGCGCTGGCCGCCTACATGGCCCGCGACACCGGAGAGCGCCGTGTCCTCGAACGCGAGCTTCTCGCGAAACACACGGCCCTCTACACCGCCTACGCCGACCTCGAGCGCACACACGCGCAGCTCGCCGCCGCGCAGCGCGAGGTCGAAGATCGCAACCGCGAGGTCGCTCTCCTCGCGTGGCGTGCCGCGATGGGCGAGCTCGTCGCCGGTATCGCACATCATCTCAACAACCCGGTCGGCGCACTCTCCTCCACCGTCCGCCGCATGACACAGCTCGCGTCCGTCGATCCCGTCGACCGCGCGCTACTCGAACGCCTGCTCGTCCGTTGCTCGCAGCTGGTGCAGCGCATCGAGACCAACGTCGCCGCGATCATCGACGCGACGAAGGCCAACGACCCCGGCCCCAAACCCGCTCTCCCGCCCGAGCTCGCGAACGTCCAATCCACGTTCGTCGAGCGTCTCGAGTCCACGCCGCGCAAGGAGCTCCCATGAGCAAGACAACCGCCCGCATCCTCGTCGTCGACGATGACGATCACGTACGCGAAGCACTCGTCGACGAACTGTCGATGAACTACCGCGTCGAAGCAGTCTCCTGCGGCAATGAAGCCTTCGACGTCCTCGTTTCCAACCAGTACGACGTCGTGATCTCCGACCTCAAGATGCCCGACCACGACGGCATCGAGGTCCTCGAGTTCGCACGCCTCCACCAGCGCGATGCTGTCCGCGTCCTCCTCACCGGCTACGTCGACGAGCGCGCCCAACGCGCCCTCCTCGCTCCCCACGCTCCCTACAAGGTCGGCAAGCCGTGGCACGACGAGATCGAGGTCGTCGTGCGCCGCGGCCTCGAGCAGCGCGACCTCGCGCGCCGCCTCTTCGCCTCCGTCGAAGACGCGCTCTCCCTCTCCACCTTCGACGACGAGCTCTCCGAAGCGAAGACGCCGCTCGAGCTCTCCGAGGTCATCGTTCGCCGCGCGCTCACCGTCGAGGGCGTCGTCTCGTGCGCCACCGTCGTGCGCGCTGACGGCGTCGATCATCCGTTCACCGGCGGCGCCGTCCCACGCGAAGGCGGCGGCTGGTTCCTCGATCTCCAGCTCGACGCCGAAGGCTCGCTCCGCCTCCGTGCCCGCGGCGTGACCGAGTCCGCGCGCGAGATCATCCAGTACATGGCGCACCGCGCGCAGCGATCGTTCGGCGTCCTCGAAGCGCGCCCGACGTCGATGCCCATGCCCAGCGCCAGCGGCGGCGCGCGCCTCAACCAGCTCATGCGCCAGGCCACCCTCGGCGCGCTCACCGGGTCCCTCCTCCACGACCTCGCGTCCACGATGCAGGCGCTCACCGTCGCGCTCGACGACGTCACCACCTACTCCGAAGCGAGCACATCACCCGACCTGCAGTCCGCCGTCATCGAAGCCGCGACCGCTGGCAACGAAGCCGTCCAGCTGTTCATCACGATGCGCAAGTTCATCCGCGACGGCGAGGTGCAGCTCAAGCCCGTCAACGTGACCAAGCTCGTCGAGCGCGCGATCAAGCTCGCCGGCCCCTACGTGCGCGAGCGCGCCTCGTTGAAGGTCGGCGAGCTGCCGATCATCAGCCTCGCGGTAACCGAGTCGCTATTCCTGCAGGTGCTCGCGAACATCCTGCGCAATGCGGCCAACGCCTCGCCCGTCGGCGGAACTGTCGACCTCGTCGTGAAGATCGTCGACCAAGAAGTGCACTTCGTCGTCACCGACGACGGCCCGGGCGTCGCGCCCGAGATCGCGGACACGATGTTCGAGCCGTTCGCCTCGACGACGAACGGCGGTACCGGCCTCGGCCTCGCGATCAGCGCCTACGTGATGCAGATGCTGTCGGGCCGCATCAACTACCGCAAGATGCCCGACCGCGGCGCCTGCTTCACCGTGACGCTGCCCCTACCGCAAGTCGGGTAGCACCTGTTGTAAGGGACGGGCAAGCTCTCCGAAGTTCAACCCACAACGGACGCGAAGCGACGACGACATCCGAGACGCCGCTACAACGCCTCGTCCTGCGCTTCGCAGCCGACCGAACGCGACACCGCCGAAACGCCTCGCGCAACAGCACGTCGAGCGGTGCCGTGGCGCCCAGGTGGGCGCTTTCGGCCTCGACCGCTGCCACTGCTGCCGACCTGAGCTGCTTCAGGTCTGTTCTTTGTTGCGATCGAGGAGGTGGTTCATCAACCGCGCCAGCCACTCTCCCACGAAGATCCCTAACAGCAGCAAAACTACTCCGACTGCGACTGCGATGCCCTCGCCCAGATGTCGCCAGAGAAGGATGACGGACAAGACAGGCACTCCAAGAATGAGCCCCCAAGTGCCGAACACGAACAAGACAGTTCTCATCCCTTAGAATCCTTGAGGCGGTCCAAGCGTGATGTCCTCCTGATGAATGGCCTACGCCGAACGGCCTCCAATTGCGAGCCTGTCGAGATTCTGCAGGGCGCGCGTCGACGCTTGATAGTGCGGCGCCCACGTGGACGCTCGTCGCGCACACGCTCCTGTGACCCGCGCGACCATTGCCTGCTCACACCCCATGCGCGGCTCGACAGTCGCTCGTCGAGAACGCGAGCTCTCGTCGAGCGACTGTGAGCCGCGCGACCTGACCCAGATGGGTGCGAGCCGGCGCGGGTCACAGGAGCGTGTTCGCGTCGAGCGCCCACGGCGCGCGTCCGCTCGGCAAGCTGCTCGAAGCGCCGGTCACACCACGTTTTCTCGACTGGGGGCGCGACGTGACCGAGGCGGGTCACGGGCGCGTGATCGGCACGACGGCGACTCGTGTGACGAGCGCCCACGTGGGCGCGTCCGGCTGCATCGCGCTCGTGCGCGTTCGGCAGCTCGACGTCGTCGCGCTGTGAATGTCCCGCTCGCGTCAATCGAGCAGCGACAGGAACACCCTCGACTTCTCGAGCTCCTTGCGCGTCTTGTCGATGAGCGCGTCGCGCGACTCCTGCGAGAAGCCGTTGCGCTCGAACAGCGCGGCCGACTCCGCGTCGCTGTCCTCGCACATCGATTCTGCGTCGCCGAACGACTTGGCGCAGATGCTCGACAGATGATCGGCAGACGCGACGATCTCGGTGATCGAACGCAGGTTCGGCGCGAGCCGCTCGCGCATGCCCTGCTGGTGGATCGTGTGGTGCTGTTCGATCGGCGTCGCGAGCGTCGCTGGGAACTTCCACTGGCGCGCGAGGCGCGAACCGACACGGTCGTGCGGCGCGAGGTTGTACTTCTTCTCGGCCTCGTGGAGCGTGATGCCATCCCGCTTCATCGACTCGAACGCGGCGGCGAGGCCGATCGGGTCGACCTTGGCGAGCGCGATCTTGCCCATGTCGTGGAGTAGGCCGGCGGTGAAGCAGGCGCCCGGGTCGGGGAATTTCACCTCGGTGGCGAGCTCGCGCGCGGCGGTGGCGACGATGAGCGCGTGCGTCCACAGCGCGCGCGCGTCGATGAGGCTGTCCTTGCCCTTGAGCGTGTCGAGCACAGAGATGCTGAGCACGAGCTGGTAGAGCGTGTTGAAGCCGACGAACGGAATCGCGCGAGCGACGTCGGAGACGCCGCCCGGGATGCCGAAGTACGGCGAGTTGACGAGGCGGAGGAGCTTGGCGCTCATGGCCGGGTCGGTGCGCAGAATATCGGCGACCTGCGCGACGCTGACGTTCTTCGAGTGCACGACCTCGCCGATGCGCAGCGCGACGATCGGCAGCGTGGGGAGGCTGTCGAGGGCCTTCGTGATCTTGGATGTGTCGCCGGCTGCCGGCAGCGGTTGACTGGTCTGCATCACATTCCTCCTCGGGCGGCAACACCGAGCACGAGCGCGACTTGCAGCTCGAGCTCGTCTTTCGGCAAGGCCGTACCAGCGACGTACGCGGTGACCTGCACGTCTCCGCAGATGGCGAGCGTTCCCTTGCCGAAGCAGGCGCCTCCGGCGGCGGTGGCGCCCCAGAGCGTCTTCGGTGCCACCATCCAGACACCCATGCCGGTGACGCGCACGGGCGTGTTCGGGATCATCAGGCGCGCGCCGGCGGTGACACCGATCGCCGTACGATCGATCGCTTCACCGACGAGACCGCCGACCGCATAGACGTACGGCTCTTCGTTGATCGCGACTGCGCCGAGCGCCGAGAACAGAAGCGGTCCGATCGCGGTGTGGGACATCTCCGTCGAGCTCGTCTGCGTGAAGCCGTAGCCGAGTTGCAGCTCGGCCTCCCACAGCGGGTGGGATGGGTGCGTCTTGCTTTCCTTGTGGGTAGCAGGTTCGGCGCCGGCAGCAGGTTCCGCGCTGGCGACGGCGGAGAGGAGCAAGAGGATCATCACGGAACGCATGTACCGCTTTCCCGCAAAACACGTGCCTGTGGCGACATCGGGGATCTCGGTACTTGCGCCGGTCGGTGTCGGCAGGATTGGCGGAGGGTTGGAGCATCGGAGCTGGTCGCCTTTCAGGCGATGGCCTCGGCGAACATGGGCGCGAGGTCCTTCACGGTCTTCGAGCGGCGGTGCCACGCGAGGCGTGCGAGCGTGTATTCGACCTCGTCCATCGTCGGACGCATCGCTCCGTCCTTGGAGAGCATGCGCATGACGAGTCCCTCGAGCGTCGAGTTCATCTCGGAGCGATGCGTCGTCGGGCGTAGCGGCAGGTGTCCGGTGTGGAGCAGGATGAGCTGCGGCAGCGTGCCGTGGAACGGCTGCTCGCCGGTGCACAGCTCGTAGAGGAGGCAGCCGAGTGAGTAGACGTCGGACTTCGTCGTCGGAGCGCCGCGCCACTGCTCGGGCGACATGTACACCGGCGTGCCGGCGATCGTCCCGTCGTTGTTGGCAGCGTCGGTCGTCTTGCGAGAGACACCGTAGTCGATGACCTTGACCTGCGGCCAGCCGTCCTTGGTCTGCTCGTAGAGGACGAAGACATTGTCGGGCTTGATGTCGCAGTGGATGTAGCCGTTGCGGTGCATGGACGCGACCGCGGAGGCGATCTGAGTACCGATGGCGAGGATCGCGTCCATCGCGACCTGACCGCGCTCGGCGAGTGCGCCGAGGTTCTCGCCGTCGAGGAGCTCCATCACGATGTACGGGACTCCCGCGGCGCTCGTGTCGGAGGCATTGATGTCGAGCAGGCCGGGATGGCGGACGGCGCGAGAGATCGCGTGCTCGGCAAGGAACCTCTCGACGACCTCCGCGCGCGACGCGAACATGGGATCGAGGAGCTTCAGCGCCACGCGCTTGCCGGTCGGCATGTGCTCCGCCAGATACACCGACGCGGTGCCGCCCTTCGCGAGGAGCGCGAGCATCGCGTAGTTGCCAAGGCGGCTATCGTCGATCTTCGATCCGGTGGACCAGGGCGTCGTGACGTTACGGCTGCGCGACATGCGAGCCACTCGTGCAGCCGAAGTGCCACCCGGGAGGTGAGGTGTCCCGCTCGTTTACCGAGCGCGAACGACGGCACCTACATCGCCGCATCGGCGGTGCTGACGATCACGCGTCAACTTCCCCGGACCTGGTCGACCCGAAGAGCAAGACTCATGGCGATTCCAGGAATTCTCTTTGCACTCGCGGCCGTGTGCGGCGGCTTCGCGATGGCCGGCGGAAACTTCGGTGTGCTGATCCAGCCCGCCGAGTTCGTGGTCATCATCGGCGCTGCCATCGGCGCGCTCCTCACGTCCGCACCCGGCTTGATGAAGAAGCGCGTCTCGCACGCGCTGAAGATGGCGGTGAAGGAGAACATCCCGAAAAAGGGTGACTACCTCGATCTGCTGAAGCTCCAGTACGAGCTCTTCATGCTCGCGCGCCGCCAGGGCGTCCTCGCGCTCGAGACGCACGTCAACGACCCGTCGAAGTCGGATCTGTTCAACAAGTATCCGTCGGTCAAGAAGCAGCACCACGCGCCGACGTTCCTCGCGGAAGCGCTCCAGCAGATCGTGAACGGCATCGCCCCCGACGAGCTCGAGCAGCTCCTCGACAGCGAGCTCGACACGCTCAAGGCCGAAGGCCACCTCGCGACGGGCCTCATCAAGACGATCGGCGACGCGCTCCCCGGCATCGGCATCGTGGCCGCCGTGCTCGGCATCATCGTCACCATGGGTCACATGGATGCGCCGCCCGCCGTCATCGGTGCCCACGTCGCCGCCGCGCTCGTCGGTACGTTCCTCGGAATCTTGATCTGCTACTGCATCATGCAGCCGCTCGCGAACAACGCCGAGACGCAGGAAGTCCACCAGCTCCGCTACCTCAACGTCATCAAGTCCGCGGTGATCGCCTCCGCGCGCGGCGTCGCGCCGCCGACGGCCGTCGAGTTCGGCCGCAAGATCATCTTCTCGGACGAGCGCCCCTCCTTCTCGGACCTGGACAAGGCCCTGCAGTCGGTCGGCTAAATGGCGCGCAGGTACAAAAAGGTCGATGGCGGGCACGGTCACCACGGTGGCGCGTGGAAGGTCGCGTACGCCGACTTCGTGACCGCGATGATGGCGCTGTTCATGGTGCTCTGGCTCCTCGCTTCTACCGACGCTGCCTCGCGCAAGGAGATCTCGACCTACTTTCGCACCGGCATCCTGCCCGAAGGCGATATGGCGATGAACCACGCCGCGCAGATCAAGCCGTCGGTCATCGAGGAATCTGGAATGCCGCCGCCGACCGAGGAGCAAGCCACGTTCGACAACAAAGCCGAGGCGGCGAAGCAGATCAGCGACAGGCTCGGTCGCCTCGCCGCGCTCGACGCCGAGCTCGCCTCCGTGATTCGCAACGTGAAGATCAAGATCACGCCCGACGGTGTCCTCGTCGAGACCGTCGACGAAGGCGACAACATGCTGTTCGACCTCTCGTCGTCGAAGCTGTCGGTTCCGCTGCAGCGCTTCCTCGAGGCGTTCGCGCCGATGATCGTGAAGCTCGGCCGCCCCGTCGAGATCAACGGGCACACCGACCAGCGCGCGTTCTCCAAGGGCTCCAAGCTCAACAACTGGGATCTCTCGTACCAGCGTGCCGCCAAGGCCCGCGAGATCTTCGAGAACCACGGCGTTCCGAAGGAGCAGATCGTCGGATTGTTCGCGCGCGGATCGAGCCAGCTCTACGATCCGAAGAACCCGCTCGCTCCGCAGAACCGCCGCCTGTCGTTCTTGCTCCGCATCTCCGGAGGCGTCGACAGGACTGCGCGCGTCGAGGAGCTCGACGCCCCGAACGAAGCGTCGAAGGCCGTCGTCGACGTGCCCCAGCCGTTGGTCGACATCGCACCGAAGCCCGCCGACGGCCCGACGACGGCCACCGACGCCACGCCCGCGAAGGTCGAGCCCGCGAAGCTCGAGCCCGCGAAGGTCGAGCCTGCGAAGGTCGAGCCTGCGAAGGCCGAGCCCGCGAAGCCCGACACTCACTAGTCATCACTGCCGCGCGACGAACTGCGCGAACGGCTGGACCCTACTTCTTCTTCTTGACCTTCTTCTTCTTCTCGGGCTTGTCATCGGCGTCGGTCTTGTCCTTCGTGTCGGTGTCCTTTTTGATCCGGACGCCACCGAGCCACGCGACGAGCTGCGGTTCGATCACCGCGCGCTTCGCGATGCATTGATCCATGTCCTCGATCGACTGCCGGAGCACGCGCTCGGCGCCGGGGTACTTGCCGAACGTCTTCGTCACGTACGCGACGACCGCCTCGCGTTGGTCGGCCTTGCACGTCTTGGTGAACAGCGAGCCGAGCGAACCAACGGAGAACGTCGCTCCGTCGACGGGGAGCCGCTTGATGATGTCGGCGTCGTGCGCTTTGAAGAACGCCTGCGCGGTGGCGCGGTTCGCCTCGGTAGTGGTCTTCCACAACATCCAGATCGACTCGCGAATATCTACCTCCGGATCGAGGAGCAACGCGTGCGCACGCGACTGGCGCGACGGATCGCGGACCGCCGCGAGCGCGTGCAGCATGTCGAGTCGCTTCGTGCGCTCGGGCTCTTTTGCCGCCTCGGAAAGCACCTTGTCGAAGATCGCCGGGCTCGCATCGACCGACAGCGCGAGCACGATGTAGCGAATCGACTGCGGCAGGTCGCGCCACTTGTCGGCGAGCGCGAGCGCCTGCGCGACGAGCGCGGGCTCGCGCGCCTTCCACGCGACCGTGTACACGAGCGCCTCGCGCAGCTCTTCAGCGTCGAGCGAGCTCGCATCCTTCGTCGAAAGACCCGCGGCCAGAGCGCCCGCACCGAATGTCGCGCGGAGCCAGTATTCGTACTTCGGCCGAAGCTCGTCGCTCACCCACTCGTCGAAGCTCGCGGGCAACTCGACTGCGGAGGGCACGGTGAAGCGGTCCTTACCGGCGAGCATCGGCGGCACGAGCGAGAGCGCGGTCGCGAGCGGCAGTTTGCCGGTGCGCGCGAGCGAGCTCACGTCGAAGAACACCGCGCGGCGCTCGGTCCACGATAGGTGCTTCCACGCTTCGTCGCGCAGCACCGTGACCTGCGGGGCCGAATAGTCATTGCGGTAGTAGCCGCGACCGTCGGCGTTGGGCATCACCCAACGCGGGCATGCCTTCGTCGCGAGTGCGATCGATCCCGTCGCCGCGTCGAGCATCGTGCAGGCCTGCGCTCGCTTGCCGCCCGCATCGTAGGCCACGCACACCGGGAGCATCCACGGCTTGGTCGCCTCCGGCGTCGCGGCTCCGGGCGGAACGTAGCGGCGCTGAGAGAGCTCGACCGTGGGTGCGCCGTCGCACTTCGCGATCGCCGTGATCTCGGGAGTCCCCGGCTGCTCGAGGAACGTCGCGAACGCGGTGGCGATCTCCGGCTTGCCCGCAGCGTTGGCGATCGCGTCCGCGAAGTCCGACGACGTCGCATTTCCCCACGCGCGCGCCTTGAGGTAGTCACGCACGCCGCGCTGGAAGACCTCGGCGCCGAGGTACGCCTCGAACATGTTGAGGACGCTCGCGCCCTTGTTGTACGTGATGCCGTCGAATGCGTTGAGGATGTCGTCGTTCGACACGATCGGCTGCCGGATCTTGCGCGCCGTGACGAGGCTGTCGGCGTACAGCGCCCAGTTGCGCGTGTCGAGCTCGCTGTCCGTTTCGCGCAACGTCGGGTCGAACTTGTTCGCGATCTTCGTCTCGAACCAGTTCGCGAAGCCTTCGTTGAGCCAGATGTCGTCCCAGTAGCCCATCGTGACAAGGTTGCCGAACCACTGATGCGCGATCTCGTGGGCTGCGACGACGATCCACCGGTGCTTGCGGTCCTTGGACGCCTTCTGGTCGTGAAGGATCAGCGTCTCCGTGAACGTGATGAGGCCCGCGTTCTCCATCGCGCCGAACCCGACGGTGACGGGGATCGTGAGCATGTCGAGCTTCTCGTACGGATACGGCGTGCCGAACCAGTCCTCGGCAATGTCGAGCAGCTTCGCGCTCGTCTTCGCCGCGTAGTCACCGTCGGCCGCGCGCTTCGCGAGCGTAAATACGCGCACCGGCGTGCCGCGCGAGCTCTTGCCCCCGTCGACGATCTCGAACGGACCGACGCCGAACGCGACGAGGTACGTCGGCAGCGGCTTGGTCACGGCGAACTCGACGCGCTTCTTATCGCCGTCGAGCGGGGTCTCGCTCGCGATCGGCGTGTTGGACACCGCGACGAGCTTACTCGGCACGTCGAGCGTCAGCTTCCACGGCACCTTGTTGTCGGGCTCGTCGAAGCACGGGAACACGCGCCGCGCGTACAGCGCCTCGAGCTGCGTGTAGATGTAGCTGTGATCGGCGACGGTCTGACGGAACGCGCCCGCGCTCGCCTTCGTGTCGAGCTCGCCCGCGTAGTCGATCATGAACGTCCACTCGCCGGCTTCGAGCGGGCGCTGTGGCTCGAGCTTCAAGAGCTCGTCGCCGACGAGCGTGACCTTCACAGGCAGCTCGGCGTTGTCCTTGGTCGCCGTGGCCTTCGCGATCTTCAGGTTCTTGCCGTGCAACCAGACGACGTCGAGCGTCTTCTTCGCCGTGCCAGTGATCGAGATCGAGCCTCGAAAGTCGACCTTCGATGGATCCATCTCGAGCCGCGCCGCGTAACTCGTCGGCAAGTAGTCGCGCGGCAAGCGCAGCGACGGCTCCTCCCCCGCTGCGGGGGGTGGAGGAGCCACGATCGGCGCCGGTGGCGCGGGCACTGGAATCGGACGTGGAGTCGTACAGGCCGCGAGGAGGCAGACAGCAACCGCGACTCCGCGTGGTGACATTTGTGAATCGTAGCATCGGCCTTCCTCTAAGGAGATCGCTCGATCCGCCGTCGCATCTCACATTGTCTCGCGCGGGTCGATGTCCAGACGCGGCGAGGAAACGTCATTCGTTCACGGTTTGGAGTGAACCGTCATTCGTTCACGGTTCGGGGTGAGGGGCGCGACACGTGCGACGCGTGCCATAGTCGGCGGGTGGTACGTTACGGCGGCTTCACGTACAGCGCAGGGGTCGCCTTCGCCGGATTCCTCGTCGGAGCTTCGATCCTCGCCGGCTGCTCGCGGTCGAAGGAGCTCGATACAAAGAAGACCGCGTCGCTGTTCACCGAGGTCATTGTCGAAACCGCACACGGACTCTCCGGCCTTGCCGCAGACGACCAGGGCCGACTCTGGACCGTGGCCGAACGCGACGCGAAGGCCTATCGCGTCACGCTCGATGCCGCGCTCGTGCCGGCGCTCGAGACGTTTGCCGTCACCGGCGTCCCCGGCGACACCGATCTCGAGGGCATCGAGGAGCTCGGCGGCGATCGCATGGCGTTCGGCACCGAGGGTCGCGTCGACGGCGTCGCGACGGTGCTCCTCGGCAGGATCAGCGGCAACTCGATCATGATCGATCAGACGATCCAGCTCACCGCCGAGCAGATCGGCATCGCGATGAAGAAGAACCACGGCGCAGAGGGCATCTGCGGCCGTGGCGACACGCTGCTCGTCGCGATCGAAGGTGCCGGCGAGGACGCGGGGAAGCGGTGGGCCCCCGTGCTGCGGATCGAGAACGGTCAGCTCGTTCGGCGTCATCGCGTGTGGCTCACCTCGAAGTCCGGCAAGCTGAGCGGACTCGACTGTACGGTCGCCCCCGACGGCACGATCACCGCGTGGGCGATCGAGCGCCACTTCGAGGTGACGAAGATCCTCGCGCTCACGGTGCCTGTAGGTGAGGCCGACATCACGCCGCGTGTCGCGCTCGACATCGGCGACGTGATCGACAGCAAGCGGAACCTCGAGGGCATCGCGCAGCTCCCCGACGGTCGCGTCGTCACCGAGTCGGACAACCAGTGGCGAACGATCGAGGGCGCGAGCGTGATCCAAGTCTTCGCGCCGGGTGTCGTTCGATAGCCTAGCGAGCTCGCACACCCGCGTTGCCGTGGTTCGAGATCGGTAGGCTTCACCTTCTCAGATCGTTACGACGATCTTGCCGCGGGCCCGGCCGCGCTCGAGCTCCGCGAACGCGTCCCTCACCTTCGAGAACGGGAACGTCGCGTGGATGATCGGCGTCAGCTTGCCCTCGTCGATCCATCGCGCGATCTCGGCGAGCTCGCCGCCGTCCGGGCGCATGAACAGATAGACGAACCGTACACCCGCCTTCGCGGCGACGCGCCGGCGCTTCGCGGTCATGAGCCACAGCGCGGGGCGGACCACCGTCGGTAGCCACTCCTTCGCGAACTCGCCGTCGGGCAACCCACCGATGCCGACGACGATGCCACCGCGCTTCGTGGCGCGGATCGACGCGATCTCCGACTCCGCGCCCAGCGAGTCGAACACCGCGTCGAATTCGCGCGGCTTGTCGTCGAGAGATTCCTTGGTGTAGTCGATCACTTCGTCGGCACCGAGTCCGCGAACGAACTCGACGTTCTTGGTGCTCGTCGTCGTCGTGACATGCAGGCCGAGGATCTTTGCGATCTGGATCGCGAGGCTACCGACCCCACCCGCGCCGGCATGGATCAACACGCGTTGCCCCGGCGTCAGCTTCGCCACCTCGCGCAGCGCCTGCAGCGCCGTGAGCGCGGCGAGCGGGATCGACGCTGCTTGCTCGAACGACAGCGACGCCGGTTTCTTCGCGACGACGCTCGCGTCCGCGCACGCCTGCTCGGCCAGCCCTCCCATCCGCTGCTTCTCCAAGCGAACGTAGACCTCGTCGCCCACCGCGAGCTCCTTCACGTTCGGCCCGACTGCACTGACCACACCCGCGACATCGCAGCCGAGCGACACCGGCGGCTTCAACGGGAGTACGAGCTTCACCTTGCCCTCGCGCACCTTGAAGTCGAGCGGATTCAAGCTCGCTGCGCGAACGTCGATCAGCACGTCGCGCGAATGAACCTCCGGCGCTGGCGCGTCGACGATCTCGAGGACCTCGGGTCCGCCATAGCGCTTCGCGACGACCGCCTTCATGCAGCGGACAGTATCAGGCGTCTGCGTTCGCGCCGCAGCACTGCTTCCATTTGCGCATGGATCCGCACATGCACAGATCGTTGCGCCCGGGCAGCTTCGGCTTGAGCCGCGCCACTTCCTTTGGCGACGGATACTTCGTCGGTCGCTTTGCGAAGCCGATCTTCTCGGCCGTCTCGAATCGCGCCGCACAGTCGTCCAGAACGGCATCCGTGAAGTACGTGCGCGCCTCGTCCTCGAGCTTCTGCGCGAGCGCCATGTACCGACGCGTGTGCTGCTGGTGATCGTAGTGCGGCACGCGGCGGTAGCCGGTCGGCACGTCGACGAGCGCATTGCCGCCCGGGAAGCCGTACGTGCCGACCTCGCGCGCCGGGTTCAGCTCCCACTCGATCCTGAACAGCCGATACGCGACCGTCGCGATCCCCGTGTACGCACGCGCCTCGCTCTGGTTGAACGGATGCAGGAATGCAGCCTCCTCGGTCGCGGCCACGTTGTCCGGAACGCCGTACGGCAGGCCGACGGGCATCCCGTAGTTCGGCTGCGTCGCGTCGCCACACAGCGCGTGAATCGTCTCGTGCACGCAGAAGCCGAGCAGCCGACGATGAATGCACCCGCTGTCGCGTACCGCGACCCACGTGACCTCGCCGAGCTGCTGCTGCAGTCGCCACAGCGTCGGCGCCGCGAGATCCCAGATGACGGTCTGTCCCCAGCCGCGCATCGCGTCGTCGAAGCGATACAGCGCGGCGATGCCCTCTGCCTTCTGCTCGAGCGTCAGCTCGTCGCAACCGTACTGGCACGGCATCGGCGAGGTAACTGCATCGACGACGCTGGCCGGCATAGGCCGAGCATATCGCGAGACCGTGCTCCGAGGCTGTATCGCCGAAACGAGCGGCGATGTGTGCTTGCACCGTCAGCCGGATCTGAAAGCATGGCGTCAGGCATGTACGCGTTCCGCATCCTCAACGTGTTCACCGTCGATGACGACCCGTTCTCGGGCAACCCGCTGTGCGTGTTCGAGGATGCGCGCGGCCTCACCGATGCGCAGATGCAGTCGCTCGCGAGGCAGATGAACCTGAGCGAGACGACGTTTGTCCTGCCGGCATCGCGAGACGCCGACGCGCGCGTGAGGATCTTCACGCCTGGCTTCGAAATGCCGTTCGCCGGTCACCCGACGCTCGGCACCGCGAGCGTCGTCGCCCAGGCGCAGAACAAAGATCGCGTGACGCTCGAGATGATCGCGGGCCTCGTTCCTGTCGAGCGGGGTGTGGAATCATCGACGGCATCATCGACGCCTTCCTCGATGGCATCATCGAGTGCGTGGACGTTGCGCGCGGCGAAGGCGCCGGCCACGCGTCCGGTCGATGCCTCGCGCGACGAGCTCGCTGCGATGTTGGGCCTTCCATCGGGATCGGTGAGCGACGAGCCGCTGTGGGTCAACACGGGCGTCGAGCAGCTCGTGATCCCACTCGCGACCGTCGAGCTCGTGCGCGCGACCAAGCCGGTGATCCCGCTGATCGAGAAGCATGGCTTCAGCGCCACGCGGCAGGAGGCGATGGCCTACGTCTGGGCGCGCGACCCGCGCAACGCGACCTCGATCGACGTACGCTTCTTCTTCACGTCCAACGGTGCGCTCCTCGAAGACCCTGCCACCGGATCCGCGTGCGCGAACCTCGGCGGGTGGATGATCGCGCGCGGTGCCACGCGACCGATCAGCGCGACGTTGTCGCAAGGCTTGGCGATCGAGCGCCCTTCGCGCCTCGGGCTACGGGTCGACGAGCGCGATCAGATCTTCGTGACGGGGTCGGTCATCGAGATCGGGCGGGGCTCGATGTCGCTCTGATCCGTCGGTGGCGCACGAGTCAAGTCCAGCACTTCGGAGGTCTTGGCGATTTCGGTGCGACTTCTGGGCGCGACGGGCTCCTGGGTTCACCTGGAGGTCCCGATGATGATTCGTTCGCTCGCGCTTGCACTCGCTGCTCTGCTGTTCGCTCCCGCCGCTGCTCAGGCCGAGGACGCCGACGACGATGTCTGCGTCGCCTGGATCCACGTTTTCATCCACAGCAAGGAGTCGCCGAAGCACTCGCTGACCATCAAAAGCGAGAACACGTGCCTCCGGCGCGCGGAGTCGCTCGACGACGAAGAGCCATACGCCGACGGCAAACCGTACCGCGGCGAGGGCCCCGAGGCGTCCGTCGAGCGCGAATGCAAGCTGCTCGGCGATCGGATCGCCGAAATCGAGCGAAGCATCATGCAGGCGAAGGAGCGCCTCCCTGGCGCGATCGAGGCCCGCGACGCCGCTGGCGACCTCGACCAGCTGAAGTACTACAACCGCAAGCGCCTCGAATGGGAAGAGGCGCGGCGAGTACTCGAGGAAGCGAAGCGCCTCTACGAAGACGTGTATGGAATCGATACCGTCATCCAACGCGACGAGAACGATCGCATCACGAGGGTGACGCGGACCGGTTACGACATCGACACGCTGGAAGGCCGCGCGGTCTTCGATGCAATGACGCGCGCCGACGAGGCCGAAGAGGCAATGAATGCGGCTTGGGCCGCCACCGGCGGAAAGGCAAAGGCCGAGCAGCTCCGCATCGACCACTTCAACAGCGTGCTGAAGACGTATCCGCCGGAGCTCGCACGAGCGAAGGCTCGGTTCAAAGCGCTCGGCTGCCAGTAGAGGACGCTCGACCCGACGGTCACCTGGCCGGCTACTCGAGTGGTCAGTCCTAAACTATCGATGATCGGTGCACTGATCCTGGCGCGATCGCTGCAGTCGTGATCGAGGTGGTGCGCTCTGTCCTCACTGGTTTGCTCCTCGTAACGGCGGTCGCCGCCTGTACCGATGCCCCGGATGCGATCGAACCCGTCGAGGATCCGAACGACGGCCTCCTCCGTGACTTCATCGACGGCAAATACGACGCCGCCGGTCATCCGCTGAACGCGAAGGTCGTCGAGGTCGAGCGCGTGCTCCGCGACAATGCGAGCTGCGGTACCCGCCGCGACGGTGTTCTCGAGCTGCGCGCCGCCTGCGAGATCGCGCTGCCGATGGGCGCCGACCAAGGTGGCCTGCTCGTCAACGCGCGGCTTCGCGTGCGCCAGGCTCCGGCGTGGGGTCGCATCGTCACGCTCACCGCGCTTGCCCCCAACGGCGACGAGCTCGGACAACAGACGCTCACGGTGTCTCGTTTGCGCGGTCGCGATCGCTGGCTCGATCTTCCGATCGCACTGCAGGCCTCGGCCGGCATGGCGCACCTGCGGATCGAGGTCGCGACGGGCGCCACGGTCGATCTGCAATACGTCGAGGTGTTCCCGAAGGAGCTCGGCGTGATCGTCTCGCCCGGCGCGGGCGTGTACACCGACGAAGCAAAGATCACGTTCGAGTTGCCGAAGGGCAAGAAGATCGAGCGGCTCCAGGCGAACGGCGTCGATCTGCGCCCGGTGCTCGACGACCTCCTTGCCGATCGCAGGGCGACGAAGACCGTCACCGAGTTCCGCACGCTGATCGAGGTCGCGGTCGGCGACTTGCTCCCCGAGCGCGACGACGTCGTCGATCTGCGCGTGCACTCGAGCGGCGACACGTCGCGCACGCAGATCCGCAAGACGCCCGCACCGTGCACCTTCGAAGGCGACCCGGACGGCAAGAAGGTGCTCGTCACCGGCTTCCAGCCGTTCCCCGCCGATGGCTGGCACGAGAACGTCTCGGCGGTCGCGATTTCGGGACTCGATCCGGCGGAGCTTCGCGGCGCGCAGGTCATGCGTGTCGTGTTGCCCGTCGAATACGATCGCGCCGCGTCGCTCGTCAGCGACATCATCGAGCGCTGCGAGCCGAACCACGTGATCAGCTTCGGTCAGGGCGGCGGCTCGATCGCCCTCGAGGAGATGTCGTACAACCTGCAGGACACCGGCGAGCTCGCCGGTGGCGCGCCCGACAACCGCGGGATCATCCGCGCCGCAAGCCCGATCGTCGTCGATGGCCCGCAGGAGCGCGAGTCGCTGCTGCCCCTCGACGCGATCGAAGACGCGATGATCGCGCTCGGCGAGTCGCCGCAGCGCTCGATCGATCCGGGTCGCTACATCTGCAACGACGTCATGTACAACAACATCGAGAAGATGGCGCTGCGCGGTCGCGCGGGCTTCATCCACCTGCCGTACACGACGTGGTTCGATGACGGATCGCGCGAGAAGTGGGGCAAGGTCGTGCTTGCCGCTGTGCAGGCGACCGTCGACGCTCGATGACATAGCGAGTTGTTCCAAGCACTTGTCAGTTTTTTTGCAGGGTTTGGCGAGCCCCGGCGTGGGTCCTTTCAACAACGGAAGGACACGCACCATGAAGAAGAACCTGACCTCGATTGCTCTCGCCACGCTCACGGCCAACCTGCTCGTCGGCTGCGTCACCGGAGACAACGAGATGCCGGACGATCAGGATCCGGATCAGCTCGTGGAGCGCGTCGAGTTTCCCAAGACGTGCGCCGAGAAGGCGATCGGAAACCCAAACCTCACGGACGGCGCGTACACGCTCTACCTCGCGAACGACAAGCGCCATCCGTGGACGGCGTTCTGCGCGGACCTCCAGTCGAAGTCAGCGAAGGAGTACCTCTCGCTGGAGAACGACCAGACTTACTCGCGCTACGCCGCGGGTGGTCAGTCGCCGGGCACGGACGTTGTCACCACGTTCGAGAAGATCCGCGTCGATCCGATCTCGCTCAAGGTCGACATCGCCGATCTGACGTTCGCCGTCTCCGAGGGCAAGGTGATCCACATGGGCACGACAGAGATCACATCGATGAACCTCGGCATCGCGATGTCGTGTGACATCAATGCTCGCGGGTTCGCGCAGCTCGACCTGAACGGCACGCCGTTCGGCATCGCGAACCACTTCCGCGTCGTACAAGGCTCCGGCCACCACGGCATGTGGGAGAGCGGCAAGGTCATCGAGCTCGGCGCGAGCCCCGACCTCGGGTACTGCGGCTGGGTCGCGCCGACGCTGCTCGGCTATGACGCGCCGATCACCGCGGCGAACAACTGGGTCGTCGCGCTGACGTACCTCTGATCGCTAGCTAGTTCCAGTCCCGAATCAGCTAACTGCGCGAGCCGAAACGACTAAATCCTCGTCGAGGATTCCGGAAATAGGGCATCGGGTCCCCCGAGTTTTGTGGGTGCTTGACGTCCTCAACACCCG
>JBJXGN010000254.1:0-4699 GCA_046160585.1 Kofleriaceae bacterium
TGGTCGTATGTCGCGACGTGGTCCGACGGGCACGTACAGACGCTCCCGCAGCACGACTGGCTCGACCCCGGCGAGAGCAAGGCCGGCTGGGCGCACTATCTCGTCTGCGCGGATGACCACGGCCGGATCTCGAAGGTCCGGATCGACAACGTTCGCGTGAAGGACCTCACTCTCGAGGAGAGAGCGAAGGAGGCCGAGCGGCTCGCGCTGGACAAGAAGCTCGAAGACGAGCGCATCGCACGCGAAAAGAAGCTCGAGGATGATCGCATCGCGCGCGAGAAGGAGCTCGAGGACAAGCGCGTCGCAAAGAAGCTCGAGGACGAGCGCATCGCACGCGAGAAGGAGCTCGAGGATGATCGCATCGCGCGCGAGAAGAAGGACCGCGAGACGCGCGCGAAGAAGGACCAGGGGGGCGCGAAGTCGACGAGCAAGTCCGGGAACGGCGCGGCAGTTTGCGATGCGGGATGCCAGCGCCAGCAGCAGCTCTCGCTCGAGCTCGAGCGCCAGCGACAGGCCGCCGAAGCCAATCGCCAGCTCGGCGAGGCGATGGGAGCTGCGGCCGGCCAGGTGTTCCTCGCGAAGGGCGGCAACGAAGCGCAGTCGTGGTCGACGCGGCTGTTCGCGCTGACCTTCGGTTTCGGCATGCGCCTCGCGCCCGTGATGACGGATACAACCGGCGCGCAGTACAACTCGTTCTCGAGTCAGGACACCGGCGGCGGCCTCTCGCTCGCGCTCGGGTTCGAGTACTGGCCTCTGTTCCGCAAGCACCTCGGGCTCGGGTTCGCTGGTGGTGCCGCCGGCGGCGGTCTGGTCATGCCTGGCGGCTTGCTTCACGAGCTTCACCTCGAGGGCGGTACACGTGCGTATCTCGGCAATCGCGCTGGATGGAGCGTCGCTGGAGAGCTCGGCGTCATGCGAACGTCCGTGGGAGCATCGTCGGTGTTGCTCGGTGCGATCACCAAAGGATCGGGCTCGTACGTCACGACGCGATTCGGCGTCGGTCCTTCGTGGTGCGCGATCGAGAAGGACGACGCTCCGGGTCAATGCACGTTGTCGATCGGTGCCAAGCTCTTGTGGGACTCGACGGGCCTCGCGGACACGACACGCGTGTACCAGGCGACGATCGACTGGCACTCCGGCTTCCTCGGTCGGCTCGGCATCTACTTCGAGCTCGGTCGCGGCTATCCGGCGCCGGGCACCGCGACGTTCGCACTAGATCCCGAGGATCAAGATCGCGCGGGTACGCGCATCGCCGTGATGATGACGAAAGGCTTCACGTGGTTTAGCGGCCGCGTTGCGGTTTCACGCAGCTCGCGAATCGCCGATGGCGAGGAGAGCGACTGATAGGCGACCTTGCGAGCGATGGGGATCAGTTGGGCATGCAGACGTTCTTCATCGTCGGCGGGACTGTCGGCGCGCGGTTTGCGTCGTAGCGCGCGACCGTCGTGCACGTCGTGTCGCTCGGACATTCGGACGCGTTGGATGCCGGCGTGCACTGGCGCAGGCACGAGCCGCGCGTCGAGAGGGACGGTGCCACCGCGCAGAACGTGTCCGCGTAGCCCGGCTGATCCGCGCAGAACTTGTTGCACGACACCGTGCACGTGCCCGCCTTCGTCGCCGTCGCGCCGACGCATGTCGTGCCGCCGGTGCAGTCCGTCGTGGTGCGGCAGCGATCGCCCACCCAGCCGCGGCCCTTGTTCGGCAAACACGCGTTCGCCTTGACTGCGGGGTTGTTGAAGCGCGGCTGCGAGAGTACCTGCGAGAAGTGATCGTACGGGCGGCACTCGAAGTTCGTGTCCGCCACCTTTGGCACGCACATGCCCTGGCCCGGTGTGTTCGGATCGGCGACGCAGAACGTCGTCGGTTGACCCGCGCGGTCGGAGCACGTCGAGGTGCATCGTGCGCTGCAGAAGCCCTTCTGCGTGAGCGTGTTCGTCGCGCAGAAGCCGCCCGAGAAGTTGCAGTCGCTATTCGCGCTGCACTGCGAGCCGATCCACTTCTTGGGGATATCGACGCGCAGTCCCTCGACGGTCTTCTCGGGCTCGCGCTGGAGGCGCACCGGCACCTTCGCCACGCCCTTGATCAACGCGTACACCTCGAGGATGTCCGCTGCTTCCATGCGGAAGCAGCCGTGCGAGACATAACCGCGACGCAGGTTGCCGCCGTTTAGTGCGCGGAAGTTGTCGATGGGTCCGTGGATCGCGTAGTTTCCCGAGAAGCTCAGGAACGGGAGGCCCGCGAACACGGGCGACGTCTGTCCGGTCTCGCGATCAGTCCACCACGTCTTGCACGGCTGGATCGTCGACGGTGTGATCTGGAAGTCGTTCTTGTTGTAGTAGGCGACCGGCCAATAGGAGTGCGACTCGCCGTAGTTGAACGCGTTCGGATCCTTGTCGATCTGTCCCGACCCGACGGGATAGACCTTGTCAAAGCCGGTGGCGTCGTCGTGCAGGCGCAACGTCAGGCCATCGATCGAGAGCGTGATGCGCGGCTTCGCGAGCGGGGGCAGGTTCGGGACCGGCTTGCACTCGAGCGCGTGGCCCCAGTTCCCGTCCGCCTTCATGTCGTCCGCGGAGACATCGCCGAGGCCCAGATCGCCACCGGGCGTCCCTTCGTCGGGAGGCACGTCGTCGTCGGCCTGTGTCGCGCAGGCGGTGAGGAGGAGAATGGCAGTGAGGTACTTCACGGCGGGCAACCAGGATGCAACGCGCGATCCTCCCGTGCGCATCCGCACGCACGCGCAACCACGCGTTCGATCAGCTGGCTACTCGACTAGCCAGTCCGCGACTGGTCGGGTCACTCGACTCGAGTAGCCACTGCATGCAAGCCGCACTTGCCGTAGGTGAACATTCCTCGTCGAGAAATCAGCGCCTCGTGATACATCGCGCGGACATGACGACTCGGTTGACGACACTTCTCGGTAGTTGTTTATTGATGCTCGTCGCTGCGTGCGGAGACGACGGCGGCGGCAACAACAATAACGGTGACGACGTTTGCGGTGACGGCGCGCGCACGGGCGCCGAGCAGTGCGACGACGGCAATACAGCGGCGGGCGACGGTTGCTCCGCGACGTGTCGCAACGAATCGTCGGGCCCGTTGTGCGGTGACGGCGTCACGTCGGCGCCCGAGACGTGCGACGACAGCAATACGACGAGTGGCGATGGTTGCTCGTCGACATGTCAGACCGAGTCACCGCCGAACAACTGCGGCAACGGCCAGCTCGACGCGAACGAGGACTGCGACGACAACAACACCGCCGCGAACGACGGCTGCACCGGGTGCAATGTCGACGCCGGCTGGACGTGCAACAACGCGGAGCCGAGCGTGTGCACGATGGTCACGCCGCCGAACGGCATGTGCACGACGCCGTTCACGATCACGTTCGCGACGAACGGCGACGGAGACCTCGAGGGTCACGCGATCGGCGACACGACCGGCGGCACGAACATGTTCGCGGCCGGCGACTGCAACGGCGCCAACGTCGGTGCCGGCGCCGACCACACCTATTCGTTCACCATCGCTACGACGACCGACGTCTTGATCCTCGGTCCCGCCACGCCCGCGTTCGATATGGCACTTCGCCTGACCACGACCGCGTGCATGCAGTCGGCGATGGTGCCCGATGACTTCGGCGCCGACGGCTGCTCCGACGACGACCCCGAGGGGCTCTTCTACGTGAACCTCCCCGCCGGCACCTATTACCTCACCGTCGACGGCTTCGACGCCGCCGCGGCGGGCGCATACGATGTCACGGTGATCGCGTTCGCCGCGTCGACCTGCGGCAACGACGTCGTCGACCCCGGCGAGGAGTGCGATGACACCAACACGGCGGGCGGCGACGGCTGCGACGCACGCTGCAACATCGAACCCGGCTACGTGTGCGAGGAAGCGGACGAGAACTCGCCGTCGGTGTGCGAGCTGGCATGCGGCAACGGAACGTTCGATCGCGCAGTCGAGGAATGCGAATATGTGGTCGGCGTCAACGACGATGTCTGCACCGCGCTGTGCACGCTCCGCTCCGACGTCGCCGAGGCCGAGCCGAACGACACGGCGGTGCAGGCGCAGACGGTGACCGAGGCGAACCACCGCATCCGCGGCTCGCTGTCGTCGGCGACCGACGTCGATCTCTACAAGTTCACCCTGACGCAGCCCGCGATCGTCGAGTTCGAGACCTACAACGCGTCGGACGCGGACAACGGCAACTACGGCGGCTTCGGACTCATCCCGTCGATCGATTGCTACTACTCCGCAGACACCACACTCGCGCTGTTCGTGAGCACCGCCGACGTCACGATGGACGCCATGGCGATCTCCCGCGACGACGACGACGGCGATCTCCTGTGTTCATATCTCGGACCGCAGGACGGCGACGGCAACGTCTTCGAGGGTGTCCTCGAGCCAGGCACATACATCATTCGCGTCGGGGGCTTCGCTGCGCAGTCCCGCTACATCCTCGACATGTTCATCACGCCTGCGGAGCTGCCGGTGGCAGGAGACCTCGCGATCAACGAGTACATGGCCGACGACGGCGCCGCCGACACGAACTGCGACAACGTATTCGGTACCGGCGCCGACACCGACGACGAGTTCGTCGAGCTCGTGAACACGACCTCGGACCCGATCGACGTCTCGGGCCTGCTCCTCTCGGACGCGGGGAGCGAGCGCCACCGCTTCCCGAACCCGACGACGATCCCGGCCG
>JBJXGN010000255.1:0-13538 GCA_046160585.1 Kofleriaceae bacterium
CGAAGTATCGTGATCGCGGCGAACCAGGACACGACCACGGTGTCGATGCCCCGGCTGGTGCGTGTAGGCAGCCTGCGCATCGAGGAGAACGGCAGCCTCGAGATCGTCGTCCTGTCGACGCTGGCAACCGTCGAGAACCTCGGGATCCTGAACAATCCCGTCCTCACGCTGGTGGAGTTTCCGACGACGATCCAGGTCGCGAATCGTGCCATCGAGGGGAACCGTGCGCTCCGCGAACTGCAACCCGCTGTACCCAGTTCTGGAGGCCGAGATCACGAATAATGAGTCACAGTCAACTAGGAGCTTGAAACAGACGATTTTGGTTGGGATCCTCCACACGTGACCGGAGGAGAGGTCCTGCGGGGGAATGCCTCTAACCAGTACGAGCTGCTCGCTCGTCTGGCGCAGGGAGGCATGGCCGAAATCTTCCTCGCGCGTGCGAACGGACTCGCCGGCTTCGAGCGCTACGTGGTGCTCAAGCGGATCCGGCCCGAGCGTGATGACGATCCGCGCTGGGTCACGATGTTCCTCGATGAAGCGCGCCTCGCCGCGCAGCTCCAGCATCCGAACATCGCGCAGGTCTTCGACCTCGGGCAGATCGGCGACTCGTTCTTCTACACGATGGAGTTCGTCCACGGCGAGGACGTGCTCGACGTGCTGTCGCGAACGAGCGCGCTCGGGCAACGCCTGCCGGTGCCCATCTCGCTCGCGATCGCGGCCGGCGCGTGTACCGGGCTCGCGTACGCGCACGAGCGCGTCGGCATCGACGGCAGGCCGCTCGGCATCGTGCATCGCGACATCTCGCCCGCCAACCTGATGGTCAGCTTCGACGGCGTCGTGAAGGTGCTCGACTTCGGCGTCGCGAAGGCGCGCAACCGCGACACGAAGACCGAAGCCGGAACCATCATGGGCAAGGTCGCGTACCTCTCGCCCGAGCAGTGCCAGACGAACACGATCGATCTGCGGAGCGATCTGTTCTCGCTCGGCATCGTGCTCTACGAGATGGTCACGCACGTCCGGCCGTTCAAGCGCGGCACCGACTACGAGACGCTCGCCGCGATCGTGCGCTTCGATCCGCCGCCGCCGTCGGCGGTGAACCCGTCGTTGCCACCGGGCATGGATCACCTCGTGATGCGCGCGCTCGCGAAGGATCCCGACCAGCGGTTCCAGAACGCGCACGAGATGATCGAGGCGATCGAGGCCGTTGCCGACGGCGCGCAGGCGTCGCTCGCGCCGCGTGATCTCAAGCGCTACATGCGCGACCTGTACGGCACGCCGCCCGAGCCGTGGCGCACGATCGGCGGCGTCGAAGAGGTGATGGGGACGTTTTCGGGCGAGGTCGTCGGTCCGCTGCCGACGGAGACGCGGATCAAGGCGTTCCCCGCGGATGCGATCGCCGACGAGGTACCGCTGTTGCCGCTCGCGCGTGCAAGCGTCGTCGGTACGCCCGGCGTCCAGCACGGGCAGGGACAGACGATGATCCTCGACGATCTCGACGAGGTCGCGATGACACCGCACGTCGCGTATCGCCCCGTGCCCGCCCGCCTGCCGACCGACGATCTCGCCGACGCCGCACCGACGCCAATCCAGATGCAGGCGATCCGCATGCACCCGACGATCGAGCCGCCTCCGCCGATCGCCACGCCGCCGCGCTCGACGCCGCCGCGGATGTCGGCGCAGATGCCAGCGCAGCGCTCGCAGTCGGGGCGCATGCCCGTACAGCCGACACCACCGGGCGGGATGCCGGCGCGTCACTCCTCGGGACCGCTGCCGTCGGCGCGGATGTCGGGGCAGGTCTCCGCGCAGATGCCGGCCGTGTCTGCGCAGATGCCGGCGGTTGCGCCATCGGGCCCGCACAACGCGCCGCCCGGGACGATCGAGCTCATCGCACCGCCGTCGGCGATTCGCGCGCTCGAGACCGCACCGATCCGCATCGTGCGTCCGGAGGATTCGCGCGACGGCCGGCGCAACCGCTCGTGGGTCATCATCGCGTTCACCGTGCTCGCCGTCGTCGGCATCGGTATCGGCGCCATGCTCGCGCTCGGCGGCGACAAGGAAAAGACGCGGGTGCCCGCGGCGGCGACGACGAATCAGCCGAGCGTCACGCCGATCGAGGATCCGCCCACGGGCACCGCGACGGGCACCCCCTCGACACCCGCGGCGATGGGTACGCCGCCGACGGCTGCGACTGGGACGCCGACAAACACGACGCCATCGACGACGACGCCATCACAAGGCACGACGCCATCACAAGGCACGACGCCATCGCAAGGCACGACGCCATCGCCGAGTACGACGCCGTCGACCGCGACAGCCGGATCCACGTCGTCGACCACGACGACGACGACAACGGGCACTGCGCCTCCGGGGACGAAGGCTTCGACCGGGACCTCTTCGACGAAGTCGACGGGCTCGTCCACGACGACGACAACGATCACGAAGACCGTGCCGACGAAAACGGGCACCAAGTCGGGCGAGTCGAAGGACAAAGGCAAGGACACGTCGAAGGACAAGACCAAGGACACGTCGAAGGACAAGGGCAAGGACACGTCGAAGGACAAGGTGAAGCCGCCCCCGTGCAATGATCCGATGGAGTGCATGTGATCGGCACGCAGAAGATGTGGCCCGAAGCCTCCCGAGGAACACGGGGACGTGAGGGCTGTCAGGTGAGACGGCGCTGCATCGCCGCGGCTCTCGTGTTCGCGCTCGTCACCCCCGCGTACGCGGAGGATCTCGTGCGCGCGCAGGAGTTGTTCGAGAAGGGCCGCGCGCTCGTCGGCGCGGGCAACTACAAGGACGCGTGCCCGCTGTTCGAAGAGGCGCTCGGGCATGGCGGGCGCATTGGCACGGAGCTGAACCTCGCGGCGTGCTGGGCGAACATCGGCCGGCTCGTCGACGCGAAGAAGCTGTTCGAGGTGATCCTCCAAAAGACCAAGACCTCGGCCGATGACGCGAAGTCGCGGGTGATCGCCGAGAAGAAGATCGCCGAGCTCGACGAGCGAATTCCGAGGCTCCAGATCGAGCGCGGCGCGCTGTCGTCGTCGGTGACGATCTACCTCGACGGTGTCGAGCTCGTAGACACGTCCGAGCCGATTCCCGTCGATCCGGGCACGCACGAGATCGAGGCCGAGGGCGCGGCCAAGCAGACGGTGACCGCGGTCGAGAAGCAGGTGACCGAGGTCATCCTCGTCGCGGGTGATGACATGGTCGGCATCGGCCCCGAGGTGCCGAAGAGGCCGAGCTGGCTCGACGGTGATCGCCGCCCGCTGTATCTCGGCGGCGCGGGCGCGGCGTTGATCTTGACGGGGACCATCACGGGCATCGTGACGTTGTCGAAGCGAACGGATGGCATCGCGCTGTGCGAGGGACCCGAGACCGCCCTCATGTGCGGTCCCGAAGGTCGCGCGAAGCTCGACTCGGCGCGCACGCTCTCGCATGTGACGACCGGCCTATTCGTCATCGGGACGGGCCTCATCGTCACCGGCTTGATCTGGAAGTTGCAGGAGCGGGGCAAGAAGACGGAGAAGGTCGACGAGCGTCGAGCGCGCCGACCCGAACAACAGCGGCCCCGCGTCACCGGCTGGATCTCCGGCGCGGGCGGTGGCTTCGCGCTGGAGCGTACGTGGTGAGAGCGGCGCGAGCCGCGCTGCTCGTGCTCGTCGTCGCGGGGTGCGAGCTGATCGCCGATATTCCGAACAGCACGCCTGCCGCCGACGACGGCGGTACAAATCGCGATGGCACCGGCGATCCCGACGCGCCGATCGACGCGATGCGCGGCTGCGCGCTCGACAGCGAGTGCGCGTCGGGAGTGTGTCTGACCGACGGCTCGTGCGCCGACGGCGCGCGCATCCTGTTTGCCGCGCCGACGGGGACGGGCACGACATGCGAGCTCGCGGCGCCGTGCACGTTCGACACCGCGGTCACGAAGCTGACCGCCACGACCGACATCATCAAGCTCGCGCCCGGGGTCTACGATCGAATGACGCAGACAGAGATCGCGGTCTCGGCGACCATCGCGGGGGCCGGCGCGACGTTCCACGGCATCCCGAGTGGCAACATGGGCCTGTTCACCGCGCACTTAAACGTGACGGCCGGGAAGCTCGTCGTGATCGGCCTCGACTTCGATCTGAACTCGACGATCGGCATCTCGTGTCCGTCGGGCGAGGTCCAGCTCGCGCGCACGAAGATGCACGGCGGTTACTACGGCCTGTACGGATCGAACACGTGTGTCGTCGGCATCGACCGCGCGAGCTTCTACGGCAACCTGTGGTACGGCGCGTATTTCGCGACGGGCGCGACGGTCACGATCACGAACTCGTACTTCACGGACAACAACGCGGGCAACACGATCGCGTCGCTGTCGGCGCTCGTGTTCTTCGATAACGTGACGGCGACCATCGCGCACTCGACGTTTGCGAACAACCGCGGCGACGTCGCTTCGGTCCAGTGCACGAATTCGAGCGTCACGATGAGGAGCATCATCTCGTTCGGAAATCAGTCGCCGGGAGTCGCGCCGACGTGCACCGACGTCAGCTACTCCGTCCTCGATCCGGGCTACACGGGCCCCGGCTCGAACAACGTGACTACGAACCCGATGTTCATCGGCAATGGCACCTACCACCTGTCGCCCGCGTCGCCGGTGCGCGGCATGGGCGATCCGGGCAGCACGATATCGGTCGACAGCGACGGCGAGGCGCGGCCGCAGCCCGCAGGCTCGCGCGTCGATCCGGGTGCCGACGAGGTCCAGTGATCCGCGCCTTCGTGATCGTGTCGCTGCTCGGTGGGTGCGAGCTGATCGCGGACATCCCGACGTCGACGCCGATCGATCCCGACGCGATGGACGACGGCGACGCGACGCCGCCCGAGTGCACGGACAGTGCGGCGTGCACGATGGTCGGCAAGCCGATCTGCGATCTGACCACGAACACGTGTGGCGGTTGCGTCGCTGACAGCGAGTGTGCGTCCAACGTGTGCTTGATGGACGGCACGTGCGCCGACCCCGCGCGCTTCGTGTACGCGGCCGCCGGTGGCAGCGACACGGCGTGCACGGTGGGGCAGCCGTGCACTGTCGACACCGCGGTCACCATGCTCACGGCGACGAAGGACATCGTCAAGCTTGCGCCCGGCACGTACGCGCGTGCGGCTCCACTGAACATCGCGATCGCGGGCACGCTGGCGGGCGGTGGCTCGACGTTCACCGTCGCAGGCCCCGCCGGCACGGCCGCGATCACCGCGACGGGCGTGCCCGTTCACATCCTCGGCCTCACGCTGAACGTCGCGACGAACAACTCGGCGATCCGGTGCAACACGGTCGGCGGCGAGCTCCACCTCTCGCGCATGCGCATCAGCGGCTCGAACGCCGGCATTGTCTCGTTGTGTCCGCTCGTCGTCGATCGAACGACGATCACCGGCGCGGCGTTCTACGCGCTGTACGCGAACGCGGCGCCCGTAACGATCCGCAACTCGTACATCGTCCGGACCGGAACCATGGCGACGTTGATGATCGCCGCGGTGCAGCTCGAGGATGTCCCGAGTGGAACGATCGAGCACGTCACGATCGCGAACACGACGGCCGCGGGCCCCAGCGGGCTGCGCTGCCCGGGAAGTGCCGGCGTGACGATCCGCAATATCATCGCGTGGGACAACGTCGCGCCGGGAATCGACCCCACGTGCGTCGTGTCGAACAGCATCGTCGATCCTGGCTACACGACCGGGACGGCGAACATGTCGATAAGCCCGATGTTCCTCGACGCGGCGAACACGAACTATCGGCTGATGCCGTTGTCGCCCGCCGGAGGTGCGGGGACTCGCGACGCGAT
Organism: Kofleriaceae bacterium; assembly: GCA_046160585.1. Taxonomy (GTDB): domain Bacteria; phylum Myxococcota_A; class Polyangia; order Haliangiales; family Haliangiaceae; genus JABFXX01. Next base: position 5,820 of record JBJXGN010000255.1, read on the forward strand.
GTTTGGCATCGACGGCGACGGTGAGGATCGGCCCCAACCGCCGGGTTCGAATCCTGACCCGGGAGCCGACGAGATTCCGTAGGTGGAGTCGGCGTCGGTCGGCGTCGATCGATTGCCGAGGGTCGGGTACAGTCATTTCGATGACCCGCGATGTTCTCGAGCTTGCTTCTTCTCTCGCGTACCTCGACGAGATCTCCAGCGCGCAGCGGTCCGATGTCGATCCCAGCTGGCATGCGCTGATCGACGCAGCCCTCCATGGAGCCCCGGCCCAGCGCGGCGACGACTCGCCCGGTGATCGAGAGAACGGCGCGCGCACGAACGGCGCCACGAACGGCCACGGCGTCGCGCCGAACGGCGGCATGCCGCTTCATCACGCTCCCCCTGCGATGGCGAATCGCCCCGGCGCGGTCACGATGTCACCGCTCACCGCGCTCGCGACGCCGACGGTGTGGCCGCTCGTGAACGCGTATCGCAGCCGCGGCCACTTCATGGCCAGCCTCGATCCGCTCGGGCTCCTCGAGACCGCGCACATCGGCGAGCTCGATCCGGCGGTGTGGGGCTTCGGCCCGCGCGAGCGCGATCGCGTGATCGAACCGACCGGGGTGCACGGGCTTCCGCGCGCGACCATCGACGAGATCCTCACCCGGCTGAAGCAGGTCTACGCGAGCTCGGTCGGACTCGAGTTCATGCACATCTCGTCGCCGGCGCGCCGCTCGTGGCTCGCCGAGCGGATGGAGACGATGCTCGTCAAGCCGCCCGAAACCGACGTGCGCGTGCACATGTTGCAGCTCCTGATCAACGCGGAGCAGTTCGAGCGCTTCTGCCACACGAAGTACCCCGGCACGAAGCGGTTCAGCCTCGAGGGTAGCGAGACGCTGATCCCGCTCCTCGACCTGATCCTCACCCATGGCTGTCGCCTCGGCGCGATCGAGGCGGTGCTCGGCATGGCGCACCGCGGTCGGTTGACGACGATCGAGCAGATCCTCAAGCGCCCGGCGCGCGACATGTTCGGCCACTTCGAGGACATCGAGCCGGAGAAGGCGATGGGCGGCGGCGACGTGAAGTACCACCTCGGTTTCTCGACGGACCGCATCGACTCGATGGGGCACTCGATGCACGTCTCGCTCGCGTTCAATCCGTCGCACCTCGAGGCGGTGAACCCGGTCGTCGTCGGTCGCGTGCGCGCGAAGCAGACGCGCCACGGCGACGTCGAGCATCGCCGCGTGATGGGCGTGCTCGTTCACGGCGACGCGGCGTTCGCGGGGCAGGGCCTCGTGCCCGAGACGCTCCAGCTGTCGGGCCTCCCGGGCTATCGCACGGGTGGCACGGTGCACGTCATCGTGAACAACCAGGTCGGCTTCACGGCATCGCCGGCGGAGCAGCGCTCGACGCCGTACTGCACCGACGTGGCGAAGATGCTCGAGTGCCCGATCTGGCACGTCAACGGCGAGGACCTCGACGCCGTCGCACGCGTCGTCGAGATCGCGACGGAGTATCGCGCGCAGTTCCAGTCCGACGTCGTGATCGACATGTACTGCTATCGCAAGTACGGCCACAACGAGAACGACGAGCCGAGCTTCACGCAGCCGCTCATGTACGAGCGCATCAAGCAGAAGGCGTCGCCGGTCGACGTCTACGGCAAACACCTCGTCGACATCGCCGTCGTCGGCGAGGGCGACGTGCAGCGCATGACCGCCGCGCGAGTCGCGGCGCTCGAGAAGGAGCTCGAGGCGGCGAAGGCAACGAAGCAGCGCCCCGAGGGCGCATCGATGACCGCGATGTGGCACGGCTACCGCGGCGGCCTCACCGACGAGCCAATTGGCGCCGACACCCGGGTGTCGCGCGACCTGCTCGCGCACATCGCGGCGTCCATGACCGAAGTGCCTGCGGGCTTCACGGTGCACCCGAAGATCGAGCGCCTGCTCGCACAACGCGCCGAGATGGGCCGCGGCGAGCGCATGGTCGACTGGGGCATGGGCGAGCTCCTCGCGTATGGCTCGCTGCTATACCAGGGCGTCAACGTCCGGCTGACCGGACAGGACTGCTCGCGCGGGACGTTCAGCCACCGCCACGCGATCATCACGGACATCAAGACGGGGCGCGAGCACCTCGTCCTCGGTGGACTGCAGCCCGAGCAGGGCCAGTGCCGCATCTACGACTCGTGTCTGTCGGAGGCCGGCGTCCTCGGCTTCGAGTTCGGCTACTCGCTCGATTATCCCGACGCGCTCGTGATGTGGGAGGCGCAGTTCGGGGACTTCGTGAACGGCGCACAGGTGATCATCGATCAGTTCATCACGTCATCCGAGGACAAGTGGAAGCGCTTGTCGAACCTCGTGCTGCTCCTGCCGCACGGTTATGAAGGGCAGGGGCCCGAGCACTCGAGCGCACGTCTCGAGCGCTTCCTGGAGTCGTGCGCCGAACACAACATCCAGGTCGCGCAGCCGACGACGCCGGCGCAGATGTTCCACCTCTTGCGCGAACAGCATCTACGTCCGATGCGCAAGCCGCTGATCGTGATGACGCCAAAGAGCCTGCTGCGCTTGCCGGCGGCGACGTCGTCGATCGAGGAGCTCGCGACCGGCAAGTTCCACCGCGTGCTCGCCGACGCGGACGCGGATCCCAGCAGCGTCACGCGCGTGCTCGCTTGCAGCGGCACGATCTACTACGAGCTCGTCGAGGAGCGAACGAGGCGCAAGGCCGACCACGTCGCCATCGTCCGCATCGAGAAGCTATACCCGTGGTGGCCGCACCTCGTCGCTGCGGCGACGACCGAGAAGTACGCCGGGTTACAGGAGCTGTTCTGGGTGCAGGACGAACCCGCGAACATGGGCGCGGCGACGTTCGTGACGCCGCGGCTCCAGGCGCTGGTCGCCGGCAACCCGGTCGCGTTCGAGATGCTCTCGCGTGTCGAGAGCGCGAGCCCGGCGACCGGATCGCACAAGGCACACGTACTCGAGCAGCTCCAGTTGTTAAACGCAGCGTTCGACAAGCGATGAAGCGCGTCGCACCACACGTCGTGTACGCCCTCGCCGTCCTGGTGGGGTGCGATCAGGTCTTCAACCTGACGCGGCCACCCGCGCGTGACGACGCGATGACGAACAACGACGCGGTCGATGCGTCGCCCGGGACGTGCGACCTGGGACCTGCCGGTCCCGCGGTTCCGATTCAGGCCAAGGGAGTGGCGCTCGTCGCCGGCACGTTCGACAGTGGCGACACGATCGATCTGGCGATCGCGAGAAACGGATTCTCGACCGTGTTGTTGCAACGCAACGTCAACGGTGACTTCACGCCCGCCGTCGTCGATGTCGGTTCACCCATCGTCGGGCTCGCGCCGGGGGCGATCAACAACGACACCCTCGACGACATCGCGGTGCTCACCGAATCGACCGCGGGTGCGCTATTACAGACCGCGTCGAGCTGGGATTCGCGTGTGGTGGCCACGATCGCCACGCCGCGGAGCATCTCGATCGCCAGCTTCGACGGCGTGGGCCTCGCCGATCTGCTCGTCACGTTTCCGGCCTCGGAGTTCATGCAGATCTTCTTCGGCGATGCGTCGATGTACACGACGGTCGGTGGCTCGATCCCCACGACGGGACAGACCATCGTGGCCGCTATCGCGGTCGACGTGGACGACGATGGAGACCAGGACATCGTGGCCGCGGTGGAGAATCAGAACGGGATCGGGATCTATTTCGATGACGGACCCAGCTTCATGAACAATGGAGTGATCGCGACCGGTAGCAAGCCCTCCATGCTCGCCGCTGGCAGGCTCGGCGACCGCGCGGTCGTCGACCTCGTCGTGCTCAACGCGGACTCGGGCGATCTCACCGTCGTTCGCAACGGCGGCGCTGGCAACTTCGCGACCATGGACAATATCGCCATCGGCGAAGGACCGATGGGCCTCACGCTCGTGGACATGAACGCGGACCTGTTCCCCGACATCCTCGCGGTGAGCAACAAGGAGAGCCGGCTCAGCGTGCTCCGCGGAACAGCGACGGGGTTCGAGCTTCCACGGGACTACACGACGGTCGCCAAGCCCGTCGCGCTCGCGGTGGGGGATGTCACCGGCGATGGGCGTTTCGACGTCGCGGTGCTCGGCGAGGACGACGGGTTCGTGATCCATCCAACCGTGTGCAGCAGCATGCCGTGAGCTACCAAAACCGCGGCCGTGCCATCGCCCCACCGCATGGCAAGCGGTAGATTCCGGCCCATGGCTGACCTCGTAGTTCCACAGCTCGGCGAATCGATCACCGAAGCGGTCATCGCGCGCTGGACGAAGCAGGTCGGAGATGCCGTGTCCGACGGCGAGACGATCGCCGAGCTCGAGACCGACAAGATCACCGTGCAGCTGCCCTCGCCCGTCGCAGGTGCCCTCACCGAGCAGCGCGCGAAGGAAGGCTCCACGGTGAAGGTCGGCGACGTCATCGGCACCGTCGAGGCCGGTAAGGCCGGCAAGGCCGCGCCCGGGGCCACGAAGCCCGCGCCCGCGCCGGTCGCGCAGGCAGTATCGGCGTCGGCGTCGACACCCGCGAAGCCATCCGCGCCCGCGCTCCCGCCCGCGGTGGCGGCTGAAGCCAAGCGCTCCGGCAACGGGCAGGCGCTCGACAAGGACGCGCTCATGAAGCTGACGCCCTCGCAGCGTGCAAACGCGCGCGAGGCCGGCACGTTGCCGGCCGTGGCACGCACCCAGACCACGACCGGTGGCGCGGCGAACGCCCCCGACGTCGGGGGGCGCCTCGCGGCGGTCGATCCGCGCGACGAGATCGTGCCGATGTCGCCGCTGCGCAAACGCGTCGCCGAGCGTCTCGTTCAAGCGCAGACGGAGTCGGCGTCGTTGACCACGTTCAACGAGGTCGATATGACGGCGATCATGGATCTCCGGGCGAAGTACAAGGAGAGCTTCGAGAAGGTGCACGGCACCAAGCTCGGCTTCATGTCGTTCTTCGCGAAGGCGTGCGTCGCCGCGTGCAAGCTGTACCCGGGTATCAACGCCGAGGTGATCGGCGGCAACATCGTCTACAAGAAGCACTACGACTTCGGCATCGCGGTCTCGACGCCGAAGGGGCTCGTCGTGCCGGTCCTGCGCGACGTCGACACGCTGTCGTTCGCGGGCATCGAGAAGGGCATCCTCGATCTCGCAGATCGGGCGAAGAACGGAAAGCTCACACTCGACAACCTCTCGGGCGGCACGTTCTCGATCACGAACGGCGGCATCTACGGCTCGATGATGTCGACGCCGCTACTCAACTACCCGCAGACCGGCATCCTCGGGATGCACAACATCGTCAAGCGAGCGATCGTCATCGGTGACGAGGTCAAGGTCCGCCCGATCATGTACGTCGCGCTCTCGTACGACCACCGCGTCGTCGACGGCAAGGAAGCCGTGTCGTTCCTCGTCGCGGTCAAGGATCGGCTCGAGGCGCCCGACCGCATGTTGCTCGAGGCATAGCCTCCACGGAGTCTCAGGGCAGGTACTGCGAACGCCCGCGCCACTCCGGGTGCCAGAAGAACATCAGCACGCCGCCGCTCGTCGCGTCTGCGATCAGCGGTGCGATGCGATCGTCGATCGCGGGACAGCCCCACGTCGGCTGCGTCTCGCCTTTGGTCGCGATGAACTCGGGGCGCGAGCCCTCCCACGGATGCATGACGATGTCGCGCGGGCGGACGTTGTGGTTGATGTCGGGTTCGAGGCCGTCGATGCGGTACGACGATCCGTACATGCCCACGTACGCCTCGGCGGACCTCATGACCCCGTAGCTCGACAGGTGCGACTCCGGCGTGTTCGAGAACGCGGGGGCGAAGCCGGTGTTCACGAACGCGTCGTTGAAGCCACGGCCGTGCGCGACGTGCACGTTCCACAACAGCTCCTCGGTCGCGAGGTTCACTATCCACTCGCGCGGAACACTCGAGTGAAGCGAGAAGTCCGCGATCACGTATTCGAAGCGCGTGGTGTCCCGGCGCCAGCCCGCACCGATCACGTCGAGAGCGTCGGCGGCCACCGCGTCGGCGATGCCGTGACCGACGAGGTCCTCGGGATCCGTGAAGCCGATGCGCAACTGGAACGGGCCCTCCCGTCCGCTCTCGGTGTCGACGACGACCCAGTACGCGCCGGGCTCGACGAGCGCACCCGCGCGGCGTCCGGCACCGTCGATGCACGCGTCCGCAGCCAGCTCGCGGAGCAAGCGCACCTCGGCGCCGCTCGCCTCGTCGATCTCGGCAGCGACGAAGCCCGTACGCGAGACCGCGATGCGGTGCACGTATTCGCGGCCGTTCAGCGCACCGCCACACGCGTAGCCCGCAAGCTCGGCGCGGCCATCGCTGGTCGAGCCGCTCCCGGACCACGGGCCGTCGTCGATGCAGCCTTCACTACATTCGCGCTCCGGGCTGCACCCGGCGAGCGCCACGAGCGCGATCGCGATCCTCATCCCGCGCCGACCATATCGAGAAACGAGGCGCTCGCGCTGTCGACGAGAATTTGTCGTGACGATTGCGCAAGTTGCGCAGGACGTGGATCGGTTCGGCGGCAACCGATCGTGCTACGGTGGCGCGTCGAGGATGGTGCTTGCGGAGGACCGCGGTCCTTTCCACGGCTCCACCATGACCCAACACGAGCGTCGTAGACACCCGCGGATCACGCCCAAGGGGAGCGTCACGATTGCGCTGGACGAAGCGGTCCTCCTCGGACGGATCGCGAACCTCTCGCGCTCGGGGCTCCTCGTCGGAACGTGTGACGCAACGCCCGACCTGCTCGGGTGCACCGCCAGCCTCGAGATCCGACTCGACGGTCAGGCTGCCGAATGGCTGCGCGCGACCGGCCGGATCACGCGGGTCGACGCGCGAAGCGTGGCGATCGAATTGGACATGGTGTCCGCGGCGCTCGGTCAGATGGTGGACGAGACCACCTCGCAGTCTCACGCGCATCGCCGCGCGATCACCGTGGTGCTGGTCGACGGAGATCAGCAGCGCCGTGAAGCGATGCTCGAAGGGTTTCGCTCGGCCGGATGCGTGGTCGAGCACGCGAAGACGCCCCTCGAGGCGATCGTGCATCTCGGCGAGTCGTCTTTCGAGCCCGATCTCGTCGCGATCGCTGACACCGCCAACGGGGGCGCCGAGGAGCTCCGGGCGTTCGTGGTGCGGAACCACCCCCGCGCGCGCCTCATGGCAATCGGGCCGGACTTTGCCAGCGAGGCGCCTGGTCTTTGGCTCTCGTCCGAGGGCCCCGCTGCGGATTTACCGCTGCGGATCCGGCTAGTTCTCGGGCAGTCGCGATGAGGATTGTAGTTCCTCTCGATCGCGTGCTAGACAACCTGACGTTCTCTACGAGGGCGAGCGCGACGCGTCACGCGGTCGCGTGCATCCCCTCCCGAACGGCCGGCAGGAGTTGACTCCGTCGAGCCGGGATAGAGAGCAGAGAGAATGTCGAATCGTCTGTACGTAGGAAACCTGTCGTTCCACACCACCGAAGATCTGTTGAAGGCGCACTTCGCGACCGTCGGTGAAGTCGCCAACGTGGCGGTGATGCTCGATCGCGATACCGGCCGCTCGCGCGGCTTCGCGTTCGTCGAGATGGCGACATCGGAAGGCGCCCAAAAGGCAATCAGCGAGCTGAACGGCCGTGACTTCGAGGGGCGTTCGCTCCGCGTTGACGTGGCCGAGGACAAGCGCGGCGGCGGCGGCGGTCGCGGCGGCGGCGGCGGCGGCGGCGGCGGCGGCTTCGGC
>JBJXGN010000256.1:0-6395 GCA_046160585.1 Kofleriaceae bacterium
GTCGAACACCATCTCCATACGTAGCCGGCGGCTGAGCATGCGCGCCCAGCCGCCGCCGAAACCGAACCGCACGAGGATCACCGCGCCCTCGACGTGTAGGCCGCCGGCCTCGAGCGCCTGGACGCACTTCCACATGGAGCTGCCCGACGCGAGCGAGTCGTCGAGGATCACGACCGGCTTCGTCGGATCGATCGTGCCTTCGAGGATCTTGCCGGCGCCGTACGCCTTGGTCTCCTTGCGCACGACGATGCCGGTGTACCTGCCGCCGCCGAGCGTGACGCACGACTGGAGCAGCGGGATCGCCGTCACGCCGTAGGTCGCGATCTGTGTCGCCTCGAACTTCGCGAGCTCCGCGAGCAAGCAACGCGCGGCAAGCTCGGCACCACGTGCCGTCATCGAGACGCGCAGCGTGTCGAGCATCCACGCCATCCGGGTGCCGTCGTGCGACAGCACCGGCTGCGCATCGGTCGACATGAGAACTCCTCGCGTCGAGAGGAGCTCCAGCAGCTCGGAGCGGTCGGCGTTCATGTGCTCGGTCGATCAGTCGAGCGAGCTACCAGCTCCCGCCAGCGCCACCGCCACCCGACTGACCGCCGCCACCGCCGTAGTCTCCACCGCCAAACAGCGGCGCCATGAGCTCACCGAGGTCGCCCCATGGAAGGCTCGGAATCGACGGGATCAGCTCGGTGATGGAGGGGAAGTCGAAGCCCGGGTTGTTCGGCAGGAAGTCGCCCGGGAGTCCACCAGGACCGATCAGCTCGCCCATCCAACTGGGATCGATGTCGGGCATGAAGTCGGTCGGTAGGAAGTCCGTGGGCATGAAGTCCGACGGCAGATCCGGCATCATGTCCATCGGCAGGAAGTCCGTGGGCATGAAGTCCATCGGTAGATCGGGCAGCCAGTCAGACGGCATGAGATCCGACGGCAGCCAGTCCGACGGCAGGAAGTCCGACGGCATGAAGTCGCTCGGCAGGAAGTCGCCGGGTAGGCCGCCCGGACCGATCAAGAGCTCGCCCATCAAGCCCGGGTCGAAGTCGGGCAAGAAGTCCGACGGCAAGAAGTCGCCGGGTAGGCCGCCGGGACCGACCAAGAGCTCGCCCACCAAGCCCGGATCGAAGTCTGGCAGGTCTAAGTCTGGCAAACCGCCCGGACCGATCAGCGGGGTCGGATTGAACCCACCACCGGGACCGACCTCGCCACCACCGAAAAACTCTTGAACGGCCCCCATCGCACCACTAAGGCCATCCGAAATTCCGTCCCAGATCATGGTTCGCATCCTACGCCGCGGACATGGCCTTCGTTCCCGTTTTCTGCGAACGTTTTTGCGTGGATTGGGACGCTATCCGGAAGCAATTTCGCTCCCCATTCACCGTGCTTCGCGACGAGCCGAACGCGTTTGGGGTCCGCATCCCGATGAAAGCTGAAGGAGCCGACATCACTCAAGATCTTGGCTTTGCTGTACACGAAATCCGAGACCGCAAGGTGCTCGCGTTGCTCGCGCCGATCGCTCCCGCCCAACGCCTCGACCCCGCCACGATCCTCCAGTACCAGGATCGACTCCCTTTCGGGGCCATCGTGGTTCGAGGCGAGAGCCTGCTCCTACGCTACGACGTCGTGATGGAGACACTGTCGCCGACCGTGCTGTCGTGGATCAGCGCCGTGGTCGCGTTCGAGGCCGCGAAGCTGCGTGTGAACCTGCGCGTCCCGGAGAACACGACGTTCTCGCACTACACGGAGTGACTGGGTTCTCTCTATCGACGTACGCCCGTAAGGGGCTCGAGAGTCGTAGTTCGCCTAGTTGGCTGACGCGCCCCGACCGAGAGTTGCAACGGGGGGCGCGCTGCTACCATCGCGCCACGTGATTCTCGCGGGCAGGTACGAGCTCGAGCGCCGGCTCGGCGGCGGCGGAATGGCCGAGGTATTCCTCGCGCGGGTCGTCGGCAAGGAAGGGTTCACGCGGCGCGTGGCGATCAAGCGCGTGCTCGCGCACCTCGCGACCGACGAGGCGTTCGCGAAGATGTTCGTCGCCGAGGCGCAGATGTGCGCGCTGCTCGTGCACCCGAATATCGTCTCGGTGCTCGACTTCGATCGCGACGAAGAGGGCAGGCCGTTCCTCGTCATCGAGCTCGTCGACGGACCGAGCCTCGCGGAGCTCGCGGACGGCGGCGCGCTGCCCGTCGGTGCGGCGCTTCACCTCGCGGCCGAGCTCTTGCGCGGGCTCGCGTACGCGCACGATCTGCCGGGTGACGGCGACGTGCGCGGCGTCGTGCATCGCGACATCTCTCCGCACAACGTGCTGCTGTCGTGGGAGGGCGCGGTCAAGGTGTCCGACTTCGGGATCGCGAAGGCGCGCGCGGCGAGTGGCGTGACCGCGAGCGAGCTGCTGAAAGGCAAGCCCGCCTATATGAGCCCCGAGCAGGCGAACGGCGAGCCGCTCGACGGTCGGAGCGATCTGTTCGCCGTGGGTGTCGTGCTGTGGGAGATGCTCGTCGGTCGTTCGTTGTTCGCGGGCCACACGACGCAGGAGACGCTCGCGCGCGTGCTGTTCGCACCCGTGCCGTCGCCACGATCGATCCGGCCGGAGTTGCCCGCGGACGTCGATGCGGTCGTGATGAAACTGCTCGCGCGCGAGAAGCAAGATCGCTACGCCGACGCCGGCGCCGCGATCGCCGCGCTCGTCGCGTGCGAGGACCACCCGCGCGATGGTCGCGAGCAGCTCGTCGCGCTCCTGGCGGACCGCTTCGCCGGCGACGCGCCGCAGCGCCGGCGCCTGCTAGCGGACGTGCCGACGGTGCGCACGCGTGGACGTGGGGAGTACGCGCCGACGCTGCCGGCGCCACGCGACGCTAGACGACGGAGCGCGGTCATGTTCGCCATCGGCGGCTTCGCGCTTGCGAGCGCGGCGGTGGCGATCACGCTGCTAGCCACGCGGCAGCCGCGCACGCCAAGGATCGCGAGCGACGATGAACGACGCGTGGCCGACGAGATACCCTCCGTCGACGCCATTCCCGATGGACTCGGACGCGCAACGACGCCGGAGACGAAGCTGCTTGCACGACGAGCGGAGTGGATGAAGGCCCACGGCGAAGGCATCGGCGCGTTCCCGCCGCCGGACGAGACCGCAGTGGAATTGCTCGCGAATTTCGAGCAGGCTCGAGCCGAGGCGCAGCGACTGTTCGGCAATCGCGGCGAGGTGGCTCATCTTGGTGTAGTCGGGATAGGAGCAAGCGGCCGATTCGATGCGACGAGGTCGGGGCACGGCATGACGCTTCGGTTTCGTTTTCGACCTCCGACCGACGACGGATTTCATTGTCTCGAAGTGTCGTCGAACCATGCGGCTACGCCGCGATTCAGGATCATGTTGATCAAGAACGCAGCCGATTGCCGAGACGCCGCCTGGAACCGGCCCGGCGTGCCGCGATGCAGCGGACTCGAGCTCTACAAGCGAGCGATCGCGCTTGGGTACGCGGAGCAGATGGGGCCGCTCACAGCAGGACTTCGTGCGGGCGCGTGGCGACTCTACGCATCGGTCGATTCGAGAGTCACTTTCAACCAGTGGACGCCAAATGACTGCCGTTAGCTCGGGGCAGGCCACCGACTACAGCATCGTCTCTTCGGCGCCGACCGCCGCGAACGTCGCCGGCGCGCGGAGGTTCGCGTGCTCCGCCGCGATCCACTCGGGAGGCAGCGCGCGCGCGTAGATGCGCGGCTCGTCGATCCGCCCGCGCATCCAGTAGTTGCTCCCGTTCGACCCGACGGTGAACACGTAGTCGCTCGAGGTCGAATCGAGGTTGACGATGCTGGTCTGATCCACCGGTGCGCCGTCCTTGTAGGCGATGAACGCGTCGCCTGCGCGGTCGACGACGGCAACGAGGTGCACCCACACGTTCAGCGTCTCGTTACTGAACGTGACCTCTGGGTTCGAGGTCCCGTCGCCCACGAATGCACGCCAGCCGCCGGTGCCGAGCTCGAGATCGTACCCCGGTTGACTAAACGACGCGGCGCCCTTGTACATCGGCATGTCGTAGAAGCCCGAGCTCTGAACGATGAAGACCCAGACCGAGAAGCTGAACGACTCCGTGCCGAAGTCGAGCGAGTCGTCGTCGTTGACGCGCAACATGTCGTTGTCTCCGTCGAGGCCGCGCCCGACGCCGGCGATCCCGTCCTGGAGCACCGGTAGGTTCATCGCCCCCGTCGACGCGAGATCGTTGGTGCCTGCACTGTCGTTCGCCTGGGTGCCGAGCGGGTCGGTCATGTGCCACACCGCGCGGTACGTCTGCGGGCTCCACGTCGCACGCGCGTCGTGCAGCCGGATCTCGCCACCGTAGTAGAGGTACAGCGGCGTCTGCGGCGCGAGCGACGGAACGCGCGCCCACATCGACAACGCGCCGGTCGCGCCGTCGAACTGCTCGAGCTCGTACTCGAGGATCGCGCCATCGGCCGTCGTGATGATCAGGTCCTGACCGTCGTCCCGTGCGTGCGCCGCGAGATCGGCGTCGTTCTCGATCACGATCGCGATCGCGAAGTCGTCGAGCGCGACCGCCTGTCCGGAGGTCACGTCGATGCGCTTGCGATACGTGTACCCCGGGAGCCAGTCCGTGGGTTCGGCGGTGTCGATCGCTTGGTCGGGGGGAGGCTCGTCATCGCCGGCGGCGCCGCCGGACGTCACCCGAAAGCCGCAGGCGCCGAGCACACACGCGAGGAGGACCACCCGCAGCATTCGCCGCGATGTTACCCCGGAAGCAACATGCCCGCGGCAACCGTCTCGTTCGTCGCCTCGTCGATCAGCACGAACGACCCGGTGGTGCGGTTGTCCGCGTAGGGGTCGAACACGAGCGGCACCATCGTGCGCAGACGGATCCGGCCGAGATCGTTGAGCGCGAGCGTCGCCACCGCCGGCAGGTCGGCGCCGGTCTGGATGTCGAGGCGCGACGTCACCTCGTCGACGACGGCGCGCGTGGTTCGCGTGGTATGCTTGAGCGCGTAGCGCCCGTTGGCGACGAGCGGGCGCTCGCTCATCCAGCAGACCATCGCGTCGAGCTCCTGGGACACCGTCGGGAGGTGGCGCGGGCTCGCGATCAGATCGCCCCGGCTGACGTCGATGTCGTCGGCGAGGTGCACCGTGATCGACATCGGCGCGAACGCGGCCGCGAGCGAGGCGCCACCTTGCTCGAGCCTCGCGATCGTTGTCGTGTGTCCGCTCGGCAACACGACGACCTCGTCGCCTGGGCGCAGCACGCCACCCGCGACCTGACCCGCAAAGCCGCGGTAGTCGTGGTGCTGCGCGGACTGCGGCCGGATCACCCACTGCACCGGGAAGCGCACCGCGTCGGGATCGCGGTCGGTGTCGATCGGCACCGTCTCGAGGTGCTCGAGAAGCGTCGGTCCCGCATACCAGGGCATCTCCGCTGCTCGCTCGACGACGTTCGCACCCGTGAGTGCACTCAGCGGCAGCGACGTGACCACGGGCGACAGCGCCTGGACGAACGCGCGGAGGTCTGCGTCGATCTCGCGGAAGCGCGCCTCACTCCAGCCGACGAGATCCATCTTGTTGATCGCGAACACCACGCGCGGGATACGCAACAGGTGCGCGATCAGTGCGTGACGGCGCGACTGCTCGACGAGGCCATAACGTGCGTCGACGAGGATGATGGCGAGCTGCGCCGTCGACGCGCCGGTGACCATGTTGCGCGTGTACTGGAGGTGCCCCGGCGTGTCCGCGATGATGAACTTGCGGCGCACGGTCGCGAAGTAGCGATACGCGACGTCGATGGTGATGCCCTGCTCGCGTTCGGCGCGCAGGCCGTCCGTCAGCAGCGCTAGGTTCGTGTGCTCGTCGCCGCGGCGGCGCGAGACGTCCTGCACGTGATCGAGCTGGTCCTCGAACGCGGTCTTCGTGTCGTAGAGCAGGCGGCCGATCAGAGTGGACTTGCCGTCATCGACCGAGCCGGCCGTCGTGAAGCGCAATAGTTGACTGTCGTCGGCGAGTCCGACGATCCGGTCGTGTTGAAGATCACGTGGCATGGCGAGCGCGGCGGTCATCAGAAGTATCCCTCGCGTTTGCGATCCTCCATAGAGGCCTCGGTGAATCGATCGTCGGCGCGGGTCGCTCCGCGCTCCGTGATGCGCGCCGCGGCGACCTCGGCGATCACGTCGTCGATGGTCTGCGCGTTCGACACCACGGCGCCCGTGCAGGTCATGTCGCCGATCGTGCGAAAGCGGACGGTGCGTCGCTCGATGCGCTCGTCCGGCAGGAGCTGCACGTACGGGTTTGCCGCGTAGAACATGCCGTCGCGCACGAACACGTCGCGCTCATGGGCGAAGTAGATCGACGGGAGCGGGATCGACTCGAGCGCGATGTACTGCCACACGTCGAGCTCGGTCCAGTTCGACAG
>JBJXGN010000257.1:0-88744 GCA_046160585.1 Kofleriaceae bacterium
CGTGCCAATGGCAGGCGTCTCCGTGGGCGCCATAATCGAACCAAGCGCCGGCGCCGACGCACGCACGACGGGCGTACTCCCTGCCTTGCCGATCGGGATCGGCTGGCTAGACGTGTGGGCGGCGAGCGCAGGCACACCCGGCGGCGTGCGGCGCGGCCACGCTTCGTTCGTCTCGATCGATCCCGAGATCGCCGCGTGCTCGAGATCGTCCTCGATCTCTTCCTCGTCGGAGTAGTCCTCGTCGTGAGCGGGCTCGATGAACTCGCTCTCGCGGAGCGGCGTGGTGAGCTCGTTCTTGTTCTCGTTGACCTGCGTGAGGTGCTCGGACAGCTGCGCACCCGCGGCCTTTGCATCCTTCCACGCCGCGATCTCGGGCTGGAACAGCACGCTCATGTACATGCCGAGCGCGCCGCTCGACTGCACCATCTGCTGCGTGCGTACGAACTCCTCGAGCTCGGCCTGCAGCTCGTGCGCGGTCTGGTAGCGCTGGTTCGGGTCTTGCGCCAGCGCGCGGAGCACGATGCGCTCGAGATCCTTCGGCACCTCGGGGTTCGTCTCCGACGGCTTCTTCGGCGCTTCGTTGATGATCAGCTGGAGCGTGGCGAGATCGTTCTCGCCGCGGAACAAGCGCGAGGTGGTCAGCATCTCCCAGAGGCAGATGCCGAGGCTGAACACGTCGCTGCGCCTGTCGACCGAGCCGCCCTTCGCCTGCTCGGGAGACATATACGCGATCTTGCCCTTCAGGGTGCCAGTGCGCGTCTTCACCGACGACGTCGCCGCCTTCGCGACGCCGAAGTCGAGCAGCTTCACCGCGCCGTCGTAGCTGATCAGGATGTTCGACGGCGATACGTCGCGATGCACGATGTCGAGCAGCGTCCCGTCGGGCCTGCGAATCGCGTGCGCGTAACTGAGCGCGGACGCGACTTGTGTCGCGACGTGCACGGCGTGTTTGATCGGCATCTTCTCGTCGCGCTTCCACGCGCGATGCAGGATCGAGCGCACGTCCTGGCCGTGCAGATACTCCATTGCGAAGAACGTCTCGCCCCCGGTCCCGCCGATGTCGAACACCTCGACGATGTTCTTGTGGCGCAGACTCTTCGCGAGCCTCGCTTCGTCGCTGAACAGCTGTACGAACCGCGGATGATCCGCGTATCGCGACAGGATCTTCTTGATGACAACGAGTCGCTCGAACGTGTCCGTGACGGTGCGCGCGAGGAACAAGTCCGCCATCCCGCCTCTAGCGAGGCGACGCACGATCTCGTAGGGCCCGACTCGCCCTACGCTCCCCTGCCGCTCGGCAGCATCCACGGCTCTCCGACGATAGCAGCTGTCCCCGAACCGATTGATCTTTGTGTCGACATATTCAAGTGTCTGGATCGGATGCACATTCTGTGCAGAGAGATGTGCGCATTCTGATCGAGCGATATGATCGATAGGGATGCTGGCGGGGAAGTACGAGCTAGACCGACGGCTTGGCACAGGTGGGATGGCCGAGGCGTTTCTTGGCAGGCTCATTGGGAAGGACGCGTTCTCGCGTCCAGTGGCCATCAAGCGAGTGCTCGCACACCTCGCCACCGACGAGGCGTTTGTGAGGATGTTCGTCGCCGAAGCGCAGATGTGCGCGAAGCTGCAACACCCGAACATCGTCTCGGTCCTGGACTTCGATCGCGACGAAGAAGGCCGCCCCTTCCTCGTGCTGGAGCTGGTCGACGGACCGAGCCTGGCAGATCTCGCGAACCGAGGCGCGTTGCCGATCGACTCCACGATCCATATCGCCACCGAGATCCTGCGAGGACTCGCCTACGCACACGACCTGCCGAGCGGCGGAGGGATGCGCGGCATCGTGCATCGCGACATCTCCCCACACAACGTGCTGCTCTCCTGGGAGGGGACGGTCAAG
Organism: Kofleriaceae bacterium; assembly: GCA_046160585.1. Classification (GTDB taxonomy): domain Bacteria; phylum Myxococcota_A; class Polyangia; order Haliangiales; family Haliangiaceae; genus JABFXX01. The sequence goes on from JBJXGN010000257.1 coordinate 1,901, forward strand.
CTCGCGGACTTCGGCATCGCGAAGGCGCGCGTGGCGAGCGGTGTGACGGCGAGCGAGCTGCTCAAAGGCAAGCCGGCGTACATGAGCCCGGAGCAAGCGAACGGCGAGCCGCTCGATGCGCGCAGCGATCTGTTCGCCGTGGGCATCGTGCTTTGGGAGCTGCTCACCGGGCGCTCGTTGTTCTCGGGGAACACGACACAAGAGACGCTTGCGCGTGTGCTGTTCGCGCCGGTTCCGTCGGTGCGATCGATCCGCCCCGACGTCGCGAGCGATCTCGATGCAGTCGTGACGAAGCTGCTCGCGCGCGACAAGGTCGACCGCTATGCGAATGCAACCGAAGCGATCGCCGCGCTCGTCGCGTGCAAGGATTCACCGCGCGACGGACGCGGCGGGTTCGTCGCGTTGCTCGCCGAACGGTTCTCGACGGCGGCACGGCACGGCGAGAACCTGCCGTTCGCGCGAACACAGGATGCGAGCCCGCTTCCGACGCCACGCGATGCGGTTCCCGCGCAATCGCGCACGCGCGCGCTGTTGCTCCTCGTCGGTGCGCTCGCGTTGACGAGCGTGGCGGTCGCGACCACGGTGATCGTGCTCGACCGTCGCGAGCCTCGCAGCGAACCTTCGCCCGCGCCCATCGCCCTCGCCGATCCGGTCGTCGTCGACGGACCGCCCAGCGTCGACGCGGCGCCCGCGCTGCCCGTTGTCGATGCGGACACCGAACCCGCGCGCGTGGTCGATGCAGACATCAAACCCGCACGTGTGGTGGATGGACGAGCGCGCGCAAACATCGTCGATGCCAGCACGCCGCACGATGCGGCATCGGTTTCGGAACTGACGGCGGCCTTAGCGGCGGATGCCGGAGCTGTCGACCCGCAGGACAGTGTTCGCGCCGCTGCACGAAAGAAGATGGTGGAAGACCAAGATCGTACAGACTACGACAGGATGGTGTTTCCGGTGCCGTCCTTGAAAGCCGTCAAACCCGAAGAGGTTTACACACGTGCACGTCGGGAGGCCGAACGACTGTTCGGTAGGGTCGCAGATGCAATCACATTCTGGGTCATACGTCCCGATGGAACCGTGGACACGTCAGCCCATGTCCTCGTGATCCACTTCCTCCCAGCACAAGCGTTGGACGACGGCGTGAAGTGCCTTGAAGTTGGAGTAACCCAGTCCGAGGCCAGCGTGAGCTTGAAGCAGAAGGAGTGCCCACAAAAGGGAGTACGACCGCGATGCACCGCACGCCAGCTGCATCAGCGAGCGGTTGCTCTGGGCGTTTCCGAAACTGCAACTATCAACGCCGTGTTGAAGGGCGCCGAGTGGGAGATCTCGAACTGGCACCCGTCGAGCAACGGGCCCCGCGATCTCCTCGTCCCCAATGACTGCGGCGGATCTCTGTAGGCCGCTAAAAAATTGCCGCCGCGATCACGAGGTGTGACGGTGCCGCATGGGCGAGACCTTGTTCACCAGCACCTACACACCCGATCCCAAGCGGGCGCTGGACGTCCTCGCGTTCGTGCTCACTCCGCCCGAGGCATTCGCGAGCGATCCCGACGAGCTCGAGGCGGTCGCCGAGCTCCTCGGAGCCGCGAAGTCCGAGGCGATCGAGCGCTGGCAATCTCTACAGTCCGACGAGCGGCGCCAGTAGGCGCTACTCGGCTTCCATCGGTGGATAGGTGAAGCGCATGCGCTCGGTGTAGAGCTCGACCTTTACCATCTTGAACTCGTCCGTACCCGCGTCCGACTTGTCGGGCGTCACGGCGATGATCTCCGCGTCGTAGAACTCGAGGGTGACGAGTGTCTTCGCCTCCCTCTCGGTGTTGTAGGTCTGGATGTAGCCGGCCTTCTTGTCGGTGTGCGACTTGAGCTCGCCATCGACGACGCGCTTCTTCACCTGATCGAACAGCGGCTGCGCGTCGGCTTCGGGGATGTAGAAGGCGATGTTCGGGAAGTCCATCGCCGACGCGCACTTGATCGGCGCGCGGAAGCCCCCCGAGTGGTAGTCGATGACGGTCTGCTTGATCGTGAACGCGTCGATCTTCGACACGTTCCTGCACGCACTGTCGAACCCATCGAGCGAGAACCGGAAGCGGTTGCTGGACCAGTCCTTCTGCGATCGCATGCCCTTGTTCTGGAGGATCGTGGCCCCGCTGCCCTTCGAGAACTTCATGTCCTCGACGGCGAGGGTGAGGTTCATGTACGCGGGGTTGTTGTCCTTGGCGGACAGCGCCGGGAACGTCAGCTCCTTGATCATCGCGCCGCTGAACTCGCGACGCGCACGCTCGTTGTAGCGGAAGTCCGCGGCGACGATCGCGCCGGTCTTCTGGATCGCTTCGCCCTCGAAGAACTTCGCGATCCAGTCATAGAACGGCTTCGTCATCGCCATTCCGACCTGGAGCTTGATGTCCTCGAACTTCGGCTTGCCGACCTGGCGCCACTTCTCGAGCGACGTCCCGTACTGGTAGTTCATGACGTCCGCGCGGACGCCGCCACCTTCGATCGAGCGGAAGAGCCCCACGTCCTTCTTGCCATCGAGCTCCAACGCGAAGTGCGCTGCGGAGTACGCTCTGTTCTCTTGAGTGGCCATGGTGCCTTTTTACTAGTGTACCTCAGGCCTAGGTGGCCCTCCGAGGTTCAGCGTCGGGACATGCTACGCTCGACCCACGAGCTGCCTTCCTAGTGCGGCAGTCATTCCGGTGGCTTCGCAGCCATGGCAGATCCCAAGACCTCCTCGCCGCAGACTCCCGCACGAGGGACTGAAATCCCTGCGATCCCTGCGCGTTGGGGATTCACCAAGGGCCTGATGACGGGAGCGGCGATCGAGATTCCCGCGATCGCCGCCACGGTGTGGGTGCTGTCGCGTGCAGGGATCGGGGACGCCAACGTTCCGTTCATGCACGTGCTGCGACTGACGACGGTGTTCGCCGGAATCGCCGCGCTCTTGACCGCCGGTGGGATCGGTCGGCTCGCCGCACACGCCGCCGCCGAGGGTGGGCGCCGCCGCGCCATGTTCGTCGCTGCACGTGCACACGCGATGGCGAGCGCCGGGCTCGTGCTGATCGCGACCGTCCCCCACGGTGAACTACCAGCGACGTCGCTCGGCTTTCTGCCGATCCCGATCGCGGGGCTCGTCTGCGGCGCGCTGTGCGGCGTGTTGATCGGCGCCGTGTGTGGCGGCGTCGCGCCCGTCGGCCTCGCCGACGTGTGGTCGCTCGCGAAGCGTCCAAGCGTGGCGCTCAAGCAGCTGCTCGGGCCCGAGGACATCGTCCGGCTCGGCAGCGCCCTGCGCTCGCGTACCACGCACTTGTTCGAGGGCATCTTCGAACCGGCGCCCAAGCCCCCCGAGGCGCCTCCCACCGATCCGAAGGCGAAGTCGCCCGAGACGAAATGACCATGGCTGCGTCCAGGTCAGAGCTGCGGACGCTCGCGCTCGCTCTCGTAGCGTCACTGCTCCTGTGGAACCTGCCGTACGGCAACTACGTGCTCTATCCGTTCAAGCTACTGGCGACGTGGCTGCACGAGCTCTCGCACGGCATCGCGATGACGATCACCGGTGCCGGCTTCGACTACGTGCTGATCTATCGCGACACGAGCGGCCTCGCGTACGCGCACTCGAAGGTCGGACCGTTCGGGACGGGTGTCATCGCCGCCGCCGGCTACATGGGCACGCCGCTGTGGGGAGCCGTGCTGCTGATGACCACGCCAACCCCACGCGCGGCGCGGCGCGCGTTGATCGTGCTTGGCCTCTTGTGTGTCATCAGCGCGTTCACGCTGATCGCGGCGCGGCCCGACGATGCGTTCGGGCCGTGGGCCGTCGGTGCGATGGGCTGCGCGTTCGTGTTACTCGCGTTCCTGCCCCCGGCGGGGCGCTTGTGGGCCGTGCACCTCATCGCGGTGCAGTCATGCATCAACGCGCTACTCGACATCCGCGTGTTGCTACGGCCGATGCAGGTCGTCGACGGTCAGTTCGCGGGCCAGTCGGACGCACACAACATGGCGGCGGTGACGTTCGGCACGACCGACGCGTGGGCCGTGCAGCTGTGGGCCGGCATCTGGATCGCGTGGTCGCTTCTCGTGCTGTTCGTCGCGCTCCGCTACGCGGGCCGCTTCAATGTATGGCTTGCGTCGCGGCACGTAGCCCGGCGCGCTCGGACCACGGCTTCACCTCGAGGTGAAAGTGATCGTGGTGCGCATCGTCGTAGTCCGGAGACAGCACGAGGTGAAACAACCCCGAGCGCACCAGCTGACACTGGAGAACCTTGAGCACCGCCCCGCCCTGCGTGACGGGCGCACCGACGCAATCGACCTCGTCGCCGAGCCCCTGCTCGTAGTCGCGATCGACGCGGACCGAACCGAGGTCGGGCCCGCCGAACGTGTGGACATCGATCGCGAGCCCGAAGCTGTGCTTGCTCGGGCGACTCGTGCCGCGCACGTTGCGGCGCGAATACGCCGACGAGAACGTCACCTTGTCGACGCCGAGCGCCTTGATGTAGCGGCCGGCCTCGTCGAGCGACACGGCGAGCGAACAATCGATGACGAGCGGCTGATCGATCGCCGTGAACGCGACGCCACCCAGCGTCCCCGTGATCTCGACTGCCTTCGCGATGCCCGGCCGCGACGCCTTCTTCCACGAGACGCCGCGCGCGTCGAGCTCGCGCGTGCACTCACCGAGTGGATCGGCGTGGGCCACCGTCGACAACATCGCGAGGATCACGAACGTGCGCACGTACCGAGCGTATCCCGCTCGCTGGCGCGGGCAACTTATGGGAGGCGCACCGAGGAGAGCAGGCGCGCGAGGTAGTTCGGCGCCATGCGGGCGATCGAGTCCGGCGTCATCACCGCGACGAGGACCAGCTCGCCCTTGATCTCGACACCCGCGGCGACCATGCGCAGGTGCTGCTTGTAACCCATCGGATCGACGAACGAGCCCACCACCTCCGCACCCGACCAGTTGGCCGGCAGCGTGACGACGCGCGAAGTCGCCGGGCTGATCTCCTCGAAGTGATGCGCCTTGGCAATCTCGATCGCCGTGTCGGCGACGAACATCGCGATCTGCGCGTTCGCGTCGTGCGCGACCGTGCGTTGCGCCCAGATGATCACGAGCCCGTCTGGCTCGGCGAGCTCACCGTGGTTGCTCCACAACGCCGGCGCGGCGATCTGGACACCGTTGACGTTGTGGCGGATGCGCGGCTGCCGCGAGAGGCTGTCCTCGACGGGCTCGCGTACGACGCGCACGGCGGCCACCACGACGAACGTGATCGCGAGGACGGCGAGGACCCGCCCGAACTGGCGTGCCGCGCGCGCCCACGGTGCGTGCGGCGAGAGCGCCGCGCCGAGCACGGTCCCCGCGACGAGACCCGCGCCATGCGCCCACTGATCGATGACCGGATAGAAGAAGCCGTAGCCGATCTGCGCCACGATCACGATCGCGAGTCCGCCCCAGATGCCGCGCTGCCACGCGGAGCGATAGCGCGTGCGGTGCCATGTTAGCTCGACGAACACGGCGCCGAGGAGACCGAACAACGCGCCCGATGCGCCCGCCGACATGCCGACCGGCGACGACAGATAGCTCGCGACCGCGCCGGCGAAGCCCGACACGATGTAGATCGATAGCGTACGCGAGGTGCCGAACAGCTCCTCGGCGATGCGCGCGACGAACCACGTCCCGACGACGTTGACCAGCAGGTGCATGAAGCCGACGTGGACGAAGATGCACGAGAACACGCGCCACCACTCGCCGCCGTCGACGAAGCCGCGCACGAGCGCACCCGCGCGCGTCAGCACGCCGAGGTCGCGCGTCGAGCCGACGACGAGCGCGATGGTGCCCGCGACCGCGAGCAACGCGAACGTGAGGATGTAGGTCGCCCACGGCCGCGGGGGGGTGGGTGGCGCGATCGACGACGGAACGGGCGCCGCCTCCACGCGTAGCGCGACCTCGTTTGCTCCGTCGGAGAGCCTCACGCCGGGGAGTCCGTCCGCCTTCGCGAGGTTCTCGAGCGCGCGATCGATCAGCTCGCGAGGACGTCCGCGCGATCGAGCGCGCGCCCTCTCGTACGCAGCCGTCGCGGCGGCGCGGTCACCCTCGTGCTCGTGCGCGACCGCGAGCCAATACGTGCGCGCACCGGCCGACATATGACGCGCGCGCGGCGGCTCGAGCAGCACCTTGACGGCGGCGGGACGACCCGCGAGCGCGAGGAACATCAGCCGCGCGCGGTGGATCCACACGCCGGCGTCCTCGCGTCCTTCGCACACGTCCTCGAGGCGTGTGAGCATCTGCGCTGCGCGATCCAGATCGCCCGTGCGGCCGTACGCGCCGAGGAGCTCGACCCACACGGGCGGCGCGAAGCCGAGCGCGCGGCGAAGCGGTGCGGGTGCCGGCGGTGGCTCCTCGGGGATCGCGCCGAACAGGTGCTCCTCCGCGTACGTGATCGCTTCGGACCAGCGATACGCCGCGAGGTAGAGCATGGCGATGCGCTCGTCGATCGCCAAGCGCGCATCCAGCGGCGCCGTATGTTTCGCGGCGGTGAGCGCGTCGACGGTGTGCTCGATGTGACCGTCGCGGATCTCCTTCATTGCGCTGATCACCGCCTTCTCGTCGGCGACGCCCGAGCCCGGCGCGAGCAGATCCGCGATATCGAGGAGCCGCCCCGCAATGCCGAGCCGCTCCGCCGACGCAAACCGTCGCGCGAGTGCGCGCACGAGCGGACCGATCAGGAGCAGGCACGCGCCGGTGCCAAGACCGATCGCGCCGGCGACACCCATCCAGCGTGCGCCGTCCGTGCGATGCGCGTAGAGGCCGATGCCCGACAGCGTCGCAGCGACGAGCTGCATGATGCCGAACGTCAGCGTGCCGTTCGGCTGCTTCGACAGGACGTACCAGCCCCAATAAGCGCCCGCGACGACAACGGAGATCAGCGCGAGCTCGTAGTACATGGGCTACCCCGGCGACTCGACGAACGCGCCCATCGTGCGGAACTTCTGATACCTGCGCTCGAGCATCTCCGTCGTCGACATCGCCGTGAGCTCGCGCAGGTGTTTCTTGATCGCGGTCCGCAGGCGCGAGGCGGTCACAGGTGCGTTGCGATGCGCGCCGCCGGCCGCTTCCGGGATGATCTCGTCGCATACGCCGAGCTGCCGCAAATCCGGGGCGGTGAGCTTCAGCTGCGTCGCGGCTTCGCTGATCTTCGCCGGGTCGCGCCACAGGATCGACGCGCAGCCCTCGGGCGAGATCACCGAGTAGATCGAATATTCGAGCATCAGGATGCGATCCGTGACGCCGAGCGCCAGCGCGCCACCGCTCCCACCTTCGCCGATCACGACGGAGATCATCGGGCAGTCGAGCGACGACATCACCTGGAGCGCCTTCGCGATCGCCTCGGCCTGGCCGCGCTCCTCGGCGCCGAGGCCGGGATACGCACCGGGCGTGTCGATGAAGCAGAGGATGGGGCGCCTGAAGCGCGACGCGAGCCGCATGAGGCGCGTCGCCTTGCGGTAGCCCTCCGGGCGCGCCATCCCGAAGTTGCGATGCATGTTGTCCTTGGTGTTGCGGCCCTTCTGATGGCCGAGCACGAGGACCTCCCACTCGTCGAACTGCGCGAAGCCGCCGACGATCGCCGGGTCATCGCGGAAGCTGCGATCGCCGTGCAGCTCGACGAAGTCGTCCATCAGCAGGTGCACGTAGTCGAGCGTGTACGGCCGCGCCGGATGGCGGGCGAGCTGGACTTTCTGCTGCGCGGTCAGATCCGCGAAGACTTCCTTCTGGAGCTTGCGTGCCTTCTGCTCGAGCTTGCGGATCTCGGACGAGAAGTCGACGGCCTCGGTCGACAGGCCGCGAAGCTCGCTGATCTTTCGCTCGAGGTCGATGATCGGACGCTCGAACTCCAGGATCATGCGATCCGTGAGCTGCGGCATGGCCGGGGGGATGGTTTCGGTCGCCATCGCTAGAGCCCAGCTAGGTACCGCTCCAGGTCCGCGAGGTCAACGCTACCGACGCTGGCCGACCACTGCACATCGCTCGCACCCGATGACGGAGCGCGATACCAGGACAGCTGGCGGCGGGCATAATGCCTGGAATTCCGTTTGATTAGCTCGATCGCGCGGGATCGTTCGACCTTGCCGTCGACCACGTCGTGGAGCTCGGCGTAGCCGATGGCCTGCTGGGAACGCAGGGGTGGCGCATAGCCACCCTCGCGCAGGGTTCGAACCTCACCTTCGAGGCCGGCCGCGATCATCTGATCGACGCGCGTGTCGATGGCGCGGTACAGGTCCTCGCGCTCCGGGGCGAGCCCGACGATGCGCGCCGGATAGCGGAGCGGGAGCGTCTTGTGATCGTGGCGCGCCTGGTGCGCGGACATCGGCTCGCCCGTGAGGCGGAACACCTCGAGCGCGCGAATGATGCGCTTGCGATCGTTGGGGTCGATCTTCTGCGCCGCGGCGGGATCCACGTGCGCGAGCTCGGCGTGGAGGGCATCGGTGCCCTCGCGATCGGCGCGCTCGGTCAGCTCGGCGCGCAGCTCCGTGGACGCGGGAGGTCCCTCGAACAGCCCGAGCAATAGCGCGCGCACGTAGAGCCCCGTGCCACCGCAGACGATCACGGTCTTGCCGCGCGCCGCGACATCCGCGATCGCGGCATCGGCGAGCTCGATGAAGCGCGCCGCGGTCATCTCCTGATCCGGCGCGACGACGTCGAGCACGTGATGCGGGACGCGAGCGCGCTCGTCGGTCCCGACCTTGCCGGTGCCGATGTCCATGCCGACATACACTTGCTGGCTGTCCGCGCTGATCACCTCGCCACCCGCGCGCGCGGCGAGCTCGAGCGAGAGGCGCGTCTTGCCAGCGCCCGTGGGGCCGACGATGACGACGAGGCGTGGCCGCATGGCGCCGAGCATAGCGCCGCGCGCCTCCGCGCGCCTCCGCGTGTACGTGCAGCCCCGCCGACTCAGCGACCGAAGCGACGCGCGATCTCGGCGAGCGGCAAGCGCAGCAAGATCGGCCGGCCGTGGGGGCCGACCGCGGCTTGCTCCACGGTGTCGAGCTCGCGAAGCAGCGACTCGGCCTCGTTCTGCGAGAGTCGGTCTCCCGCGCGCACGACCGAGTGACACGCGAGCTCGGCGAGCATGCGATCGACGCGCTCCTCCTCGGACGGCGCGCCCTCGGCGCCCCACTCGGTCAGGAGCTTGCGCAGGAGCTGCGTCGGATCGCCGTGGCGAATGCCGGCGGGTACCGCGCGCAGTGCGAGCGCGTTCGCCCCGAACGGCTCGACCTCGAAGCCGACGCGCGACAGGGCTTGTTGCAAGAGCGGGCGCGCGACGAGCGCGAGCTCTTCAGGCGTCGCGTCGAGCGTCGTCGGGAACAAGAGCTTCTGCACCGGCACGTCGCGATCGCCCCGGGCGCGTAGGCGCTCGAGCTCGACGCGCTCGTGCGCCGAGTGCTGATCGATCAACACGAGCTCGCCATCGCCGTCGCACGCGAGGTAGGTCAGATCGAGCTGGCCTAGATAGCGCAGCGAACCGAAGAACGCCGACGAGACCGGCCCGGAGCCGTCGGCGATCGGCGCACGACCGGTGCGATCGTCCCCATCTTCGGTGGGCTCGGTGCGTTCGGCGCGATCACCGCGGTCGACCTCGCGCATCTCGGCACGCTCGGCCGCGCGCGAGGCCCGTGTCTGGCGCTGGATCGATTCGGTCCAGGCGCGCGTTGACGATGGACCGTCGAACAACGTCGACTGCGACGGTGACGCGAGGTGCCGCAGCTGCTGCGCGTAGCGCTGCGAGAGCGCGGTGGCCGGCACGTCGTCGATCGGCAAGCGCGGCGCCGCGATGCTCGTCAGGATCGGGACGTTGGGGCCGAGCTCCGCGCGCCACGCGGCCGAGGCGACGCCTGCCTGCACGACATGGCGCACCGCGGCCGCGACCTCGGTGGGCTCGCTAAACCGCACCTCGTGCTTCTGCGGGTGGACGTTGATATCGACGGCGCCGGCCGGCACGTCGACGAGGAGCACCGCGAGCGGATAGCGGCCCCGCGGAACGAGCTCGCCGTACCCCATGGCGATCGCGTGAAGCAAGCCGCGGTCGCGGATCGGCCGCTTGCCGAGGAAGATCTGTACGCCGCGCGCGGTGGCCTGCGCGAGCTCGGGCGCCCCCAGGAACGCGTGGATGCGAATGCCGCCCTCGTGGCCGCTCGCGGCAACCATCCGCGACGCGATACGCGCACCGAGCAGCGCCTGCACACGCGCGAACTGATCGCGATCCGCGGGCAGCTCGAGCGCGGAGCGGCCGTTGTGCTCGAGGCGAAGGTGTAGCGCGGGGTGCGCCATCGCGATGCGCGCGCACACGTCGGTCACGTGAGTCGCTTCCGTCGAGTCCGACTTCAAGAACTTCAGGCGCACGGGCAGGTTCGCGAGCAGATCGCACACCTCGACGGTCGTGCCGACCGGGGCGCCGACCTCGGTGACCTCCACGATGCGCGAGGCCTCGACGATCACGCGGGTCGCGGCGAGATCGCTCGCGCGGCGCGTGGTCATCGTCATCCGCGAGACGCTCGCGATGGACGGCAGCGCCTCGCCGCGAAAGCCCATGCTCTGCAGGCTCCACAGATCGTTCACGTCGCGGAGCTTCGAGGTCGCATGGCGCTCGAGCGCCAGGACCGCGGACGCCGGCGACATGCCGATTCCATCGTCGGCGACGCGGATCATCATCCGGCCACCCCCGGTCGTCTCGATGGTGATCGTGCGCGCACCTGCGTCGATCGCGTTGTCGACGAGCTCCTTGACCACCGAGGCAGGGCGCTCGATCACCTCCCCCGCCGCGATCTGATCGATCACCGCGGACGGCAACACCGCGATCACTGGCTCCTGCGCACCTGTCACGGCCACGGCTACGGGGTACCACGCCGGTATGATCGTCTCGAATCCTGAGCTATAAGGCGCCCATGCCGTCCTCGTCGTCCACCGCCACCGGCACGGGCCGTGTCGTCGCGGTGACCGGGGCGTGCACGTACCTCGGCGCGGAGCTGCTCCGCCGCCTCGAAGAGGACCCGCGGTACGCGAAGGTCCTCGCGCTCGACATCCGTCCACCCGCGCTCGCTCCTGGCGGCAAGGTCGAGTTTATCAAGGTCGACCTGACGCAGCCCACCATCGACGGCGACCTCGCGACCCTGTTGTCGAAGTACAAGGTCGACACGTTTGTCCACGGCGCGTTCCTGTCGCATCCGACCCACGCCGCCGAGTGGGCGCACGAGCTCGAGGACGTCGGCACGATGCACGTGCTGAACGCGTGCTCCGGCGCACCGCCGCGCCGGTTCGTGATGATCTCGACGACGCTCGTCTACGGAGCGCACCCGAAGAACCCGAACTTCCTCGTCGAGGACTCCGAGCTGAAGGGCCACCGTGACTCGCGCTTCGTCAACGACAAGGTCCGCGCCGAGCGGCAGGTCCAGCGCTTCGCTCACGACCACCCCGGCACCGAGGTCTGCGTTCTTCGATTCGCGCCGATCCTCGGGCCGTCGATCTCGAACATGTACACGCGCTTCTTCTCGCGCGTCGTCGCCCCCGTGATGATGGGGCACGATCCGCTGATGCAGTTCGTGCACGAGCAAGACGCCTCGTACGCGCTGTTGCGCGGTGTGGAGAGCACCGCGACGGGAGCGTTCAACATCGTCGGCAAGGGCGTGTTGCCGTACACGACCGTGCTCGCGCTCCTCGGTCGCGTGCCCGTTCCGATGCCGCAGATCGTCGCGCGTCAGATGACGAAGGTGCTGTGGGCAACGCAGCTCGTCGGCTCGCCGCCGTCGTTCCTCGATTTCCTGCTCTACCTTTGCGTGGCCGATGGAGCGAAGGCGCGCCGCGAGCTGGGCTTTTCCCCTCGTCTCTCGATCAAGCGAACCATCATGGACTTCGGCGGCGTGCCGCCCGAGGACGGCGCGACCGACGTGTCGCGCGCACAAGCCTGAGATCAACGATGACCGACGATCCCGACGACGAAGACGATTGGTACGGCGACGCCGACCCGCGCGTCCCCGACGCCGCGCCGGTGGATCACGTATTCGGTGAGCGCGATCTCCATCCGCACACCGACACATTCGGGCGCGCCGATCCGGCCGTGGGCGACTCGTATCTCAACCACGAGCGCGAGATGGCAGAGCTGCGCGAGCTCGAGCGCCGCATGGAGCAGCAGGGCACACCGCTGTGGATGGACCTCCGCAGTCGCTTGCCACTCCCCACAAAGCGCCTGTGGAAGAGTTGGCGCGCGATCTCCATGTGGGGCCGCTCCGATGTCGTCGACGACTTCGGCCGCGATCCCCGCGCCACCGCGCGCTGGGAGTGGCTGTTCGAGTTCCTCTACTCGCGCTGGTTCCGGGTCGAGACGACGGGCCTCGAGCACGTACCGGCGCGGGGCCGCGCGCTACTCGTCGCGAACCACGCGGGCACGCTGCCGTATGACAGCGCGATGGTGATGCACGCCGTGCGTCGCGATCATCCATCGCGTCGCGACGTGCGGCCGCTCGTCGAGGACACGGTGTTCCACCTGCCGTTCCTCGGCCCGATCATGAACCGCATCGGCGGCGTGCGCGCCGATCCCGAAAACGCCGAGCGCCTACTCCACAAAGACGAGCTCGTCGCCGTGTTCCCCGAGGGCGAGAAGGGGATGGGCAAGCTGTGGAAGGAGCGCTATCGGCTCCAGCGCTTCGGCCGCGGAGGCTTCGTGAAGCTCGCGCTGCGTACCGGTGCACCGATCATCCCGGTCGCCGTCGTCGGCGCCGAGGAAGCCGCGCCCATGCTCGGCAAGGTGACCTGGTTTGCGAAGAACATCGGCATCCCGTGGATCCCCGTGACGCCCACCTTCCCGTGGCTCGGACCGGGTGGCCTGTTGCCGCTTCCGAGCAAGTGGCGCATCGCGTTCGGCGCGCCGATCGATCTGGGCGCAGGCCCCGAAGGCGCCGAAGATCGCCTGCTCGTGAACAAGCTCGCGGATCAGATCCGCGCGCAGATCCAGGCGATGATCGAGGAGCAACTCGGCAAGCGCCGCTCGCCGATCTTGCCGGCATACTTGGGCTGACATGCCCCTCGATATCCGCGCGATCGCGCACGTCGGGATCCGGGTCCACGATCTCGCACGCTCCGTCGCGTTCTACGAGGTGCTCGGCTTTCACAAGACGGTCGGCCCGATCGGCCCCCGAGCCGGTCGCGGTCTTGAAGAATGCCGCCGGCGTCGAGATCAACCTTGTGCTGAACGCGCCCGACGCGAACGCCCGGAACATTCTGATGGACGTACCCGAGAAGCACCCGGGCTACACGCACATCGCGTTGCTCGTGCCGGACCTCGACGCCGCGCGCACGGTGGTCGAGGCCGCGGGAATCCCCTTGTCGGGCGGCCCGATCGAGTTCTACCCGGGCGCGTCTGGGTTCTTCATCCGTGACCCCGACCGCAACGTGATCGAGATCCACTGTAGTTCGGGCGCGGCTGGTACCCGCGTGTTAGCGTGAAGCGAATGCGTCGCATGGCCACCGAGTACGACCGCTTGCTCGAGAGAGCCCGCGAGCTGCTCGGCGCCGGTGACGATGGTCTGCTCGCCGATGCGAACGTCGCGGTGAACCAGGCGCTCGTTCTGCGCCCCGACTCCGTCGAGGGCTGGCTGCTCAAGTGCCAGGTGCAGTCCGCGACGGGCGACGATCTATCCGCGCTCGCCGCCGCCGAGATGGCCGTCGCGCGCGCCCCGCTTCGCGCGGAGTGTCTGTTCTGGCGTGGCGCGGTGCTCGCGGATATCGGGCGCTACCCGGATGCGCTGCGAGCGATCGAGGCCGCGTTCGAGATCGGGACGCACGAGGACACGTGGCTCCTCGAGGACCTGTACTACGAGAAGGTCATGATCCTCGAGGCGCTCGAGATGCCCGATGCAGCCGTCGCCGCGTGCGAGGCGGGCCTTCGTGTGTGCCCGGGCTCGGCACTCTTGCGCGCCGCACTCGCGCCGGCCGAGCGCGCGAAGCTGCGCAGCACCCTGAAGGTGCTCCGTGGTGGCGCGGGCTGAGAGAGCCGAGCCGACACGCTCGCAGCGTGCGCCGATCGTGGCTGTTCGCGGCACTCGCGCCTACCTGTCACCGTGAGCGAGATCCCGCGCAGTTTGCTACGATCACCTTCGTGCAACGTGCCCGAACAGCGCTCGCCGCAGGCCTGTCGCTGACCGTGTTCGCCGGGCTCGTCTGGTTCGGAGTCGCGATCGCGAGCGATCCGCTGCCGGCGACCGCACCGAGCGATGCCGCGCTCGGCCCGATCGCGCAGGCGGTCGCGCGCGGCCAGCACCTGCGCATCGACGGTCCGCGCGGCCCGGTACACGTGTGGATCCCCGCAGGCTATCGTGCGGACACCGGCGCGACGATCCTCTACGTCCACGGCTACTACGACAACGTCGACACCGCGTGGACGGGGCATCAGCTGCCCGAGCAGTTCGCGAAGAGCTCGCTGAACGCGATCTTCGTGGCGCCCGAAGCACCGGTCGGCAATCAGGGCTCCGTGAACTATCCCGATCTCGGCGAGCTGCTGCGCCTCGTCGAGGATAGGGCCGGCGTTCCGCGCGGCGCGGCGCTCACGGTGGCGATGGGCCACAGCGGTGCGTTTCGCACGCTCGAGACGTGGCTCGACGAGCCGCTACTCGATCAGATCGTGATGATCGACGCGATGTACGGCGACGAGGACAAGATCGTCGGCTGGTACAAGTCGTCGTCGACCCGCCGACTGATCATGATCGGCGAGGACACGGTGCTCGGCAGCGAGGGCATCGCGCAGCGGCTCCCGGAGGCGCTGGTCATCGACCGCATCCCCCCGACGTACGAACTGTTCCCTCCGGAGGCGCGCACCTCGCGGGTCGTGTACCTGCGCGCCCAGTACGCTCACATGGCGCTCGTCATGGAAGGCATCGTCATGCCCTCTGCGATGCGCCTGTTGCCGATCGAGCGTCTGGTCGATGGACCGTGGAATTTGCCGATGGGCCCGCTGACGCCGGGTCCAGATGCTGCGATCGTTCCCGACGACGCAGCGCACGCGGGCTCTGCCGGCTCCGCTGCTCCGTCGCACTGACTCACCTCCGCTCGCCATGCGCCATTGGATCGCCTCCATCGTGGTCATCGCCATCCTCGGCGCGATCGCGTGGATCGTCCCCGATCGGCGACGATTGCTCGTCCGCGCGGTCGTGACCTACGACGCACAGCCCTCCGAACCGGCGCCACTGCCCGGCGGGAGCGGACCGCCGTATACGCCCGTGGCGCGTACGCGCGTCGTCTTGATCGACGGCCTCACGAAGCAGATCGCGAGCACGCTGCCGCGCTGGTCGGGGCTGTGCAAGACGGGTACGACGCTCGACATCGACGTCGGCTTCCCGACGGTGTCGCTCCCCGTCCAGGTCTCGTTGTGGACCGGGCTCACGCAGCAGCAGACGGGTGTCGTGTTTCGATCGAACCGCCCGCTAGAACCCGCGCTCGACACCAAAGGCATCCCCGCGCAGGTC
Organism: Kofleriaceae bacterium; assembly: GCA_046160585.1. Lineage (GTDB taxonomy): Bacteria > Myxococcota_A > Polyangia > Haliangiales > Haliangiaceae > JABFXX01. Next base: position 17,396 of record JBJXGN010000257.1, read on the forward strand.
GCCGACAGCCGCGCGGTCGCCGAGAACTATGGCTACATCGTGCGCTCGCTCGGCTTCGCGACCGTCGAGCCCGCGGGGGATCCAGCGTCGTCGGGCAAGGACCTCGCGCCCGAGGAGTGGAAAGCGCAGTGGGAAGCGAAGGCGCTCGAGGCGGTGAAGAGCGACGCGTCGCTCGTGTTCGTTCACGTGCTGCGCGTCGACACCGCCGGCCACAAGCACGGCATCGGCGTCCAATTCCTCAAAGCCGCGACCGAGTCGGACGCGATCCTCGGCGCGCTGCTCGATGCCGATCCGAGCGCGCGCTGGTTCCTGCTCTCCGATCACGGACACATCCCGACGGGCGGTCACGGCGGTCAGGAGCGCGACGTGCGCCACGTGCAGGGTTGCATCGCGGGGGGTGGCGTTCCCGTCGCGACGGGCGGTCCCGTCCACATCGTCGACATCTCGCGCGGGCTCGCCGAGTCCGTCGGCGCAACGCTCTCGCCGCCCGCGCGTGGTCGCCCGATCTCGGCCGCGATGGCGAGCCCGCTCGCGCCGGATCAAGCCGTGCCGCCGATGGGACTCGGCGCCGGTGCGCTCGCGATCTTCTTCCTCGTGGCTGGGCTCGGTCTGTCCTCGTGGGGCGTGCGCAAGTGGTACCTCGCGCCGTGGTGGTTCGTGCTCGCGGGCGCGCTCCTCGTCGCGATCCGCGGCGTGCCATCGCTATCGACGCCGATGATCTACAAGCCCGAGGGGCGCGACATGTACCTCACGTGGCTGCCGGCGCTCGCGGTGGCAATGGCGTGTACCGCCGTCGCCGTGTATCGGACGCCCATCGCGCGCGTCATCGTCGCGCAGCTCGCACTCCCTGCATCAGCGGTCGCGGCGTGCATCACCGCGACGGGTGCGTGGGGGGCATTGCTCGGCGAGCCCGTCGCTCCCGTCGTCCCCTACTTCACGGCGTGGTTGTCGCCTCTCCTGTTGGCCTTCGCACACGGTTCGGCGGCGGTTGCGCTCGCCGTTCTCGCCACTTCCGTCCATCGATCGTTCGGTCGACGCGCACCGGCGGCGCCTCCGCGAACCGAGCCCGTAGCCGCGTCGCCACCTCCGGATAACGCATGATCAGGTTGTCCTTCTGCGCCGGATCCGCCTCGAGATCATAGAGCTCGATGATGTCGTCGGCGGGCTGGACGATCAGCTGATACGGCCACTCGACGACGCTCCACTGCAGCTCCTCGTGAACCGTGAGTGCGCGCTTCACCGAACGTAGCGACGTGGGCGCGTCGAGGATCGCGGGCAACAGGTCGATGCCGTCGAGCGGCTCCATCGCGCCCTGTGCGCCGAAAAGGCCAAGCAGCGTCGGTGCGAGATCGACGAGCGTCGCCGCGTCGGTGCGCACGCCGGGCACCACGCCCGGGATATGGATCGCGAGCGGGATGCGAACGAGCGACGCGTAGGTGACCCTGCCGTGCGTCGCGCCGAGGCGCGGATCCTCGCCGAGCGACTCGCCGTGATCGCTCGCTAACACGATGATCGTTTTGTCGGCGAGCCCGCGATCCTCGAGCTCCTTGCGGATGCGGCCGACCTCGCGATCGATCGCGAGCAGGAGCGCGCGATACGTGTGGCGCTTCTTGCCGCCCGTGTCGCTCACAGCGGTGCGCAGCGACTTCGGTACGTCGATCTGATGGTGCTCGTGCACGTCGAAGTAGTGCAGCCAGACAAATGACCGTGTCTTCGTGTCGCGCGCGTCGTCGAGTGCGCGGATGCCCTCGAGTGAGGTAGAGCCGGCGCTCACGTGATCGCCGACGTCGTTGGCGCCCCAGTCGGTGTGCACGGTGCGCGGGCGATCGATCCCGCGGCGGAGCATGGTCTCGCCGACGTACCGATCGACCTCCTTGGGTAGCGCGCTCGTCGTGCGAAGGCCGAGGCCCTGCAGTGCCTCGGGCAGCGTCCACTCGATCGTCTGGAACGGATCGATGCGGCCCGTGAGCAGCGTGCACATCGAGATGTCGGTGCCCGCGGCCGGTGATATCGCGCGCGTGAACCACACGCTCTCGCCGAGGAGCTTCACGAGATTCGGGAACTCGCTTCGATCCGCTGTCTCGGGTGCGAGCACGTCGAAGCGGAGCGCGTCGATGGTGAGCAGGAGCACGTTCATCGACTGCGTGCGCGCGAGCAGCTCCTGCACCGGGGGCGTGGCACGCCACGTCGCGAGGTCCGCGGGCGGCGGTGGCGCCGGTGGTGCGGGCGGTCGCTCTGCGTCGGTGCCGTCGCAGTCCTGATCGATGCCGTCGCCGATGACGTCGATCGCGCCGGGGTGGCGCGTCGCATCGCGATCGTCACAATCGCCGCCGCCGAGTAGAGGCGAGCTTCGATCACCATCGGCGTCGCGCAGCCCGCGCACGAGCCGCACGAGGTCCTTGCCGTGATCGCCGATCGCGGCGAGCACCTGCCGATCGCGCGGCGAGCGGAGCCCATCGACGATCGCCGCCGTCGCGGTGCCCAGCGAAAGCGCTGCGAGTGCCACCACGATGTACGGCGACACGCGGCCGCGCCACGCGACGCGTAGCGTGCATCCCGCGAGCACGACGATAGCGAGCGTCGCCGCGACGTGCGCGTCGGGGTACCCGCTCTTCAGGATCTTTCGCTCCGCCCATACGATGCCTCCGAGCGCACCCGCGCAGCCGAGGATCGCGATCGCGCGCGTCGTGAGATCCGTGGCGCGCAGCAGGCGCCGGCCCGCGGCAATCGCGACCGCGATCACGACCCACGCGATCACGGGCACCACGTACGGCAATGCGCTAGCCATCGGCAGCGTCTGCGCGTACGCGCCTTCGAACGACGTCCGCGACACCGGCACCATGACGAGCAAGCTCGGCGCCGCGAGCGCGAACGCGGTCGCCCTCACGCCGCGCTGGCGCATCACGCGCGTGACGCCGGCGACGATCGCGCCCGCGACCACGCCCGTCGCGGCGAACAGCGGCACGAGCACCATCGCGAGCGACAAACCGCCGAGCCGCGCGGACTCGAGGGCACCGATCGCGGCGCCGCCGATCGTATGTGCGAGAACGATCCAGGACAACGAGGGCGACGCGCTCTCGAGGGCGGGTGTCGACCGATCGGTTCCGCGTGCCGTCGCGGCCGGCGGTTCGAGCGCGGTCCCACGCACACCGTCGCCCGGGACCTGGGGCTCGCGCGAGACGGCGGGCTCGCGCGAAGACAACGGGGACATCGTCGACGATACAAGCACGCTCGGCGCGGCATGGCCAGTGCGTGACACGCGACCTCGCGGTCACGTAGCCGCAGGCGCGAGGTCTGAGCGGCCTACTTGTTCGGCGGGTACTTCTGGAGCTTGCGCTGGAGGCTGCGGCGATGGATGCCGAGGCGACGCGCGGCCTCGGAGATGTTGCCGCCCGCATCGGAGAGCACGCGGTTGATGTGCTCCCACTCGGCGCGTGCGAGCGACGGCGCCTTGAAGTCCGCGCCGTCGGCGCCTGGGGGCTCGAGTGGCGGCGCGTCGGCGCGAGCGAACGCGCGCACGATATCGTCCGCGTCCGCGGGCTTGGACAGGTAGTAGGTCGCGCCCAGGCGGACCGCGTCGATCGCGGTGGCGATCGATCCGTAGCCGGTGAGCACGACCGACTTCGTCGCGGGATCGATCTCGACAAGTGCCTTCACGAGCTCGAGGCCGCTCTTGCCGGGCATCTTGAGATCGACGACCGCGAACTCGGGAGACTCGTGCTGCGCGGCTGCGACCGCGCTGTCGTAGTCCTGCGCGGTGCGCACGTCGTAGCCGCGGTCGACGAACGCGCGAGCGAGTCGGTTGCGATAGACCTCGTCGTCGTCGACGATCAGCATCGACGGTTTGTGCTCCGCGGGGCTCGTCATTACCTCCGCACTCCCGCTACACGCCCGACTACGCGCCTGACGTTCGTCGTGCTTGTCATGCGGGCTTGGATACCATTGCGGGCGCAGAAGATTCGTCCACGTGCACGATTTGCGGTCCGAGGGGTACCTCCGGTCCGGACGTCGCCACGTCGGTGGGGATGCGCACGCGCACCTCGGTCCCGGTGCTGCTCGTGTCGATCCGCATGGTTCCGCCGACGCCCTCGATGACCGCGCGCGCCAGAAACAGCCCGAGGCCCATGCCGCGGCCGGGCGGCTTCGTCGTGAAGAACGGTTCGCCAATGCGTTCGAGGACTTCCGTGGGGATGCCCGGACCGCGGTCACGGATCGAGATCGCGAGGGTCGCGTCATCTCGCCGCACCACGATGACGACCGACGTGTTCGCCGGCGACGCGTCCTGCGCATTGGTCACCAGGGACCGCAGCGCCTGGCTGACCGCCCGTGGTGGGAGACGGAGCGCGACCCTTGCGAGGTCCGTCGGGAGGTCCTTCACGACCGCGGGCGTCGGACGAATGCCGACGAGCGTCTCGTCGACGAGCTCGCCGATCGAACACGACGTGACGCTCTCGCCCACCGTGCCCGCGCCTTGTTGCATCTGATCGAGAATCACGCGGCAGCGTCCGACCTGCTCGCGGATCAAGCGCGCGTCCGCGACGAGGTCCGCGAGTGCGTCGGCCTTGGTAAGCGCGCGCTCGAGCTCTTTGGCGGCGAGCGCGACCGTGCCGAGCGGCGTTGACAGCTCGTGGGCGGCACCGGCGGCCATCGTCGCGAGCGCCGCGAGGCGCTCCTGCCGCGCTGCGAGCTCGCGCGCTTCGGTCAGCTCTTCTTCGCGAATGGCCAGCGCGAGGTTGATGCGGCGCAAAAAGTACACGACGAACGCCGCCGCGACGCCGAGCGCGACCCACATGCCGATCCCGCGATTGTCCTCGGGGATCGAGATCCTCGGCGGAACGGCGAGCAACACGCCGAACGACACGAACGACAGACCGGCGAGCATCCACGTCCACGACGCGCGGAGGAGCACCGTCGAGAGCGCGATCTGCACGAGATAGAGGAACGCGAACGGATTGCTCGTGCCGCCGGTCAGGTACAGGAGCGCGGTGAGGATCGCGATGTCGAGCGCCATCACGAGCGCGGTCTGCCACTCGTGAACGTCGCGCGGCGGTGCACCGGTCTTGCCCGGCCGCTGCCGCTCGCCGAAAAAGTACAGCTCGAGGTAGAGGTTCGAGACGAGACCGACGCCGATCACGCCGAGGAGACCGAGGATCGGCAGCGCACCGTCGAGCAGGAACTGGCCGACGAACACGGTCGCCGCCTGTCCCGCGATCTGCGCCCAGCGCAGGCGTGCGAGCCACTGGATGTTGACCCAGTTGCGCTCGGGGATCGCAGGCGGCTTCGCGGGCGACTTCGCCACGTACCCACCCTACCCCGAAAATGAAAACGGCCGACCCTCGCGAGCCGGCCGCCGTCCGAGATCCGCGTCGCTTACTGCGGGCGCTCGACGGTCTTGAGGCCCTTCTGGATGACCCACTGGTTGTAGTAGTCGGCCGCGGGGGTGCCCTGCTGGATGCGCTCGTTCGCCTTCTTCAGCTCCTCGTCGATGAGCGTTGAGAAGTTCTCCATCGGCATCGCACCCGAGATGAAGCGACCGTTCACGAAGAACGACGGCGTCGCGCCGACGGCGAGGCGCTGCAGCTCGCCCATGTCCTTCTGCACGAGCTGGAGGCACTTGCCCTTCATGTCCGCCTTGAACTTGTCGACGTTGAGGCCCGCCTCCTGCGCGAAGCCGACGACGATCGCGCAGCCGCCCGCCTGATCCCAGCACTTGCCGCCGCCGCCACCGCCGCCGCCCTTCTCCGCGGCCGGAGCGACGTCGGAGTTGTCGAGCTGGCGAGCCTTGAAGCCCTTGTCCCAGAGGTACTCGTCGAACTTCTTCGCACGCTCGATGCCGCCCTGCTCGTTGGCGGCGCAGAACGCGAGCGCGCTCGCCATCGCGTTGCGCGGGTGAACGACGAGTTGCTTGTAGACGATGCGCAGGTCGTTGCCGTACTTCGCCTTGAGGTCGTTCATGGTCGGGCGGACCTTCTCGCAGTACGGACACGCGTAGTCGTACGCCTTGACCAGCGTGACCTTCGCGTCGGCGTTGCCCCACGCGGGAGAGCCGTCGACGGGCACCGCGTACGTCTTCGAGCGATCCGGCTCGGCACGCTGCGGGCGCTGCGCGGCGCCGGCGCCCATGCCGCCTTTTTGGAGAGCCGCGAGCGACGCCTTGATGTCGCGGATGTCCTTCTGCATCTCGTCGAGCTTGCGCTCGCTGTTCTTCGTGTCGGGCGTACAACCCACGGCGCCAAGAACGAGCACCGATGCGATCAATCCAAGCTTCTTCACGGGGCTTCTCCTTCGACTCGTTGACAGACAGATCCAGCCGGGGCGGGAGTCATCCCATCACTCGGCCCGCAATTGCAACATAGGGGCTCGGACAGCAGCTGATCGAGCTGCTGTTGCGCCTCATCAGACAGCGTCGAGACCTGCTGGCTGGCGGGCAGCGGTGCGCCATGCGCACGCGCGCGCACGAACTCGACCTGGAGGTCGCACGCTTCGTCGATCGAGAGGTGGCCATCGCCGTCGCGGTCCGCTTCGGGGTGCGCGACGAACAACGCGTACGCCAGCTCGGGCGTGTAGCGGCATGTCTCCTCGGTGTGATCCGCCGACGCCGTGCGAGCACCACCGAGCGCGATGGCCGCCCAGCCGCCGAGTGCGAGCCAGTGCCATACCGCGAGCCGCGCACGAACGGCGGGGCCGAGCACCGCGCTCACGCGAGCGTCGAGCGTGCGGCGAACCGCGAGGTTCTGCGCGGCAGACGCACGCAGCGCAGCCATGTTGACGAGGAGCCGCGCGTACGCGGGGCGCGAGACCTCGCTCGACTCGAGCGCCCATGCATCGCATGCGGCTTCACGGGCGAGATCGAGGCGCCGCCCGACGAGGCGAACGACGGGCCAGAAGAAGAACATCGACTGCGCGACGAGCTGGATCGTGCGGCCGATCGCGTCGAGGCGACGGACGTGCGCGAGCTCGTGCAGGAGCGCGGCGCGTAGGAGTGTGGGATCCGCGATCAGCGCGGGCGGCGCGACGATGATCGGACGAACCACACCGACGACGAACGGGCCCGTCGCGTCGTCGCCGACAACGAGGCGGGCACGGCGAATGCGCAGCTTCGCGCCGAGCTCGCGGAGGAGCGCCGCCGCCTCATGGGGCGCCGCCGGCGCGTTGCGTGCGAAGCGAACCGCAGCGCGTTGCGAGCGAAGCGCCCGCACGAAAACGAACGTGGCGCCGGCGATCCAGATCGCGGCGAGCGAGAGCCAGCCGATCGCGGGCCACACCGACGGCGTGATCACGACGACGGTCATCCCCGGCTGCAGCACGGGCAGTGGAACGGCCTCGCTGGTCGACAGCGACGCGACGAGATCCGAGAGCGACCACGGCATCGCCGGGCCCCACGGCAGCGCGAACTTCACGAGCACGATCGTCCAGATCGCGGCGCGCCACGCGGGCCGCGGCTTGCCGACGCGGACGAGTGCGATCGCGATCAGCGCGAGCACCGTCCCCTGCACCGCCATCATGCCGAGCGTGCCCATCGCGTCCTTGGCGATCGCGCCGGCCTGCACGAGCCCGCTCACTTCTTGTCTCCCTTGCGCTCCGGCTTCGAGGCCGGACCGCTCGCTTCCGTGACACGGGGGCGTTCGGCGTCCGCGATCGTCTTCTCGATCGCGCGCAGCTCGGCGCGAGAGAGCGTCTCGTCCTCGACGAGGTTCAGCACCAGCGAGTCGGCTTTGCCGTCGAACACTTCTTTGACGAACTCGCGGAGGCGATCACGCAGCACCGACTCGCGGCGATGCGCCGGGCGATACACGAATGGCTCGCGCTCCTTGTCGACGAGCGCGGCACCCTTACCGGCGAGACGGCCGAGCAGCGTCATCACCGTCGTGTACGCGAGGTCCTGTCCGCGTCGGGCGAGTGCGCCGCGCACGTCGGCCACCGTGCCATGCTCGACGTCCCACAGGGCTTTCATCACCCGCAGCTCGGCGGTGGTGAGGTCTGGGGAGGGGGGAGCCTGGCGCATTACGACGACCTTCGTAGCATTACTACAACTGTAGTTTTGAGGGCAAGCGGGAACCGTCGGCGGGAAGGACCGATGCAACCGACCTCACGACGATGGCATTCCGCGACGCTTTCGCCAGCGTGTTCGCGCCCACAGAAACGGCCGCTCGCAGCGAACCAGCGGCAGGTAGGCAACCCCGAGCAATTGGTAGGGAAACCAGATGTTCATCAGCGCGACAACGCCAACGTGGAAGCCCCACGCGGTGAGCGCCCACCAGCGCCCGAGCCGGTCGTTCACGAGCGCGACGACCGCGCCCAGCTCGAGCACGATCGTCATCAGGCTGAACACGGTGAAGGCGCTCGGATGATCGAGGAACGGGGTCGCGAGCGGCGAGATCGAGTCGCCGAGCAGTGCCTTGCGCAGGTTGTCGATCGCGATCTGGTTGCGGAGCTGTTCGCCGTCGAGCCACGCCATGCCGGCGATGCGCAGCTTCGCGATACCGGCGAGCACGTACGTCACGACGGTGATCGCGATCAAGAGCTTGAGCACCCAGCCGTAGCCGGCCTTCGCCTCGCCGCGCGAGCGCGTGATCGCGAGCGCGTCGGCCGACGGCGTGAACGCGAGGACGAGGACGTGCAACACGAGCAGATTCTCGGTGTGAAAGATCATCCCCCAGCAATTGCGGTAGGTGATCGTCCACAAGAGGAGCAACGCCGCGATCGGTGCGAGGTAGCGATGCAAGATGCCGAGCACGAATGCAGCGAGCAGCACGCTCGTCGCGATGCCGATCGCGAGCACGAGATCCGGCGACAGGGGCTTCTCGAGGATGCGAACGACACCGGTGGGCCGGAAGTGCCCGGCCGGCAGCTTTGCGACGGACCAGAACTCGTACAAGCGAAACGTCACCCAGCACCACGCAAACGCGCCCACGAGGATCCGTACGGCCGCGAGCCGCTCCGCCGGGGCGCTCGCGAACCACCAATCGCCGAGCGTCGCCACCACGCCGCGCCATGGCGCGACCGTGTCCGGAGTCGGCGAGCGCTTCGTGATCGTCGTTCGCGAGTCTTTGCCGAGCTTGGTCATCGCTTCACCCGGCAGCGCGCGCGCTCGACTTCGTTGCCGATCTGATCGCGCACGAGGAAGTCGACAGCGTCGTGCGTACCGCTCACGATGCGAATCGCGACGACCTCGCGATACTTGCCGCCGAGCGGCGCGACGCGCGCGGCGATTGTCTCGCACAGCTGCGGCAGCTGCCGCGCCTGGCGAGCACGCGCGACCACGTTGAGCGCTTGTAGCACCTCGCCCGAGCCGATGATGCGCGGCGTGAGGTACACGCGCTCGCCGTTCGCTGTCTCGCCGAGGCCGTAGTCCATCGTCCACTTCGTCGGGCGCGGGAACGCGAACATCGCGTAGGGCGACAGTGGGAAGCCGTCCTCCCTCGGCGTATCCAGGACCGGCGACGCGACGAGCAGGACGACGACGATCGATGCGATCGCGGCGAACAGCCGGCTATCTCGGACACCCACGCCCTACCCTAGATCGCATTCTCGACGAAGGTCGAGCACGCGGCAGTCGATCGGAGTGTGGAGGTGGATCGCCTATTGCCGGATCACGCGCCACGACGTGCGCGACTGCCCGATCTCGAAGAAGAACGAGAAGGCAAACGTGATCTGTCCCTCTTTGTTGACCAGACCGTCCGGCGGGTTCGGGAACGGCGCCGCCGCGTGGAACGAGCGCACCGCTTCCTCGTCGAGCTCGGCGACGCCCGACGGGTTCGTCACGACGATCTTCACGAGGTCGCCCTTCGCGTTCAGGCTGACCCGCACCTCGGTGACCCGCGTCTTGAAGCCGTTCTTGTTGCCGTCCGGGTCCGTCCGGCGCCACACCGTCGCGGGATCCCAGTTCTGCGCGACCTGGCGCTTCAACCGATTGAAGAACGTCGCGTACACCCAGCGCTTCGCGGACAGCGCGGTCTCGTCGCCGCTCTCGACATCCTCGAGGTGATCGACCGAGCCGCCACCGAGCGCGCGCTCGAGCGCGTCCGCGGTCGGCTTCAGGTTCGGGACCTGCGGCGAGCCACCTCCGGCGCCTTGCGCACCCTTCTGCAGCTCACCCTTCTCGCGGCGATCCTGCTCGATCGATCCGCTGCCATGGCGCGGCACGAAGCCATCGGCGACGAGCGGGCCCTTCTCGCCGGTCGTCGAGCCCTTCTCGCGCGCTTCCTGCGGCGCTTCGGACGGCTGCTGCGTGCCGGGGGGACGCATCGCGAGCTTGCCCGGCACCTCGGGTGCCGCGGGCTGCTTGCCGGGCTCCTCCTTCGGGAGCTCCTTCATCGACGCTTCCTTGGGATCGTTCTTCGCCTGCAGCTCCTCGGGCTTGCTCTTCGCGACCATCGGCTCGTGCACGGAGCCGCGGGCGACCTTCTGCTTCTCGACGGCGACGTCGTGCTCCGAGAGGAACCGCGCGTTGTCGGGCGCCTTCTCGCTGCTCGGCTTCGCGACCTCGACGACCTGCGCGGGACGTTGCTGCGGCGGCGGTGGTGGCGGCGCTTGCTGCGGCTGTTGCGGCTGCGGCGGAGGCACGGGCTTGGCCTGCTCCTCCATCTGTTGCTTGAACTCCTCGAGGAGCGGCTCGGGATCGATCGCCGCGAGCTTCTCGATTTCGCGCTGCGGAACGATCGACAGGGGAGCCGCCGCGATCGCGCCGCCGGGCGGCGAGCACGCGGACAGATCCATCCACATCATCGTCAGCGCGTTGTCGCGGCACGTATCGACGCTCTCGGTACCCCACGGCGCGAGGCACATCGCCATGCGACCGCTCGTCGCGAGCAGGACGTCGCCGGTGCACGTCGTGTGGAGATCCGCCTCCTCGATCACGTTCGCGAGTACATCGCGCTTCACGCTGAAACCCTCGCCGGCGATCGACAGGTCGAACGCTTCGACGCTTCCAAGCACGGATCCATGGACGAGCAGCGCCGCGAGCGCCGCGGCCCACAGAACTTTCTCGCTCTCCCGTCTGTGTCGGCGCTGCGTCGGCATCGCGGGCGTCATTAGTATAGGAGACGCACGGCTCGAACGTCAGGTCCGAATTGATCGACCTCCGTTTCGCCCATCCAGCGTTTCACCGGGAAGACCGCCGGCATATCGCGACCTTCGGTGAATTCCGTGTAGGTGCCCACGCGCCCGGGAGCGCCAAAATCTCGCCCCGCTCGCCGACCTCGGAGTACGACGATCTCTGGAGGGATCGTCGATGTCGCGAACGCTAGCCTGCCTGCTCGCCCTGTCCGCCAGCGCGTGTATCGAGGATTCGTACTACGGGCTCGAGGCTTCGCCGGTCGAGCTCCCCCGCGGCGCGACACGTCCGCTGGGTCTCACGTCGGTCGGAACCATGCCGCCCCTGAGCTCGTTCCTGATCGACGTGGACGATCCCTCGCGCGTCAACGTCACCCTGTCAGCCGATCAGCGGAACTTCGATCTCCATGCGGTCGGTGAAGGCCAGACCACGGTTCACCTCATCTATCGAGACTCCGTGCTGCACGTCCCGACAACGGTCCTGCCCGCCGCGACGGTCTCGCTCGTGGTTCGCCCCGGCGGCATCACCGCGCCGATCGGCGGCGAGGTCTCGCTGTCCGCGATCGCGACCAACACGGCCGACGAGCTCGTCGATGTCACGTCGCGCGCGTTGTGGACCGTGGACGATCCGCACGTCGCGCGCCTCTATAGCGACGGCACCCTCGAGGGTATGACGGTCGGCACGACGCACCTGCGCGCCGAGCTCGACGGCGTGGTCCAGATGGCCGCGGTCTCGATCGTCGCGCCGAACTGAGCTGCGTCCTCACGGTGGCGCGACGTCGCTCATCTTCTTCGGGCCACGTGGGCGATACACGCGCTTCCAGTGCGGTAGACGCTCCGCGCCGACGAAGTACGCATGGATGAACGCGGCGCGCTGGAAGCTCGTCACGCCCTTGGGCACCCAGTCTGCCTTCTGTCCCTGCCACGTCATCCCCTCGCCGGTGTAGTCGATGTCGGGCCAGTCGCGGCCGGTCACGTGCGAATGGTTGTCGTCGAACGTCGCGAGTCGCTCGAACGCCAGCGCGTCGACGACGCGAACCAGGTAGCGCGCGATCGCCTCCGCCTCGCCGACCGGCACGCCACGTTCGCGAACCGCACGCGCGAGCTCCACCGTCGAGCGCGGCATCACCGCGTGAAGCGCGAGGAGCGCGTCGCGTATCTCGCGATCGAGATCGACCAACGCATTCGCGGCGCCGAGGCCATCCTGGGCGGTGAGCTTCATCTTCGGCTTCGACTGCGCCATCCGTGCTTCGATCACGCGCGCGGCGTCGCCGTAGCCACGCGTACGCAGCTCGGCGAGAGCCGCGCGGATCGCCCCCGGCAGATCGACCTCGATCGGCTGCGCGTCGGCGGGTGCCGCGGTGGCGGCCGGTGCATCGTTGTTGGCGGGTCGCGCGCCGGTGGCGGGTGGTGCATCGATTGGTGGCGCGTCGTGCGCGACGGACGCGCGCTCCGACGGAGATCCCGACGGCGAGGTAGGTGCGCGCGGCTCTCCCGAACACGCAAACACCGCGAGCGCGACAGCCACACGCACGTCACGAGTATCGGCGAATCACATTCCGTTTGCGCTTCCACGTCGTCGATGCGAGATCTCGTGCGATGCGCGCGCTGGCTACATGGTTCGTGGTGATGGGGTGCTCGACGAGCCCGCCGTACAACTTCGACGACGATCGCACGCCCTGCCCCGCCCTCGGCGCGATCTGCGATACGCCCGTTGGCGCCGCGCCGGCGATCACGGAGCCCGTGATCGTCGCGCCGTCATCCGCGATGCCCGACGGCGTCATCTCGCAGGTCTCGCACAACAACCTCGACATCGTGTGGTTCCGCGGGCGCCTGTTCTTCGCGTTCCGCACGGCGCCGACGCACTTCGCGAGCCGCGAGGTCGTCATGTACATCGTGTCGACGGTCGACCAACGCGAGTGGCAGCTCGAGGCGACGATCGAGATGCAGACCGATGTGCGCGAGCCGCGCTTCCTCATCCTCGATGACCGCCTGTTCTTCTACTTCGCGGTACTCGGCGACTACCTCGCGGAGTTCACGCCCAGAGAAGCGCGTGTGATGGAGCTCCTCGCACCCGGCGAATGGAGCGACTCCGAGGTCATCTTCGAGCCCGGCTTCATCCCGTGGCGCACCAAGTCGATCGACGGCCGGCCGTCGCTGATCGGTTACGTCGGCGGCGAGCAGATCTATCAGCCCGAAGGCCGCCCCATCGAAGTCTCGTGGCTCACCACGACGGATGGCCACACGTTCGAGCCCGCTACCGATCGCGCGGTCGTCCTCGTCGGCGGCAGCTCCGAGACCGACCTCGTCTCGCTCGACGACGGCTCGATCGTCGCGGTCTCCCGCAACGAGCTGGGCGATGACTCTGGCTGGGGCACCAAGGTGTGCACCGCGCAGTCCTCCGCACGCGGCGAGTGGTCGTGCGCGATCGATCCGCGCAAGCTCGACTCGCCGCTGATGTTCCGGCACCGCGACGAGGTTTACGTCATCGCGCGGCGACAGGTCGCGCACGACGGCAACTACGACCTCTTCCTGCGCCACCTGACGCCCGCCGAACAGGCGCAGAGCTACAACGTCGAATACTGGGTCACGCCAAAACGTTGCGCTCTGTGGCGCGTCGACCCCACTACGCGCTCGTTCGCCCACGTGCTCGATCTACCGTCGAGCGGCGACACCTGCTTCCCCGGGCTCGTCGAGCTGGGCGGTGGCCGCTACCTCGTCTACAACTACACCTCGCCACTCGAGGGCGACCTCGATCGCTCGTGGATGAGCGCGCAGTTCGGGCCGACCCAGATCCACCAGCTCGTACTGACGCTCCCCTGACGTTACAGCGCCTCGACGAACGTCGCGGTCAGCGTCTCCATCTGCGAGCACGTCGCCTTCTCCGCCGACGCGCGACCCTTGTCGGTGGTGCAGATGCCGTTGCTCGTCGTGTAGTCCGCGCCGACCCGGATCGCCTTCTCGATCCGAAGCGCGTCGCCGTCGAGCTCGAGCACGAGGTCCGACAGCTCGGGCATCGAGCACGTGTTGCTGCCGTCGGTCCATCCGGTCGTCGCTTCGAAGCCGGTCAGCGCGTCGCCATCGACGCCCGTCAGCGTGAACCCGAAGTCGATCGGCGCCGACAACTGATCCTGTGCGGCCTTCGCGCGGCAGTCCTCGAGTGACTCGCACGACCAGACTTGTAGAAACTCGGTGCCGAACACGCTGCCGCGCTTCGCGAACGCGAACCCGTGTTCGCCACCCATCGGCGTTCCACCCGGCGCACACGCCGCGTCGTTCATGAGGTGCGTATCGAGGCGATAGATGCCCTCGATCTCCGAGGCGCGTTGCTCGAAGGCGAGGCCGCTGCCACCGCCCGTCGTGCACGCGGTCACAGCGAGAAGGGACAAAGACATCGAGGTGAACTTCATGCCGATCGGTAGAGCAACCCGTGGGCCACCCGCTTCGGTTGAATTCCTGCGCACCGGATACGTCATCCGCACCCTTCCGGTCGTCGGGCCGTGAACCGCGCGTCACGCCCGTGCGTAGCCTTGCCCATAGGTGTGGACGGCGACGCCACACCCGGTGCCAACTACCCGTACAGCCGCACGGAATCCTTTTCGAGTCAACGCGGCTCTCAGTGAGAAGGAGTACGGCGATGTGTCGAGCGATCACCTGTAGCAAGTGTAACCGTCCAAGTTGGGCTGGATGCGGTGCCCATGTCGAGCAGGTCCTCGGACACGTGAAGCCCGAGGATCGCTGCCACTGTGCGCCCGCGGCCCGAACGGGTGGCGGCATCCTCGACGCGATCCGCGCACTATTCCGACGCTGAACCCTTCGCTCGCCGGCTGGCTCTCACTGGACATGACGACCGAAATCACCGCGAAGACGTTCGAGCAAGTGATCCAGAAGGGCATCGTGTTGCTGGACTTCTGGGCCAGCTGGTGTGGCCCGTGCCGCGCATTCGCGCCGGTATTCGAAGCGGCAGCCGCCAAACACCCGGACATCGTGTTCGGCAAGGTGAACACCGAGGCCGAGCCAACGCTGGCCGCCGCGTTCGAGATCCGCGCCATCCCGACGCTCATGGCGTTCCGAGACGGCATTCTCGTGTTCGAACAAGCAGGCGCGCTTCCTCCATCGGCGCTCGACACACTGATCTCGCAGCTGCGTGCGTTGAACATGGAGGACGTTCGCCGCCGCGTCGATGCAGCGAGGGCTGCGGGGTAGGGATCAATCAGGATTCGACGATTCACGCAGGACAAACACAGCGACCTGACGCTATACCGTCGGTGGAAGCGCGTGCCGGACTGGTGCCGGCCTCGGTCTTCAAAACCGATGATGCTCTGCGCGAGCAGCGGCATGGTGGGTTCGATTCCCATGCGCTTCCGCCATTTTAGCACATCGGTCCCGAGATATAGTCTTGTCGCGATCAAGTCGGGACCCAATCGGGACCCGTCAGATGGGCGGATCTGGCCTGCCATGCCGAACTAACAGCCGTACTGGCAGCCTGTCTCGATGCCTGCTACGGTATCTGTCACCACCCTGTCGCGAGATCTTGTGACGTTGTTTCTCGGTCTGCGGTAACAACGACTTAGGTACTAAACTGGCCGCCAGTATGCCGAAAAACGATATGGCGCGCTCGCAGCGAACCGGAAAGACACCCGTTGCTGGCAAGTTCACGCGCGGCGAAGTGGCGACTCGTCTCGGCATCAGTGTGTCTACCGTTCGTCGGTACGAGGGCGATCGCTTGCACCCTGCTGTCGATGACAAGGGCGTCCGCTGGTTCAACGAGACGGAGGTTGCCGCCCTCGCCGCAGAGCTGATGAACATGCCGAAGACCAAGGAGCCCTCCCCCAAAGGGCGACGGAACGCTGGATCTGCTGGTAACCGCGAACACCGCACTCGCGGCGAGATCGCCGCGCAGGTGTTCGAGCGGTTCGAGCAGCGGCAGTCGTTGGCCGAGATCGTAATTGGAGTTCGTATCGACCCCGAGACAGTTCGCGAGTTGCACGAGCAGTGGTGCGTCGGGCTGATTGAGGCGCAGCTGCTCCGTGATCGTGAGCCGCGCTTGCCGCGCGCGAGCGATACGCGACGAACAACGCCAAAGAATCTCGCCGAGCGGCTTGCCGCCCTACCCGCTGGACAGCTCACCCGGATCAGCGTGGCCCGCTATCGTGATCTCTATCGACACACCGACGAGGAATACCACTGGGTCGTCGAGCTCGGCGGCTTTCATGTGTCCGGTCCGTGCACCATCGACGAGATCACCCGACGATACGGGCCGGGCGATTATCGCGTCACCTCCTACGGCTTCGATCCTCCGGGCGTGCGATGGGAGATCATCGTCGAGTCGATTGGACGCTGACGCCTACGACTGTTCGAGGCCTGCGCGCGGCGCCAGAATCTGCGATTGGCCTCGGCGCTGCCCCGGACTATCGACCCGGTGACTCGATTCCGTACTTGCGCATGAGCGCGAAGAACGTCCGCCGCGGCTTTCCGACGCTGCGCGCGGCGCGCGCGATGTTGCCCGCGCTGCGCGTGAGCGCATCGACGATGTGTGAGCGCTCGAAGGCTTCGACCGCCGCTCGCTTGCCTTCCTGAAATGTCGCAGCGAGACGCTCGTGCTCGCCGACGAGTGGCAGATCATTCGGCTCCACCGCGCGACCGAGCTGGATGCACGTCAGGTAGCGCACGAGGTTCTCGAGCTCGCGCACGTTCCCAGGCCAGCGATAGCCCGCGAGTCGCTCGAGGGCCGCGGTGCTGAAGCAGATCGCGGGCATCCGATACGCGCTCGCGTAGTGCGACGAGAATCGCTCGAGCAGCGGCGCGATGTCCTCCGGACGCTGCGCGAGCGGCGCAACAACGATCGGCACGACGCGCAGCCGGAACAGCAGATCCTCGCGCATCCGACCTTCGTGAACGGCCTGCATCAGATCGGTGTTACTCGCGGCGACGAGCCGCACGTCAGCGCGGCGGAGGTGATGCTCGCCGAGTCGGCGATATTCCCTTAGCTGCACGAACCGCAACATCTTGGCCTGGCTCGCCGGCGACAGCGCGTCGACCTCGTCGAGAAACAGCGTGCCGCCTTCGGCCGCGCTAACGAGCCCTTCCCGCTCGCGCTTCGCACCCGTGAACGCGCCGGCGACATGTCCAAAGAGCTCGTTCTCGAACAACTCGTCGGACAGCACCGCGCAGTTCACCGCGATGAAGGCGCTCTTGCTCCGCTTGCTCGCGTCGTGAACATATCGCGCATAGAGCTCCTTGCCGACACCAGTCGGTCCGGTGATCAACACCTCGACATCCGTGTGGGCCACCCGGCCGAGGATCTCGAGCACTCCCTGATGCGCACGACTGACACCAAGCAACTCGCCACCCGGCATGCGCGGCAACCTTAAGCGATCTGGATCTCCACGCGCTGCCGCAATTCGCTCCACTCCCGCGGATTCAGTCGGGTGGTTGCAGCGTGTCGTTCCAGTGCAGGAACAAAAATCCGTTCGAGGCCGAGGCGAGCTGCATCTGACTCTCGATCAGCGTGTTCGCTTCGTCTTGTGCCTCGTCGAGGTCGTCGAACGCCACGTCGATCGCGACGTCGCACGCGGCGAGCTCCGGTTGCCCGCCGATCCGCTCCTCGATCTCCTTCCGCATCGCCGCCGCATCTACGGTGCGCAAGTAGAGGACGGGACCACCGTGCCACTGCGCCGAGTAGCCGCCGGGAATCGGGCCGATGCGGAAGTCACTCTCCGCAAGCGCGTCGCGTGCTTGCTCGATCGAGAAGCCGACCGCGAGAACGGTGAAGCGATGACGCGAGATCTTGTCGAGCTTACCGTCGTACACCGAATCATCCCAGCGCTGGAAGACGAGGCCTCCCGTCGCGTCGCGCAGCAAACGCTCGCTGAGCCGGATTGTATTGACGTCCGAAAGGTTCGGGTCCTCGTCGAATGTCACCTCGAGCGCGGCGTCGAAGCTCGCGAGCCTGGCGCGCTCGTCATCCTCCAGATACGCACGCTTTTCGATCTCCGCCCTCGCGGCGGCAATGTCGACCGAGCCGACGCGCACCTCCGGCCCACCACGCCAGCGCGCCGTGAACTTGTCGACGGCGCCCTTCACGTCGAACGCGTGATGTACGAGCAGTTCGCGCCCGATGGCGAGCGAGCGCTCGGGCGACCTTCGATACACGATCACATAACGATCCACGCTCGCAACACCGAGGTCCGGCACCCGCGTCGGCTTCTTTTCGTTCTTCAGATCGTAGAACGCGTAGCGTCCAAGTGCGTCGATGATCTCGTCCTCGCGCTTGCGACCGGTCTCGGTCGTCTCATCTTCCGGTCGCTCGCCGAGCTGGACGAACCAGAAGCCATCGCCGAGATCGTACGAGGACTTCGGCGGCAAGGTGCGCAACCGGTCCCCGAACAGCGCGGTGAACTGGGGGCCGAGTACGTTGCGCCAGTACAAGCCGATCAAGCCTTCACCGTATCCGCGCAAGCGCGGGATTAGCTCATGGTCGACGATCCGGCCCAGGCGTGCCTGTCGGTTCAGCGTCGCGACCGAGATCGGGCTCTGCAAGACCTTCGCGATGCGCGCCATCCCTTTGGGATGCTGCGGCGGCACGTCGGGCGTCCAGCACGAGAACCAGTGCAGGGTCGTGCGCTCGTCGCCGGCATCACCTCTGAACGAGAGCTGGCTTCCTCCACCCTCGACAATCACCGAGCCAGGCTGTTCCCGCCAGTAGCTGATGATCGTTTCGACGGGATCCTTCTTCGGAATCGCCTCGCGCTTCGAGAGCCCACCGTAGCGCTCTGGCGCGACCCACCCAAACTCGATCAACACCGACAGGACCGCGTGAACACGCCCGTCATCGAGAGGTCCCGGCGGTATTGCAAATGCGGTCTCGATCGTCATGGAAGAGAATGGATCGTCGCGCGCTTCGCCCGAATTCGAGGCACTTCCGATCGAGTCACTCGGGTGTTTGCAGGGTGTCGTTCCAGTGCAGGAACAGGAATCCGCTCGAAGCCGATGCGAGCTGCATCTGACTCTCGATCAGCGTGTTCGCTTCGTCCTGTGCTTCGTCGAGGTCGTCGAACGCCACGTCGATCGCGGCATCGCATCCGGCGAGCTCCGGTTGCTCGCCGATCCGCTCTTCGATCTCCTTGCGCGCCGCCGCAGCATCTACGGTGCGCAAGTAGAGGACGGGACCACCGTGCCACTGCACCGAGTAGCCGCCGGGAATCGGGCCGATGCGGAAGTCACTCTCCGCGAGCGCGTCGCGGGCTTGCTCGATCGAGAAGCCGGTCGCGAGGACGGTGAACTTGTAGCGCGCGATCTTCTCCAGCCGTCCATCGTAGAGCGAATCGTCCCAGCGCTGGAAGACGAGGCCGCCCGTCGCCTCGCGCAACACGCGCTCGCTGAGCCGGATCGTGTTGACGTCGGAGACGTTCGGATCGTCGACGAACGTCACCTCGATCGCGGCGTCGAGGGTCGCGAGCTTGGCGCGCTCGTCGTCCTCCATGTACGCGCGCTTCTCGATCTCTGCCTTCGCGGCAGCGACATTGCTTAAGCGGACGTGCACCTCGGGTCCACCACGCCAGCGCGCCGTGAAGTTGTCGGCGGTACCCTTCACCTCGAACGCGTGATGTACGAGCAGCTCGCGCCCGATGGCGAGCGAAAATTCGGGCGATTCTCGATACACGATCACGTAACGATCCACACTCGCGACGCCGACGTCCGGCAGGCGCGTCGGCTTCTTCTCGTTCTTCAGGTCGTAGAACGCATCGCGCCCGAGTGCGTCGATGATCTCGGACTCGCGTCGGCGACCGTCGTCGCTCGTCTCGTCTTCGGGTCGTTCGCCAAGCTCGATGAACCAGAAGCCATCGCCGAGATCGCGCGCGCCCTCAGCTGGCAAGCGGCGCAAGCTATCGCCGAACAACGTAGTGAATGGCGGGCCGAGCACGTTACGCCAGTAGAGGCCGATCAACCCTTCCCCATATCCCCGCAGGCGCAACAGTCGCTCTTGACCTTGCCCGCGCGGCACGAGCCGATACAGACGCCCGTGTGGATCGCGGGACGCGACAGACACTGGACTGCGCAAGACCCTCGCGATGCGCGCCATGCCTTCGGCGTGCTGCGGCGGTACGGTGGGCGTCCAGCACGACAACGATTGAAAGGTCGTGCGCTCATCGCCAGCATCGCATCTGATCGTCAGCTCTGCCCCCCCTCCCTCGACTACGACCAAACCGTGCTCCCGCCAGTAGCTCGTGATCGCTTCGACGGCATCCTTCTTGGGAGTGGCCAGTGGATTGGAATAGCCACCATGTCGTTCCGGCGCGATCCAGGCCAGATCGATGAGCGTCGACACGACCGTGCGAATCTGTCCTTCGTCAGGACTACCGGGCGGAAAGCCGAAATCGGTCTCGAGTGTCATGGGATGAGGAAATCTATTGTTGCGCGCCCTTGGTGTTCAAGATACCCGAGACGTCCTTGCATCTTCGGCGATATTGACGTGCTGTCCTTGAACACGACCGAGATCTTCGAGCCGGGAACGTTCTCGACGTACGTGAGCATCGCCTCGAGATTTCCGGTCATCGTCATGTCGTTCCAACCTTTGATCTCGCAGAAGTGGTACGGCTTGCCCCACTCGAGCGAGGCGACCTTATTCCCGTTCCGGTCCAGAACACCGTCGGGAATGAACCCACCGGAATCTGCACCATCGTTGATCATGACGAGGTCGTTCTTCTGAAAGTTCTTGCCCGTCTTGTTGCTGGCGTGCGCGAGGCCCTCGCGTTCGAAGGCGCTGCCAAACCTCTTGTTCGCGATGATCGTGTCGTACTGCTTCGACCACTTCGGATCGATCGAGTCGCTCGGCTTGGGAAACCTCTTCGGGTTCGCGTCCTGATAGTCGCGCCACCGTTGCAGCTTGTGGTCCGCCTTGCCTGCGACGAGCGGTGGCCGAGGCTTGCCCTTCCCCGCAAGCACGTCGTCGACCGCCTTGCTCCCCTTTGCGTTCGCGATGTCGTCGATCGCGCGGTCGAGGTCGTCTACGTGCTTGTGGAAGTACTCCTTCGCTGCCTTCGACTTCGGATCGATCTTGCCCTTGTCGATCAGGTCCTTGATGCGCGCGTGCTGTCGCGGCGTGCTGCCCTTCGGGATGCAGTGGCTCTTGCAGAGCTTGAGGACCTCGCGCACGCCCTCGTCGGTGGCAGCGAACAGCGCCTCGACCTCCGGGTGCTTCTCGAGGAACTCGAGCGTGTCCTTCGACAGCGTCGACTTCCACTTCGCGAACTTCGGATCGACATCGACGTGCGGCCCTTTGACCTTCGGCGAGACCGTGGGCGCGGCCTTGCCTTTGGGCGCTGCAGATGGCGTGGGCGCGTGCGCCTTCGCCGCGCGCATCTTGATCGCCTTCATCGACGCCTTGACCGCGAGCAAGTCGCCGGCGATCCGCAACGCGTTCGCGCGTCCCTTGAATCCGAGCTCCGCGCTCGTGCGCTGGAGATCGACCACCTTCTTCGACGACATCACGGCGTCGGCTGCGCTAGCCGTGTCCCACGCCGCATCGACGAAGTCGATGATGGCGGTCCCGATCGTGTAGATGTCGACGACGATGTTCACGCCCGGAATGAACTGCGCGATGAGGAAGATGCCCGCCTCCTTGAGCATGTCGGGGAGGGCCTTCATGAACGATTCCTTGATCCGGTCCCACGCCTCCTCGGAGTAGCCCCACTTGTCGGCCCAGTCCTGACCGAGCTTGAGCTTTACGAGCCCGTTCGTGCCGGCGATCTTGTCGTCGACGAGCGCGAGACCTCGTTGGAAGTCTTTCGCGACGGGTCCCCAGCCAATGAACCAATCGAGGAAGGCCAGCCAGCCCGCGACCTTTGTCATCGCGATGTCGACCTTCTCGAGGTCAGCCGGGATCACGCTGAACGCTTGATCGATCGTGATATCGCTCTCGGCAGCGCGATCGGGATGCTCGATCGCCGAGATGTACATCTTGTACTTCTGGAACGACTCGCTCGTGACCGCTGCTTTCCCCTCGCGCACGAGGCTCACGTATCGCCGCGCCGCATCGGTCCACTTCTGGCGCATGTCGACCACGTACTGCTGTTGCAGCCACCAGTTGCCCCGACCCGCGACCCACCCAACCGGATGGCTACTCCATTGCTTGGCGTGCGTCTTGGCAACTCCGAACGACCTCAGATTCAGCGCCTCGTCGAAGTCAGGGATCGGAAGACCGATCGGGTACAGCGTCGACGTCATCGCGGTCGAGGTGTCCTGCAGACTGTTCCACGCCTTGTCGCGATCAGCTTTGGCGTACGAGATGTCGAACGGCAGCACCATGTGCGGCTCGAGGCGCCTGGCCCAGGTTTCGGGGAACGCCAGAGGCCAGATGTCGATCAGGTCCTCGTTGCCCTTGCCGAGCTTCTTGATCGTCTTGTCTTCGTCCTCGTACACGTCGGTGGCCTGGTCCGAGGCGATCACGTCGTCCCAGGTGTTCGGCGATCCGTTCATCGTGTAGAGCAACCACCTCCGCAGGAGCGCGGACTTCGGTAGGCCGAGTTGCTCGTTCTCGTACTCTTCGTAAAGCCGCTGCTCCTCCTCGTCCCATTCGGCCCGCGCCGTCTCCGTCTCTGTCGCCGCATCGTCAGCGTCGTCACGATGGATCGCCGTGCCGCCACCGTTCGCTTGCTGCGCGACGTGCACGAGCTCGTGAGCGAGGAGCTCGAGTCCCTTCAGCGTGTCCGGCTGAAACGTGCCTTGCGAGAACATGATCTGCTTGCCGACGGTGAATGCACGCGCGTTGATCTTGCGCGCTGCCTCCGAAGCAGCGGGGCTGTCATCGACGCGCACCTCCGAGAAATCGGTTCCGAGCTGCTGCTCGAGCGGTGCACGCACGTCGTCAGCGATCGGTAGACCGTGGAAGCGCGCGACGTCGTCCTGCGAGAGGTAACCCGTCGCATCCTCGCCATCGACCTCGCGAAAGACCGGTTGCTCGCACGCGCAGCTGCCGCTCCAGCACGCCGCGCAGTCACGATGCAGGCGCGGACCGATCGACTCGAAGACGCTGACGCGTTCGCCGCGCGCGAGTGGCGACGCGAGTCGCGATGCTTCGCGCTCCGCCGGATCGTGCGGCATGCTCATCGGCAGGCGCTTGCGCGTGCGCGTGGTCGCAGCGGGCGTCGCCGCTCGACGTGCCGGAGTTGGCTTGCGCTGCTCGACCGCCTTCAACACTCGTCACGCGCCTTGCGGTCTAGCTCCGTAAGAACCTCGAAGTCGACATCGCAGTCGGCGTACTCGACCATCTGAAACGCTCGCTGTTCGAGCCCCGCGTCCTCGCCATGCTGCGCTTGCCAGAGATTTGCGAACCGGCGGAACCAAAAGTACCGGTTGTAGAGCGTTGTCTCTGGATCGAGCGGGCCGCCGGGAACCAGCTCCGGCCAGAGCTCGAACATCGTCGCGCGTGCGAGTGCGATGCCCGCCGGATCTGTCTTGATTTCGAGCGCGAGGTCGGGGAGCGCGCACGTACGGCGGACGAGCTCGTCGTCGATTGGTGCGAGCTGTTCGACAGGGACGAGTGGATCGTTCATCTCGGACTTCAATCGGGTGATTCTCTCGCTAGCAAATCGCGCGTGCTTGCGAAACTGGGCGAGCGTCCAGCGGAGCAAACGATCCTGCTACGTGGATCGTTTGATCCTGCCTTCTGCTTCCCGCGCAATTGATCTCGCGCGCATGCAACCGGCGCGGAGTTTGCTGTGTGCCGGCGCGCGGTGTTGACCTACCAAGTGATCGGCGACGTCTCGCAGACGTTGCAGCAGCTGCTGAACGACGCGCTGCAAGCCGTCAACGGCTCGTGGACTGCGGTGCTGCACGACCTCGCGCCTCCACCGACGACCACTCCGCCGAAGCTGACGATCTTTCTCTACGACGTCGCCGAGGATCCGAGCGCACGCAATCGGCCGCCCGATCGCAAGCCGGGCCTTCCGGCGTACACGATCAAGAAGCCGCCGATCGCACTCGTCCTGCGCTTCATGCTGACGGCCTGGGCCGGTGACCGGTTCTCGGAGCACCGCATGATCGGCCGCGCGATCCAGGTGCTCTACGAGCACTCGATCCTGAGCGGTGCAGAGCTCGGCGGCGCACTCGCTGGGAGCAACGAGGCGCTGAAGCTCACGCTCGCGCCGATCACGCTTGACGAGCGCGCGCAGGTCTGGCAGGCGATCGCCCAGCCGTACCACCTGTCGCTGAACTACGAGGTCCGTGTTGTTCACATGGATCCCGAGCTCGAGCGGCACGTGCCGACGGTGCAGCAGGCAATCACCCAGCCCGCGGTGGAGACGCCATGACGTACACCGCGATCCGCGGCGCCGAAAAGCGCACGTTCAGTCCGATCGCGATCGAGCTCGTCGATGACTTCCTGACGACACCGACGGGCCCGACGAGTGCGGCGCCGCTCGGACCGATCACGGCGATCCTCGACGAGGACGACGGTGCCGGCGGCTTTCGCGTGACCGATGCACGCGCGCTCGTCACCTCGCAGGCGGTCGTGACGTTTGCCGGTGTTCATCGCCGGCCGCGTCCCGCGCTCGCATCACCGGGGCTGCATCGCGTCCGCATCGAGGCGGCGCTCTATCGGCCGCTGTATCGCGCGACGGCCGACGGCATCCAGTTCACGGCACCGCCGTGGAACGATCACGAGCCCGCAACGCCGGTGCCGACGTTCGCGCGCGCGGTGCTGTTGCCCTCGGCGACGTATCCATTTCCGTCGTACACGCGCGTGCTGCGCGGCGAGGTGCTCGACGCGACGACGGGGCTACCCGCCGTCGATGCGCTCGTCGTCGCGGGAACGGATTCGCGCGCGTTGTCGGACGAGCGCGGCGAATTTGCGCTCGCGCTGCGCTGGGCGCCCGACGGCCCGCTCTCGATCACTGCCACCGATCGCGCCGGCCACACCGGAACCATCTCCTTCACCCTGCCCGGTGATCTCGAACACGGGCAGCTCATTGCCATCTCCTGAGAGGACCGCATGCCCGAGTACTTGAGCCCTGGCGTATATATCGAGGAAGTCGACACCGGACCCGCGCCGATCGAAGGCGTGTCCACCAGCACGAGCGGCGTCGTCGGCGTGACCGTCAAGGGGCCGTCGACCGGCAAGCCGCTGCTCGTCACGAGCTTCGCGGAGTTCACGCGCGTGTTCGGCGGGTTCTTGCCGGTGCCGCCTCCCGCGCTCGTCAATCAATGGACCGACGAGACCGAAGGTGGACGCTGGTGGCTGTTCCCGCTCGCCGTGAAGGGGTTCTTCGACAACGGCGGGCAACGCCTCTACGTCAAGCGCGTCTTCTCGAGTGGAGCCGACGCCTCGTTCGCCACGTTCAACGAGGGTCTCCCATCACGCATCCGACACGACGTGCCGGCCGGTGGTCTCAGGCTTCCTCTCGAGCACCTGATCGGCATCGACACCACGTCGAGCCTGATCGTGATACGCGGCGACACCGGTCTCGCGGTCGGCCTACCACTCGCGGTATCGAGCTACGACCCGACGTCGCGCACGGTCGTCGTTGGCGGAGGCGGCGCGCCGATCGAGCTGTCGCCGGCGCGCGGCGACTTCGTGCTCGTCGATAACCCGGTCAGCGCGACCCCGACGCTGACGTTCACGGCTGCCGCGGTCGGCGCGTGGGGCGACGACATCACCGTCGAGATGCGGCCGATGATCGGCGGTGTCTTCGGCATCCTGCACGACCCGGCGCTCGGCGATCCGACCGCGATGACGACGCTCGCGGTTGCAGGCGTCGGCGGCGTCGACACGAGCTTCACCGTGGCAAACGGTGCCGCATTCGTCGGGGCAGGACGTATCACCGTCAACGGCGACGAGTACGCGGTCAGCGGCGTGCTCGGCAACGTCATCAACATCGGTCCCGCCACGATTCGCGCCAACTACGCGATCGGTGCGGTCGTGCGCCGGCTACGCCGCGCCAACAACGCGGGCAATAGCATCAACGTGTGGGGCGCCGCGCAGCTCTACGAGGGCGCACTCGTCGAACTCGATAATCTGACCACGAAGGAGTACTTCACGGTCGACGAGGTCGACGGCACCACCGTTCACCTGATCGGTGGACCGATCGCCGGGACGTTCTGGGAAGGCCAGAAGCTCCGCGTGATCGAGGCCGACGTCCGCATCGAGTACAACGGCGCACCCGCTGCCTCCGAACAGTTCTCGAATCTACGACTGTTCGACGACGGCACGCCGAACTTCCTCCACACCGCGGTAAACACTCGCTCGAACCTGATCCGCGTCAGCGGCACGCTGTCCCCCTCGGACATCTTCGCGTTCCCGGCGTCGACCACCACGCTCGAGGCGCCGCTCGGCGGCGGCGACGACGATCTCGCGAACCTCACCGTCGACGACTTCGCGGGCGTCGACAACGGCAGCGGTGCGCGCACCGGCGTCCTCGCGCTCGAGGACATCGACGAGATCTCGATCTGCGCCGTTCCGGGCATGTGGTCGAACACGGTCCGCAACACCCTGATCCAGCACTGCGAGATCCTGAAGGACCGGTTCGCGATCATCGATCCGCAGGACGGCCTGACGATCGAGGAGGTTCGCACCGCGCGCAGCCCGCTCGATACGAAGTACGCGGCGCTCTATTACCCGTGGCTGCGTGTTCGCGATCCATCGATCCGCCAGGAGGTCGCCGTGCCGCCGTCGGGCCACATCGCGGGCATCTACGCGCGCACCGACGTCGAACGCGGCGTGCACAAGTCACCCGCGAACGAAGTGATCCGCGGCATCACGCGCCTCGATCAAGACGTCACGAAGCGCGAGCAGGACATGCTCAATCCCAACGGCATCAACGCGCTACGGTTCTTCCCCGAGCGTTCGTTCCGGGTCTGGGGCGCACGCACGCTGTCGTCCGATTCGCAGTGGAAGTACATCAGCGTCCGGCGACTGTTCATCTTCATCGAAGAGTCGCTCGACGAAGGCACGCAGTGGGTCGTGTTCGAACCGAACGACGAACCCTTGTGGGCGCGCATCCGCGCGAGCGTCGGCAATTTCCTCACAACCGTGTGGCGGTCGGGCGCGCTGCAAGGGACGAAGCCCGACGAAGCGTTCTTCGTGAAGGTCGATCGCACCACGATGACGCAAGACGACATCGACAACGGTCGGCTGATCATCCTGGTCGGCGTCGCGCCGGTGAAGCCGGCCGAGTTCGTCATCTTCAGGATCCAGCAGAAGACGCTGGATAACCAAACCGCGTAGCGAGGAGCGGCGTCATGGCACTGGTCTATCGAGAAGATCCATATCCCGTATACAACTTCGAGGTCGTCATCAACGGCGTCAGCGACGACGGACGCGCCGTGAGAGGGTCGTTCTCCGAAGCGAGTGGCCTCGAGTGCGACATGCCTCCGATCGAGTATCGAACCGGCACGGAGGACATCACGCTCCGCAAGTTTCCAGGGCTCAAGAAGTACAACCCGATCGTTCTCAAGCGCGGCGTGATCGGCGACCTCGCGCTGTGGAACTGGATGCTCGAGGCGCAACGGGGCAAGGTCCGGCGTGTAGAGGGCTCGGTCGTGATGCTCGACGAGAACCGCCAGGAAGTCATGCGGTGGAACTTCAAGCGCGCGTGGCCGTCAAAGTGGGTCGGCCCCGGCTTCAACGCGAAGAACAACGAGGTCGCGATGGAGACGCTCGAGATCAGTCACGAGGGTCTCGAGATCGACGGTCAGAGGTAATGTGACCGCACTCGCCCACCTTCCCGGCTTGCGCTTCGCCGTCGCGGCTCCGCTGCGCGACGCGTCGCCGATCCGGTCCGACGTCGCTGGCTTCATGGGCCAGTTCCGGCGCGGCCCGCTCGGTCGCGCCGTGCGCGTCGAGGGCTGGCGCGAGCTGTGTGCCGTCTACGGTGGGCTGCGACGCGATGTCTCTGCCGCGTATGCCGTGCGCGGATACTTCGAGAACGAGGGCGAGGTCGCACACGTCGTTCGTCTCGCCGGAGTCGGCGCGAACAGCGCGAGCGCAGCCTGGACGATCACGGGCCTGCCGGTATCGAGTGGATTCGCGAGCGCGGGCTATCGCATCCGCGCAACCAGTGAGGGTGTGTGGGCGAACGATCTCCTCGTCGAGCTTGCCTATCGGCGCGACGGTCGCGACGGCCGGCCCGAGGTCGACGTCGTCGTCCGTTGCGCCGGCGAGCCGACGGAGCTCCATGCGCGGATCGAGCCTGCGCTTATCACCGAGCTCGTGTCGCCGCTGATCGCGATCGAGATCGATCCGCTCGCTCCGCCGCTGCCCGTGTCACCGCTGCCTGGTCCGCGGCACGCCGCGTGGAGCGTCACGCTCGCCAATGGCGTCGACGCAGCGCCCTCCCGCATCGAGTATCTGCGCGCGATCGAGCTCCTCGGGGACGTTCCGGAGGTCGCGCTGGTCGCGCTTCCCGACCTGCACGACGTGCTGGGCAGCGACGTCGATCGGTACGAGGTTCTCGCGGTGGCCCTCCGGCAAGCAAAGGATCTTCACGATCGCCTCGTCATCATCGACGTCCCCGAGCGCGACGCAGGTGAAGCGATCGAGTGGGTGACCGACCTGCGCTCGTTCGCCGACGACGACACGCACCGCGCGGGCGCGGTGTATCACCCCGTGCTGCGCGTCAACGATCCGCTCGGTGGCTTTGCAGCACCGCAGCGGCGGCTCGCGAGCAGCGGTCATGTCGCGGGTGTGATCAGCAAGCTCGACCGCGAGCGCGGCGCGCACCACTCGCCGGCGAACGCGCCGGTGATCGATGCGGTCGATGTGGATCTCCTGTACGACGATGCCGACC
This sequence comes from Kofleriaceae bacterium, assembly GCA_046160585.1. GTDB lineage: Bacteria > Myxococcota_A > Polyangia > Haliangiales > Haliangiaceae > JABFXX01. The sequence continues at coordinate 46,237 of JBJXGN010000257.1, forward strand.
TCGAACGCCTGACGCTTGCCGGAATCGATCCGGTGATCTGCCGGTGCGGACGCGGCCTCCAGATCTGGGGCGCGCGCACGCTCGATCTCGTTCACCCGAGTCATCGCTTCGTTGCACACCGGCGCCTCGTGCACCGACTGGTGCGCGTGATCCGGCGCGTCGCCGAGCCGCTCGTGTTCGACACGAACGGACCCGAGCTCTGGCTCGCGATCGTACGTGCGATCACCACGGTGCTCCTCGACGCGTATCGCGCTGGTGCGCTCAAAGGGCACCGTCCCGAGGATGCATTTCGCGTGCGCTGCGACGAGACGACAAATCCCGTCGAGGAGCGCGATCTCGGCCGCTGCCTCTGCGAGATCGAGATCGCGCCTGCGGTGCCTATGGAGTTCATCACGCTGCGCATCGCGCTCTCGACCGACGGCCGGCTGGAGGTGACGTGATGGACTACCCGTTCGGCAACTTCACGTTCTTCGTCACGCTCGATCCGGCGGACGCATACTTACCGCCCGCGCAAGCGCAGCACGTGCCGACGGTCGCGGCCGGTGCGTTTCAGGAAGTGCGCGGACTCGGCGCCGATCTCGAAGTGTTCTCGTACCCCGAGGGCGGCGTGAACGACTACGTGCATCAGCTGCCGGTGCGTCACACGTGGACGCGGCTCTCGTTCAAGCGCGGCATCGTTCGGGACGCCGGGCTGTTTGGGTGGTACCGCGCCGGCCTCACACAGTCGCTCGGCGCGCGTCGCGATGGCAGCATCGTGATGACCTCGCCTGCCGGCGTGCCGGTGATGGCCTGGCAGTTCCGCGCCGGCATCGCCGTGAAGTGGTCCGGCCCGGACTTCAACGCGATGCAGGGCGCTGTCGCGATCGAGAGCCTCGACATCGCGCATCACGGCCTTGAGCAACGCATCTTCGACGAGGTCGCCTGATGGTGACGATCCACCACCTCGAGGTGCAGATCACCGCGGAAGCGTTCGACGAGGACACCGCGTTCTCGCGCCAGTTCAAGACGCACATCGAGCGCTGGCAGCGCATGCAGGAGGAGGCGCTCGCGCGCCGCGCGGATCTCGAGGCAGAGCGCCGGATCGGAAGGACCGAGAAGTGATCGGCAGCAATCCACTGCTCGCGAAAGCGTTGCTCGTGATCGAGACGCCACTCGTGCCGGTGCCGATCATTCCGGTTTGCTTCAACCCGACGCAGTACCGCATCGACAAGTCGAACAGCTTCGCGGAAATTCCGATCCCGGGGCTCGAGACGCCACCACTACAGTTCATTCGCGGCAATGTCGAGAAGCTCGCCCTCGATCTGCTCGTCGACACATCGGGCACGCTGCTCGACGTCCGCACGCAGTACACCGATCAGCTGCGCGGGTTGCTCGACATCCAGTCCGAGCTCCACGCACCCGCGATCGTTCGGTTCATCTGGGACCGCCAGATCTTTCGCGGCGTCGTCGAGAGCCTGGGCATCACCTATATCCTGTTCTCCCCCGAGGGCATTCCGCTGCGCGCGCAGCTCACGATGTCGCTCAAGGAGTACCGCACGATCGAGGAGCAAGTCGCGAAGAACAAGAAGGCGTCGCCCGATGTCGACAAGGCGTACACCGTGCGTCGCGGCGACACGCTCACGTCGATCGCGCACACGGCATACGGCAGCCCCGCGTCGTGGCGGGAGATCGCCGCCGCGAACGACATCAATGACCCACGCCATCTCGCGCCCGGCCGCGTGCTGCGCGTCCCGAGGCTCAAGTGACGCAAGCGCAGCGCTCCGAGTTCCTCGACGGCCTGGCGCTGTCCAGGCGCTATGCGCCGGAGTGCCGCATCGAGATCGAGGGCAAGGAGCTCGATCCCGCGGTGATCGCGGATGTCCTGCAAGTCACCGTCACGCTCGAGCTCGACGCACCCGCCAGCTTCCAGATCAACGTGAACAACTGGGACACCGAGCGGTTCGCGTTCAAGTACACCGAGGGGAACATCTTCGACCTCGGTCACCGAGCGAACATCGAGCTCGGGTACGCGGATGCCCGGTCTTCACTCGTGCGCGGCGTGATCACGTCGATGTCGCCGCGCTTCCCCGAGGCCGGATCTCCGACCGTCTCGATCACCGGCCTCGACAGCATGGTGCTGCTGCGCGATCGCAAGCCGACCGGCTCCGAGCAAAAGCAGTGGCTCAAGAAGCGCGACTCGGAGATCGCGCGCGACATCGCGAAGCGCAACAACCTCCAGTGTATCTTCGACGAATCACCTCTCGAACACGAGGTCGTCGTCCAGAAGAATCAGGACGACGCGCAGTTCCTGCTCGAGCGCGCGAAGAAGATCGACTTCGACTGCTTCATCGGCGTCGATAGCGCGCGCCGCGACACGTTGTTCTTCGTTCGTCCGCGTGACGGCCGCACGAACGACGTCACGCGCGTCTACCAGTTCGAGTGGGGCCGCAACCTCGTCTCGTTCATGCCGACGCTCACCGTGTCGCGCCAGGTCTCGAAGGTCACGGTGCGCGGCTGGGATTCGCGCAACATGGAGCCGATCGTTGCGACGGCGACGGTCGCCGACCTGCCGAAGCCGAAGAAAAGGGGGAAGCGCACGCGCTCCGCGCCCGACCTCGTGGAGAACGCGCTCGGCCGCAAGCAGGACGTCGTCGTCGACGCGAATCCGCAGTCCAAGGACGAAGCGAAGCAGATGGCGATCGCGATGCTGCGTCAGCGCGCGTACACGTTCATCACCGCGACGATGTCCGTGATGGGCAATGCCGAGCTGCGTGCCGGCGACAACGTGCACGTGACGGGCCTCGGCGATCGGTTCGCCGGCGAGTACCACATCACGAAGGCGGATCACACGTTCGGCGCGGCCGGCTACATGACGCAGCTCACCGTGCGGCGCCTCTACGACGCGGAGGGAAGCTCGTGATCGCGAACGCGCGCAGCCACGAGTCCACGTTCTACGGTGTCGTCAGTGGCATCGTCGAGAAGAACATCGATCCGGACAAGGAAGGACGGATCAAGGTCAGCTTCAAGTGGTTCGACGACGGGACCATCACGAAGTGGTGCCGCTGCGCGCAGCTCTACGCCGGCTCGAAGTTCGGAGCGTTCTTCGTGCCCGAGGAGGGTACGGAGGTGCTTGTCGCGTTCATGCACGGCGACATGCGCGAGCCCGTCATCCTCGGTGGCCTCTACAACCGGAAGCTGAAGCCGGCGACGGATCGCCAGAAAGACGAGGAGAAGGACGAGAAGCTGATCCGCACGCGCGGGGGCCATCAGTTGCTATTCGTCGATACGCAGAGGAAAGAGAAGGTCGTTCTCCAGACCAAGGGCGGTCACAAGCTCGAGATGACCGACGGAGACGACGGCACGATCGAGATCAAGACCGACAAGGGACAACGCATCGTGCTCGACGACCACGGCAAGATCACGATCGACGCGAAGACGATCGTCCTAGGGGGTGACTCGTTCAAGGCCGTGCTCGGCGAGGCGATGCGCGACCTGTTCAACAAGCACACGCATCCGAACAACCCCGGCAGCACGCTTCCACCGAACCAGCAGATGGGTGACAGCGAGCTGTCCGGAACCGTGAGGCTCAAGTAATGGCGCGCGAATTCCTCGGCACGGGACTTCGGTTCCCGCTGCTTCCCGACGCGACCGGTGCGCTCGGGTTCTCGAGCGGCGACGCGAACGTCGAGCAGTCGTTGCACCTGTTGCTGATGACCGCCGAGGGCGAACGTCTCATGCGCGCGAACCTCGGCACCGAGGCCGAGCGCATGGTGTTCGCCCCGGGAGGCGAGCGCTACTTGCGACTGCTCGAGACGACCGTGCAGGAAGCTGTTCGCGACTGGGAGTCGCGCGTCGATCTGATCGACGTGCGCGCAGAAATCGATGCGGCCGACGCCACGCGCGTGCTCGTGTCGATCGCGTATCGCGTGCGTCAGACGAACACGCGCCACAGCCTCGTGTTCCCGTTCTACGTCGGCCGCGCGGAGGGCACCTAGATGGCGCTTCCGTCGATCGCGCTCGACGAGATCCGGTTCGATGAGCTCATCGTCGCGCTGCGCCGGCGAATTCCGGCGGCGTCGAACGGCCGCTGGACCCACCACGAGCCGATCGATCCGGGCATCACGCTGCTCGAGCTGTTTTCGTGGCAACTCGAGCAGCGATCGTACTGGCTCGATCGCGTCACCGAGCCGTTCGCGCGTGCGATCGTGTCGCTGCTCGGCGAGACGATCGCACTTGCACGCGCCGCCGCGACGGTGCTCGGCTTCGGGCCGGAGCCATGGACCGTTCTCCCCGCGGCCAGTGTGGTGCGACTCGACATCCGCACGGTCGGTCCGAAGTTCACGATCGCCGATGCGACGACACTCGCTCCGATCGAGCGCGTGGGTTTCATCGCGTTCGGACGCGATCGCACGGCGGACCTCGAGGCCGGCAGGAGCTTCCGGATCTTCGCAGCCGATGGCAAGCCGGGTGAGGCGAAGTTGGTGCTGTGGCTGTCGGCCCCGCCGCCGGCGCTGACGGCACCGGTGTCCGTGCTGGTGGACCTGCTCGGTCCGCCGGATCTGTTGCCTCGCTGGTCGCCGCTTCTTGCGGGACCGGTCGCGCCGCCCGCCGCGATCGAGTTTCGCTATCGCAGCACCGCGAATCGCGACGTCGCGCTTGCCGTCGACGACGGCACCGGCGGCCTTCGGCGTTCGGGGCTGTGGCGGTTCGTGCCGCCGATCGACTGGCAGCCCGACGGTCCACCCGTCGACGGGCTCACGCCGTACGCACTCTCGATCCGCACGGCGCACGCCACGTTTACCGCGCCGCCACGGATCTCGCGGATCGTCCCCAACGCGGTCGCCGCTCAGCATCGCCGTGCCGCCCAGCACTTCCTGAGCGCCGACTGGCTACCGCTCGCGTCGACGACGCTCCCGCTACCGGTCCTCGAGGCACCTCCGATCGCGGAGTCGATCGCGCTCTCGATCGACGAGGTCGCGCATGGCGTCCAGGCGTGGCGCGCGACACCGAGCCTGGCATTTCACGGGCCGGCGGACCGCGTGTTCGAGCTCGACCGGGTGGCGTCCCGCGTCCGCTTCGGCGATGGGCTCACGGGGCGCGTGCCGCGCCCGCAGTCGCTGTCGATTCCGAACGTCTTCATCGACTACGAGGTCGGTGGCGGCGAAGGTGGCAACCTCGGCAGCGGGCTCGGCTGGATCGTCGAGTCGAACGGCCTTGCGGCCGCGAACGTGGTGGACGCCGCGGGAGGCTCCGAGCCCGAGCGCGTCGATGCGGCGCTCGAGCGCATGGCCTCGGCCGTGCGTCGCGTGACGCGCGCGATCACCGCCGAGGACTACGAAGAGCTCGCGCTGACGACGCCCGGCATCGCCGTGCGCCGCGCTCACGCCGCCGTCGGGTACTCCTCGCTCACGCCGTGCATCCCCGTGCCGGGGATGGTGACGGTGTTCGTCGTGCCATTCGCGCCACGCGAGGAGCCGAACGACTTCGTCGAGTCCGCGTTCGTCGTCGCGCCGCAGCCCGATCCCGGCGCGCTCCTCGAAATGCGCGCGCGCCTCGACGTCGCGCGTCTCGTGACGCACGAGGTCTGCGTTCGCGGCCCGCTCTATCGCAACGTCTGGCTCCGCATCGATGTCAGCGCCGATGCGGGCGAGCCCGCGGAGCTCCGGCGCACCGTGGCAGTGCGCGTGGCGCGCTTTCTCGATCCGCTCGTCGGCGGCGACACCGGCGACGGCTGGCCGTTCGGCGAGACGCTGCGGCAGTCGAGCCTCTTGCGTGTCGCACAGAATGCGATCGCGACCGACGGGCGCGTCACGCGCGTCGCGATCAGCCTCGACAACTGCACGTTCGATGATTGTCACGAGGTCGCGATCGGTGCACACGCACTCGTCGGCGAGGTCGTGATCGACGTTCGCGTCCAGCCGCAACCGATGGCGAAGGGAGCACTGAGATGACGGTGTGGTGGGGCAAGGAACGCCTCCCGTCGACACTCGCGCGGCTCGACGCTGCGCGCGTACCGGCGCTGTTTGCCGGCGAACGCCGCGAGGTGGCGGACTCGATTCGCGCGCGCATCCGCGCGTTCACGCCGACGTGGCGCCCGCGCGGCGACGATGCCGGCGAGGTGCTCGTCCGGTTGTACTCGGAGGCGGTCGAGAGTGTGCACCGCCGGTTGCGCCGCTGGCCCGAGAAAGCGCTCGTCGAATACCTCGCCGCCGCAGGCGTGACTCTGCTGCCGCCCTCGCCCGCGCGCGCGATCGTCACGTTCACGGTGGCACCGACGGCGAAGACCTCCGTGCTGGTCGCAGCCGGCTTCCAGCTCGAAGCCGAAGCACCCGGTACCGAGCCGATCGTGTTCGAGACGATGCGCGACGTCTTCGCTGCCCCGGCGACGATCGCCGCGCTCGCGATCGCAGACGGGCCGCGCCTGCTCGGGTTGCCACCCGCTCCGCCATCGGGATGGCGCCCGTTCTCGGCGACGGGACCGCGCGCGCTGTGGATCGGCTTCGCGGGTGATAGCGCGCCGGGACCGCGCCTGAGCCTCGGCGTCGGCATGGCGCGCGATGCGGTCCCGAGCCCGGCGTCGGCGGGCGGCGTGCTCGAGCTCCCCGTGCCACCTCGGCCCCATCTCGTCTGGGAAGTCCTCGACGGTACGACCCTGGTCGCTGCGGAGTTGATCATCGACGACAGCGACGGCTTCGCGCGCAGCGGCGTCGTCGAGCTCGGCGTACCCGCCACATGGCGACCAGGCATTCCGCCGGGTCTCGATAGCGACATGCCGCTGCGCTGGCTGTGCGTGCGCGTCGCAGGCGGGATGTTCGCACAGCCCGTCGAGCTCGACTTCCTCGTCGCGAACGCCGTCGACGTGATCGCGGCGAGCACCGTGCGTGACGAGGTGCTCGAGGAGATTCCGGACAGCGAGGGTCGCCGCTACAAGCTCGCGCAGGTGCCCGTGTTGCCCGGCACGCTCGTGCTCGAGATCGACGAGGGCGAAGATCCAACGCTTACATCCTCGACGCGGCGCTGGCGCGAGGTCTCCGATCTCGGCACGTGGGGACCCGACGATCGCGTCTACCTGCTCGATCCGACGAGCGGCGTCGTCACGTTCGGCGATGGCACCCACGGCGCGCTGGGGCCAGCGGGCTTTCGTCATGTCCACGCGCTCGCGTATCGCGTGGCCGGCGCGTTCGCGGGGGCGGCCAGCGCGGGCACTATCGCGACGCTTCGCAATGCGGCGACCGACGTCGTCGAGGTGAAGAACCCCGCACCGGCCGTAGGTTCCGACGAGTCGGAGAGCTTCGCCGACGCCGTTCGCCGCGGCCCCGAGGAAGTTCGTGCACGCGGTCGTGCCGTAACGATCGCGGACTACGAGCTCTACGCGCCGCAGACCGTCGGTGCCGACGTGCGCCGCGCCCACGCGTGGCAGGGCCATCCCTCTGCGCCGGACTTCCCGCTCCCCGGCGTCGTCACGGTCGTGGTCGTTCCCGCCGACCGCGGCGGACCGCCGATGCCCGACGGCGCATCGCTCGCGGCGGTCGCGACCTACCTGTCTGAACGCGTCGCGCCGGCAGGTGTGGAGGTGGTCGCGGTCGCGCCCTTCTATCACCACGTTCGCGTCGAGGCCGAGGTCATCCTCGATCCGACCGCGTCGGTCGGCGACGCCATCGGGATCCTGCTCGCGGATCTCGATCGCTTCCTGCACCCGCTCACGGGAGGTCCCGACGGAACCGGCTGGCCGTTCGGCGGAGCGATCCGGCACGCCGATCTCGTTCGCCGGCTCGCGGCACGACCGCATGTCCGCGCCGTGCCGCGGCTCGATCTCGTCGTCGACGGCGAGCGCATCTCCGACTGTCAGGACGTCGCGCTGCGGCCGCATGCGTTGCTCTGGCCCGAAGCGCACGAGGTCGTGCCAGTGCGAGGAGAAACGCCATGACGTGCGCCGCGCCACCGACGTTCCGGTTGCTCGACGGCTACGCCGGTTGGGACATAGCGAGTTCCGATGGGCTCGCCGGCTTCGGTGAAGGTGAAGCCGTCGAGCTCGCAGCCGTCGGCGGCGGCGTGGATCCCGCCGCCCTCATCAGCTACCTGCCTCCGCCTCGCATCGTTCACGGGTGCGCACCGTGCGAGCACTTCCTCGTCACGCCGGAGCCCGACGCCCGCGTGCTGCGTCGTGACGCGTGCACACCCGGCTTCGTGCCCGTGCGCGGTGCAGCTGGTGCACCGGGATTCCTCGTCGCGCCCGTGGCGATCGCTCGGCGTGGTCATCGCACCGCGGTCGCGGATCCGGGAGCCAACGCCGTCATCGTGTTCAGTCACGACGGCGAGCGCATCGTCGCGATCATTCCGATCGCAAATCCACACCGCGTCGCGCTCGGACCACACGGCGAGGTCGTGGTCGTCAGCGTTGGCGCGACGGTCGCGAACGTGTTCGGTCCCGACGGCAGTCCGCGCACGCCGTGGAAGGCGGCGCTGCCCAGCGGTGCGATCGATCGTATCGGCATCGGCGAGGACTGCGCGCTGTGGGTCGTCACCGAGACACCCGCGACGGCACTCGACGGAACGCCGGCGCTCGCGCTGCACCTGTGGCGCGCAGCTCGCGAGGACGTCGCGTTCGCGCCTGCTTCTCCCGCCGATCTCGCCGAGGTGTTCGCGCCGACCCACGTGACGACCGCCGACGCGACCGGCTTTTGCCTCGACGCGACGGCCGCCGACGGGACACATGTCGAGACGTGCTGGGACTGGCGCGGCCAGCCACTCACGACCGTCGCGCCGCTGCTTCCCGCGATGCGCGAGCCCCGCGGGCAGTTATTGACGGTCGCGATCGATAGCGGGATTCCACGCTGCCGATGGCATCGCATTCGCGTCGAAGCCGAGGTCCCGTTCGGCACTAAGCTCGAGATCGCGATCGCTACGAGCGAAGCCGAGTTTCCCGTTCCACAGGGCGATCCGCTCGCCGAGCCGCTCGCCTGGCAAGCGTTCCCCGCCGGCGTCCCGCATCCCGATGACTGGCAGATCGGTTCGCTCGACTTCCTCGTCGAGCAACCGGCGGGTCGGTGCGCGTTCTTGCGCGTGCGCCTCTCGGGCGACCGGCGCGCCACGCCGCGTGTTCGTCGCGTCCGGCTCGACATGCCACGCGTCACGAGCCTCGAGCTACTGCCGGCCGTCTATCGCGAGTCCCCCGAGGCCGAGGATTTCGGCGAGCGTTTCCTCTCGCTGTTCGACGCGTCGACGGCCGAGCTCGATCGTGCGATCGAGCGCGCACCCGCGTTGCTCGACGTCGCTGGCGTTCCCGGCGGCGCGCTCGCGTGGCTCGCCGGCTTCTTCGATATCGCGTTCGATCCGGCGTGGTCGACCGCGCGGCGGCGCGCGCTGCTGCGCGCCGCACCCGAGATCTTTCGCCGGCGCGGCACCGTCGCGGGCCTGCGTCAGGTGATCTCGATCCTGTTCGACGCCGATCCGGTGATCGACGAGTTGTCGCTCGGCCGCATGCTCGGTGCCCTCGATCGCAGCGCACGCCTACGTGCGACGCGCCTCGCCTCGCCACGGCGTGCGCGCATGCTGCTCGATCGATCCGAGCTCGGCCGTGCGCCCCTCCTGAGCTGGGGCAATCCCACGCAGGATCCGTATGCGACCACCGCCTTCCGCTTCCGCGTGCTCGTACCGCCGACGCTCGACGCGGGACCAGGTCGACAAGCCGCCGTCGAGCGGCTCGTCGCGAGTCAAAAACCAGCTCACACGCTCGCGCACGTGCGCGTGGGTGGCGGTGGATTCCTCGTTGGGATCTGGTCGGCAGTCGGTGTCGACACCGTTCCTGCCGCACCGGCGCGGCCGATCCTCGGCGCGCTCGGCAACGTCCGTCTTCGTCGCGCAAGCGTGGTGTGGCCCGGTCGCGGTGGCACGCGTACGGGTCTTCGTGTCGGTCTTTCCGCGGTCGGTGACCGCACTCGTCTTCAGTGAGGAACCATGGCCACCTGTGATGTCGTCCCCGAGTTCATGCGCCTCAGCTACTTCTACGGGCAGATGCTCGGTCACCACGAGCTGTCGACCGAGCAGCGCTACCACCGCGACAAGCACGAGCTGCACAACCGTGCGCTGCACGGTCACGGGGTGGTCTGCGGCCTAGCAGTCGTTCCGCCGAGCGCGCCGGTGACGGCGACGTCGGTCGTCGTCGAATGCGGGCTCGCGCTCGACCCTGCAGGCCACGACGTCGTCGTCCGCACGCCGGTAACCGTCGACCTGTTCGCCGCGCTCTCGCCCGCGGATCAAGCGAGGCTCGACGCGACGAACGGCACGACACTATGGGTCTCGGCGTGCTTTCAGGAGCTGAAGATCAACCCGACGCGACCGGTCCTGCCGGATGCGTGCGGCGCGGCGCCCGATTGCATGTACGGCATGATCCGCGAGGGCGTCTGCATCGTCGTCACCGTCGATCCTCCGAAGGGCGACGAGCGGTGCGACACGTGCTCGGAGAAGGCGCCCGAGGATACCGATCCATGCGTGCTGCTCGCGCGCATCGACGCGTTCAAGCAGAACCAACCACTCGCGGCCAACGCGATTCACAACGAAGTGCGGCGTGCGGTGTCGACGTGGAAGCCGACGACGATCACCGGCATCAACTGGACACACGGTGGCGAGTACGCGGCGTCGCCGAATGCCAAGGAGCTGCTCGGCGACGCGAGCGCGCAGACCGGTGGCTTGCAGTTTCACCTCTCCGCCGATGCGCGTCCCGAAACGCTCGTGCTCGGCGTCGTCGACGTGATTCGCATCCGACCGAACGGCGACATCGGCTACGTGCACGGTGTCGTCAGCCCGGGTCCGACGCCCCGGTCGATCATCTGGAGGCGGACGCCGAACGCCGCGTTCGACACGGACGATCGCATCGTCATCACGCTCCACGGCGACTTCATCCTCGATCACTGCTGCCGTCCGATCGACGGCGTCCACCTCGGCGGTCGCGTACCGATCGTCGCAGGAGCCGATCCTGGACTCACCCCGGCAGCGCCGTCGGTGTGCGTGACGCCGCCCCGCGGCTTTGTCTGGGCCTCCGGTAACGGCACCGGCGGCGGCGATTTCCTCAGCTGGTTCACGGTTCGATAGGAGACCCACGATGAGCTCACATGGTTGTGGTTGCGGCGCAAAGCCAGCACCTCCGTCGACGACGGGAACATTCACCACCGGAAGTGGCTGCGGCGGTAGCTGCGGCGGCAGCTGCGGTTGTACCGGCTGCGGCACGACGCGCACGTACGTACGACCGCGATTCTTCGCGGGTCAGCTGCTCACCGAGGAGGACCTCGGTCTGCTCACCGATTACGTCGTCGCGAAGAATCGCCTGCACAACAAATTGTTGTGGGGCGAAGGCGTCGTGTGCGGCCTCGATGTCACCTGCGATCCGTGCGGAGACGGAACGGTCATCGTCCAGTCGGGCTACGCGATCAACTGTTGCGGCGACGACATCGTCGTGCCCTGCCCCGTACGCGTCGACATTCTCCAGCTCGTTCGCGAGCTGCGTGCGAGCAAGCTCGGCGCCGACTGCGCCGACCCGTGCGAACAACCGCGCCCGCTTCCGCCACCGCAGCCGGATCCGCCGCCACCACCGCCGAGCCCCGACGGGCCGATCCTCCTGCTCGCGCCGACGCGTGCCGCTGCAGCCGCACCGCGCGTACCCGCGGCTCGCTATTACCTCTACGTTCGCTACGTCGAGGAGGCGACGGATCCCGTGAGCCCGTTCGCGACCGACGAGCCCTGCGCGCACCTTGCATGCGAGCCGACGCGCATTGCCGAGCGGTTTCGGTTCGAGCTGCGCTGCGAGCGCACGCCGCGTCCGTGGATCGGCCTGTGGGAGCGGTTTCGGACGTGCATCGGCGATATCCGCCGCGCGTCGATCCTGTCGACCCGCGCCGTCGTCATGCGGCGCAACGCGTCGCTGCTTGCCAACGCGGTCGATGCGCTCGCGCGCCAGCCGCAGCCGAGATTCGTCGTCGCCGATCACGCCGTGCTGCGGTCCGCCACCGAGCGGCTCACGCGCGCCCTCGCGGCCTTGACGCGCGCGAACACCGACGTCGTGCGCGCGAGCGAGCCGTTCGCATCCACCGACGACCGCGCGCGCGAGGCGATCGACGCCACGCGCGAGACCGGCAGCCTCGTCGCGCGGCTCGCGATGACACCGCCGCGAGAGCGACCGCAGGATCCGGGAACCGTGCAGCCCGCGCTGGCCGCGCTGAAGAGCGCACGCGAATGGCTCCCGTCGACGTTCACGGGATTCGACGAGCTCGAGCGCGCGACCGCCGAGACGGTGCTCTCCTTCGTCGGGCGCTGGGTCGCGATCGACCAGCCGCCCGAGGCGGGCTATCCGGACCATCTGTTCGCGTACGGCGCCGCGATCGACGATGCGCTCTACACGCGCTACCGGGCCGCACACGAAGATCTCATGACGTTTGCGGCCGCCGCGATCGCGCCGCGCCGCATCCTGACGGACTGCGAGCTCCGCGCCGCGTTCGGTCTGCTCGGACCACTGCCTGCGGGTGCATTCGGCCCGACGCTGGCTGCGATCCTCGCGGCGCAAGGCCAGACCGCGGCGCAGGTGCTCCTGCGCTTGCTCTTCGACTGCCTCTGCGACGCGTTCAATCCGCCGTGTCAGAGCTGCGATGATCCGGGCGTGCTACTCGCGGAGATTTGCATCCGCGACTGCGTCGTCACGGACATCTGCAACATGGTCCGGAGGTTCGTGATCACGTGGCCGAACGTTCGGTACTGGACCGACATCCCGAACCTCCCGCTCAACCTCAACGCGATCGGCGCGACTGTCGAGCGCATCTGCTGCGAGCTCCGCGGCGCGCTCGGCGGCGGCTGCATCCCCGCGACCAGCCTCGGGTCGATCCTCCGGCGCGTCGCAGGAGACACGCACGCGCTCGCCCGCCTCGAGGGTCCGATCGAGATAGGGCCCGCCCCCGCAAGCGAAGAAGCGATGTTCGGGACGTTGTTCTCGAGCCTCGAGCGCCTCGCCGGCGCGGCGCTGCCAGAACCGCCGCCTCCGCGCGAGACCACGGACACCATCGATGCGCTGCGACGCGACGTCGAGGCGCTGCGACGCGAGCTCGCCGAGCTTCGCCACTAGGAGCCCCATGAGCGATCCCATCCAGCGCCCTCGCTACTATGAAGGCCAGGTCCTCGCTGCCGACGATCTCACGGCGGGCCTCGACTACACGCGCGCGCAAGCAGCGCGGCACAACCGCCTCGTTCACCGCTGGGGCATCGTCGACGGTCTCGCGTTGACCACGACTCCGCGGAGCGGCGGGGGGGCGAACTGGGTCGAGGTGCGCGTGAGCGCCGGCATGGCGCTCGACGGCACCGGGCGCGAGATCATCGTGCCCGAGGACGTGCTCCTCGACGAGCGCGCGTTCGAGCGGCGCCGCGTCACCGTCGGCGATCCGGACGCGCTCTATCCGGTCGTGATCGCGGGCACCGATCTAGGCGCGACGCCGCCACCCACGACGCGCAAGTGCACACCCGCCCGTGCGAGCCGTACGATCGAAGGCTGGACGCTCGACTTCGCCGCACCGGGGTTCGAGACCCACCTCGAGGCGCAGACCGCGCCGAGGGTCGATGCCGGCGCCGGTGGCGCGCTCGGCTCCGCGCGCTGGTGGGTCTTGCTCGGCTACGTGAAGTGGGACGCGACGCTTCGCCGATTCACCGCGATCGCGCACGAGAACGCGGGTGTCGGTCGAACCTGGATCGGCGTGCGTGCCGACGAGGTCGAGGGGCGCGGCGGGCGCGTATTGATCCGCACGCGGGCGGTCGCGACGTCGCAGCGCTCGGCCGCCGCGCTCGTCGAGGGCAAGCTCGGTGCGGCGTTGCAGCTCGGCACCGCAGACCAGCGCGGGCATCTCTCGCCGCGCGTGTCGATCGACTCCGAGGGCACGATCGAGAGCTCTGCCGGGAAGCTCGCGATGCGTGCCGGCGCCGCGGGAATCGCGAACGTTCCCGTCGCCGAGATCGCAAAGGTCGAGACCGGCGGCACATTCACGTTCGGGCTCCAACAACCCGGTGGTCAGCTCGCGAAGCTGATGTTCGTCGACGAGCACGGCAACCTCACGATCGCCGGTCGGTTCACCGGCGCGTTCGCATCGGTACCGAGCGTTCGCGTCGCGAGCGGCGTCGCCTCGCACGGCACCATTCTTCCGTTGCCCGAGGGTGTCACGCAGGCGCAGGTCGACGCCGGCCAGGTACGCCTGCACGTGCAGGTGACGCCGCGTGCGTGCGGTGCTCGTCCGTGGGACGCGCCTGCCACGATTCCGAACTGGGTCGGCTCGCCGAGCGAGCTCTGGGTCGACGGCGATCGGCGCGTCCACTGCCGCGTGCACTGGATCGCGTTTGTCGGCTCGGCGCCTCGGGCGTGGAACACCGACGGAGTTTGCGACTTCGTCGTGACCGCGGTCTCGCTGCCACAGCTGTGAGGAGAAACGATGAGTCACATGCACGTCCTCTATTGCCCACACACGAACCACGTCCTCGCGGTCCAGCAGGCGATCGGCGCGAGCGCGCCGAGCGTCGCGAGCATCGTCGGAGACCGCGGGTTGCGGATGACGGGTCCGCGGGGAGCGCTGGACTTCGCGATCTGGGCCACCGCCACGACGGAACGCGAGGAGCTCTGGATTCCCGCCTCGGAGCTCGCACTGCGCACGATTCCCGCGCAACACGATGCGTACACGCGTCCGCACGCGTACGTCATGGACGGGAATCATCTCGCGTACGTTGGTCCCGATCCGCTCCGCCTGTACGTCGCGATCGAGGGAAACGGAACGCGCGTCCGACTCAGCCATGCGAGCTTCACCACACCGATCACGTTCCTCGACAACCATCGCTGCTGGATCCAGATCGAGGGACCGAACGAGAGTGACCGGCGCATCCTCACAGGGGTGATCCAGGCGAACGACAGCTCGCCGTGGGACTTCGGCATCACGGTCGACCCCAATGGTCCGCTGGCCCCGGTCGTCGTCGGCCAGAATCGCACCTACTACATGCTCGTTCTCGTGGAGGGGCTGATGCTGGACGCCCGCACGCAGATCCTCTGAGCATGCATGGCCGAGCTCGCGATCCATCGCTTCCGCTTCACGCTCGCACGCGCGGGCGGAGCTAGCTGGGGGGAGGATCGCGCGCGCCTGTTCGCGGTCGCGCAGCGTGACCTACCCGCGCGGATCGCGGAAGTGCTCGCATCGCGCTATCCCGACGACGCAGATCTGGAGCTACACGAGCCGATCCGGCTTGCGCTGCGCGTGTCGCTCGCGGAGCTCGCCGCTGCGTGTCGTTCGAACGACGCGTTGACCGCGCTCGCCGAGCGCGTCGTGGGTGAGTGGTCGACCTCATCCTCGCCGGTCGCCGAGACCGAACGAGCGACGTCGCCCGCGGAGAGCGCGGCGCGCGAGACACCTGCATCGCAGCACGCAGCGACGAGGATGTTACCCACCGGCGCGGCAGGTGTGGATGCGCCGATCGATGTCGTGATCGCGTGGTCGCGTCGCGGCGAGCTCGATGCGGCCCTCGCATCGTTGTCGGTCGCTGCACTGCGGATGTGGCTTGCGTGGCTCGAGCCCGCGCACCACCTCGCGCACGCGCCAATGGCAGCGCTCGACGATGCGCGCGTCTTGCGTGACGCGATCACCGCGCGGGTCGCGACCATCGCCGGCGCGCGCGACGCTTCGATGCGCGCGGCGGCCGGGAGATCGCCGCCCGACGCCACGAGCGAGGCGGCCCGACGCGACGTCGTCCCCGTGTCCGAATCGCATGTCGACACGCCGCGCACGGATCGATCCGCGACCTCCGAGAATGCGCCTGCCCGGCGAACGCCACGCGCCGCGCGCACCTTCTCGCCGGCGATCGTCGACGGCGATGCCCTGCCCTTCTTGATGTTGCGCCCCCTCGCGCAGATCGGCTACCTCGACGCACTCGCCGCCGGCTGCCACGGAATCGACGAGCCGGACGCGCTCTTGTGGATCGCGTACCAGCTCGCCTCGCAGATCGCCCCGCCCTCGACGGCCGCCGCGTTCGCGGGTGAACAGGAGCCACCGAGACCGATCTCCGACGCGATCGTGCGCGACGCGCTCGCACCCGCAACGCGGGTCGCTGCACGCGCCGTGCTCGACGGGCACACACACGATCGGCCGCTCGTACTGTGCCGCGTCCGCGATGCGCTCGCGCTCGTCGATCCCGACGGTCTCCTTCCAATCGCGATGGCACCGACGCTCGACGAGCTCGCGGCGATCGCGGCTCCGATCGCGCCGGTGCTCGCCGTCCCGCTCGACACCGCCGAACCCGTACTACTCCGCGCACTCGACGCGCGCGGCTGGCGGTTCATCACCGACGCGCCGCCGACGCGTGGCGAGCACTGGCATCGCGTCGGCCGACTGTGGTCCAACGATCGCGCTGCGAGCGCACCACGTGACGTGCTCTCGCTCGCCGACGACATCGCGCTCGCGCTCGGTGCGAGGGCAGACGTCCCCGCGGCGCTGAAGGTCGCCGCAGGTATCGCGCTCGGCGATCTCGCGCAGCGCCTGTGGTTCGATCGCGAGCCGACGTCCCCACAGCTCGCGCGTGCACGGTTCGGCGATCTCACCGCGCGCATCACGCTGGAGCACGACCGTGTCGACGTGCGCATCGCGCGCGGTGCGCGCCAGCGCGATCTCGATCGTGCGGGCTTTCTCGGAAGGCATCGACCTCCATGGCTCGCCGAGCGCCCGCTCGACATCGGAGCGGGATAGTGGGCACCGACAAGGAGACAGCACCCGTAAAAGATCCGCCTGCAGCGCGCACTGCACCGCGTGTTCCGAGCACGAATCGCGCGAAGAAAGGGGGGCTCATCGCAGCCGGCCTCGGGCTGCTCGGCGTCGAGCTTGGCGCTCCTCTCATCCTCGCCGAGTACCTCGCGGCAACGACGGTGATCGAGCTCGAGGGCATGGAGACGTTCAAGCCCAAACCGCTCGTCGCCGAGTACATCGAGTACTTCGGTGATCGAGGCGTCCAGTTCCGCGCGAAGTTCGGGCGGATCGCGAGTGGCTTTCTCGTCGTTCGTCACGACAAGGGCGGGTTTCAGACCGACCTGCAGTGGCTGCCGATGAATCACCCGGATTTTCATCCCGCCGACTCCTCGCGCCAGCTCGGGATCATGGTGCAACTCGTCGATAGCAAGCCGACCGGCTGGGTCGGCATTGCAGTCGGGAGCCCGGTACCCCCGTCGTACGCGGTGATCGATCCGAAAGCGAAGACCGGCGATGACCCCGAGCTGTTGCGCGTGATGTTCGGCCGCTCGTATCACGGTCCGGACAGCTTCACGGCGCACAACTGGGAAAACGTGCTCGACCGCGGCGAGCTCAAGCTCCAGACGACGCACACGCTCACTCCGCCCGACGGACCAGCGCTGTGGGGTCTGTTCAGCCTCTACAACCAGCAGGTCAACTACGCCGCGAACGCGAACCTCTCGGGCCCGGGCGTCGAATCGACGATGATCGCGTTCATTCGCCGCCAGCCGACGGGCCTCATCACGTGGCGCAGGCCCATCGAGCTCGACAAGGAATGGAAGTCTCGACACATCTCGGGTCAGGTCAAGCTGAGCTTCGTCGACGGCAGCTTCGAGGCGCGCGGAAAATTGACCGTGACGCATCCTCGCGTCTCGGGCGACATCACCGTCGTCGGCACATCGGTCGAGCGCGCGTGGAAGCTCGCGAACACCCATAACCCGGCGCCTGATGTCATCCCGGGGCTCGAGCCCTCGTCGTATTCCGACGGCATCGCCCTCGTCGCGTGGGGCGCATTGAAGCTGCGGGTCACGAAGGGCCTCGAAGCGATCGCGACGTTTCTCGTGGACCCCGAAGGACACATCACCTCGCGTGGCGTCTTGCGCGCACCACGCGAGCTGAAGCTGCTCGACGCAAAGCCCGTGCAGAAGCTCCTCGATCCCGGGCCGAGGTGGACGCTCGCCGACGTTCCGCTCTACTGGGGAGTGAGCGGTGCCGTCACCGCTGGTGTCGACGCCTCCGTCGGTGCGGACCTGCTCGTGAGCCTGCGCGATCTCCTCGTCAAGGGCGTCTACTCGACGCGACCGAAGACGGGAACGCTGCTCGACATCTCGGCTTCGCTGAATGCGTCGTTCGCTGCGTGGGCCGAAGCGGATGCCTGGCTCGAAGGTGCCGTGGAGGTCGGCTTCGATGCACCGGACATCTGCGCGTTCGGCTACTGCCTCGATCTCGACATCGACATCGTGTCCGTGAGGGTCGGGCTAAAAGGCAGAGGCACGATCGCGGCGTACGCCGACGCACGCCCGCAGATCCAGTTCATCGGCTCGAACGACCCTGCCGTGGAGGCCAAGTACAAGATCGCGGGCCGGTTCGAGGTCGGTGGCAAGTTCGATCTATCGCTGGAGCCGTATGCCGATGTCAGCAGCATCTTCGGCGGCCCGCGCTTCGGCTTCGGCGGCGGCAAATGGCCGATCGCGGCAGGCTCGGCCGCGATCGACTTCGAGTGCGTGATCGGTGGCGACGCCAACCCAGCTCCGAAGTTCACGTTCACGAAGGGCGACTTCGATCCGAGGAAGTTCGTCAGCAGCCTGATGGGCTCGGGCGCAGCACCGCGCGACGCTCGCGATCGCCGCAAGTTCATCGACCGGATCAGCAAGCAGCGCATGGATGCGAAGGACACGCCGAGGCCCCCGCTCGGTCCGTTACCCGATGCGACGTTCGAGCTCCGCGTGCCTTTCGAGATCGCAGACCACCCACACATGTTGTGGCTCGTGCTCTCGGATCCGCCGAAGGTCGAAGTGCAGAGCCAGCGCGAGCTGCTCTCGGGGCGCCTCGAGCGCGCGAAGAGCGCCGTCTATGTGAAGGCGCTGAACGCGAACGCCGATCGCAGACCGTTGCTCGACGAGCAGATCAAGGACCTCGAGACGTTGATCGAGATGGCGAAGAAGCTCGAGGCGGATGCGAGGCTCTTGGCGGACGATCCGGACCAGCCGATCGGTGTGCGACCGAATCTCGCCGCGTCGGATCTGCCTGGCCTCCTCGATCTCGCCACCGCGCTCGCAGAGTACGGCGAGCGCTATCGCGACGATGACATGCAGGGCAGGACGCTTCTCTTGCCGCCGGGGGACCTCGAGCCGACGGTCGTGGGCGACGAGCAGGGCGTGCTGCCCGGTACCGATACCGTGATCAAAGGCAATGTCGACGAGATGCGCCGCTGGGTCGCGACGCTCAAGTTGCTGCCGCAGAACGTTCAGGAACCTTGGGCCGACTACCAGCGCCAGATCTGTGGCCCCAACGAGTACCTTGCAGTCGGCGGAGGAAAGAAGGTCGAGGCCGATGGCGTGGATATTCCCGATACCGCACTCGTCGACGCGAAGTACGTTGGCAATGAAGCTCGGAGCCCGTACATCTTTGGTTCGGCCTATCCCGACTTCCTTCGAATCAAGTCGGACGCAAAGATCGACGACGAATTCAGCCGCTATGCTGCGGTCATCGAAGATCCGCTCACACCGCCACGTATGCTCCGCATCTTCACGAACCATCCCGACGCGGTGACGTTCTTCGAGGCTCGACTGCAGCAGCACGGAATCCTCGGTGAGGTCGTAGAGGAGGACGCACGATGAGCATCTACTACCTCGCTGTCGCCAACCCCGATGCAACACCCGGATGTGTCTCCACGACCAGCGTCGTCGAGGAGGTTCTCCGTCGCTGGCCGGAGGCGCGCATCGAGCTACCCGCACAAGGCGAGTTCTCCGTTCGCTGGGAGGCGAATGCGCTCTCGGGGGAGCTTTTCCGCGACGGCCAGGGAATCTCGGTTCAAGGTGACGAACGACACGTGTGCGAGATGGTGATCGCCTTCCGGCGCATGCTCGGCAGGGACCTCACGTTCACCGACGCGGGCTACTACGGCTCGGTCGTCGTCACCGACACGATGACCGCCGATGAGCTGGGTGCAGCGTACAAAGGCGATCTTGAGAGGAATCGCTGATGAGCTATCTGGTGGTCGCGCCACCATGGGAGACCGAGCGCCCGGAGATCTCGCTGACGACGGTCACCGAGGAAGTGTTGCGGCGGTGGCCCGACGCCGACATCTCGATGGACGCGTCGGGTCCGTTCACGACGCGGTGGTGGGCGATGAACAAGCGCTTCGAGGGGAAGCTGTATCGTCACGGCCGCGGCGTCGTGGTCGACGGGCCGTTCGAGATCGTTCTCGACTTCGCGATCTGGGTGCGCCGCGCGATCGGACGAGACGTGGTGTTCACGGACCTCGGCAATGACGGCGCCGTCGAGGTACGTGCCTCGATGTCCGCGGCCGAGCTCGCAGCAGCATACGACGCAGGCGTGGGGAGGAACCGATGAGCAGTTTCTATCTGGCCGTTGCCAAGCCTGAAGACGCACCGCACGGCGTCGCTACGACGACGCTCGTCGAAGAGGTCCTTCGTCGCTGGCCCGATGCGCGGGTCGAGTTGCCGGACGCTGGTCCGTACTCGATCCGCTGGAGTGCTGGACGGTTTGTCGGTGAGCTCTATCGGCACGGCCGCGGGGTCGCGCTCGACGGCGAGTTGAGAGTGGTCGAGGAGATGGTGATCGCGTTCCAGCGCCTTCTCGGCAGCGACCTGACGTTCACGGACGAGGGCTACGACGGCTCCGTCGTCGTCACGGCCACGATGACCACCGACGAGCTCGCTCGCGCATACACCGAGGACGTCGAGCGGAATCGTCGCGTGTGGTACCGCGTCGTCCTGCCACCTGGCTCGGAGCTCGCAACCGTCACCGCCGAGATAGACCGACGGTGGCCGGACGCGAAGATCACCGTGGACGCTCGGGGACCATTCTCGATGTGGTGGTCGGCGAAGTCGATGGAGCACTACATCGACGAAAAGACGTCGCGCGAGCGCGGCGAGATCTCGATCGCAGGTCCATTCGAACAGGTCGTCGACCTCGCGATCTGGGTGCGCCGTGCCGTCGGGCGAGACATCACGTTCAGTGACGATCGCAAGGCGGGGTCGGTTCAGGTGACCGCTGCGATGACCGCGGACGAGCTCGCCGCCGCCTACAAGCACGACGTGGAGAAGAACCGATGAGCTACGCACTCCAACACCTGAGGCTCCGGCAGCGACCAGTCCACCGCGCGCTCGTTGCATGTGCGAAGGAGCTCACCGGCACGACGCTCTCCACGAAGGTCGTCTCGCTCGAGAAGATGATGGCGACGGGCCGCACGAACGGTCAAGCGATTGCGCTCGACGCGGACGAAGAGGCACAGGAGCAGGAGCTACGGAAGCGCGGGCACACGTTGCCGCTCGACCGACTGCGCGACGACTACGACCTCGAACCATTCGAGCTCGAGATCCTTCTGCTGTGCTCGCTCGTCGAGACCGATGCCTCCTACGGAGCGCTCTGCGGAATGACCACGGGCGACGCCGCGCGCCGGCGCCCCACCATCGCCCTCGCCTGCTCGCTCGGCGCGACTTCGCTCGTCGTACGGATGCAGCGCGCTGCATTGCTCGGTCGCCTCGGGCGGCTGCGACGGTTCGGATTCGTGCACGCTACCGATGGCGATACGGAGCTCGACACCGAGCTCGCACTCTCGCCGGCGGCGCTCGCGATGATCACCGGCCGTGCGGACATGACGTTTCGCGATCCGTTGACGGTCGAAACGAGCACACGACCGCGCGACCTCGCCGGACTTCGCGACGCCCGTACGATCGGTGTCTGGGGCGGCACAGCGGACGCACGCCTCGATGCGGCGCGCGGCCTCGCTCGTCGACTCGGCCGGCCGTTGCGCCGGCCGTGGGAAGCGCATCGACCACCGATGGATGTCGCGTCCGCGATCGAGCGCGCGTGCGCCGACGCACAGGAGCTCGGCGCCGTGCTGTGGCTCGACACTGATGGTTTCAGCGGCGATGTCATCGCCGGATGTCTTCACGCGAACGCGGCGACGGTCGCGCTGACCGGGCGCCAGCCGCTGCGGATCCCCGGCATCGTCTCGCGTGCGTACGTCGAGCTGCAGCTGGCGAGCGCGGGGTTCGAGGAGCGACGCGCGATGTGGTGCGAGTTGATGCCGGACCTCGAGCCCGCGCAAGCAGACTCGCTCGCCGGTCGATATCGCCTCGATCGCTCCGCGATGGCGGCCGCCGCCGCGATGGCGCGCGTCACGGAGACCGTCGATCAGGCGGTCGCGCTCGTCGCGCAGCCGCGGACCCTGCAATTCGCCGACGTCATCGTTCCGCGACGAACGTTCGCGGACCTCGTCCTGCCGCCTGTCGAGGAGACGCAGCTGCGCGAGCTCGCGGAGACGTATCTGGTCTGGCCGCACGTTGCCGAGCGATGGGGATTCACGACCGCCGTCGGTGTGAAGGCGCTGTTCACGGGTGAGCCCGGTACCGGGAAGACCCTCTCCGCCGAAGTCATCGCGGGTCACCTCGGGCTCTCGCTCGTGCGCATCGATCTCGCGCGCGTCGTCTCCAAGTGGGTCGGCGAGACCGAAAAGAACCTCGACGCCGCGTTCACCGAAGCGGAAGAAGCCGGCGCGGTGTTGTTCTTCGACGAGGCAGAGGCGCTGTTCGGCAAGCGCGGCGAGGTCCGTCACGGCACCGATCGCTACGCGAACCTCGAAGTCAGCTTCTTGCTGCAGCGGCTGGAGGAACACGACGGCCTCGTCATTCTCGCGAGCAACCTGCGCGACGAGATCGACCCTGCCTTCGTGCGCCGGTTCCAGCACGTGATCCACTTTCTCCGGCCGGCCGAGCGCGAACGGCTGCGACTATGGCGCCTCGCATTTCCTGCCACTGCGCCACTCGGCGACGACCTCGACTTCGCCGTGCTCGCGCGCCTCGACATGACCGGGGCCGCGATCGTCAGCGTGGCGCGCGTCGCCGCCCTCTCCGCTGCGCGCGCGGGCTCGCAGGTGATTCGCGTGGTCGACGTGGTGTCTGCGATCGCGAGTCAGTTCCAGCGTGAGGCTCGAGCGATCACCGCCACTGATCTCGGGCCCTACGGCGCCACCTTGCGTACGATGCGCGCATCGTGAGATCGTTGCGCGAGGCGCTCGGAGCGCTGCGAGCAGGCGAGTGCAGGTCTAGCGATGCAAGAGGAGCCTCTACGTTAAGCGACTGAACGCAGCTTCGATCGTCGGCGTTTGCGCTGGCCTCCCGGCGTTCCTTTGATCCGGCGCGTGATGCCGGCATCGATCTTGGCGGCGCAGGTGGCGAGATGATCGATGTGCTGGCTGATGTAAGTCGCGTTCACGTTGTGCGAGCCGAACGAGTGATTCGACAGCACGTGCTGATCGAGTTCCGAGATGCCCTCGTCGTTCGCGATCGACTCCCACGTTCGACGCAGCGAGTGAACGTCCTCGGGTGGAAACCGCACATCGTTCTTTGTCGCCTGACGCAGATCCGCGATGGGTCCAACTTCATTCTTCTGATTGATGCCCGGGAAACAGAATCCTCCATCGGCACGACCGAGATCCTTGTCGTTGTTCTTTTCGCGACGACGCAGAATCGTCAGCGGAGTTCCCGATAGGGGAATGGTGAACGCAGCCCCTGGACCACCCTTCGGATTCGGCAGGTACAGTGTCTCGTCGTCCCAGTCGACCTGTTCGAAACGCATTGTCTTCACGTCTTCCGATCGAAGGCCCGTGTAAAGAGCCAGCATCAGACCGTCACGCTTGATCGGCGATCTCATCGTCGCCACACGCGCCGCGTAGTCCGGAAGGTCCTCGTCTTGAATACGCTCGCGACTCGGCCGGATGATGTCGCGATCGACTGCGCTGGCTGGATTCCAGCTCCCGAGCTTGCCCTCGAGCTTCTTGTTCAGGGACCGCCACGACGCCGATACGTGCGCGATAACGCGGTTCGCGAGCGGAGCGCCCTTGTCGTTCGCGGGATTCGTTCCGGTGCGCTTCGCAGCATTGTCTTTGATCTGCTGGTGCAACTCGATAAGCCTCTCGCCGGTCAACTCGGAGAACGGTCGATCGAGCCAGTCCTTCAAGTACTTGTTCGTCTCGTGGATGAACGTCTGGATCGAACGGGGCGACCTGCCCTTCTTCTTCATCTTCGTGAGGTGGGTGTCGACGCCTTCGCGCAGCGTCGGGCCGACTGGCGCGACCGGTTTGTCTTCCTCCTTCGCAGCCGGGTTTGATCCGATCGCCATCAACCCGAGCAACCGCCTCGCTTCACTCCGAGCAAGCTCGACGGTCCATTCGCCGTGCTCATCGCGTGGGGCGCCGAACGCGCCGATCGAAGTCTTGACTCGTTCCCTTGTACCGACGACCCGGCCTCGAACGATGAACGTCTTCGTACCCGACGTTCTGGGGCCCGCGCGACCAACCGCCACACCGAAACCAGGCACTTCCTCGTCCCAGTAGTACGTTCGCTCCTCGTCCTTCGGCGGGCGAAGCGCCGTTACCGATTTCTTCGTCAACTGAAGCCGTGCCACCGCATCCTCCTCGGTGGGTCCCGCAAGCATTCTCGGGACCCAATCGGGACCCGGTGTAACGCTCACGCGATTTACGCGCAAGCGACAACCTCCACACTTCCGACGACGATTCGCCGATTCTCGCTTCGCACAACCCCGCGAGAGCCCGTCCACCTATAACTTCAAAGCCGTTGAGACACGAGCGCGGGTCTGGAGGGTTCGACTCCCTTTCGTTTCCGCTACGACGGAGCGAAGCCGTTCTCGGCGCCTCGCTTACCGGTCGAGCCTGACCTCGAGGCTTCGATCTGTTCGCTTCGGTCAGGCGCCGGGGACGAGGGCCAACGCTCCTGTATCGCCGCAGGGCAAGTTTTTTCGGATGGAGCGATCGCCTATCGCGAATCGGCGAACCAACATCGGCACCGCGTCACCCCTCTCTGATACTTTGCAATAGGTCAGAAAGTGCGCTCGTTACGTGTTTGCAGCTTGTTTTCGGGGATCGGTGGGATCGAGTTGGGACTCGGTTCCGCCGGTCATCGCGTGAACTTGTTCTGCGAGCGCGACGAATCAGCGAGGAAGGTACTCGCTTCACGTTTCGATGATGTCGACATCCACGACGACGTCACGAAGCTAGATGCACTTCCCGAAGACACGGAGTTGCTGGCAGCGGGCTTTCCTTGCCAAGACATTTCCCAAGCAGGTCTCGTCCGCGGCCTTGCCGGCAAGAACTCCCAGCTCGTCGAGCACGTCTTTCGGTTGATCTCAGCACGCAAGCCAGCGTTCGTCCTTCTAGAGAACGTTGCGTTCCTGCTTCGAGCGCAGCGCGGCCGAGTTCTCAGCGAAATTCTCGAGCAGTTCGAAACCCTCGGGTATCGCTGGGCTTACCGGGTCCTCGACAGTCAGGCATTCGGCGTTCCTCAGCGGCGCGAGCGCGTCTTCATCCTTGCGTCCCTCGAAGAGGATCCGCGCCGGATTCTCTTTGCTGGCAACAAGTCGGCCCCTGAACCCTTTGCGAAGACCAAGAGCAAGAGGTCAGTTGGGTTCTATTGGAGCGAAGGCAATCACGGTTTCGGGTGGGCGATCGAGTCGATCCCCCCGTTGAAGAGCGGTTCGTCGGCGGGAGGTGCGTTGCCTCCTGCGATCCTCTTACCTACTGACGAGGTCATCAAGCCGGACATTCGTGATGCGGAGAGGCTGCAGGGCTTCCGTGCGGGATGGACGAAGGAAGCGCGAAGCGAGCGCGACCGTTGGCGACTCGTTGGCAACGCGGTAACGGTTCCGGTCGCCAAGTGGCTAGGCGGCATGCTCGCCAACCCAACAGATGTTTACTGGGACTCGACGACGCTAGCGGCCGGAGCTTCGTGGCCACGTGCTGCTTACAACGTCCACGGCGTTCGCCGGACGTCAGACCTATCGAGCTATCCGATTTGGAAACCGCGAAAACGCATCGCCGAGTTTCTCAACCATGAGGGGGCTGCGCTGTCCGTGCGCGCCACTTCCGGTTTCTTGTCACGAGCGAGAGCAAGTTCGCTCGACGTTCCCAGCGACCTGCTCGCTCGGATCGAGCTGCATCTAACCCGACAACAATCATCTACGAGTTGAGGAGGCGGCGTGGTTACCACCAATGGTCGCGGGTCAGCCACGATCGATGGCGAAGCACCACCGATCGTCGTCGCCGACGGTCCGGTCTTGCGCTCGACGATCGAGAGGCTCGTGCAGGGCTATTCGTCGCGCCCACTTTCCCCCGAAGCGGTGGAAGGGAGCCGCGCTCAAGCGCTCACATTCATCGAGGACGTCTTGCGAACGTATTCGGCGCAGGTGGCACCCGGTGAGCTCGGTCTGAACGGAACCGCTCGCGCGGCGGCCGACGAGCGCGTAGGAGGCAGTTGCCCGACCGGTCTGCTGTACGGGCGCGTCCAAAGCGGAAAGACGAACGCAATGATCCTCGCCACGGCACTGGCGATCGACAACGGCTTCCGAGTCATCGTGGTGCTCACGTCGGACAATACGGCGCTCGTCGAGCAGACCGCAAAGCGCTTCCGTGTTCTCGATGAGGGCCCGCTTGTGTATGCCTCTACATCCACGCAATGGGACGAGGACAAGGCCAATATCGCTCGGCACCTTCCTAGAAGTGGCGTCGTCTTTGTCTGCTCCAAGAATCGGGCTTGGCTCTCGTCCCTTCTCAGCCTGCTCGACGAGGTTGGCGCAGCCGGATTCCCATCTCTCATTTTCGACGACGAAGCGGATCAAGCGACGCCCGATACAACAGTGGCAGCGCGAGCGTCGGGACGAAGCTCCGCCCCGGCGCACGGGAGCACTACGTTCCGACTCACGGTGCAGAACGATGCGGCGGAGGAGGTCGGCGAGTCGATCCGGGAGACGCTACGCCATAACGTCTTCGTTCAAGTCACCGCGACGCCCTACGCTCTTTTGCTACAGAACATCGACTCGCCGGTGAGGCCGTCGTTCACGCGACTGCTCGAACCGGGACCCGGTTACACCGGTGGCGAGGCCTTCTTTTCTGCCGCACAGGTAGATGACGAACTCGCCCCGTTGGTGTTTGTCGACTCCGACGAGTCATCACGCGTGCAGACTACAGACACGCACGCACCCGAGGGCCTCGCACGCGCAATCGCGTTCTTTCTGATGGGCGCGTGTGCACTTAGGATCCGCCGGCAGCGCCCCGAGCCGGAAGGCTACAAGTTCCTCTGCCACACCAGTCCACGACAAGACGATCACACCCGTTTCGCGGGCGTGATTCGAAGCCATGTCGATCTGCTCCTCGACGATGGTGGTCAACTTCGGCCCGACAATCGCGAGGCGTTCGAATGGGCGTACGCGAACCTCAGCGCGACGACCGCGGTTCCTTCGATGCCCGAACTGATCGCGGAACTCTCGCGTCGGATTCAGCATCGTCGAGTGATCGTGGTGAACGCCGCGAGCGATCAGAGCGAGTTTGGCTCGGCGTTCAATTTTCTCGTCGGTGGAAACATCCTCGGACGCGGGCTTACGATCGAGAATCTGCTCGCCACCTACTACCTACGCATGCCGCGCACTACTCAGATGGACACGATGCTCCAGCATGCGCGGATGTTCGGCTACCGCGCCGACATCATGCCGTACACGCGAGTATTCCTTCCCGCGGCACTCGCTGCGCGATTCGCCCGCATCACGGAGGCCGAGGAATCACTTCGAGCGCTGCTCGCTGACCAGGCCCAAATCGGCTCTGTCCCTGTTCAGGTTGTCGGTAGCCTCCGGCCCACACGTACGAACGTTCTGGACCCCAACGCCCTTGGTGGCATTCGGGCAGGCCAGCAGGTGTATCCGTCTATGCCCGCGTTCACCGTCGAGCAGATCGGCACATCGGGCGCAAGAATCGATGCGCTGCTCGAAATGGCGCTCGGAGAGCCATGGAGCGCTCGCCTCGATCAATACGTGGACGTGCCACTCGATGCGATGATCGAACTCGTGCGAACCGTCAGAAGCGGGGATCCCGACGCAACCGATTGGGAGCCGGAAATCCTGACGAGCGTCCTGCGTTCGATCGCTGGTCGGTATGGAAATCGCGGACGGATCGTGACGAAGGAATTTCGTCGCACAAAGTATCCGCTAGTCAGCGGTGCGCTCAGCGGTCCCGAGCAGCAACGCGCACGCGTTGCGGGCGCACCGGTCCTGTTCCTCTTTCGTGAGACAGGCGATCACGATCCGTGGGCGAATGTTCCGTTCTGGTATCCGACGCTCGTGTTTCCTGGCGACATGGCGAATACGGTGTTCAACGTCACATGAACCGAGCGAACTTGCTCGACCGTCTCGAACAGACGGTTCCGGAGGCGGATCGCTTCGCGATCTGTTCGGTCCTTGGCCACTGCCACTTGGCAAAGAGTCCAGAAGGTAGAGCGGCGCTTCTCATCGCGTGCTCGCCTTCGTCCGCGATCCTTGCGCGGACGAGTGGTGCGCTTCTCATTAGTGCGCGCTCGCGCGTGACCTTTATCGTCGACGACCAAACGTCGGCGACGTCGGCCGTGGTCATCGAATGTCTGGAGCCGTCGGTAGTCGGCACGTTCCTCGCCCTGGCACTGGACGTGGCGGAGCAACTTGGCGCTACCGAGATGCCGACCGTTGCTACAGCGTTTCGGGCGCTGGCAGGTTGGGAGAGGTTGCTACGGACACGCACCACCTTGAGCGAAGAGAGTGAGCTCGGGCTCTGGGGGGAGTTGATGTTCATTCGGCTCGCGCCGTCCCAAGACGGCGCCATCCGCTCGTGGACGACCGAGTCGCGAGGCATCATCGATTTCGCTGGTTCGAACGTTGGTGTGGAGGTGAAGACGAGCGCGGCTCGCCTTCGCCACTCTCTTTCCCATCAGCAGGCCCGGAGCAGCGACGGCAGCTTGCTATTGCTGTTCGCATCGATCTGGGCGGTTCCCGACTCGAACGGTCAGTCGCTCGCGGACCTCGTCGCATCAGTCAGCGACGCCACCGGCGAAGTCGTTGCGTTCGAGCAAAAGCTGCTAGCGCTCGGATACTCGCACCGCGATAAGGACGCCTACACTCGACGATTCGCCCTCGGCGGACCGATCACGCACTTCCTCGGGACCTCGATTCCACGCGTGCGAGGCTTCGATCCTGGCGTATCTGCGATCCGGTACGTCATCGATCTCGACGACGCGGATGCCCTCGACGCCGCCACAGCGGCTCGACATGTCGAAGCGCTGTGCGGAGCTACTCCTTCTCGTTGACCATGCGCTCGTAAAGCGCGGCGGCCCGGCCGACGGTGCGTTCATAGGTGTGTGACGGCGGCACTCGGCTTTCACGACTTGCCTCGCGGATGCGCTTCTCGTTGTCAGTGTCGACCACAACGAGCCCTAACCCACCGTATGCGACGTCAGCGCCAGAACCTCGATCAAGTTGAACCCGCTGCACGACACGCTCGAAGACGCGCGCGATCTCGACAGCTACATGTTTGTTTGGGCCTGGCAGATTGAGCGGGTTCGTGAACGTCGGCGACACGTTGACGATCACGATTGCGACTGGAATCACGCGTGGGCTATGACCTTTTACGACTTCCACGCTCGAGTGGAGTTCGTCGATGAGCCGCGAATTCGCCTGCCGGTGAGACGTCATACAGGCCTTCACCTCCACCGTGATGAGCGGTTGTCCCAGTCTCGCTTTGCGCAACGGATGTTGAGGTTCGATCGCCTCGCCAAGCGCCTCACGAGGACGCCCGAGAACACAGTCCAACGTCTTGTTGCGGCCGCCGGTCGCAAACTCGACGTTCAGATCACACGCAATTCGTCCACTTTCCGCGTCCGACCTGAGGATCGACGACGCGACGATCAGGTCCGAGAGCAGTTTCTTAACGACCAGGCCGCTGATGCTCGTGCGTCGTGGGTGATAGAGCCACTCGTGTGGCGACTTCGCGCGATTGCGCTTCCACTCCTCGATCAAGAACCGATCGAGGGAAACGACAGGCGCATCCGAGAACGTAGCGATCTGCGCAGTACCCTCGTTTCGAGCCAAGCGGCGAGCTACTACCAAGTAGATCATCGCGGCTAGCAGCGGGTCATCTTCGCCGGCATTCAAAACCAGGCGCGCCAGCGATGCACCACCAGGCTGACCGACGATCCACCCCACCGCGTCCTCGAGGCTGTTATGGGCACGCCCCGACCGCCTCGCAGTCACATGACAGAGAACCGCCAACGATTCGCCGTGAAGAGATCCAGCACCATTCTGAACGAGGAATTCGATCGCACGATCGACGGCGGCGAGATCGGTTCCCTGCTCGCCGAGTACCTCCACGGCACCAGCGACCGACTCCTTGCGCGGAACCTGCACGGTCTCATCATAGCCAACCCCACGGAGGAAACCGCACGCTGACTTGCTCTCGCGACCTGGCACAGCAAGAATGAAAAAGCTGGTCAGCTCCTGCTGACGGCTTCGAGGAACCATGCTGACAAAGGCCGACCGTAGCTCATACACCGCGCTCGATTTTCGGCAGTGGCATGAGGCCAAGGCGCTGGTCCTTACGCCGAAGTTTCAGCGGCGCAACGTGTGGACGACGCCGCAACGCTCGTACCTGATCGACACGATCCTGCGAGGCCTACCCATCCCGCCGATCTACCTTCGCATTCGCCAGAGCGATGATCGCAAGCGGACGATCCGTGAGGTGATCGATGGGCAGCAGCGCATCACCTCGATCCTCGAGTTCATCAACGGCGTGTACAAGCTGTCACGAACCCTGGACGCACCATACGCCGGGAAGAGTTTCGACCAACTGGGGCGCACGACGCAGGATTCCCTCGTCGGCTACGCCTTTATCTGCGAGTCGTTCACTGGAATCGAGGACTCCGAGATTCTCGAGATTTTCGCACGCCTCAACACGTATTCGGTTCCGCTGAACGGCCAAGAGCTAAGGAACGGCAAGTTCTTCGGGCTATTCAAGCAGTCGGTCTACGCGCTCGCCCACGAACATCTCGAGTTCTGGAGGACGAATAAGATTCTCGCCGAACAGCCGATCGCGCGCATGGCAGATGCGGAATTGGTCGGCGAGTTACTGGCGACGCAGATTAGGGGAATGGGCGACAAGAAGCGGGCGCTTGACCCGATCTACGTAGAATTCGACGAGCACTTCCCTACTCGCAAGGACGAGGAGAAGCGGTTCAGAGCCACCATCGACGTGATCTCGGACGTCATGGGCGCGGAACTCAAGGATACCGAATTCCATCGACGCGCACTCTTCTACTCTCTCTATTGCGCGGTTTTCCACCGCCTGTACGGGCTACCTCAGATAAAGCTCGCGACTCCTGCGAACGGCAAGCTAACGAAGGACGATCGCGAAGAACTCAGAAACACCGTTCTGAAGCTATCGGCGGTTCTCGAGGGCGACACGGCGACCGCGCCGTACACCAAGTTCATCACGGCATCGCAGCGGCAGACCGACAACGTCCAACCTCGCACGGTCCGGATGACGACGATCTACTCCGAGGCATTCGGATAAGCGGGTAGCGCGTGGCTCCGCGAGCAATGCCGCCCTTGGCGCCGAACTTTGCGTCGGCATGTAGTACCGCGTGTCGGCTTGCCGAAGCCGGTGAACAGGTTCGGGTGCTCGGCGGTACGATCGCGCGCAATCACATCACCGTCCCGCGGCTCGAGTATCTGTACGAGATCGCATATCTCCGCATCTTCATCGCCTGGGAAGATTTTCTCGAGGAGTCCTTCGTCCGATACCTTTGCGGGTTTCGAAGTTCTCTCGGCCCTGTAGGGCGAGCGGGAGGAGCGGCACACTGCACTTCGATCCAAGCCGCCCGAGCCCTGTTGTACGGCAACCAGCAGTACAAGTTGTGGCATGACGCTCAGGTCATCATCAAACGGTCGCAGGGGCACTTCCAGAACGGGCTCCACGAGACGGTGATCAACTCGAGTCAGACGCGGCTCCAATGGTTCGCGAATATCCGCCACCGCGTTGCACACGGTCAGCTCGATGCTCAGCGCAAGTTCGACATGGCGACGGTCCAGTTGGTCGGACGACGGTATCCAGGTAGTCGAGTCGGACGATTTCTTCGTGAGCTTGTCGCGAATCAGAATCCGCCGGTCAGGTGGCTCGACGTGATCGCTTCCGAGCTATCCGCACTTGCTTCGCAGGTAGTTCCGGTTTGACTGTCGCTCGAACGTAGTCGCAGTTCGTCGCGAGCGGACACGACACACATTTCGGATTTCGTGGCGTACAAACGGCGCTTCCAAGGTCGAGTAGAGCCCAGTTGAATTCTTTCGCATGATCCCTTGGAACCAGGGAGTCGGCGAGCCTCCACCACGCGTGGGCCGTGCTCAGCCGCTTCGGCGGCGGTGGCAGCGCAAAGACGCGGCCGAAGACTCTCGCGACGTTAGAATCCACAATGCCAACGCGATGGCCGAAGGCAACACTTGCCACCGCGTTGGCCGCGTAGCGCCCGACGTATGGAAGACGCTCGAGTGCGGCAGCGTTGTCGGGAACATTGCCACCATGACTGTCGAGCAGAGTGCGAGCGCAGCTCACGAGACCCTCGGCTCGCTTCTCATGCAGTCCGAGCGAGTACAGCGTTCTCGCCAACGCTCTGGGCTCTGCTCGCGCCAATGCGGCTGGTGTGGGGAAGCGCTTCAGTACCTCCGTTGCCACCGGCGCAGCAAGTTCTGCTCGGGTCTTAGTCAGCAGGATCTCGGTTACCAATAGCGCGAAGGGCGCGACCGCAGCCTCTCGCCAGAAGAACGCTCGGCGATTCGAAACGAACCATCGAAGCAAGCGCCGTCTAATCCCCCGAAACCTCCCCGTTGCGGATGTCGGCGATGCTACGGTGATCACCGTCCGTGCTGAGCGCCGCGTCATCTCGGAGCAACTGTACAGCGGCGAGGCTCGCCAGTGTTTCGAACCGTCCGCCGCCGTCACGGTCAGAGAGCGTGGCGTCGCGGTTGCCGATGGTCATGCTGCTCCTGACGACGAGTTGCACGACTTAGTCGCCCTCACCGAGATCATCCCCCTGCAGCGGCAAGGGACCAACCGCGAATCCGTGGCCATCGTCGTCGGTCGGCAAGACGTCGGGCTGCTTAAGAGCGAGATCGAGGTAGACGAAGGCTGGCGTGTCATCGTCATCCGGGACTTCGAAGCCGAGCAGAGCCCACCGATCGACATCCCCCCTACTCTCGACGGGCATCACCGCGATCGCGCAACCCTCGCCCCACGTATCGACCACACGCCGCACGATCGCCTCCTCGATGTGCCGCTCACGCCAGGTCGGCACGAGTTCGATCTCGCGGAAGTACAAGACGTTGAAGCCAGCGCCGTTCTGAAACTCGCGTTGGAGATACTCGTCGTCATCGAAGAAGACCTCGAAGAGCTGAGACATCTCCTCGCTGTCGGCATCGAGAACGTCTCCCATCCTCACACCTCTATTCATCGCGTCGGCCGTGTGGATGACCGTCACCGTCGCTTGACCGATCGGATCCGGCGACGGCGAATCAAACTGGCGGACGCTGACGTCGAGCGTCGTCAGGAAGCCGTAGTCGACGCTCGGTTCGGAGAGCGGCATCTCGGTCTTGAAGCTAAGCACGAGCATGCCGTGACTCTCGCCCTGCCCCGTCCATGGAGCAAGCCAGCACGATCTCGAGGCTCGAATCAGCCCGCGGTACGAGCGTCCGTCCAGGCCGAGAAACAACGACCGGTCGCGTTTCTCGACGAGAACCGAGGCAAAAGGCTTTGCCATGGCTTTGCCACGAGCTACGGGATTTGGTTCCTCTCAGCGGGTACGAGCGGGACGAGCGCGACGGGGAACTCTGCGACTTCGCTGCAAGGCGTCTCCGGCGCTAACGTTTTCTGACCGGAGTAGCAGGGTTCGATTCCCATGCGCTTCCGCCACAATTCACTCGAAGCCGAGCAGGGTAGCTCGTAGAGCAGCCCGCTCGGCTCTTCGGCTCTTCTCCGAATGCGGGGCTCTTCGGCTCTTCTCCAAATGCGGGGGAGAGCCGAGCAGCCGCAACCTCCGGTGCAAGGTCGCGAGTCAGACGACGTTCGCAACTCTCGCCATGAACCGCGTGAGGGTGAAGCTCACCGTGACGGTGCCGAGTGGCCATGGCAAGGATCTCGTGATCGAACCACGAGCGCGGGCGCTGCGATCGGTGGACGCGTTCGTGGGATCATGGTCACGGGCAACGAAGTTCGAGCCCGTATAATCGGAGCGCTGATGTCGGAGCGCGAGCGCAGGACAGACGAGACGCATGCGCTCGTGCGATTTGTCGTGCCAGCCCGTACTCATCACGAATCGCAGACAGCGATCGGTGTCGTAGCGATCGCGTACGAGCTCTCGCGATCGCCCGATGTCAACGAGAAGCTGCGGGCTGAGCTGACCGCTTGACTCTGCAGGGTTGACTGCCGGGTCGTCGAGGACGTGCGACCGTTGCGCCGGCCTCAGCGGATATCGAGCGCCTTGCGAACCCACGCGTCGAGGTGACCGCCTGGACGGAACGCGATCGTGTACGCCGCCGACACACCAACTTGAACCGATTGCGTCGCGCCGAGGTTCACGTAGCGACCCTTGTGCGCGTCGAACCACAGCAACGGGCCACCGGAATCGCCCTGCTGCGAGATCGAACCGCCGACCGGGGTCACGACGATCGCGTGCAGCGCGTCGTACCAAGACCCGTAGCGGTCGTAGGCGACCATCCCGACCTGGCGAGTGCTCGGCAACTCCCTCGTCACGGAATCGATCCAACCCCAGCCCGCGATCTTGAACGTCTGGCCGCTGAGGAACGCGTCGATCGACGCGGGCGCCACGGCGCGCGAGATGTTCACGTCGCCCCGCCGGCCGTCGGTCTGCGCGTCACGAACGAAACTCGCGATGTCGGCGCGCCCGTCGCCGTCGAAGTCACCCGCGCGACACTCCTCCGCACCGCGGCAGAACGACTGGTGCCAGATCGTGCCCGGGCCGAAGCCGCCGCCGTTCGAGACGCCGACGTAGACGTCCCCGCTCGTGCCACGCAGGTACGTGACGATGTCGTCGGTGCCGTCGCCGTTGAAGTCACCGACCCCGCACACCTCCGACCCCACGCAGAAGTAGTCGTGCCAGCGCGTCCGCGTCGCGAAGCTCGTGCCGGTCGACAGTGCGACGAAGACATCGCCGGGACCCGCCGTGCTGCTGCGCAGGAACGTCGCGATGTCGGTCCGGTTGTCACCGTTGAAGTCGCCCACGCGACACTCCTCGGTCGCGACACAGAGGTTGTCGTGCCACTTCACGATCGGGTCGAGGCCGAGCCCGCGGTTGCGCGCCACGTGGACGTCGCCCACGCTGGTTCCGCCGTACAGGCTGCGGAAGAACACGATCACGTCGGCGTAGCGGTCCTTGTCGACGTCGCCGACCTGACAGATCTCGCCCGTGAAGCAGACGTTGCTCCCGTACGCGATCGGCGCGCCGAAACCCGAGCCCGTCGAGACACGCAGCGTCGCGCTTCCGGTGGCGAGATCGAGCGCGAGGATGTCGTCGCGTCCGTCGCCGTTGAAGTCACCGACCCGACACTGCTGATTGCCGGTGCACGCGCCCGTGGCCCACAGCGAGCTCGAGAAGGTGCTTCCGATCGACCTGCCGACGTAGACGTGGCCGGCAGTGCCACGCAGGAACGTGATCACGTCGTCACGGCCATCGCCATCGAAGTCGCCGGTCTCGCAGATCTCGTTGCCGATGCAGAACCAATCGTTCCACCGGCTGCTCGTCCCGAACGAGCGTCCCGGCATGCGATGCACGAGCTCGACCGGCTTCGCGATCGTCGCCGGCACCGGGGCGGTGAGCTTCAACATGATGATGTCGCGATCGACGGGGATCGAGTACTGGCTCGCCGTGGAGACGAGCTTCCAACCACCGCCCCCACCATTCACGGCCGTCCAGTACGTGCCTCCGGTGTACGCCTGCAACGCGATCTGATCGTTGTCGGCGACGGCGCCAGCACCGGCGATCCGCCGCACGTGCCACCAGGCCGTCGACGCGGTCGAGGTGGTCTTGGCAACGAGCCCGCCGTCGGCACCGCGGTGGACGACCTGACCGTCGGCCGCGCGGAGCACCACGATCGCGCCATCGGAGATCGGGCCGCTATCGAGCAGCAGTTGGATGTTGAACATCTCCCACGCGCCGACGGCGGTGCGGTCCGCGCCGACGTACTGCCCGCCACCTCCCTCGGCGACCACGAAGAAGTTGTTCGCGGTACGCAACGAGATCGCGTTGCCCGACTCCAGGGGTGCGGTGCTTCCGAGCCGGTCGATGCGGAATGTCTCATTGGCGCCGATCGTCGACGCGGTCGAACGCAGGCCCGCGGCGTCGTTGCCGAACCTGACGACGGGGTTGCCTCCGCAGGGCGCGAATGGGTACCACTGACCGGCGACCTGCCAGTCCTGTGTGATCGGCGCGCAGGCCGGTGGTTGCTCGCGACCTCCGATGCAGTGCCCCGCGGTCAACACGACGTCGGGTCGAATCAGCGTGCCCGTGCAGCCCCCCACCTTCACGGTCGCGTCAGCGTCGGCGTCACTCGAGTCATTCGTACCGCCGCTGATCTCGCTCGACTCCTCGTCCAGCGCGAGCTCGGGTTCGTCCTCCGTGGCGACACAGCCCACCAAGCCGATGCACAACACGACGAGTGTCGTGCAGCGACCCGCATCTCTCGCGTGATCGCGCGAGGTGGTCGAGATCCATTCCTGAGTCTTCATGCGTTGCTCCTTGTCCTTGCGCGACGATGCGCGCCGCGTGTCAGGAGCAACCGGGGTGCCGGAGGCAAGCCCGCGTTTCCTCGAGGAGGTTGCGCAGGTTCGGCACGACGTTGCGCCCGACGTGCGCGGACGAGTCAGCGGCTCGTAGAGCTCACTGCTTCTTGCGGGGGCGCTCGATCCCGTACTGATCGAGGCGCTTGATCAACGTCCGCCGCGGTATCCCGAGGAGCTTCGCGGCACGCGTCTGATTGCCGCCGCACTGGTCGATCGCGGCAAGGATCCGCTGGCGCTCGATGGCGGCGAGCTCGTCGGACAGCGCACCGCTACTGCTGTTGTTATTCGGTGTGGTCGTGGCCACCGGCGTCGTCGGGGACAGCGCCAGGTGCGCAGCCTCGATCACGTCGCGCTCCGCGAGTAACACCGCACGCTCGACCGCGTTGCGCAGCTCGCGCACGTTGCCGGGCCACGCGTGCGAGCGCAGCTGCGCGAGCGCGGCGTCGTCGAAGCGCGGCGCCACCCGCCCGAGCCGAGTCGCGGCCTCGTTCGCGAACCGGCGCGCCAGCGATTCGATCTCGTCGCCGCGGGCGCGCAGCGGCGGGATCGCGAGCACCACGCCCGCGATCCGGAAGTACAAGTCGCGACGGAACCGGCCGGCCTCGGCCTCCGCCTCGAGGTCGCGGTTGGTCGCCGCGACGAACCGCACGTCGATCGATCGCGGCGTGGTGGCGCCGACCCGAGTCACGAGGCCTTCCTCGAGCACGCGCAAGAGCTTCGCCTGCGCCGCCAGCGGGAGCTCGCCGATCTCGTCGAGGAACACGGTCCCGCCGTCGGCCGCCTCGAGCAATCCGCGACGCTCGCGCTGCGCCCCGGTGAACGCACCCTGCTCGTGCCCGAACAGCTCGCTCTCGACGAGAGTCTCGGTCAGGGCCGCGCAGTTGATCCGGACCAGCGGTCCCGCGGCGCGTGGCGAGGCGCGGTGCACGAGCTCCGCGAGGATCTCTTTGCCGGTCCCGGTCTCGCCGACGAGGAGGACCCCGATCGTCCCGCGCGCGATCCGAGTCGCGAGCTCGTGAAGCCGGCGCATCGCCGGATCGATCACGATCGGATCGGTTCCGGCGACGACGCGCCCCGATGGTCGCGGCGACCTCGCGACCGTGGGACCGCCGATCGCCTGGAGCTCCTGCACCACCAACGTGACATCGCCCGCGCACACCGGCTCGTTCGGCGCGATCTGCACCGCGACGCGAGTCGGGATCCTGACGCCGCGCAAGGTCGTGCCGTTCGCGCTGTCGCGATCGGTCACCGTGATCGCGGCGTCCGCGAGGCCGAGCTCGAGGTGCACGCGAGAGATCGACGGGTGATCGACCTGCACGTCACAGGTGCTGCCGCGGCCGACGGTCAGCGTCCCGACTAGTGGCACCGGATGTGGACGCACCTCGTCGCCGACCAGGACGAGCAGCGTCCTGCGGCGCAGGGGACTTCCCCCGGTGCGCGACGGGACGGTCGGCACCAGGTCGCGCGGCTCGGTCACGCTACGAGGGTGCCACATGCGCCGAGCGCGCATCGGCGTCCGTCGGCGAAACTGATCTGCTACGGTCGCGGCGTGGGATCGGATCACGTCGCGACGAAACGCAACGCTCCCGAGCGGGCTCCCGCCGTCGAGCGCTACGTGCTGCGCGACCGCCTCGGGGAGGGCGGCATGGGTGTCGTATGGAGCGCGCGCGACACGCGGCTCGAGCGCGACGTCGCGGTCAAGTTGCTCCACGATCGCTTCCTCGGGGACGATCACCAGCAACAACTCGCCCGCGAGGCGCGCGTGATGGCCCGCCTGTCCCACCCGAACGTGGTCGCGGTCTACGACGTCGGCGTTCAGGGCGGGCGCACGTTCGTCGCGATGGAGTGGGTCCGTGGAGCGTCGCTCTCCGAGTGGCTGACCGTGGAGCGCACGTGGCGCGGGGTCGTCGACGTGTTTCGCGGCATCGCGGACGGCCTGGCCGCCGCCCACGCCGCGGGGATCCTGCACCGCGATATCAAGCCTTCGAACATCTTGATGGGCGAGGACGGGCGTCCACGGATCTCCGATTTCGGGGTCGCGCACTCCGCCGTCGTCGGCGCGCTCGATCCCGCAGCGCCGTTGGTCGCCACGACCAAGGGATTGATCGGTTCGCCTGCGTACATGTCACTCGAGCGGATCTCCGGTGAGCCCGCCGACACCCGCGGCGATCAGTTCAGCTTCTGCGTCACGTTGTACGAGGCCCTGCACGGGCGCCGTCCGTTCGAGGCCGAGACGATCGGCGGGATCATCGCTGCGATCGCGCGCGGGGCACCGCCGCCGATCCGTAGCGTGCCGCCGTGGCTCCACGCGCTGGTCGCGCGCGGCCTTGCGGCCGACCCCGCCGATCGCTTTCCGTCGATGATCGCGCTCGCCGCCGCGCTTCGCGGCCCGCGCTCCAACCGAGTGTGGATCGCGGCGCTCGGCTCGGCCGCATTGACCCTCACCGTGGTCGCAGTGGGTTGGCGGCTCGCCGGCTCGAGTGCACCGACCGCGATCGCCGCGGCGCCGCTCGATGCGTCGCTCGATGCGCCGCTCGATGGGCCGGCGATCATCGATCAGCCCGACGCCGCGGTCGCGATCGTGCCTCCGATCATCTCCGATGCTGCGCCAGCCGCGATCC
Source organism: Kofleriaceae bacterium (assembly GCA_046160585.1). Taxonomy (GTDB): domain Bacteria; phylum Myxococcota_A; class Polyangia; order Haliangiales; family Haliangiaceae; genus JABFXX01. The sequence continues at coordinate 85,521 of JBJXGN010000257.1, forward strand.
CGAACGACGCGTCGAACGTCGGCCAGCCCCATCCCGACACCAACCCAGTCCGTGCGCGGCCAACCCCGAGCGACCCCGCGACTGTGGTCGAGCGCACCCGCGAGTTTCGCGCAAAGTGGAAGGAGGCGTGGGATGGTGGCGACTTCCACGAGGCACGCCGTCTCGCGGAGGCGGCGATCACGATCGACCTCAGAAACCCCGAGCCGCGTGTCCTCTCCGCCACCGCCTCCTGTGCTCTCGGCGACGAGCCGCGCGCACGTGGCCACCTCGGCAAGCTGCCATCGAGCGAAGGACAGTCGCGCATCGCGGTGGTCCGGTCCTGCCGTCGTCGCGGGATCGAGCTCGTCGACATGCTCACGGCCGACGAGGCTCGCTACGCGAAGTGAGCAGCGCGATCACGCCAAGCGCGCGAACACCACGACGGCGGGATGATCGGCTGCACGTAGAGCCGTTGACCGTGTGGGGCACTCCAGGCAACGTCGATCGGTGGCTACGTTCTATGGACTCGCCGACGCGCTCGCGGCTCCCGCGAGCGAAGCGACCAGCCTGATCATCGACTCCAACCGGAACGACAGCACGTGGACCGAGTGGCCGCCCGAGCTGTGGACGCTCGGCGGGCTCGAGGTGTTGAAGCTCAACCAAGGCCGGCTCTACAAGATCCCCCGGAGATCCGCGAGCTCCGGCAGCACCGCATACTGGAGCTCGGCACGTCGATGCGGTTCTCCCAGCCGGCGCTCGGCGAGCTCGCAAAGCTGCGCGAGCTCACGCTCTGCGGGGACGACATCATCGTGCCGGCGGAGCTCGCGAAGCTGTCGCTCGATCGGCTCGCGATCTGGGGCAGGTGGCGCGAGAGCATGGACGTCCTTCGCACGGTCCCGGTCCGGATCAACATCACGCTGATCGACGGCCATCCGGGCGACGCCACCACGCTGCTGCGCGGCGACCTTTCGGCGTGGCGCGATCTCGAAGAGCTCGAGATCGATGCGTTCGAGAACTTCCGGACCGACGGGCTCGAGCGCAAGCTGCCGCGCTGCGGGTTCGCGATCAATCGCAAGCGCGAGGTCGACTGGCGGATCTGACCGATCGTAGGGGCGTGGGAACTCGGAAGCGCATGTCGAACCGCGCCGCTCGCGACCGGCAACGTGAATGCGTGCGCGTACGATGGCGCCATGGCCGGGTTCACCGAGATCAAGAACTACCAGCGTCGACGGCCGCGATGATCGGCGCAGCGCATCGAGCTCGCTGCCAGCGCATGCCGTTCGACTACCATCCAAAGGACATTCCGTGCGCTCCGCCACCTGCGAGCGCGCGATCGGGACTAGCGTAGGCTTCGTGCAGCCTCCGCGCGTCTCGATCATCACGGCGACCATGGCCACCTTCAAGCCGGAGCGCCGGCGTGGCCTCGCGGAGATCTACAGCGACCTGCGCGGCCAGACCGAGCAGCGGTTCGAGTGGGTAATCGTGACGGATGGTCCCGAGGAGGCGCTCGCCGCGGACATCGCGGCGCTTCGCGATCCGCGCGTGCGCTTGCTCGGCTCGCCGGCGAGTCACCATCGCTACAAGGCGATGGGCAAGCACTACGGGGGCTATCACCAGAAGGCGGCCGGCGTGCGCGCCGCCACCGCGGAGCTGATCTGTCACGTCGACGACGACAACCGGATCGCACCTGGCTACTTGAAGACGCTCGCGGATACGATCGAGAACGAGTCGCTCGACTTCGCGATCTGCGCGATCAAAACCGACCACAAGGTCGCGCCCGTGTTGCGGCCCAAGCCGCCGTTCCCGGTCTACACGGCGTCGGGATTCGACGTGTTGTGTTTGATGATCCGGCGGACGTTTGTCGAGGAGCTCGGCGGATGGCCCGAGCACGGTGGGAAGATCGAGCCGATCGGCAACCTGGGCGACGACGAGACGTTGCTTCGCATCATCATCGAGAAGGGTCGCTACCGGATCCTCGACGAGGTCCTCGCATATCACCGCACGCTGAAGGCGACGAAGCGGCGCCAGCACTTCATCCTGTCGTTTCCGAAGGCGGGGCGGACGTGGGTGCGGTTTCTCCTCGGAAACTACATCCGTAGCGCGCACAAGCTCGAGCTCTCGGAGGCCAAGCGTCTCGAGGTCGAGGCGCTGACAACGGAGCTCCCGGGGTGGCCGGCGATCCAGGTGAATCACGACCGCCGGTGCGACGAGGTGCCGGTGGGCGAGCTCGCGCGCAGCGTCGAGGCGTATCGCGGCGAAAACGTCACGCTGATCGTGCGCGATCCGCGCGACGTTCTCGTGTCGTGGTTCTTCGAGAAGACCAAGCGCGCGGCGAAGCTGTGGGGACAGCAAGGGTCGAGCGGCGACATCTCGGCGTTCGTTCGATCGGAGCATGGGATCGAGCTGATCCTGCGGTGGATGCAGGACTGGGGTGAGCAGCTCGAGGTTCCTGGACGCGTGAAGTTCTTCCGTTACGAAGACCTTCGCGAGGACACGACCGTGCGCGTGCGCAGCTTGTTGCACTGGCTCGACGTGGGCGGTGTCGACGAGGAGGCGCTGAAGGCGGCCGTCGCGGCGTCCAGCTTCGAGACCATGAAGGCGCTCGAGGCGAGTGGTGCGAGCGGATCGAAGAGGCTCACGCCCGGGGACCCGAACGACCCAGAGTCGTTCAAGATGCGCCGCGGCGTCGTCGGCGGATATCGCGACTACCTGTCGGAGGGGGACATCGCGTACATCGACGAGAAGATGGCGGCGATGTTGCCCGCGTGTTTCGGCTACACACCGTGCCGAAGCGAGCGATGAACACGATCGACGAGCCCGAGGATCGCTGGGAGCGACCGCCGGCCGCGGCCATCGCAGATGGTGCGGACGTCCGCGGCGAGGTCGAGCGCCGCCTCGGTCCGGTGGAGGCGCCACTCGAGCTGCTCGGTGGGCGCAACAACGTGAACGTTCGCATCGGCGGTCGCGTCCTGCGGATCTATCGCCAGGATCGTGCGGCGGGAGCGAAGGAAGCCGCGCTGCTATCGCGGCCGTGGAAGAGCTTCGTCGTGCCCGAGGTGCTCGAGCGCGGCGAGGACTTCGTGGTGCTGCGTTACGTCGAGCATCGACGCATCGAGGCGATCGCAGAGCACGGCGCGGCGGTCGGCCGGGCGCTCGCCGAGATCCACGCGGTGCGCTTCGATCGCGCGGGCTTTCTCGACGAGGAGCTACGCGTGGTGCGGCCCCTACCCGGCTACGATCGCCTC
>JBJXGN010000258.1:0-54260 GCA_046160585.1 Kofleriaceae bacterium
CACGCGCGTCGGGTGTGCGAGTGCATCAATGCGTTGCCCGATGCGTCGGAGATCCTGGTCGACGCGTTCGGTAGCCCCGCGGTGAACACGCAGGTGAACGCTGCGCTCGGCCTCGGCATGCTCGGACCCGACAAGGTCGGTAAGGGACGCAAGTCCCTCGAAGGTGCACGCACGGGCGGCGACGCGCGGACGCGCGAGGCGGTTCGTGCCGCGCTCGACGTGCTCGACGGTCCCAAGAACACGGGCCCGAAGGCGATCTCTGTCGACGGCTTCGAGACGAAGTACCTCGAGGCTGCGGCGTTCGGCGACGGCAGCAAGCTCCCCGGCAACGATCTCGTGACGTATCTGCAGGACGGTCGCAACGTGGTGCGCGCGAACGCGGCCACCGCGCTCGGCGTGATGGGCCCCGCGGCGGCGGGCGTCGCGACGACGATCGCCGTGCTGCTCCGCGACGACGACATGAAGGTCCGCGTCGCGGCCGCGCAGGCGCTCGACAAGATCGGCGACGACGCGGTGAAGGAGGTCGCGCCGTTCCTCGTCGGGGCGCTCAAGGGTGACGCTGACGTGGCGAAGGCGGTCGCGCACGTGCTCGCGGCGCGCAAAGCGAAGGTGCTGACGGCGCTCGTGAAGGGCCTCGACATCGACGACGAGACGCACGCCAAGCGGATCCTCGAGCTGATCTGCGTGCTGCCCGACGCGCAGGAGATCCTGTGCGACGCGTTCGAGAGCCCGGCGGAGAACGTGCAGGTCAACGCGGCGATCGGCATCGGCATGCTCGGTGCGAAGCGCGCGGGCAAGGACGGACTCAAGAAGCTCGAAGGTTCGCGCACGCGGGGCTTCGCGCGCACCCGCGAGGCCGTGTTCAAGGGGCTCGCGATGCTCAAAGAGAACCCTTAGAACATCTCGAAAACCGCTAGAAGACCTTCGACAGCGAGCCGAACCGCGACGCTCCTTCGCCGAGGGTTCCTTCGTGATGGATGTCGATGGTGAGCGGGCCGATCCGCGTCGAGAAGGTCAGCTTCGCGTCGAGCTGATACGTGCGCGCTCCGCTCGCGAGCGCGCTGCCGACGGCGATCGCGTCGCGCGCGTCGATCGTCAGCGTCGTCGTGACGGGTGCCACACCACGCGCGGGGATCTGCGCCTGGAGCTGTGCCGAGCCGGACACGGCCGGCGTGTTTCCGATGGAGAGTTGCCAGTCGACGCCCGAGAGTGGAACCCCGAAGCCGTTCGGGTTCGAGACGTCGAGCTGGAGCTTGCCGGTGACTCCGGTGAAGCCCGCGTTTGTAAGCGACACGTCGCGCACCTCGGCAGAGGGCTTCTCCATCGAGTTCATGAACAGATGACAACCACAGAGTGAAATTGTGATGAGGACAGGGGCAAAGCGCATGTGAGCGTCTTCATCAGCAAACGCCGCTCCAGGTGCCAATTGCGCGTACCGATTGGAGTTGCCGTCAATCGCCGTTCACGGTCGGGTGTATAACGCGTGGATGGATGGTTACGAAAAGCGCACGTGGTGGTCAAAGTACCGACTGACCGAGCGCCTGACATCGCAGTCGTTCCTCGAGGCGTCCGTGACCGCCGCGTTCGTGATCGCGGCCGCAGATGGATCGGCCAGCGCCGAGGAGTATGACGCGCTCCGCGATCGACTCGAGATCCTCGGCGGTGTCGACAGCGAGAACATCGACGAGTACTTCACGGCCGCCGCGAACCAGCTCGAGGGCAAGGGGTTCGCGCCGGCGATCGCACACGTCGCCGGGCTTGTCGACGGCACGGAGTCCGCGCGCGCCGCGTTCATGCTCGCACTGGCGATCGCGCTCGCAGACGACGAGGTGTCGATGGAGGAGGGCGAGGTCGCGAAGGAGCTGGCCGATGGTATCGGCCTGGGCGCCGTCGATCTCGATTCGCTCGTGGCGGAGATCCGAGGATAACCCGCGCATGCACGATCTCGTCATTCGCGGAGGCACGGTCGTCGACGGAACGGGCGGTCCCGCGCGGACGGCGGATGTCGCGATCGAGAACGGGACCATCGTGGCGATCGGGCAGGGGCTCGGCGCGGCGAAGCGAACGATCGACGCGGACGGCGCGCTCGTGACTCCGGGCTTCGTGGACATCCATGCGCACTACGACGGACAGGCGAGCTGGGACAGCGACCTGTTGCCGTCGAGCGCACACGGCGCGACGACCGTGGTGATCGGCAACTGCGGCGTCGGGTTCGCGCCGTGTCGCGCCGAGGATCGCGAGCGTTTGATCGCGCTGATGGAGGGCGTCGAGGACATCCCAGGGTCCGCGCTGGCGGAGGGCCTCACGTGGGAGTGGGAGACGTTTGGCCAGTACATGGACGCGCTCGATCGGCGCGGTCACGCGATCGACATCGCATGCCATGTGCCTCACGACGCGGTGCGCGTGTTCGCGATGGGGGAGCGCGCGGTCGGGGGCGAGCCGGCCACCGACGACGACATCGCGCAGATGGCAGCGATCGTGAAGCGCGCGATCGCCGACGGCGCGATCGGCTTCTCGACGGGGCGCAGCGACAACCACCGCAACAAGGACGGGCGTCCGACGCCGGCCGCCGACGCGGCGACGAAGGAGCTCGCGGCGCTCGCGCGCGCAGTCGGTGACAGCGGTCGCGGCGTGCTGCAGGCGGTGAGCGACTTCGACATGACCGAGTCGCCGCGCTGGGAGGATCGGTTCGACGCGGAGTTCGACGTGCTCGAGGACATGGCGCGCACCGCAGGACGCCCGCTGTCGATCTCGCTGCTCCAGCGTGTCGGTGCGACGGAGCAGTGGCGCCGGATCCTCGAACGCATCGAACGCGCGAACGCCTCGGGGCTGCCGATGCGTGCACAGGTCGCGACGCGCGGTATCGGCGTCATCCTCGGTTTCGAGGCGACGTTCCACCCGTTCATCGGCTTCCCGACGTACAAGGCAGTCGCGCATCTCCCGCTCGCCGAGCGCGTGCGCGAGCTGAAGAAGCCCGATGTGCGCGCGAAGATCCTCGCGGAGAAGACGGACAAGGTCGCCGGCGACGGCAGTGCGATTCCGCCGCTCGCGGACAAGCTGCTCTCGGCGATCGATCTCGTCGCGATGAGCCTGTTCCGTCTCGCGGATCGTCCGGACTACGAGCCGGATCGCCAGGCGTCGATGTTCGGAGAGGCGATGCGCACGAAGCGGAAGCCGCTCGAGGTCATCTACGACGCGCTCCTCGAGGACGACGGCCATCAGCTGCTGTACTTCCCCATCTACAACTACGCGTCGGGCTCGCTCGCCGAGGTCGGCGAGATGCTGCGCCACCCGCAGGCGATGCTCGGGCTCGGCGACGGTGGCGCGCACGTCGGCACGATCTGCGACGTGAGCTTCTCGACGTATTTTCTCGCGCACTGGATCCGCGACAAGGCCACGATGTCGATCGAAGCCGGCGTGCGCAAGTTGACCGGCGAGCCCGCCGCGTGGCTCGGCCTCGCGGATCGCGGCGAGTTACGCGAAGGACTCCGCGGCGACGTCGACATCATCGACCTGTCGGCGCTCGCGCTGCACCGCCCGCGCCTCGTCCACGATCTGCCGGCGGGCGGAAAGCGCTTCCTCCAGCCCGCGAGCGGCTATCGCGCGACAATCGTGCGCGGCGAGGTGATCGCCGAGGACGGCGTGCTCACCGGCGCGCGGCCCGGACGCGTCGCGCGCTCGAGCTAACGTCGATCGCAGGCCGTCGGCGATCGCGCGCTCAGTTCGCCGACAGCAAACGATCGAGCTTGGGGATGCCGCGCCGGATCATGCGCTTCGAGATGAAGCGCGTGACCGGCGTCGACGCGCGCCCGAGCGCGGACGGGACCGCCGCGATCGTCCACACGAGCCGCGTGCCTTTACCGTCGGGCGTGAGCCGGTAGTCCTCGCCCATACGCTTCACGAGCGGCGAGGTCGTGGCGATCATCGAGAACGCGAAGTGCGCGCCGGGCGTCCACGCGATGAAGCGCTCGTCGAATCGTCCGAGCGCGCGCAGCGAGACGCTCCGTTCGTCGCCGAGGCCGCCGGTCCCCTTGGTCCACCGGGCCTCGTGCATCAGCGGCCACCAGCGTGTCCACATCGGCGCGTCGGCAAATGCGGCGAACACGGCCTCGGGCGAGGCGCGCAGGTGCAACGTCTCGCAGATCCGGAACGGAGCGGTGGCAAAGAAGTCGAGATCGACGGGTTCGAGCGTTCGCACGAGCACATCGTATGCGCGTCTCGTGCGAATGTCGGCCCGTGTTCATGGATCTCGACATCGCCAAGCGCCTCGAGCGAACGGAGGGGACGGTGTGCTCGACGTTCGTCGAACCGCGCAACCGCGTCTCCAACATAGGAGCTGCGTTCCACGACTTCGGCGGAACGGGCGCTGTCTTCGACGGAGCCGACTCGCCGCTTACGCAGACGTTCGGGCTCGATCTGTTTTCGCCGGTGCGCGACGCGGAGCTCGTGGCGATCGAGGCGTGGTTCGCCGAGCGCGGCGCGGATGCGAACCACGAGGTCAGCCCGTTCGCGAGCATCGAGACGATGCAGGCGCTCGTCGCGCGGGGTTACAAACCGATCGAGCTGTCATCGGTGCTGGTGCAGCCGATCGCGGAGGTCCCCGTTCCAACGACCCTGCGCGTGCGACGGATCGATCCCGATGTCGACGGAGCCGTGTGGGCGGATACCTCCGTCGCCGGGTGGGCCGCGGATCCCGCGTTCGCGCCGTTCATGCGCGCGATGGCCGACGTGAACCTCGCGAATCGCGCGATGTCGCTCTACCTCGTCGAGCGCGACGGCGAACCGATTGCCACGGGTGCGATGGGCATCTGCGACGACGTGGCGCTCGTCGCGGGCGCGAGCACGATTCCGTCGGCGCGCGGGCAGGGTGCGCAAGCTGCGCTCCTCGCCAAACGACTCGCCGATGCGCGCGCGCGCGGGTGCACGGCTGCGATGATGGTCACGAACGTCGGGACGACGTCGCAGCGAAACGCGGAGCGCAACGGATTTCGCGTCGCGTACACGCGCACGAAGTGGCACCGCCCGCGCACGGCCTGAGCTCGACTCGACGGTCGCGCGGCTCGACGCTCGCGTGACATCGAGCACGATGTGGAGATCGCGCGTAGAGCGCTCGCAGATCGGGCGCGTGTCGCCGGCGCGGCGTCGCGATCGACGCGAACCGTGGCAGGCTGCCAGCCATGGTCGAGCGCGCCGAGGTAGCCCGCAAGGCGCTGTCGATCGCGATCGCGCTGACCGTGCTCGGCACCGTCGCGACGCTGCTGCCGGTGTGGCCGCTCGTGTTGTTCGAGCACTTCCACGTGCAGCTGGCGATCGGCGGTGCGCTCGTCGCGTGCGCTGCGCTCGCGCTGCGGCATCACCAGACCGACGCGGTCGCGATCGCAACGCTCGTCACGCTGATCGCGATCGTGCCGGACCTGGCGTCTCCTCGCCGCGACGTGCCGCCGGGCACACCCGTGCGATTGCTGTCGATCAACGTGCTCACCGCGAACAGCGAACACGAAAAGGTCGCGCGTGTGATCGAGGCCGAGCGGCCCGACGTGATCGCGCTCGTCGAGGTCAGCCAGACGTGGCTCGATGCGCTCGCACCGTCGGTCGAGGGCTACGCGCGGATCGTCGCACCGCGCGACGATAACTTCGGCGTCGCGCTGTTCGTGCGCGGCGAAATGCACGGCGAGGTGCGCGCGCTGGCCAACGGGACGCCGAACATCTTCGCCGATGTTCGCGTCGGCGCGACCGCGTTCCGCATCGTCGTCGTGCACCCGGTCCCGCCGATGTCGTCCGCATTGCACGCTACGCTGATGGGCTACTTCGTCGAGCTCGGCGCGCTCGTCCGCGGTGATCCGCGCGTGGTCGTCGCGGGAGACTTCAACGCGACCCCGTGGTCGCGGACGTTCGCGACGATGAAAAGCGCGAGCGGGTTGTGCGACTCGCGCGCCGGGTTTGGCTTTCAGGGGACGCGCCCCGCCGGCGGGTGGCTGCTGCGAATCCCTATCGACCACGTGCTCGCGTCCTGCGCGATCGGAGTCCGCGACCACCGGATCGGCCCCGACGTCGGTTCGGACCACCTGCCCGTGGTGGTCGATCTCGTCGTCCCATGAGACCCGGCTACCCACTCGATTGGCGAGTGCCACACGATCCCGGCCGAGGTACCCTACGGGTATGCGCACGATGGTCGCCGCGTCTGTTCTGCTGGGGCTGCTCTCGGGGGGCGCAGCCGCCGAGCCGGCGCGTCAGATCATCTCGGTCGGTGCCGATGCCCTGCCGTCGGTCACGATGCTCGCGAGCGAGCACGACGCCCCGATCGACCTTCATATGGCCAACGACGAGCGGGTGGTCCTCGAGATCGCAGACGACCAGCTACTCGCCCTCTCGGAGCACATGCACGAGGAGTTCGGTCGCTGCGGCGGCTACATGGTGCACGAGTCTCTCGACGAAGCCCTGGCGCCCGCCACCCCGCTGCGCGATGTCGACTACACGATCGATCGCGCCGAGGTCGTGAACGCGGTCCTGCCACGCCTCTCCGACGTGCACATCCTCCAGACGATCCGCGAGCTGTCGTCGATGAAGAACCGCTACTACCGCTCGGAGAGCGGTGCGGCGGCGTCGGCGTGGCTCGCGCAGAAGTGGCGCGGGCTCGCGAAGGACCGCAGCGACGTGACGATCGAGCTGTTCGATCAGGGCTACCCGCAGAAGTCCGTGATCATGACCATCCCGGGTACGACGCGCGCCTCGGAGGTGATCGTCATCGGCGGTCACCTCGATTCGATCGCGCCCGGCGGCGTGTCGTCGAGCGCGCCCGGGGCCGATGACGACGCGTCCGGCATCGCGACGCTCACCGAGATCGCCCGCGTGCTGCTCGCGTCGGACTTCCGCCCCGAGCGCACGATCAAGTTCATGGCGTATGCCGCCGAGGAGGTCGGCCTGCGCGGCTCGCAGGCGATCGTGCGTGACTTCAAGGCGCGCAAGGTCGACGTCGTCGGTGCACTTCAGCTCGACATGACGAACTTCCAGGGCTCGGATCGAGACATCTGGATCATCGACGACTTCACGAGCAAGGCGCAGAACAAGTTCCTCGTCGATCTGATCGAGCGCTACACCAACGCCACGTGGGGCTCCGACAAGTGCGGGTACGCGTGCTCCGACCACGCATCCTGGCACCGCGCCGGCGTGCCGGCCTCGATGCCGTTCGAGTCGCGCTCGAAGGAGATGAACAAGCGCATCCACACGAAGAACGACACGCTCGAGCAGAGCAAGGACAACGCGCTGCACGCCGTGAAGTTCGCGCGCCTCGGCACCGCGTACGCCATCGAGCTCGCGAAGGGCACGCTCGTCACGTGCTGGTGGGATGCGTGTATGGCTAATCCGCTCTCCGCGGCGTGCAAGGTCCCCAACACGGATGCGGTGTGTAAGGAACGCAACGCTCGCAGTGCAAGCGAGATGGCCGCGCGCATTGCGGAACGGCGTCGGTCGGGGCGTAGTTGCGCGACCGCGCGGTTGATTTACGAGGGCCGACAACGCCGCGAGGGTGACCACGACCGCGACAACACAGAGCCGTTGTGGATCTGGATCGGTCTCGCGTTGACCGGCGCTGGCGCTCTCTGGCTCAGCCGCCGCGCGGGCTAGTTGCCGCTGCCCGCGCCGCTGCCCGTGGGTGGACCCGCAGGCGCGCTGCCCGTACCGCTGCCCGCGGGCGGACCCGGAGGCGCCCCGCCCGCGCCGCCCGCGTACCACGTTGCGGGCACGGTGATCTTCAGCGACACCTTCGGGCCGGCGACCTTCACGCCCACGCAGCGCACGTCGGCGATCGGGTTCATCGGCGGCGGCATCGCACACGCGCTGTGCGGACCCAGTCGCGCGGTCGTCACCTCGGCGGGGCCACCCATCGCACCGCGCATGTAGATCGGCAGCGGAGTCTTCGTGTCGATCGCGACCTGATCGAGATCGCGGAGCTGCCCGACGTTCTTGATATCGAACGCCATCCCGACGAGGAACACCATGGCCATCGGTGCCGGCTTTCCGTCCTCGGTGACGACATCGATCGTGACGGTGCTCGTGCCGGGGGTCGCGTCGATCGTGGTCTTCGTGCGGCCGAGCGGCGCGACCTCGACCCGTAGCGCGTACATGTCTTTGGGGCGTGGCCCACCGCCGCCGATCATCGGGTACACGACGTACGGACCGGGCGCGAGCGAGTCGAGCGCGAACGTGCCATCGGGGCCGGTCTGTACGAAGAAGTTCGACTGCGTCGCGCCGACGGGGTTCGCGATCACGATCGTGTCGGCGAGCGGCTTCCCGTCGCGGGTGATCGTGCCGTCGAGCCCGGTGGTCGGCGCCAGGACGAGCTCGATGGTCGCGCTGTCGGGCGAAGCGGCCAAGCGCACCGACGGCGAGCGCAGCTTGTCCTTGCCCGCCACGATGGTGACCGGGTTCGGCGGGAAGCCCTGGAGGCGGAAGTAGCCGCTCTCGTCGGTGGTGGTGTCCTTCGCGTCAATGGACTCGTCGGGGATGTACAGCTCCGCGCCGCCCCCGGAGAGGATCTTGCCCGCGGCGACCTTCGCATTCGCGACCGGGACCCGGTTCTCGTCGAGGACACGCCCGGAGATCGAGCGACCGGGCTGCACCGTGATCGTGCCGACGTCGGTCGGCTTGCCCTCCGCGACAGTGACGTCCTTGGCCTTCGCGGCGAGAAAGCGGCGGCCGTCGACGACGATCGTGTGAGTGCCCGCGATCGTGGGGATCGAGAACGAGCCATCGGGTGTCGCGAACGGGACGGGGTACGTACCGCCGATCGATATGGTGAACGCCGCGGGCGGCGTGCCGTCGGCGAGCGCGACCTTGCCCGTGACGGTGCCGTCGGCCGGGAGCACGATGCGCGCCTTCGTGTCGCCGGGCTTGGTCTCGAGCGGGCGCGCGAGCTCGATCGCGGACTCGAGCGCGCCGGGACGCGATGCGCGTACGCGGTACGTGCCGTCGGGGAGGCCGTGGAAGGCGAACGCGCCGCTCTGGTCGGTGACGGCCTCCTGGATCCCGCGCACGATCCACGCCTGCTGATCCGCGACGCCGCCATTCCACGCCGGCTCCGCGATCACCTGCGCGTCGCCGATGCCCTGGCCCGTCGAGTCGACGACGGTGCCGGCGATCGTGCCCGCGACGTCGAGCGTGATCGTCATCGTCTCCGCCGGCTTCGCGGCGAGATCGATGGGTGCGATCGCGGACGAGCCTGCGGGGGCGGACGCGACGACATCGACCGCGCGCCGAGGAAGGCCCGCGATGGAGAACGTCCCGTCGGGCGCGGTGAACGCCTGCCGCGTCGGGCGCCAGGTCACCGTGCCACGGACGACGACGCGGACGTCCGCAGCGGCGATCGGCGCGCCGCTCTTGTCCTTTACGACGCCGGTGATCGACGCGCCCGCAGACAGCACGATCTGCACGCCGGACTTCGCGTTCGATCCATCGACCGTGATCGGCGCGGTCGTCGTCGGCGCGTATGTCGTGTGCGTCGCGGTGATCCGCCACGTTCCCGCGGCGATCGTCGGGAACGCGAATGTTCCGTCGGGCTTCGTCTCGACGCCGTCGCGGCGAGGATCCACGACGGGGAGTGGCTCGCTTGCCGCGGTCGCGACGACACGCACGCCGCCGACAGGCTTGCCGGCCTCGTCGACGACCTTGCCCGCGAGCGCCGCACCTTTCGACAGTGCGAGCGACACGCGCGACGGCGCGGCCGGATTCCCGGACGTCGACAGCATCATCGCAGCGGGCGCATAACCACTCGCAGTCGCGACCAGCGGCGCCCACGTCGCGCCGACGCCTTTCAAGGTCGCGATGCCCTTGGCATCGGTCGTCGCTTTCCACGTGAGCGTCGATCGCAGCTCGACGGAGGCGTTTGCGATCGCGGCGCTGTCGCTCGCCGACGTGACGACGACCTCGACAATGCCGCCCTCGCGCATGCGCAGCGTGATGGGCTCGGGCTTCTCGGTGAGGCGCAGCCGCGCGGGACCCGCGTAGCCGTGAACGCCGCCGATCGTGCCGGTCGCCTCGAGCCGATAGTCGCGCGCGATGAGCTTCTCGAACACGAACGCGCCGTCGGCGCCGGTCTCGACCGTCTTGGGTGGATGCGAGTCGATCGCGACGAGTGCGTTCGCCACCGGCTGGTCCTTGTCGTCGATGACCTGGCCCTCGAGGCGGAACGTGCCCTCGGGATCGTCGTCGTGTGCGATGTCGGGGGCGCGCGTTGCGCCGGGGCTCGACGCGACCGCCGGCGTGACCGGTTTCGGCGGCGGCTTCGCGCTGCCGTCTACGACCTTCGTCGGCCCCCCGGTGTCACGTGCCTCGGGGCCCCCGAACCACCCGAAGTGCCGGCCCGCGAAGAGCGCCGCGACGGCGAGGACGGCGATGGTGATGGCGATCTTGATTCCTGTTTTCACGAGTAACCCTCCAACTACGGCCGCAGTGCCCGACGACGTGGGAATGGATCCGAGAGGAGCGACGAGCGCCATCCAGCGCTTGCGATCACCGCCGTGCTGTTGATCGAGCGCACCGCGCACGCGCGCGAGTGCCTCGGCCAGCCGCGATCGCACGGTGGCGCCGGGGATCCCCTGCGCGCGTGCGATCTGGGCGGCGCTCATGCCCTCGAAGAACCGGAGGAGCAGCACGTCGCGCAGCGCCTCCGGCAGGTCTAGGACAATCGCCGCGACCTTCTGTTGCATGCGCGCTCTCTCGACGAGCTCGTCGGACGATGGAATCTCGACCGCGCCGATGGTGACTCCCTGCGCAGCGGTCTCGCGCTTCTCGCGACGCGCTTTTCCCCGCAGCGACATCTTCGCGAGGTTCCGCGCCACGCCCGCGAGCCACGGCCGGAGCGCGCCGTCCTTCTTCGGTGGTTGCGTGATCGCGACCTCGAACGTGTCCTGCACGACGTCGTCCGCATGTGCGTCGCCGACGAGCGCCCGCGCCAGCTGCAACAGCCAGTCGGTGTGCGCTAACAGCGCGTCTGCGCTCGGGGCGGTGGGGGCAGGTGCGGTCACGGTCCTCGGCTTCCGGCTTCATCTTGCCGCTGCCGGCGAAAGTGTTGCCGACGAGATCGATGTTCTTCGTGACCGGATCCGGCTTGACGCCCATCATATGCACCGTTATGTATATACGCATCCATGCAAGCCGTCGTGTTCGAGACGCTCGCCGACCCCGCGCGGCGCCGCATCGTCGAGGTGCTGCGCACCGGCGAGAAGGCGGTCACCGACATCGTCGAGCAGATGGAGATCCATCAGTCCGGCGTGTCGCGTCACCTGCGCCTGCTCTCGGAGGCGGGGTTCGTGCAGATGCGCCCGGAAGGCGCCCGCCGCCTGTATTCGCTGCGCCGCGAGCCGTTCGACGAGCTCGACGCGTGGCTCGCCCAGTTCAAGAAGACGTGGGACGCACGTCTCGATCGTTTTGCTGTCGAGCTCGAGCGCCGAAAGCGGGCGCGAAAGGACCAGCAGCCGTGACCATGAAGAAGCAAGTCACCATGCAGCGCACGTTCGACGCCGCGCTCTCCGACGTCTGGGAGCTATGGACCACCAAGGACGGCATCGAGTCGTGGTGGGGCCCCGACGGCTTCCGCGTCGAGGTCCGCTCGATCGATCTGCGCCCGGGCGGGACGCTCGTCTACGTCATGATCGCGGCCGCCCCCGAGATGGTCGAGTTCATGAAGAAGGCGAACATGCCGGTCGCGATCGAGACCACGATCCGCTACCGCGAGGTCGTGCCGCAGAAGCGCCTCGTCTACGACCACGCGACGGACTTCATCAAGGACGTGGCGCCGTACGACGTAAGGTACACCGTCGAGCTGTTCCCGAAGGGCGACAGCGTTCGCATGGTGCTCACGTTCGACGCGATGCACGCCGAGGAGTGGACGCAGCGCGCGACGATGGGCTGGGAGTAGGAGCTCGGCAAGCTCGGTCGCGCGCTAACTGCGCGTCGCGCCGGCTAGATCTCTGCTTGCGCGAAATCGGCGAGACGAGTGCGCGCAGGCCCCTCTTAGCGGGCATGCCCAGACTATTGCTCGCTGCGATCGTCGCTTCCGTCATCGCTCCTGCACTCGCCGTCGCCGCCCCCCAATGGCGCCTCAGTCAACCAATCGGCAACGACAACGGCGCCTGTGTAGACGGGGCGGATGGCATCCGGACGCAGGTCGGCTACTTCGGCGAGGTGACGCCGCAGACCGGCGATTCGCAAGACTCGGCGATCGTGGTCGTCGTCCAGAACGGCTCGTGCGGTCCGGTCACGGTGATTCCGGAGTTTCGACTGCCACCTGGAATCGCGCAGGACACCACGCAAGCGGTCGAGTGCTATCGCGCGCTCTCCCCGAGCGCTGCGAATCAACCGCTCAGCGCGTTTCCGAGTGCCCAAGGCGCCTGCTCGTCGACGCCGCTGCCAATCACCACCCCCAACGTGTTCGGCTGGTCGAGGCTCGACGCGAACCAACGCCTCGAGATCTACATCCCGATCGTGTATGCGCGGCCGATGACCAACGGTCAGCTGTCCGTCGTCGTGCATAACAACTTCTGGCAGCTCGTTCCGACCATCACGTTCAGCATCGACTACCTCGCGCGGTTCGCGAACTTCGTGACGTCGTGGATCGACGTGGGCACCGGCCGACAGTGGAGCGAGACCGAGTTGACGTTTTCGTTCCGGCTCGAATCATTTTTCGTCGCCGGTCAGTTGTACGTGGACTACGGCCCGACGACGAACCTGGGCACGACCAAGTTCCTCGGCGCGACGGATGCGCAGTACTACGCGTACCCGAACGTGGTCACGACCGTGGGTGGGCTCACTAGAGGCACCACCTATTACTGGCGGCCACGAATCGTGACCCCGTACGGCACCTTCTATGGTGCGATGCAAACCGGGGCTACGTGCTATGGCAAGCAGTGCGCGCGGCGCACGCGCTTCTAGGAGCGCTGCACGCAGCTCGGAGATCGCTACTCTTCATCGTCGGCCGATGCCTGCGATGACTCGACGACCGACGTCAGGATCGCTCGCATGGCACCAAGCGATGGCGCGAACAGCGAGAGCTGGTCGGGGTCGGCGAACACGGCCGCGAAGTCTTCCGGCGCGAGCGCTCGCGCGAGCCGGCTCGCGAAGTTGTCGCGCAGGATCCGCACGTAGTGCTCGACGTCGTAGTCACGCGGGTCGCGATGGCGGTTCGTCCACGTCATCGCGTCGATGCCTTCGGTCGGCGGCAGCTCGTCGTCGTCCAGCGTCTCGATCACGCGGCCGGCGCCGCGCGCCGTTCGATACACCCGGACGCGCTCGCCGACCGACCACTCCATGCGGCCGCTCGCGAGCATTGCCTCGTACGACAGCTCGCGGCGCGACTCGCGCGTCGCGAGGTACTGCGCCGGTGACTTCGAGAGCCGCACGCGCGACGACACGTCGTAGGTCGCGATCGTTCGCCTGCGCAGCGCGTTCACCGTCGCGAGGTAGAGCTCGCGCACGCCGGCGACATCGTCGTCGAACAGCCGCTCGATCGCGGCGCGAAGGAAGGCCTCGCCGAACGGCTCCGCGCGACTCGAGCGGAACGCGACACCGCGCAGGACTAACTCGCCGCCGAACGTGCGCAGCGCATAGTTCTTCGGTTCGTGCGAGAGCATCGCGGCGTAACGGCCCTCGAGCTCGAGCTGCACGAGCGGCGGCAGCAGCGCGCCGACCTCCGCGACCACGCGGCGCTCGTCGTCGGTGGTCCACGCCTCGGGCACGGAGAAGTACACGCCATCCGTATCCGCCTCGAGGAGCGTCACGCCGCGCGCGCGGAGCGCATCGCACATGAGCGTTAGCGTCTCGCGACCGCGACGCGTGACCTCGTTCGCGGCGTGGACGTCGCTGAAGCGTGTGAGCCCGCCGGCGCCGAGGTAGCCGTACGCGGAGTTCACCACGAGCTTCATCGCGGCGGACATCGCCTCGTGCTCGTGGCGCTCGGCGGAGTGGGGCGGGGCGGTCTTCGCGGCGGCCTTCGCGGCGAGCCGCTGCGTGACGAGCCGGTCGACGATCGCGAGCAGCGCTCCCTTGCGATCGCGCGCGGGCGAGATGCGGAACTGCCGCATCAGCGACGGGTACAGGCTCGCGACGTCGGCCTTGACCACGCGCCGCGCGACGCCCGCCGCGAACAGGTGCAGCGCGGCGCCGCTGTGGACCGTGCCGTCGCCGGGACGATGCGCGGGCAGCGCCTCGCCGCTCCGCAGGTACGCGCGCACGAGCAGCGGATCGATCACGCCGGTCGCCGGGCCTGCGTCCGCGAGGCGCTCGTAGCGGCGCGGCGCCATGCGCGCGAGCGCGAACGCGGCGCCGCACAACAGGCGCGCGAGGCCGGCGACCTCCTCGACGTCGGCGCGCGCGTAGCGACGCACGCGATCCGGATCGTGCTGGTACACGTCCCAGATCTGATCGCCGCGGATGTGCTCGCGATCGGGACCGGCGACGCCGAGGTGACGCGCGACGGCCTTGAGCCCGTGGCCCGGCAGGTCGCGCGTGGCGAAGTCGTGGCGCAGTACGGCGTCGAGCGTGTCGATCAGCTCGCGTCCCGGAGCGCTGAACCGCACGCGTCGCGCGGCGTCGCCGCTGCCGATCGCGACGCCTCGCCGCGCGCCGCGCTGGCGCAGCCCCGGTGGTCCCACGCGACCAAACGCGAGCGGCACTCCGAGCAACCGCGCGCGCTTGTCCAGGAACGGCAAGTCGAAGCCGTGCAGGTTGTGGTTCTCGATCACGTCGGGATCGATCGCGCGCGTGCGTTCGACGATCGTGGTGATCAAGTGTGCCTCGTCGGCACCTTCGATCAGCGTGACCTCGCCGTCGGGCGCACGGATCGCGGCGAGAAAGATCCGATCGCGCTGCGGATCGAGTCCAGTGGTCTCGAGATCCACTTGCATGCGGCGCACGTCGTCGAGGCCGAGGTCGCGGAACAGCGTTCGCCCTGTCGCGACGAGGTACTGCTCCTCGGGCGCGAGCGCCAGGACGCTGTCGTCGAGGTCGCGCACGTGGTTCACGTGCTGGCCGAGCCGGCGCGTCGCCGCGCGGATCACCGCCGCGTGGAGCGTCGCCGTGTCGTCGGCGCGCACGACGAACCGCAGCTCGCCGTCGCCCGCGAGCTCGCGCACGCTGATCCGGTCGCTCGCGTCGGGGCGTGCGACCGCATCGACGAGCATCCACGGGCGAAACGCGACCTGCTCGTGGACGAGCTCGCCGGCGACGCGGCGCCACACGTGCACGCGGCCGTCGCCCTCGGACCACACCGAGACAATGCCGGGCGTCGGGTCCCAGCCAAACAGCCATTCGTCTTCGATCGTCGTCGGCGCCGACACGCACACGCACCGTAGCGCGCTTGCGGGATCGCTAGCAGCCCGACGAGAGCGAACCGGAGGGCGTGCTCAAGATCGTGCAGCCACCTTCGCTGACGATCGAGCTGCCGCGTCCCGCGGTGTCCGTGCTGTACATCGACACGCCGCGCTCCTGCGGCTGCGCCGCTTGCGGGTTCTTCGCGAGGTAGAGCTCGCGAAGATTCACGGACGCGCCGGACCCCTCGTAGCCGAAGTTGTAGCTCGCATCCATCCAATACCGGCCGGCGGGAACGCTCTGCCCGAGGATCGCCTCGAGCTGCGCCTTGTCGTTCGCGCCGAGCTCCGTGCCGTTCACCATGACGCCCGTGCCGTGCGACGCCGTTGCATACGCGGGCTGCGCGTAGGCGGGCTGGCCGTACGTGTCGTACGTGCCCGAGGTCATACAACCAACACCGAGGGTGGCCATCACGATCGCGACGATGCGGAGCTGCTTCATTGCCAGGTAGAGACCGGCCCGGCAGGCGCGTCGCAAACAATCGCGCAAGTCGCCGCGACCCCTGGTTGCCTACATTGGCACCCGCATAAGATGAGAAGCGGTGAGGGTGACCACGGCCCTGTGGCTGGTGCTCGCGAGTGCATGCGGCGCGTCCGAGGCGTCGTTGCCGGCAGCGCCTGCATCGCGACCGGCAAGCGCGGCGCCCGCGATCGATCAACCGCCGGTCGTCGTCGCGTCGTCGCGCGACAGGACGCCATCGCTCGCGACGCGACTCGACGCGTACGCGTGCACGCCGTCGGATGCGCCGGTCGCGCACCATCGCTTCGCGCTGATCGCCGGGGCGTACGAGCCGGCGCAGTCGATCGCCTCGAAGGATCTCGTCGAGAAATGGCGCCGCGGCGCGATCGCGGCCTCCGACGAGACGAGTGCGGTGGTCTCCCGCGTGCTCGGTGCGCGCACGAAGGGCGCCGTGATCGCACCTGCGTCGCGCGAACCCGTCGCGAGCGGCTGGGCGATCGTCCCCGCACACGAGCTGTCGCCCGCGTGGCGCGTGATCACCGTGGACGGCGCGCATCCACTCGTCGACGACTCGCCGCTCGCAATCCCGCTGTGTGGCGCCGCGACGGGCAACATCGATCGCGCAAAGCTGACGACGCTCGTGATGAGCGGCACGACCGCGCTGACGGGCCGCACCGCCAAACGCGTCGACGACACCGGCATCCGCAACACCGTGAAGCACATCGCGCCGTTCTTCCGTAGCGCGGACCTCGTCCACGTGAGCAACGAGGTCGCGTTCGTGCGCGGCTGCGATCCGAAGACGGGCCAGGAGACGCCGAAGCTCAAGTTCTGCTCGCGCGATCGCTACATCGAGCTACTCGCCGCGCTCGATACCGACCTCGTCGAGCTGACGGGCAGCCACCTCACCGACTACGGCCAGCGAGCGATGGCGCGCACGATCCGCATGTACGAGAAGCGCGGCTGGCATTGGTTCGGCGGTGGTCGCACGCAGATCGAGGCGAGCGCGCCGCGCTTCGTCGAGCACAACGGCAACCGCCTCGCGTTCGTCGGCTGCAACGCGGTCAACTGGTGGGCTCGCGCGATCAGCTCCGGCATCGGCACGGCGAACTGCGATTGGGCGCGCATGAAATGGCAGCTCCAGGAGCTGCGCCGCGAGGGCTACCTGCCGATCGCGACCGTGCAGCACCGCGAGCTACGCACGCACACGCCGCCGCCCGACCTCGTGCGCGATCTGCGCGGCCTCGCGGAGGCGGGGGCGATGTTCGTCCTCGGGAGCCAGGCGCACGTCGCGCATCCGTGGGACGTCCACCATGGTGCGTATGTCCATTACGGCCCGGGAAACATCCTGTTCGCGCAGTACCGCCGGGGGCAGCGCGAGGCGACCGTCGACAAGCTCTACATCCACGATGGTCGCCTCCTGTCCGTCGAGCACATCTATACGCGGACGGAGAAGGGTCGCCCGCGCATGCTCTCCGACGACGAGCGCGGCGTGTTCCTCGCGGATCTGGCGGTCGCGGCCGCGAAGATCGCGCCGCCGGACCCCTGGACCGAGCCCGTGGTGCCGCCCGCGTCTCGCGAACGCCCGGACTCGCTCGTCGTCGACGGACGCGCGCAACGCCTGCGAGTCACGCTCCCGGCGCAGGTCGAACCGGGCAAGCGCTACCCGTTGATCCTCGATCTCGACGGAACACAGATGGCGCGTGAGGGCGCGTTCTACGTCACGCGTGTCGGCGGCTTCGTGCTCAAGCAGAGCAAGGTCGCGCGCGGCAAGACGGCGGGCGCCGCGAAGGCGAAGGACATAGTCGGCTACCTGAAGACGAAGTATCCGATCGATGGCCGTGCGATCTCGATCACCGCGGATCCAGAGCACCCCGAGAAGCGTCGTCGGTCCAAGCGTCATCGCTCGCGCGCGCGCGCCACGAAATAGCCGGCGGCGATCGAGCGTTCGCGCAAACCTTCAAAAGTGACGCGAGCGTACGTTCGGTGGGACCGGCACGCGACGAATCCGCGTGGTAGTTTCGCGACGCCATGGGAACCAATCGTCTCGTCGGATCTATGTTGGTCTGTGCAGCGCTCGCTGCATGTGGTGGTGGAACGAAGGCGAAAGGCGACCTCTCGGTTGCCGGTACGCCGGCCGGTGAGGTCACCGGTCAGATGCGCGTCGTGCTCGCGTTCTCGCGGCCGATGGTGCTGAAGAACATGATCGGGCAACCGATCGCGAAACCACCGTTGACACTGAACCCGCCGATCGCCGGCAACGCGACGTGGACCGACGAGAAGACACTCGCGTTTGTCCCCTCGGCGAACCTGCCCCTGTCGACGAAATACGCCGTGACCGTCCCCGGCGAGACCAAGGCGCTCGACGGCGCGGATCTCGGCACACCGACGACCTTCGAGTTCTTCACGGAGCGACTGCGCGCGACCGCGGACGTGCTCGGTCTCAAGGAACGCGCGACGAAAGATCAGATCGTCCGCCTCGACTTCACGCAGGAGGTCGCGTTCGATCAGGTCACCCAGAACTGCAGCTTCGAGTCCGGGCCTAACAAGCACAAGGTGAAGGCCGCGAAGGACTCGGCCACGGGCACCGCGCGCACGTTCACGGTGCAGCCCACCGGCGAGCTGACGCTGGAGTCCGAGTGGACCATTACGTGCCGTGCGGGCCTCAAGGGCGTCGTCGGCAACCTCGGCCTCGCGGAGGCGGCGACCGAGAAGTTCAAGACGTACGGCAAGCTCGCGTTCGTCGGGCTCACACCGGACGGCAACGACATCGTCCCCGACGAAGATCTCTCGCTCGAGATCGCGTTCTCGAACCCGCTCGCCGAGCCGTACGCGATGAAGCTCGAGCCGAAGGCACCCGGCTTCCCGCAGCGCTGTCACGACGGCGCGACGCCCGCGGGCGTGAGCTGCAACGTGCAGCTCGATCCGTTGACGAGCTACACGCTGACGATCGATGCGACGCAGAAGGACGTGTTCGGCCAGACGCTCGGCAAGGCCGAGACGATCGAGTTCCGAACGACGGACGCGCAGCCGACGATCTCGATGGAGTCGGGCTACTTCGTCGCCGAGCTGTCGCGTCCCGTGATCCCGATCTGGACGCGCAACGTGACCAAGCTCGACGTGACGGCCGTCGACGTCACGCCCGCGAACATGCACCTCGTCGCGGGCTTGCTCGACTGGTGGGAGCCGAAGCCGGCGGACCTCAAGGCGGCCAAGCTCACCGGGAAGTCGAAGACGATCCCGATCACCGGCCCGAAGAACAAGTGGGGCCAGCACTCGCTCGGCGCGCAGGAGCTGTTCGGCACGGCGCCCGGACCCGGCATGTACTACGTCGAGGTCGGAAGCAAAGAGGTCGCGCGCGATCCGTACGCCGATGGCGGCCGCCAGAAGGTGCTGGTCAACTTCACGGACATCGGCCTCGTCAGCAAGCTGTCGCCGTCCCGCGGCCTCGTGTGGGCGTCGAAGCTCTCGACGGGCAAGCCGCTGCCCGGTGCGACGATCACCGTGCGCGACCCGCAGGGCAAGGTGACGTTCACCGGCACCACCGACGCGAACGGCGTCGCCGTGTTGCCGCCCACGAACAAGATCAGCGGCAAGCCCACCGTTTCGGAAGAGGAGGAGAACGACTGGTCGTCCGACGAGTCAGGCATCCGCATTTACGCGTCGCTCGGCAACGACTGGACGATGATCAACCCGAGCCGCTCGGGTGGTCTCGCGGCGTGGAACTTCAACGTCTCGACGGACAACTCGGTGGGCGCACAGAAGCTGCGCGGTTTCATGCATACGGATCGCGGCCTCTATCGCCCGGGCGAGAAGGTCCACATCAAGGGTATCGCGCGTGTCTCTAAGCTCGGCGAGCCGCTCTCGACGCCCGCCGCCGGTGGCAAGGTCGCCGTCGAGATCACGGGCCCGCAGGGCAAGCAGTTCAGCGAGGCGACCGCGAAGCTCTCGGCGTTCGGTGGCTTCTGGCTCGACGTGGATCTGCCGGCCGACGCGCGCCTCGGTGACTACACGATCCGCGCGACGGTTGGCGACCTCGGCACATTCACGCGCGAGTTCTCCGTCGAGGAGTATCGCGTCGCGACGTTCGAGGTGAGCGGCAAGCTGAAGGAGCCGCGGATCGTGCACCGCGGCAAGGTCGCGGCGACCATCAACGCGAGCTACCTGTACGGCGCACCGCTGCGCAGTGGCGACGTGAACGTCACGATTCACAGCCGCAAGCGCCGCGTCGACTTCGAGAAGGAGCTCGCCGAGTTCCAGTTCTCCGACGATCGCCGCTACGACAGCTACTACTACGACGAGTCGGATTATTCGCAGCAGCTCGTGACCGAGGACAAGCTGACCCTCGACGACAAGGGCAACGCGACGCTCGCCGTCGCGATCAGCCCCACCGACGTCTATCAGGACTCGGACCTGCTCGTGCGCGCGGCGGTGACCTCGCCGTCGAACGAGGTCATCGCCAAGTCGTTCACCGTCCCGTACTTCAAGTACAAGCGGTACCTCGGTGTGAAGTCTGAGGGCTACTTCCTCGACGTGAAGAAGCCGACGAAGATCAAGGTCGTCGGCGCGTCGCCCGACGGCAAGATGCTCGACGGTGCGGCCAAGGTGACGATCACGCGCCGCGATTGGAACTGCGTGTGGGAGGACTGGGGCTATCGCGGCAGCTACTCGTGCAACGACAAGGTGGAGACGCTGTTCGACAAGGTCGTGACGCTGACCGCCGGCAAGCCGACGGATGTCGACTTCACGCCGGACAAGGACGGTGACTACCTCGTGCTCGTCGAGAGTGCGACCGAGAAGGAGAAGGACGAGACGGCGATCGCGGCGCTCCAGATCTACGCGTGGGGCGGCGAGGGCGGCTCGTGGCGCTCGAGCGACTCGCTGTCGTTCGACGTCGTTGCCGACAAGAAGGAGTACAAGGCCGGTGACACGGCGACGCTGATCCTGAAGACGGATCTCGCACAGGCAACGGGTCTCGTGACGATCGAGCGCGACGGCGTGATCGAGCAGCGCTTGATCGACGTCACCGCGAAGACGAAGTCGCTCGCGATTCCGATCACCGAGGCGATGGCGCCGAACGTCTACGTCTCCGTCGCGCTCGTGCAGGGACGCTCGGGCGAGGGACCGCGCGGGAAGCCGCGCATGCGCATGGGCATCGTGAACCTGCCGGTGCGCCCGGCGGACAACAAGCTGACGGTGTCGATTCAGACCGACAAACCCGACTACCGCCCGGGCGCGGCCGTGACGGCGACGGTGAAGGTCGTCGACAAGGATGGCAAGCCCGTGAGCGCGGAGGTGTCGATCACCGCGGCCGATGAAGGCGTGTTGTCGCTGATCGGCTACGAGACGCCAAACCCGATCCCGACGTTCTTCGCGCCGTGGGGCATCGGGACCACCACCGCGACGCAGTACGAATACATCCGCGACATCCCGGGCCCGAACCTCGAGCGTCCCGCGACGGGTGGCGACGCGCCGGGCACGATGCGCTCGCGCTTCGTCTCGACGGCGGTGTGGGCACCCGGTGCGCTCACCGACGCGAACGGCGTCGCGACCGTGAAGTTCAATGCGCCGGACAACCTGACCGCGTTCCGACTGATGGCGGTAGCCGCCGACAAGACATACAAGTTCGGCTCGTCCGACAAGCGGTTCACCGTCAGCAAGCCGCTGCAGCTGATGAACGCGCTGCCGCGCTTCCTCGCGATCGGCGACAAGGTGCGCGGCGGTGTGATCGTCCACAACGAGACGGGTGGGGCAGGGACGGCGACGGTGAAGCTCGTCGGTGAAAACGTCAGTCTCACGGGCCCGCTCGAGCAGACCATCCAGCTCGCGAAGGGTGCGCGCACGCCGGTGCTGTTCGAGATCCCCGCGAAGGAGATCGGCACGGCGAAGCTGCGCTTCAGCGTCACGATGAACAGCGAGAGCGACGCGGTCGAGTTCTCGCTCCCCGTGATCCACCCGTCGCCCGTGTACACGGACCATGTCGGTCACGCGGCGGTCACCGCCGATACCAAGGTCGCGGTGAGCGTGCCCGCCGATGCCGAGCCCGGCAGCGTGCAGCTCGCGATCTCCGTCGATCCCGACGGGCTCGCCGGCATCGAGGACAGCCTGCGCGGGCTCGTCGGCTATCCGTACGGATGCCTCGAGCAGACGACGTCGAAGGTCATCCCGATGATCGCGGTGCGCGACCTCGCCGAGTCGCTGGCGATCGATGGCCTCGCGGGGCCGAAGCTCGAGGGCTTCGTCAAGGCGGGCATCGCGAAGATCGGTCGCCACCAGACGGCCTATGGCGGCTTCTCGCTGTGGCCGGGCGGTTCGCCCGAGGCGTATTACACGGCGTACGCGCTGTGGGGCCTGTCGCTGGCGCAGAAGGCCGGCTACGACGTCGACCAGCAGCGCATACTCGACGGCCTCGAGTACCTGCGCAACGACGGCAAGAACCCGGACACGTCGCGCAGTTGGTACTCCGAATCCGGCAACCTCGGTAACCAGGCGTTCGCGCTATACGTCCGCGCCGCGCTTGGTGACAAGGACACGCAGTCCGCGACGACGCTACTCGCGAACCCGAAGCTGCCCGTGTATGGCAAGGCGTACGTCGCCCGCGCGATCGCGGCAGGAACGAACGCGAAGGATCCGGCGGTGGTGAAGCTCGTCGGTGAGCTGTCCGCGCTCGCGGCTGCGGCCGCGAAGAGTGACGCGATGATCGAGGAGCCGGACGAGAAGGACATGGGTTGGTACATGTCGAGCCCGCTGCGCACCACGTCGATGGTGCTGCACGCGCTCGTCGAGCTCGACGGCAAGAACCCGTCGATCCCCGGCCTCGTGCGCGCGATCATGAAGGACCGCCGCAAGCAGCGATACATCGACACGCAGTCGAACCTGTACTCGCTGCTCGCGCTATCCGCGTATGCAAAGGGCAACGCTGCGAACACGCCGTCTGTCAACGTCGCGCTCGACGGACAGCAGGTAATCAGCGGCCAGCTCGCCGGAAAACAGCGTATGCGCGTCGCGACGATCCCGCTCGCGAAAGCGGGCGAGCTGACGTTCGCACCTAAGGGCGAGGTCAGCTACTCGGTGGATCTGAAGTACCGCCGCAAGCCGGACGCGTTGAAGTTCGAGAACAAGGGCCTGGGCATCACGCGCGAGTACCTCGACGAGAAGGGCGTGCCCAAGGCGTCGTTCACCGTCGGTGACGTGGTGGTCGTGCGCCTTTCGCTCCAGCTCAACGACGACGTGAACCACATCATGGTCTCGGATGCGATCCCCGCCGCGTTCGAGCCGCTCAATACGCGCCTCGCGACGACGGGCGACGCTGGCGTGAAGCAGACCGAGTCGTGGGGCATCTATCGCGAGATGCGCGACGACCAAGTGAACTTCACGAACGAGTGGTCGTCGAACGGCAAGTACGTCTACGAGTACACGATGCGCGCGACGTCGGTCGGCACGTTCGCGCGTCCACCCGCGATCACCGAGCTGATGTACGACCCGGCAGTCCGCGGGCAGACCGCCGCCGATGTCATCGAGGTGAAGGCGAAGTAGTGCGCGCGCCGCTCCGCGAGATCGGAGTGCGCATCGGTCGCGCGGGGCGATCGATCGCGACATCGCGCGCGTGGCGCTGGCCGCGGCGGGTCGTGTTCACGATGGTCTCGCTCGTCGTCGTGTCGTCGCTCGCGTGGCACGTCGCGATCCGCACGGGCGACTTCGACATGGAGTTGCTCGACAAGTCGGCGGCGACATCGATGACGGTCTCGGACGCGAACGGCATCGTGCTCCGCCAGGAGGCGACGAGCGCCGGCCTACGCGAGCGCTGGGTACCGCTCGACAAGATCTCGAAGCACCTGATCGACGCGACACTGGCATCCGAGGACAACGACTTCTACGACCACGCGGGCGTCGACTGGTCCGCGATGGTGCGCTCTGCCTACCTGAACGTCACACGTCGCGGCGCCGAGTTCGGGGGCTCCACGATCACGATGCAGCTCGTGCGGCTCACTGCGGGCACCTCGCATTCCGGCTCAGAAGCCGGAGTGCTCGGACCTGTGACACGGGGGCGCACGCTGCGCGGCAAGCTGCGCCAGATGGTTCTCGCGGGGCGCCTCGAGCGTTCGCTATCCAAGCGCGAGATCCTCGAGCAGTACATGAACCGCGTCTACTACGGCAACGGTGCGTGGGGCGCGGAGCAAGCGGCGCACGTGTACTTCGACAAGTCCGCCGCGGAGCTGTCGGTCGGCGAAGCGGCGATGCTCGCCGTGCTGCCGCGCGGCCCGCGCTACTACAACCCGTTCGCGCACCCGAAGCGCGCGCTCGAGCGCCGCGCGCACATCCTCGTGCTCATGGAGGACGCGGGCTACATCAGCGCGTTCGAGCGCGGGCTCGCCGAGCGCATTCCGATCGATCTCGACAAGGTGCGTCCTCACTTCCGCGCGCCGCACTTCGTGGAGCTCGCGAAGGAGCGCTTGCCCGAGGACATGCTGCAGGGCGCGACGGTAACGTCCACGCTCGACTGGGCGCTGCAGCGCAACGTCGAGGTCGCCCTCCGCAATCACATCGACCGCGTCGGGCATCGCAACATCTCGCAAGCGTCGGTCGTCGTGCTGCGCAACTCCGACGGCGCGATCCTCGCGATGGTCGGCTCGCGCGACTACGAGGACAGCGCCACGAACGGCGCGTTCGACGGCGTCACTGCGCGCCTGCGTCCGGGCTCCACGCTGAAGCCGTTCATCTACGGGGCCGCGCTCGAGCGCGGTGACACGCCGGCGACCATCGCCGAGGATGTCGTGCTCCCCGAGGACGCGCACCAGTTCTACTCGAAGGACGTCAAGAGCCACGGCTTCGCGCGCTATCGCGAGGCGCTCGCGGGCTCGTACAACCTGTCCGCGGTGCACACGCTCCAGCGCGTCGGTGTCGCGCCCGTCCTCGCGAAGCTGCGCGACGCGGGGCTCGGCACGATCGATCGCGCCGACCACGAATACGACTGGGGCCTCGCGATCGGTCACGCCGACGTGCGGCTCCTCGACCTTACCAGCGCGTTCACGCTGTTCGGCCGCGGCGGCGTTCCGATCACGCCGCGGGCGATCGACCGCGCGAGCGTCGTCGGTGGCGCGCCATGGACCGAGCCGGTCACCGAGCGCCCGCGCGTGTTCTCGGAGGAGGTCGCCTACCTCGTCTGGGACATGCTCCGCGATCCCGACGCGCGCAAGCCGATGTTTGGCGATCGCGTGCCGCTCGATCTCCCGTTCCCGATCGCGCTCAAGACCGGCACGACCAAGGCGTACACGGATCTGTGGGCGATCGGCGCGACGCGCGAGTACACGGTCGGCGTGTGGGCCGGCAACTTCGACGGCTCGCCGACGCATCACGTGATGTCGACCGAAGGCGCGACGCCGCTGTTGCGCGCGACGTACACCGCGATCGCCGCCCGTTACGGCAACCCGACGGCGCCGCCGCGCCCGCCCACGATCGTCGCCGCCGACATCTGCCCGCTCTCGGGCAAGCGGCCCGGGCCGCACTGCGAGCATCGCAAGCGCGAGCTGTTCGTCGCGGGCAACGTCCCCGAGCACACATGCGACTGGCACCAACTCGTGTGCGGCGCGCCGACGATCGTCTATCCACCCTCGGTGCGCGGCTGGGCGAAGCACTACGATCGCATTCCGAAGAGTGCATGCCCGACACCAGCAGCGTCGGGACGCGTCGCGATCACGTACCCGCCCGACGGCGCACGGTTCATGCTCGAGCCGTACCGGCCCGCCGAGCGCCAGCGTCCACCGATGAACGCGTCGCCGGTCGGTGCAGCGCTCTCGTGGACGATCAATGGAGAGCCCGCCGATCGCTGGGTCCCGACGCCGGGCGAACATCGCCTCGCGGTCGCCCGCGGCGACGAGCGCGACGAGATCACGATCTACTACGAGTAGCGTCGAGACCTGCGCCCCGCGCCCACTGCGGTGGCACTACGGGGCCGTCGTGCCTTCGAGGACCTTCGCGAGGGGGCGTACCAGCTCGGCGATGTGTCGGCCCGTCGAGTGCAGCATCGAGGATCGCAGCGAGCGAGTCGCCAGAGGTCGTGACCTCCTCGAGAGGCTCCACGATTCGCGTCCGAGGATCACCGCCATGGCACAACTCGTCGGCGTACAGGTCGCTGAGCGCCCGCGTTGGTGGCGGCGTTCCCAGCTTCACATCATCGACCGCAAACGTCGTCATGGTTCACAAGAGAGGCGTACGGCGAATCGTCGCGAAAAACGGCGAATCGAGCACGCCGATTCGGCGCGACGATTCAGCGTGCATCGGCCGCGGTCGTAACCCCTCGCGATCACGAGGCTCTCGGCTGGCCTCGTGGGTGCAACTATCCCGTACATGAAGCCTTTCCTCGTCGTCGCGCTCGCTGCATGCGGTTCGGTCGATACCCCACCTCCCGCCGTCGACGGCGGCGTGGAACCCGACGCCGAGATCGTCGTCGATGCCGATCCGGGCCCGCAGCCGACGCCGGCATGTGCCGCCGACCCCACGCAGTGTCTCTACACGCCCGCGACGTACACGATGTCGACCCTATTGACGGACGCGTACGATCCGGCGCGCGTCGGCGGGGGTCGCAACATCAACGTCGCGATCCGGTACTCGAGGACCGCGCCTCGGCCGATGCCCGTCGTCGTGTGGTCACATGGCGGCGCGAGCGGGCAGACGAACGCACTGACGGCGCTCGAGGAATGGTCGATCGCCGCGGCACGGGCCGGCTACGTGTCCGTGTCGATCGCGCACGAGCCGCGGACCCCGGAAGAGCGGCAGGCGCTGTGTGTCGAGCTCGGCTTCGATCAGGCCGGATGCGACACGTTCAAGTTCCTGAGCTACGACCGCCCGCGCGATATCGCGGTGGTGATCGATCATCTGGTCAACGAGTGGAGCAATTTTCCGCAGCTCGCCGCCGCGGTGGATCTGAACAAGATCGCCGTCGGTGGTCACTCGGCGGGAGCGGGCGGCACGTTGATGGTTGCGGGCGCACCCCGCGAGATCAATGGAGCGCCGATGCTCGTGGAGGATCCGCGGCCGGTCGCGTTCCTCGCGTTTTCGCCGCAGGCACCCGGATCCGACGGCATGACGGCCGAGGGCTATGCACAGATCACGCGGCCCACGCTGATCGGGACCGGCCGTGGCGACGAGAGCCCGCCGGATACGGCGGACGGTCGCGCGAGCGTGTTCGATCTCGTGCAGCCCGGAGACAAAGCGCGCATCTTCATCGAGGACCCCGCTGCTGCGCACTCCGTGTTCGCGCTCGAGCTCGCTGGCTGTACGAACGTCGCTCCGCTCGCACGCTGCGAGGAGCTCGTGTCGTGGGTGAAGTCGGCAGGGCTGGCGTTTCTCGACGCGCACCTTCGCGGCTCGCCCGACGCGTTCGCCTGGCTTGCCTCGTCGAACCTCGCGGTCGGCACTGCGAACGTGGCCGAGTGGAGCACGCGTTAGCGCATGACGCAGAGCGTGAAGGATCGCGCGCGGATCGCGCGGTCACGGAGCCTGTGACATCGGCGCCGAGTGCGGTAAGACGGGGGCGTCCATGAGCGTTGCATCCGCCAGCCGCCCGACGATCGCGCCGGCCCTCTCTCCGGAGACGTGCCTCCAGATCCACGACCTGATGGTCCAGGCTCGCGTCCTCGAGGAGCGCCTGATCACCATGTACAAACAGGGCGACGGGTTCTTCTGGATCGGCGGTCCCGGTGAGGAGGCGTTCAACATCCCGCTCGGTCTGTTGGTCGACAAGGGGATGGGTGTCGACCACGACTACCTGCATCTGCACTATCGCTCGAACGCCACGCTGCTCGCGATGGGCGCGGATCCCGTCGATGCGATGCGCCAGATGAAGAACACGGCGACGGATCCGTACAGCCGCGGGCGCAACTTCGTCGGTCATTTCTCGAAGCGCGAGTGGAACGTCGTGCCGGTGACGTCGCCGATCGAGGTGCAGTACTCGATCTCGATCGGCACCGCACGTGCGCAGCGCGCGGGGACGGGGGCAAAGGGAATCACGATCGTGCAGGGCGGCGATGCGGGCACCGCCGAGGGTGACTTCGCGACCGCGCTCGTATGGAGCTCGCGGAAGGGCAACGAGCTTCCGCTGCTCATGATCGTGACGAACAACCGCTGGGGCATCTCGACGTCCTACGAAGGCCAGCACGGCTACGCGCAGATCGCGGAGCGCGGCAAAGCCTTCGGCATGCCGACGGCGGTCGTCGACGGTAACGACGTCGAGGCGTCGCACGCGGCGATCACCAAAGCGATCGACTACGTGCGGACGGAGAAGAAGCCGTACCTGCTCGAGGCGATGGTGTCGCGCCTGCGCGGTCACTCCTCGGCGAGCGGCGCGAACCTCGCAAAGGAGGAGGACTGCCTCGTGCGCTTCGAGCAGAAGCTCGAGGAGCGCCGGTTGCTCACGCGCGCGCAGATGGACGCGCTGCGCGAGAAGTACACG
Source organism: Kofleriaceae bacterium (assembly GCA_046160585.1). GTDB lineage: Bacteria > Myxococcota_A > Polyangia > Haliangiales > Haliangiaceae > JABFXX01. Next base: position 28,268 of record JBJXGN010000258.1, read on the forward strand.
CAGCAGCTCGGCGAGGCGGCGAAGCAGGTGCGCGGCGAGCCGCAGCCCGCGCCCGAGTCGGTGTACGACTTCATCTTCGCGGACAAGAACATCGTGCGAGGCGAGCGCTAAATGGCGACGATGATCCAGGCGATCCGCATGGCGCTCCACGTCGGCGAATCGCGACTCGGTGTCTCGGACATCTTCGGCGAAGATGTCGGCCCGCCGCTCGGTGGCGTGTTCACCGGAACGCAGGGCCTCCAGAACGCGTGGAACACGCCGCTCGACGAGCGCGGCGTCGTCGGCATGGCGATCGGTCTAGCGCTCGCCGGGCAGCGCCCCGTCGCCGAGATCCAGTTTTGCGACTACGCGTTCAATACGATCGATCTGCTGAAGCTCGCCGGCAACACCTACTGGTCGAGCGCGGGGGACTGGAACGTGCCGATGGTCCTGATGACACCGGTCGGCGCGGGCATCCGCGGCAGCATCTATCACTCGCACTCGTTCGACGCGACAGCGACGCGGATCCCGGGCTGGAAGATCGTGATGCCGTCGAACCCGTACGACGCGTACGGGCTGATGCTCAGCGCGATCCTCGATCCCAACCCGGTCTTCTTCTTGAAGCCCAAGGCGCTGCTTCGGCACAAGGCCGGGCCGGGCGAGCTCCTTCCCGGCGAGCCCGAGGACGAAAAGAAGCTCGCACAGATGATCGACGCGCCGCTCGGCGATCGCAGCGCGTGGAAGCCCGCGTGGCCCGACCTCGAAGAGGTGTACATCCCGATCGGCAAGGCGCGCGTCGCGCGGTCCGGTTCGCATGTCACGGTGTTGACCTACGGGCGCAACGTGCCGATGTCGCTGGCGGCGGCGCAGGAGCTGGAAGGCGAGGGCATCGACACCGAGGTGATCGATCTGCGCTCGTTGCACCCGTACGACTGGGACACCATCAAGGCGAGCGTCCAGAAGACGAACCGCGTGCTCTGCGTCAACGAGGACACCGAGATCACGAACTTCGGCGAGCACCTGATCCGCCGGGTCGTCGAGGAGTTGTTCTACGAGCTGCACGCGCCGCCCAAGTTGCTCGCGGGCGGGCACCTGCCGGGCATCGGGCTCGCGGACAACCTCGAGATGGCGTCGGTCCCGCACAAGGACGGGATCAAGCGCGCGATCGTCGAGCTCGCTCAGCACGAGCCGTAGTGCCCGCTGTGAAACGTCACCGCGCCACAGTCATCGGCCGGTGTTCAGCGAGGATGCTCGCGTTGCCAGATCTGCTCGCCCGGGCGAGTCCGCGTCACGGTACGATGCGCTGATGGCCACGAGTACCAGTGTGTTGCTGCGAGGACGTCGGATCGCATTCCGCGAGTATGGGCACGGTCACCGCGTCATCGTTCTCACGCACGGCCTTCTGATGGATGGCCGCATGTACACGCGGCTCGCGCCGACGCTCGCGGCGCGCGGGCATCGCGTCCTCTGCGTCGACATGCTCGGCCACGGCGACTCGGATCAGCCGCACGACATGACGGCGTATTCGATGACGCAGTTCGGGCACGACGTGATCGCGCTACTCGATCACCTCGACATCCGGCAGGCGGTGGTCGGCGGCACGTCGCTCGGTGCGAACGTCGCCCTCGAGGTCGCATGCGCGGCGCCGTCGCGTGTACGCGGGCTCGTGATCGAGATGCCGGTGCTCGAGAACGCACTCCCCGCGGCGGCGGCCGCGTTCGTGCCGCTCGCGCTCGCACTGCGGATCAGTCAGCGCACGATGCGCGCGGTCTCGTGGCTCACGCGCAAAATCCCGCGCACGAACTTCGTGATCGACATCGGCCTCGACTTCGTCCGCCGCGATCCGACGGCGTCGCTCGCCGTACTCGACGGCCTCATTTTCGGGCGCGTCGCACCGCCGATCGCGCAGCGGCGAGCGCTCACGCACCCCACCCTCGTCATCGGGCACCCGTCGGATCCGATCCACCCGTTCACCGACGCGGACCGGATCGCGCGGGAGATGCCGAACGCGCGGCTCGCCAAGGCGCGCTCGATCTACGAGTGGCGCATCGCGCCGAAACGCCTCGACGCAGAGCTGCTGCAGTTCCTCGACGAGGTCTGGTCGCTGCGCGCTGTGGCCTGACGTTGTCGACGGGGTACAGCGCGCGTGGGCGAGATGCCGTAGACTGAGATCGTGCGTTTGTTCACCGGTCCCCAGGCCACCGCCCGGCTCTGGCCGTCGATCCTCCTCGCAGCGTTAACGACGTCCATCCTCGCGATGCGTCCCACGACGTCCGTGCGCGTCGCGATTCGCACCGCACCGACAGAGCTCGCGACCTCGCTCGCACTCGACACGTGGAGCGAATCGCGCGCGCCCGGCATGCCGATCGACATTGTTGTCGACACGAGCGCGTTGGCGCGACTGTCGGCGCGCGGCATCGCGTGGGAGGTGCTCGTGCCCGACGTCGATGCGCTCGTCGCCGATGAGGCCGCGCGGCTCGCCGCGCCGCGATCGGCCGACGCGGACTGGTTCGCCGAGTACAAGGACTATGGCGCGATCAGCGAACACATTGCGAACCTCGCGAAGCTCGCGCCCGAGCGCGTGTCGCTGCACGGCATCGGCACGTCGATCGACGGTCGCACGATCTGGGCGCTGCGGATCGGCGGTTCGTCGGCGGCGAAGAGCATGCTGATCAACGGCACGCAGCACGCGCGCGAGTGGATCGCTGCAATGACCACGACGTGCATCGCCGATCGCTTCGTCCGAGACTACGCGCGCGATCCGGCCATCCGCGCGTTCGTCGATTCGACGACGCTGTGGGTCGTGCCGGTCGTGAACCCGGACGGCTACCAGTACTCGTGGTCGACGAGCCGGTTCTGGCGCAAGAACCGCCGAGGCGGCTACGGTGTCGATCTCAACCGCAACTGGGGCGTCGCGTTTGGCGGCCCGGGCTCGTCGAACAACAAGCGCTCCGACATCTATCGCGGCGAATACGCGTTTAGCGAGCCGGAGTCTGCGGCCGTTCGCGATCTCGCGCAGCGCGAACGCCCGCAGCTCGCGATCGACTTTCACTCGTATGGACAGCTCGTCCTCTACCCCTGGAACTACACGTCGAAGCGCGCCGTGGATCACGACCTTCTCGCCGCCGTCGGCGACAAGATGGCGTCCGCGATCTACGCGCAGCACGGACAGCGCTACACGTTGATGTCCGGCGTCGAGCTGTACCCCGCGGCCGGGACCGCGCAGGACTTCATGTACGGCGACATCGGCGCGCTCGCCTATACGATCGAGCTACGTCCCAAAGGGCGGAGCGGCTTCGTGCTTCCTCCCGCGGAGATCCGCCCGACCTGCGACGAGGGGCTCGCGGCCGTGATGGCGCTCCGCACGGCCCCCTGACCCGGCCGCTGGCGCGTCACGGCGAGTGAGCGCATCATCGGCGCATGGCCGATGAAGAATGGCTCCCCGAGCGCCCGCTCCCACCACCGGAGGAGGGGAACGCACGTCGCACCTTCCTGATCTGGCTCGTGCTGATTGGAATGTTCGTCGCCGTCTACACCCTGATGAGCGGCGAGGACGAAGCGGTCGCCACGCAGGAGCCTGCCGGCTTTCGCGGCTACTGGATCGCGATCGCGGCGGTCGCCGGGTTCCTGATCCCGGTCGCGTTCTTGATCTGGCAGTACTCGGGGCACCGGAAGTTCAACGCGGCGCAGGCAGTGGCCCTCGAAGCGCTCGCGCGGGACAGGCCGATGGCGGCTGCGGAGCTGTTCGCGGAGCTCGCGCGCAAGAATCGCTCGCGCCTCACGTTTCACGCGGTGGCGAGCTACAACCACGGCTACGCGCTGATGCGTGCAGGGGAGTCGGCGCGCGCCGTCGGGATCCTGCTTCGCGTCGATCGCACGCCCAAGATCAGCGCCGAATTCAAGACACTCACCCAGATCGCCCTCACGCGCGCGTTCGCGCTGGGCGGCGATGTCGCGAAAGCAAACGCGTGGCTGGAAGCAGCGAAGGCGAATCCCTCGACCGACAACCCGATCTACGGTCGCGCGCTGCTCGCGTCGGTCGAAGCGCTCGTGCGCTGTCGCGAAGGCGCCTACGACAAGGCGCTCGAGGTGCTCGAAGCGGACTGGACGCTCCTCGAGCACTACCTGGCGATCGACCTGATGGCAGAGCCCTGGCTCGTGCGCGCGTTCGCGATCACGATGCAGTCATCCGCGCGAGACGCTGCCGCCGCGGAGCCGTGGCTTCGTGCATTGCGGATCACGTCGCCCGAACAGACGCGCTGGTTGACGCATCACTGGCCGGAGCTCCTGCACTTTGCGACGACGCACGACGTCCTTCGCGCCCACGCCTCGCCCGCACCCATCCCGGCGCCCGCGCCCGCGCCACTCGCGTGATCGCGAGGCCGCTGGAGCACGACGGGCCAACGGCGAACGGCGCTCGCTAACGCGTCCCGCTGACCACTCCAGTAGCCGGGGATGGTTGTCGCGACGGATCGCGTGCGTGATTCGAGCCGGTTGCGCTGGAGCCTTCGTGGCACTCGGGTTGCGTGGTCTGGCCACATGGCTTCGGTCCGCGCCACCTGGGTTGCTCTGGTCGTAGGTTCGCTCGGGATCGGCGCCTGTGCCGAGGAGGCCGCGGAAGACGGGGAGCACGACGCGCTCGTCGACGAGGACACGAAGTCGGACTCCGTGTGGTTCGTCGAGGACAACTCGTGGGACAGCGAGGCCGTGCTGCGGCTCGTCAATCGCGCCGATTACGCGACGCTCTACAACAAGGCCGGACTGACGCGCTGGCCGGCGCGCGCGATCGCGGACGCGCCGAAGCCGATCCGGACGCTGTCCGCGCTCGACGATCTCTCGTGGGTCGGTCCCCACACGTTCTACAAGCTGAAGACGTTCGCGATCGAGAACGGCTACGGTCCTGCGCTCGGCGAGGAGTACACACCCGACGGCGAGGCGAAGGCAATCGATCAGACGATGCTCGCGATGAGCGGCATCATGTTGAAGAAGTACGCGAGCGGCGCGATGCCGCGCGGCCAGCACGCGAAGGGCCACGGCTGCGTGCAGGCGACGTTCGAGGTCGACGCGAACGTTCCGTCGGCGCTGCGTGCCGGTGTGTTCGCGCAACCCGGATCGTTCCGCGCGATCGCGCGCTTCTCCAACGGCGACTCGATGGTCAAGGCCGACAGCGAGAAGGACGTGCGCGGCCTGGCGATCAAGCTCGTCGGCGTGCCCGGCACGAAGATCCTCCCCGAGGAAGCGAACGAAACGACGCAGGACTTCCTGCTGATCAACCACCCGACGCTGATGGTCCGCAACGTCCTCAGATATGCTGACCTCCTCGACCGCGCGAACAGCAGCAATCCGCTCTCGATCCTGACGTTCTTCCTGTCGTTGAACATTGCGGACTGGGAGCTGCGCGGTCTCTCGACGCTGCTCGGCATGATCAGCCACAAAGTCGCCAATCCGCTCGACGCCCGCTATTTCTCGACGACACCGTCGAAGCTCGGCGTTACCGCCGTGAAGTACGGCGCGCGCCCGTGCACCGCTGCACCCGCACCGATGGTTCCCGCGAACCCGGGGCCGAACTTCCTGCGCGAGGCGCTTCAGGGACAGCTGCGCACGCAGGACGCGTGCTTCGAGTTCCTCGTCCAGCCGCAGACGAACGCACGCGCGATGCCGATCGAAGATCCGACGATCGAGTGGAGCGAGCAGAAGTCGCCGTTCGTGAAGGTCGCCACGCTCCGCATTCCGGCGCAGACGTTCGATACGCCCGAGCAGAACGCAGCGTGCGAGAACCTGACCTACACGCCGTGGCACTCGCTCGAAGCGCATCGCCCTCTCGGCGGGATCAACCGCGCACGCAAGGCCGTGTACCACGCGATCTCCGTGCTGCGGCACGGTCGCAACGGCGCTCCGATGACCGAGCCGCGGTGACTCGAGCAGGATCACGGGCGCATACGTCGACACCGCGCCGATAACGGTGTGGCCCGCCGGCGTCGTCGACGTGATCGTGCGTTCGTCTCGTCGAACGTGTGCCCGGCCGTCGACACGCTGTTCTTGACGGTGCGCATGCGAAGTGCCCGCGCACGACTTGTTTGCATCGATGCCATGCGCACGCGCACGAACTTGTTGCATCGCTCGATGGCTCGATGGCATCTCAGGGCTCGATGGGCGACGACCTCGAGGAGCTGACGGGTGGCCTGCGGCGAATGTGGTCGACGGCGAGCCTTGGCAGCAAGCTCGGCATGAAGGCCGCGAGCCGTGTCCTGTTTTCGAAGAAGGGCGAGACGCCCGATCCAGACGATGCACTCGCGAGCAGCGAAGCAGCGATCGCCGCCGCGAAGAAACTCGTCGCGAAGATGGGCAAGCTCAAGGGCCTCGCGATGAAAGCCGGCCAGATCGCGAGCTACATGCCGGGTGCGCTCCCGCCGGCCGCGCAGGAGGTGCTCGCCGAACTCCAAGCTTCGTCGACGCCGATGTCGTTCGCGCGTATCGACGAGGTCCTCGTCGCCGAGCTCGGCAACCGCGGCCGCGACCTGTTCGATTCGATCGACGAGCGCCCGTTCGCGGCCGCGTCGATCGGCCAGGTTCATCGGGCCACCCTCGACGGCGCGCCCGTCGCGGTGAAGGTGCAGTACCCGGGTGTGGAGGGTGCGATCCGCAACGATCTGCGCATGGTCGCCGTGATCGCGCGCCTCTCGACCGTCGGCTCGCCGCTGGACGGCCGCGGGCTCGCCGCCGAGCTCCGCGATCGCTTGCTCGAGGAATGCGACTACACGCGCGAATCCGAGCACCAGCGCTTGTTCGCGCGCCTGCTCTCGACCGTCGACGGCGCGAACGTTCCGGCCGTCATCGACGCTCGCTCCTCACGGCGCGTGTTGACCAGCACGTTCGCATCGTCCGGACCGCTCACCGCGATCGCCGATCAACCGACCCGCGATCGCGCCGGTCAGATCATCTTTCGCGCGTGCTTCGAGCTCTTGTTCCGCCGCTGCATCTACAACGCGGATCCGCACCCCGGGAACTACCTCGTCGACGCCGACGGCGGCGTGACGTTCCTCGACTTCGGCTGTGTGCGCCGCTTCGAGCCCGACATGATTCGCACCTGGAAGCGCATGGCGCTCGCGATCCTCGACGGTGATCGCACGGGCTTTCAGACCGGTTTCCGCGCCCTCGGTTTTGTCGGCAAGGAGAAGAAGTTCGACTGGGACTACCAGTGGAACGCGATGCGTACGCTCTACAAGCCGTTCCTCGAGCCCGGCTACCGGCACGTCGCTGCAGACGTGACTCGGTCCTTCGGCGTGCTCATGTTCGACAACCCGAACCGCATGCGACTCGTCGTGCCGCCGGAATGGTTGTTCCTCAACCGGTTGCAATGGGGGCTCAACGCGGTCCTCGCCCAGCTCGGCGCCGTCGGACCATGGGGCGCCACGATCCGGGAGCTCCTCGCCAGCGAGCTCGAGCCGGCGTAGGCGGGATCGCACCGTACACCGATCGTGCTAGATGGAGGCTCCACGACGGGTCGAGCTACGTCGCGGGGCCGGCCTTCACGCGCTTCATCGCGGCGATCGCGCGCCACAACATTCCGCACACACCGGCCGCCAGGAGAGGCCAAACGAGGATCAGCATCGGCGAGCCACCGCTGCGCAGCACTCCGATCGCGCCGCCCACGCCGACGATGGCCATCCCCGCCATCGCGATCCACGCCGCGATCACCGAGCGCGCGAGGATCGCGACGCCCACCGCTGTGAGCGCGCTCGGCGGGATCCAGATCGTCCACGGCAGTCGCTTCCACACGTAGTAGGCCATGAAGATGACGATGAACAGCGCGAGCGCCGCAAACATCAGGATGCCGAGACCCGCATCGCGGATCAGCCTTCGATCCTTGGCCGACCCATCCAACTCTGCCATCCGCACGAGCATGGCATGCGGCGTGCGGTGATGGCGAGACCGTGGCAACGAGCCTGTTCGAGCACGTCGTGGTCGCGACGCAGCGACCTCGCCCGAGGCATGACCGCCCATCGACGACATGCTCGAGCGGTCGCGGGCATCGCGTGTTCGAAGGCGGCACGATGGCGCGTACGTGTCGGGCGTTCGAGCAAGGCTCGTGATCCGACGCCGCGGCAGCGACTAGGGGGCTGACTATGTAGTGGGGCTGGTGTCCAGCGCGAAGCTCCGCCCTCCTAGTCAGCCCCCTAGGCGCGACGGCGGCGACGCGCGGCGAAGAAGATGGCTCCGATGAGGAGCGCTGCACCACCGGATCCGTGGGTCGTCGAGCAACCGCCCCCTTCATCGCTGTTGGACGAATCGTCGGGGTCCTGCGGGTCCTGCGGATCCTGCGGATCCGTTGGCGGCGTCGTCGGATCGTCGGCGACCGGCACGGTCAGCGCGCTGTGCATCAGGCGGTAGATGTCGCGGTCGTAGAAGAACTCGAAGTGCCCGACGAACTCGCCGTTGCAGCCGACGCCGATGTTGTTCGCGCCCGGGATGATCGACGTCTCGTACGGCTGGATGTATTCGTCGGTGCACGTGTAGATCGACGTCGTCGGGATGTGAGCGGGCACCGTCTGGCTGTTCACTGTCTCGAGGAACGCCGAGCCCGGCGACAGATCGAACAGTGCAGGCCAACCCGCGAAGTCGGCCGCGAGCGGCGCCTTGGCGATGCCGTTTTGCGGCGAGATGAACGCCACGAACCGCGAGACATGCTCGTCACCGCCGAGCGACTGGATGTAGTGACGAGCGATCAGGCCACCCGTGCACTCCGCGAGGATGTCGAGCTTCGTCTCGCCGGTCTGCGCCAGGATGTTGTCGACCACGTCCGCGAGGCGCTCCGAGTTCTCGAACAAATCGCCGCTCAGGAGGGCAGGCGGCTCGTACACGACGGGGCGGAACCCATCGCGCTCGAGGCGCAGCTTGATCGGGTCGAAGGACTTGGCGGGGATCGTCACGCCGGTGATCAGGAGGACCGTTCGCGGCTGCGCGAGCGGCGGCGGCCCGGGCTCGACATGGGTCATCGCGTCCTCGTAGGAGGCCTCGTACTTGTCGAGGAAGTAGTCGCCCCAGACCTGCGGGTCCTTGAGGTTTCCAGAGGGGACAGCGCAAGTTCCGAAGGCGGCGAGAGAGGCGAGGGCGACGTAGCTCATGGGTTCTCCGATTTGCTGATTGAATGTTCGTTCGGTAATTCGATGGCTCATATCTACAGGTTCACGGTTTGTTTCGTCAACCGTAAAAAGATGCATGTTGACAAGCATATGAAAATAGTCCGAATATTCATTCAGTAAATGCCGTCGACCCGCAAGCAGACCTCGAAGTCCTCGTCCTCCGGGGCGACATCGCTGCTCGTGACCGGGACCTCGACAGCATCGACAAACGTTGGGGATAGCCCGGCAGGGTCGACATCGGCGGTGACGTTGACGGCTGGGCGGTCGACGCCGACGACTGTGACTGCGACGGCTGGGCGGTCGACGCCGACGACTGTGACTGCGACGACTGGGCGGTCGACCTCGACGGCCAGCAGCTCGACGAGCGGTACGAGTACGGGGCGACGGCGCCGCGGGCGTCCGCCAGCACATCCCGATCGACGCGAATCGATCCTCGAGGCGGCGCTCGACGCGTTCGTCGAGCGCGGGTTTCATGGCACCGCGATCCCGCAGATCGCGGAGCGCGCGAACATCGCGGCGGGGACCATCTACCACTACTTCGAGAGCAAGGAAGCGCTCGTCAACACGCTCTATCGCGCGTGGAAGTCACACATCTCGAAGATGGTGTTCGCGGAGTTTCCGCAAGGCGCGCCGGTGCGCGACCAGTTCCGAACGATGTGGAACGTGATGGTCGCATTCGCGACAAAGAACCCGACGGCGTTCGCATTCATCGAGTTGCACAATCACGCCTCGTATCTCGATCAAGAGAGCATCGCGATCGATCGGACCCTCAAGGAGTTCGCGGCCGGCGTGATCAAGCGCGCGCAGGTCGAGGGGCTCGTGAAGTGGCTCGACGCGCACGTGCTGATGGAGCTCGTGTTCGGCGCGTTCGTCGGCATGCTGCGCGCGTCGTGGGAGAAGCGGATCGTTCTCGACGACGACGTGATCGCGGGCGCCGAGGAAGCGTGCTGGGACGCGATTGCATCGCGTACGCCGTCGTGGAAGCAGTGATCGCCGTCGTGGAAGCAGTGATCGCACCGAGCAATCGTGCACCGGCCACCCATCGTGGGGACGCGAGCCATTGCGGCGACGTGCCGACTCGCGTTGCCACTGATTCGATCAGTCGCCGGTTTCCTGCTCGAACTTCGCCTTCACGCGGTACGCCTTGAGGAACGCTTTCCACGGCGCTGTCGGAAAGTCCTTCATCACCGTGTGCGCGCGTTCAACCATACAGTTGTGCCACTCGAATCGCGTCAGCTTGTACTTCTCGTCCTGGCTCGTTGCTGCGTCCAGCTTCGCGACGATGGGGGCGCAGGTCTTCGCTCCGTCGATCCCTTCGATCGGGCCGGTCAGATCTGCGGTCTTCCACGACTTGAAGTAGGCGAGCTTCCGCTCCTCGAGCCCCGCGAAGAACGCGGTCTGACGGCGCAGCCACTCCTTCGCCGGCTCGAGCTGCCGTGGCACCTTGCGATCGGTCACCGCCCTCACGCGGTCGCGGTTCGCCGTCACGGTCAGCTCACCGGCGCGGAAGAACTCCGGGAGCGCGGGCGTGTACGGCTTCGCTCCGCACGCGGTGACCGCTCCGGCCTGATCGCGGCAGCTCGAAAGCGTGTCGGTCGTGAGTCCCTGCGATGCCTGTGGGGCAAGGTCCGCCCACGCTCGCAGATCGGCCTCGCTAACCTTCTTCGGATCGAACGTGAGGATCAGCGTGCCGTTGCCCATGTCGATGCCGATCTTCATCGGCTTCGCGAGCGCCAGGCTGGAGGATGCGAGGACGAGAACGAGAACGGCTGCGCGCATCTGCGAAACGGTATCACGCAGCGAGACACGTGCCGTTGTCCTGCGAACGGCGGCGACGGGGTGCGATCGCGAGCGAAAGCCTGCGGGAACGCCACTCGCGTGTCCCAACGGCGGCGACGGGGTGCGCTCGCGAGCGAAAGCCCGCGGGAACGCCACTCGCGTGTCCCACGGATCTTCTGGTGGATGTGCCTGGTGGATGTCCCTGGTGGATGTACCTGGTGGAGGCGCTGGTGCACGTGCTGGACGGTGCATCATGACGCGCTATCGCTACATCCAGCGCGACGACGCAGGTGTGATTCCACGGTCACGCACGATGTTGTCGCACTGGCGCCACGCAAGGGTTCCGGCGGCGCCGCACGGAGATACGGCGGACGCAGTGACGGGCACGAGGGGTGCAGTCCTCGGCAGCCTCGGGAGGACAGGATGCGCCGACATGTATTCGCGTTGGTGTGCAGTGTTGCCAGCGTGGGCTGCTATTCGGGATCGCGGGCCGCGCAGGACATCAACCTCGCGTGGCGCGGACACGCACGCGTCGAGCTCGAGGCGCGGCTCGGTGCGCCCGCTACGCTCACAACGCAGCCCGCCGGCGCGACCGCGCTGCGATGGACCCGACGCGGACACGACGTGCGATTGCCGAGCGGCCACCTGAAGCTCGATCTCACGCCGACGAGCTTCCAGCTCGACGCGGCTGCGAGGCCGGGCGAGATCCGATCGTACGACTACGACATCGCGGCCGCCCTCGTCGATCCCACGGGCCGCGTGCTGCAGTTCGACAGCGGATGGGTGGTAGCCGGCATTCCCTCGGGGCTGAACGCGCGCACCGGGGTCGTGTTTGGCCTGTCGTTCGGGATGGGAACGCTCGACGATGCGACGACTCCGCTGCCGTCGCTGTCGACATACATCGGCGGCATGATCGGGCCGCGCCTCGCACTCGTCGGTGCGTACACGTTCGTGAACGGCTCGGCAGACGGCGCCTACATTCACGGCCACGCCTGGGCGGTCGCGGCGCAGTACTGGGCGACGGAGCGCCTGTCGCTTCGCGCTGGACCGGCGATGGTGATCGATGTGGATCCGATGCCGGGCAGCGCGAAGATCCGGCCGGGTGGGGTTGGCGCGGTGAGCTTCGCGATCGTTCGCGCCGGGTCGTTCGTGCTCGACGTGCGCGCCGACGCCACGATGTCGACATCGAGCGCGTTCGGGATGCTCGGCCTCGGCGTAAACGTCAACTGACGTCACGCACAGCGAAGAACTACCCCTGGAAGCCGAGCGTCGAGACCGGCGGCGTCGCGAGGTTCGTGTCGACGCGGATCGGCGCCTCCGATGGGAGGGCGGCGGGAGCCTGCTGCTCGTCGCAGATCGACGGGTACGTGGGATCGCTGCAGATGCGCGACACGTCGAACATCGGCGTCGACGACGGCGCACGAACGTGCGGCGCCTGACGAGCACAGCCCGCCGCAGCGAGGGCGAGGACAAGAGATAGGCGAAGCGACATGACGAGCCGCGTTTCGCACGGATCGCCCCGTGAAGGCAAGTCGACAGATCGCCTCAGCAGCTGTCTCAGCGCAGGAACTGAGCAGCTGTCTCAGCGCAGGAACTTCGGTCCGTCGCCGGCGGGTGCCTCACCGTCGTCGGCCGTCGCGCTCGGGGCGCGTGGGGCCGGCGCGGAGACGGGAGGCTGCACGACGATGATCGGTGGTGGAGCGGCCGCATCGGGGATCCGCGGCATCGAGGGGCGCGACGTGCGTGGTGCGGGCTTGGGCTTCAGGTCCTTCACCTCGGGCACCTTGACCACCGTGGCCATCGGAAGGTCATGCGGCTCGTTCATGAAGTGCGCAGCGTTCTCGAAGAACCGCACGAGCTTGATGTGGCACCAGATCCAGTAGCACCCGATGAGCAGCGACCCGACCGACGTGAGGATCCCCCCGCCACCGCTGCTGCCGAGCCCGTAGGTCAGCTGGTAGAAAATGTCGCCCACGAGCATGACCATGATCGCGCGGCTCATGTGAGCGGCGTCGTCGCGCATCGAGATCTGATCGTTGGCCGCCGCCTGCACCTGCACCATGCGGATCAGCATGATGAGGCCGAGGCCGTACCCGACATCCTTGGCGACCGCGACGATCGTCAGCGACTCGAGGCTCTCGGTGGCTTCCTCCAGGCGCGCGAACGAGCCGTCGCTCTCGATGTCGAACAGGATTTCCACGAACTCGCTGAACACGTGGTAGGTCCACGCGAGTGCCGCCGTCGCGATGAGGAAGCCCACGAGGGCGACGAGCATCTTCGTGATGTCCATGCCGACGCGCTTCAGCTCGCCGAGCGACATGGCCACACCGACGAGCATGAGTCCCGTCGAGACGACGCTCGCGAGCATGAGATAGCTCGTCCACTCGATCAGCGAGACCGCACCGTCGCGATCGGAGATCGCCATCGACCGCACCGTCATCACGATCGTGAGGGCTAGCTGAAGCAGCATCGCGATGACACCGATGCGGGAGAGCTTCAGACCGCGTGCGAACTTGGGTAGAGCCGACGCCACGTCCGAACACTACGTGATCGACGGCCCGAGCACCCGCGTTTTTTCGACTACTCGGGGGTCGTGTAGAGATAGCCGAGGCACATCTCTTCATCGGTGCTCTCGCCCCACTCGACCACCTCGGTGCGCGAGGTCGTGTCGTAGCCGCACGTGACTTTCACGAGGGTGTCCTCGACGAGCGTGATCGGTTCGTCGAGCGTGTAGAACAGCTGCCACCCGAAGTTCCAGCGCGGAATGCTCAGGAGGCAGTGCGTGTCGAGACCCTGGAGGACCTCGATGCGCGCGTGCGAACCGAGCGTGTGCATGTGCAGCCGCGCGGCGCGCACGGTCACCGTCGTCGGCATCGCGCGCACGCGGGATGTCTCCACGTTCGCCATCCCGGGTGGCAACGAGAGATCGGGCATCCCGATCCCGAAGATCTTCGCTTCTGCCTCGACGGTATCGGCGAGCTCGAGCGCGACCTGCGAGCGGTCGAGGATCGGCGCGCTCGTGTGGTTGTGATAGTGGAACTGCACGACGAGCTTGCGATTGGCGAGGACGCGGATCCCCGTGTCCTCGGGCCAGCGCTTGACCGTGTCACCCGCGGCCCACACACCGATGTAGCGCAGGCCCGATCCCGTGCCCTCGCTGTCGCACGAGTAGCCCGGCGCCGGATCTGCGGCGTCGCGCGCGAGGATGTCGGACTCGGCACTCGCAAAATCGGCGCTGTACAATTGCATGTGGTGCACGACCTCGGCACGGTCGAGCATCACCGCGAACGCCGTGATGAAGCGATCGGACGCGAGCCCCGGATCGACGACGAAGCAGCGGTACTCGTCGCTCGTCAGCCCGGGCTCGACGGAGTAGGGCTCGGGCGAGCCGACCTCGACGGCAGGCGTCAGCGTCGGTGCCGGCGGAGTCTCGATCGGACGGGCGTCGCTCGGATCACCTGCAGGAGCACCATCGGCGGCCCATCGACCGAGCGTCGCGATCTCGGCATCGGTGAGCCAGCGCTGACCCACGAACGTGCTGCACGCGCCGCTGGAATCCGCGGGCCACGGCGGCATCGTGCGCGATGCGGTGACCGCGGCGATCGCGTCCGCGTTGTCGAGTGCCTGGTCGTATGTGGCGAGCGGGAAGGGGCCCGCACCGTCGATGTCGTGACACCCGACGCAGTTGCGCCCGAGGATCTCGGCGACGTTCTTGTAGTACGTCGGCGGCTTCTCGACGTGCGCGTCGGACGGCGGTGCGGAGTCCTGTCCGCAAGCGGCGACCAGCACAGCGATGAGGAGCACCGAACGCATCGACACACTCTACACCGGCCGGCGTATGGTGGCCCCGCCATGATGTTCATCCTCGAGCTCGTGTACAAAGCGGACCTCGCCGCGATCGATGCGGCCATGAAGGACCACATGGCGTTCGTCCGGACCCACTACGCGTCCGGCGCTTTCGTGATCTCCGGGCGCAAGGTGCCGCGCGACGGCGGCATCATCATTGCGGTCGGCGACGATCGCGCGGCGATCGAGGCGATCGCGAGTGCCGATCCGTTCGTCACGCGCGGACTCGCGGACGTGCGAGTCACCGAGTTTCGCGCGAGCCAACACGCGAGGAACGTGCAGGAGCTCGTCGAGAAACACGGCTCGTAGGCCGATCCGCGGCGACGTCGTCGTCCGAGTCGCGGCCCTCTGTCGTCGAGACAGGCTGTCGTCGAGAGCCGCTGCGGTGACCGGACAACGACCGAACAACGACCGACGTTCAGAAACCGAGGCGAACGCCCGCCATGAAGCGTGCGTCGACATCGGGCTTCTCGCGGCAGCGATCGCCGTCGACGTCTACGTCGCGCTGCTCGGACGCGTGCGAGTCGCGACGTGTCGCCGACACGATCGGTCCGGCGACGATCGCCAGCGGCTTTCCGAGCGGCAGCGCGACGAGTAGGCCGCCTCCGCGCGCGGGGATCGTCACGCGGCACGGCAGGTCGCCCAGCCGCGTGACCGGCTGGGCCACGGCGGTGGTGGTCGCGCACGAGGCGACGAGGACAAGCCAGCGAGTCATTCAGACCATAGTTGCCGGAGGGCCTGAATTCCTTCGGTCCGAAATCCATCGACACATTTCCACCGTCTCGAGCACGCCTTGACAATCGGACGACGCGCACTAGCCTTGCTGCTTCCCGTGCCGAGCGTGACCACCGTCGCGCTTGGCCCCACCGGCGAAAGGTCGGCGTCACTGGAGCAGCCATGCGCGAAACGAACGAAGACATCATCATCACCACCACGGATCTCGAGCGGCTACGTCCGCTCCTCGATCTCCACGATTCACCCGCCGCCGAGCTGCTCGACGCCGAGCTGCATCGTGCGCGCATCGTCGCGCCGGATCACGCTCCGGCCGACGTCGTGATGATGAACAGCGAGGTGGTCTACGAGGACTGCGAGACCTCCGCGACCCGGACCGTACGCGTCGTGTATCCCAAGGATGCAGATGCCGATCGCGGTCGCATCTCGGTACTCGCGCCGATCGGCAGCGCCTTGCTCGGGCTTCGCGTCGGTCAGTCGATCACGTGGCGCGTCCCCCACGGGACCAAGAGGCTGCGCGTCGTCGAGGTGCGCCCGGCACGCTGATCACGTCGACTTGTTCAGCATCACCGCGTCGCGCACGAGCGTCTTGAACGCCTCCTCGTCGATTGCATCGCCCTCGTGAAAATCGATCGCGCGGCGCGTGCCGCCCGCGAGGCTCGCGTTGAACAGCTTGTTCGGATCCGCGATCGACGCGCCCTTCGCGAACGTCGTCTTCACCACGGCCTTGTAGGTCTCGCCGGTGCAGATGATGCCGTGGTCATACCAGGTCGGAACGCCGCGCCACTTCCATTCCTCGACGACGCTCGGATCGGCCGCCTTGATCAGTGCGCGGAGCGTGCCGAGCAACTCGCCGCGCCAGTCCCCGAGCTCCGCGATCCGCCCGTCGATCAACTGCGCCGGGGACTTCGTTGTACCGTCCTTCGACGTCGCCGCGGCAGGCTTCTGCGTAGCGTTCTTCGCCACGGGCTTGGTCTTCGTCTTCGTCGTCGTCTTGGTCTTCGTCTTCTTCGTTTTCTTCGTCTTCTTCGTTTTCTTCGTCTTCGCCGTCTTCGCCGTCTTCGCGGGCCGCTTCTTCGACTTCATGCGCTCGGGTTTACTACGGGATCCGGCCTCGATCGCGCTATGCTTCGCGCGTGATCGACCCGTTTCGTGCCGGGAGCGAGGCGTGGCCGGATGTTGTCGTCGATCGCGAGCACTTCGCGGCAGCGCTTGCGCGTCACGGCGCCGAGGTCACGAAGCCGATCGACCTGTACCTCGCGGTCGCCTGTATGGGCCGAGATCGACGAGCGATCGAGATCGTCCAGGCGATGCTCGCCACCGAAGTGCGGTTCGCATCTCAGAAGACGACCGCGACGCCCGACCAGCTCGCCGAGGTCACGGCGAAGGTCGCGCGCATCCTGTTCGTCGACGAGGAGGAGCGTCCAGCGGCGCTGCGTGGGTACTCCGCGCGCGGCGATCTGAAGGGCTACCTGCGCGTGATCGCGACCCGCGAGCTCGTCCGCATGGTCAACGCGGGACGCCGCGAGGTCGGCCTCGACGACAACCTGATCGACGCACTCGTGCCGCGCACCGACCCCGAGATCAGCATCCTGCGCGAGCGGTATCGCAGCGACGTGGACGACGCGCTCAAGGATGCCGTGCAGACGCTCGACGATCGCGAGCGAGCACTCCTGCGCTACGCGTTCGTCGAATGCCTCACCGTCGAGGAGATCGGCACGATGTACGGTGTCCATCGATCGACCGCGTCGCGCTGGGTCGTGGCCGCACGCGAGCACCTCGGCGAGGCGATCCGGTCGGCGATCGCCGCACGCCTGAAGATCCACATCGACGAGGTGGATTCGATCGTGCGCCTCGTCCAGAGCCGAATCGATGTCTCGCTCGATCGCGCGCTCGCGACGTAGCCGCTACGGGATCACGACACACGACTGCGGGCTGTCGAGCATCGTCGCCGCCCCGGAGATCGTGCGCGACGGCGTGATGTCGCCGTTGCCGCCCAACGGATACACGAGCGCCGCATCGGCGTTGCGATGGTGCGTGTAGATCTCGTTGTCGTGAATGAAGATGTCGTACGAGAAGTCGAGCCCGGTCGCCGCGCCCGTGATCACGCGGGTCGGAACCAGCGCCGTCCCCGACGCGGCTCGCGGATAGACCTGAATGCTGTCAGTTCCGCCGACGAACATCTCGTTCCCGGCGACATCGATGCCCGATGGCCGGCTGATATTGGTGCCGTCGCCCTCGGCCGTGCGCAGGGGCGCGATGTTTCCGGTGCCCGTGGCGGGGTACACCGTGACCGTGCTCGTCGAGTTGTTCGCGACGAAGATCTCGCCGCCGAACACCGCGATCCCGAGCGGTCCGGCGAGGCCGGTGATGGATCCGGCGATGATGCGGAGCGGCGCCACGTCGCCTGTCGCACCGCCTGGGAACACGCGGATGCTCGGCGTGGCGCCTCCGTTGATCACGAAGATCTCGTTGCCGGAGATCGCGATCCCGCTGAGGGCCGTGATGCCCGTGGCTGCGCCGGTGATCGTGCGCGTCGGGGCGGAGTCCCCGCTCGCCGTCGCCGGGTAGACGGTGATGCTCGTCGTGTTGGCGGCGTAGAGCTCGCGGTTGGCGGCGGCGAGCTTCGGCGTCGCAAGGAGCGTCGCAGCGCCCACGAGGGTGTGGTGCGGAGCGACGTTGCCGCTGTCGGTCGGCGCGAAGAACGTCACCGAGTTGTTGACGTAGTTCGCGATCGCGAGGAAGGGACCGGCCGGTGCGTCCGGAGAGGCATCGGGGGCGCCGTCGATGGCCCCGTCCCCCGACGGCGGCGCGTCGGCCGGAGTCGAAGTGACCTCGCCGCACGAGGCGACGAAGAGAAGCGACACCACCCAGACGGCACTCGTTCGTGTCACGGCACGAGCGTATCACCGTCCTCGCGGCGCACGCTGCAAAGTGTGCACGTCGGGCCGGCGCGCCGCGCAGCTGGACCGGAGCGTCGTGCACGATATGCTCCGGGCCCATGGCGTGCCCCGATCCGACCGAGCTCGCGCGCTTCGCGCTGCGCACGCTCGAGGCGGCGGGTGTGGCCCGTGTGCAGGAGCACGTCGACACCTGCGCGGCGTGTCGAGCCGCCTCGTCGGCCCTCGTGACCGCATCGCGCGGCGAGCTTGTCGAGACGGCGGCCTGGAGCCGGCCCGAGCTCGCGATCGGTGCGCAGCTCGATCGGTTCGTGATCCTGCACGAGCTCGGCGAGGGCGCGGCGAGCGTCGTGTACGCAGCGTACGATCCCGAGCTGGATCGCAAAGTCGCGCTCAAGGTGCTGCGCTCGCGCGGCGGCGCCGTCGACGAGAAGCTGCTGCGCGAAGGGCGTGCGCTCGCGAAGCTGAGCCACCCGAACGTCGTCGGCGTGTACGAGGTCGGCAGCGCGAACGGCCAGTTCTTCATCGCGCTCGAGCTGGTCGAAGGTGTGACGGTACGACAGTGGGTCGCGATCGAGCGGCGCACGTGGCGCGCCGTCCGTGATGTCTACACGGCCGCGGGGCGCGGGCTCGCGGCGCTGCACCGTGAGGGGCTCGTCCATCGTGACGTGAAACCCGACAACATCGTCGTCGCGGGGGACGGTCGCGCGCGGCTCGTCGACTTCGGGCTCGTCGGCGCGGGCGCCGGTGCCGGCACGCCCAAATACATGGCGCCCGAAGGCAGCGCGGATGCCCGCAGCGATCTGTTCGCGCTTGCGGCATCCCTCGAGGAGTCGTTCGGGGACGCGAGGCCGCCGTCGCGCGTGCGCGCGGCGATCGAGCGTGCGAAGAGGGCGACGCCGTCGGCACGGCACCCGTCCGTAGACGCGCTCCTCGCGGAGCTCGCGGATCGCCCGCGCTGGCACGTCGCGGTGCCGGTGGCGCTCGCCGTCGGTGCGCTCGGCGCCGGAGCAGCGTTCTATCTGAAGGGCGACGCGCCGGCTGCGACGTGCACTCCGGTGGACGTGTGGAGCGCCGGCGAACGCGCTGGCGTCGAAGCGGCGATCGACGCGAGCGGTCGCACGCACGCGCCGACCACGAAGGCGCGTGTCTTGCCGAAGCTCGACGGGATCGCGAAGGCGCTTGGAGACGAGCGAGTCGCCGCGTGCCGCGCGTATCACGAGCAACACGCGATCTCGGCGGAGCGATTCGATCGCCAGGTCGCGTGCCTCGATCGCCAGCAGCGTTCGTTCGCGGCGACGGTCGCGTCACTGCGCGGTGGGAGCGCGGAGGTCGTCGATCGCGCGATCGACATCGTCGCCGCGCTGCCGATCCTCGCCGATTGTCGCGACGACGCCGTGCTCGCACGCAGCGAGCCATTGCCGAGCACGCCCGGAGCACGCGAGGCGGTCATCCGCGTCGAGGAGGAGCTCGCGCGCGCGGAGGTCGCTCACCGTGCGGGCAAGTCACCGGAGGCGCTCGAGATCGCGAAGCGTGCGCTCGGCGCGGCCCGCGAGACGAAGTACGGCCCGGTGATCGCGCGCGCGGCGTATTTCACCGCCGATCTGCTCGAGGTCGGAGGGAAGGCAGGCGAGGGCCGCACGCTCGTCGACGAGGCAATCGAGGCGGCCGCAGCGGCGCGGCTCGACGAGATCGAGGCGAAGGCGTGGACGCTTCAGCTGTACATCCTCGGCAACGCGGGTGACACGAAGCAGCCCGAGGTCGAGGCCGCGGCGCGTGCAGCCGAGGCGGCGGTGGTTCGCTCGCGCGCGCAACTCCTGCGCGCGCGGCTCGAGAACACACTCGGCATCATCGCGAAGCAGCGGGGCGACTATGCCGCCGCCCGCGCGCACTACGAGAAGGCACTCGTGGTGTTGCGCGCGATCGATCCGGATCGGCCGGAGGTTTCGTCGACGATGTCGAACCTCGCGACGGTGCTGCGCACGATCGGCGAGCTCGAGCCCGCTCTCGCGATGGCACAAGAAGCGACGCAGCGCGACCGCGAGACCTTCGGCAACAAGCACCCGAGCTACGCGGATGCGCTGGCCTCGCTCGCATTGGCGGAGATCACGCGGTCGCGGACGAGATCGCCCAGCGCGTTGCGGAGAAGTTGTGGCTCGGAAGGCAGTCGACGAGCACTCCGGTGCTCGCGAGCTACACGGGCGAGGCGCCACTCTCGGCGTGGCTGCGCGTGATCGCGTACCGCGAGGGCGTCGAACTGCTCCGCGCGACTGACGTCCCCGACGACGATGTCGTCGATCGCGTCGTCGCCACGACGGAGCCCGAGCTCGCGATGCTCCGCACGGCCTACCTCGCCGCGTTCAAGCGCTGCTTCAAGGCGACGTTCGCGAACCTGTCGCTCCACGATCGCGACCTCGTGCGTCGTCACCACCTCGACGGGCTTAGCCTCGGTCACCTCGCGAAGCTGTACGGCACGCATCGCGCCACGGTCGCGCGCTGGCTCGCGAAGGTCCGCGAGCGGCTCGTCACCGAGACCCGCGCGGCGCTGCGGAAGGAGCTGTCGGCGAACACGGATCTCGACGACGTGCTCGCGATGATCGCGAGCCGCCTCGAAGCGTCGCTCTCGCGCGAAGGCTGACTACTGCTCGAAGCAGTACAGCCGGCGATGAAATGGCGAGCAGTAGCCCGTGGCGAGGTTCGTCCACGACGAGCTGTTCGCGTCGATGTCGCCGACGACACCGCCGACCTGCGTGCTGTCGATTGTCGACGTCCAGTCCGCACAGGTCACGCTTTGCCGGCTGCCGAGCGGCGCCTTGAACCCGCCGAGCGCGGTGCCCGTCCACGCCTCGTAGAACGGATCCGGCGTGCCACCCATCTCGTCGATCAGAATCGGCACGAGCGGCGTAGTGCCGAGCCGCGCGCGAGTGGGGAATGCGAGCTGCCCGTCCATGCGGTACCACGGGCCGGTCCCGGCGATGCGATCGATCGCGTTCGTCGTCGACGTCGAGATCCACGCCTTCCACGCGCCGCCGATCTGCGCCGCGTCCGCGAGGTTCTGGCAAATGTAGTCCGCCGACGCGAGGCCGGTCGCTTGGCCACCGGCGCTCCGCAGATCCGCAGAGTAGCGAAGACTCGACACGAACACGCGCTTGCTGCCGGGCGGAGGACCACTCGGCGCGTCGGGCGTGATGACGCTGCCGTCGGGCGTCGGCGGCCGCGCATCGACGGACATCGAGGCGTCGGCAGACATCGTCGATGCATCGGGCGTCGGGTTGTCCTCGCCGTCACCGCCGTTGCACGCCCAGAGTCCGAGCGGGACGAACCACGCGCGCCTCACAGCTCCCCCACACATTCCGAGTAGCAATTGTCGAGCAGGCACCCGCGGAGGTTCTCGAACGCGCCGAAGCCGCTCGGATACGCATCCTGGCAGTCAGCCTCGCAGAAGGTGTCACCGTTGCACGCGAGCACGCAATCCCACGCGGGGAGGCACTGCGACGAGCTCCCGCACGACGCCGCCTCGTCGCAGCAGTCCTGCTTCATGCACGTCTCGCACGCGGCGTTCTGCGAGCCGAGCCCGCCGCACGTCTGTGGCTGCATCGTCTGCGGTCCGCCGCTCGCCTCGCCGGTCCACCCGCCATGGTTGAAGTACTGGCACGCACGCGGGCACGCGGCCTGCGCGTTCATGCAATAGCCGTTGGTGCACAGGGCACTGTTGACGACGAAGCCGTCCTCGCACCGGCAGTGCCAGTAGCCGCAGTCCTCCGCGTTCGAGCACGTCACCGACGTCGCGTCGCTCGGCTTGCCGCTGCCCATCATCTCCGACGGCGGGTCGTAGCTCTGCGAGCCAGGACCGATCGATTCCCCGTCATCCCCGCCACACGCTGCGAGCAGGAGCACACCCAGGAGCATCTTGTTCATGCCCAGGTACGGAGACCGCGCACCACCGTCGCAAATATTCTTCTAACGACGCGGATCGCCGGCTCTTTGTGCGACCCACGCGCGATACGCGGGGGACGCCGGGAGGAGCTCGGTGCCGGCAAGATCGTCGGTTCCGGCATAGCGGCGAGCGGTCTCGGTCCACAGCGTAAGATCCGGATCGGCGCGGAAGGCCGCGTCGTAGTACGCGTACTCCGACGAGCCCGCGTGATACTGCTTGCGCGCGAGGGCGTCGGCGACCCGCGCGGGGAAGCACGGCGCGAACTTGTAGTGAAGCAAGAGTCCCGAGACGTCGGCTTCGCTCGCGTGTGACACGAGGTGCGCGTCGTCCTCGAGGAACCGCACCTGGCCTGTCGGGCGGATCAGCGGGAACTTCGTCAGGCACAAGCGCGGCACTCCCAGTCGGCCGCGCACGCCGTGCCAGAAGATGTCGATCGGCGGCATGCCGTCGGCAGGAAACAGCCGGCGCTTCAGCGAGTCGGTCTCGAAGTAGACGTGCTCGTCGCGCCAGCGCTCGCCGGCGATCCACGACGCGCGCAGCGACGTGCGCGGATACAGATCCAGCATGAGCGCCCGCACCGCGTCGCGCTCGCCGGCGACGAGGTACGCGAGGAAGTCTCGCAGCGAGATCTGGGACGACGCCGGATAGTCGAAATGCTCGTCGGAGTCGACGCACAGGCCCCACCCGCGTCCCGCGAAGCGCCGCACGAGGTGGCGCTTCATCGCGAGCTTGTGATCGCGATAGGGCAGGTCGCAACGGAACACCGAGACGCGCTCGCGCCCTGCGAGCCGGTCGATCGTTCCATCCGTCGATCCGTTGTCGAGGAACACGATGTGCTCGACGCCGAGCCGCAGGTAATGATCGACGAAGCCGTCCACGTACCAGCGACCGTCGCGGATCAAGCAGACCGCCACACATTGGTCGGGCGCCAGGTCCAGCGCGGGGATCCCGGCTGCGTGCGTCGTCGACGATTCGACGAGCTGATCTTCGGCGGAAAGCTCGGCTCGATCGCGCGCCATCGGTGGACAGGATTATAGTCACCAACGCGATCATGATCCCGGTCACTCGCCCGTTCTTGCCGCCGCTCGGCGACTACCACCGCCTCCTCGACGAGGTCTGGGAGAGTCAGTGGCTCACCAACTTCGGCGCGAAGCATCGAGCACTCGAGCACGCGCTCGCGCAGGACGCCGGTGTCGACGCGGTCTTCGTGAGCAGCGGGACGACGGCGCTCGTGCTCGCGTTGCGCGGGCTGGAGCTCCGCGGCGACGTGCTCACGACGCCGTTCTCGTTCATCGCGACCACGACGGCGATCGCGTGGAGCAACTGCACGCCGCGCTTCGTCGACATCGACCCGGAGACGCTCAATATCGATCCGGCCGCGCTCGAAGCGGCGCTCACGCCCTCGACGACCGCGATCCTCGCGACGCACACGTACGGCAACCCGTGCGACGACGACGCGCTCGTCGCGTTCGCGCGGGCGCATGGCCTCCGCCTCGTCTACGACGCCGCACACGCGTTCGGCGTGTCGTGGCGCGGTCGCTCGTTGTTCGCGCGGGGCGACGTGTCGATCGCGTCGCTTCACGCCACCAAGCTCTTTCAC
This sequence comes from Kofleriaceae bacterium, assembly GCA_046160585.1. Taxonomy (GTDB): domain Bacteria; phylum Myxococcota_A; class Polyangia; order Haliangiales; family Haliangiaceae; genus JABFXX01. The sequence continues at coordinate 52,184 of JBJXGN010000258.1, forward strand.
ACCGTCGAGGGCGGGGTCGTGTACACGAGCGACGCCGCGCTCACCGACAGGTTCCGTCGCCTGCGCGACTTCGGCGGGCAGCAAGAGCCGCGCTGGACGGTCCCCGGCATCAACGCGAAGAACAGCGAGCTGCACGCGGCGATGGGGCTCGCGATCCTGCCGTACCTGGACGACATCCTCCAGGTCCGCCGCGCACAGGGCCAGCGCTACCGCCGAGCCCTCAGCGGCGTCGTCCGCTTCCAGCGCATCGTCGACGACACGCAATACACCCACGCCTTCGTGCCGGTCCTGTTGCCGAACGAGGCCACCACCGTGGCAGTCCAGAAGGCGCTGCGCGAGGCCGACATCGAGGCGCGTCGCTACTTCTGGCCGCTGCTCAGCGAAGCGCCGTGGGCCGAGTCGACGCACACCCCCGTTGCCGCCGAGATCGCGCGCACCGTCCTGTGCCTGCCCATCTATCACACGCTCGCCGACGCGGACATCGACCGGATTTGCGAGATCGTAGTTCGTGCCTCTGCGGCGCGAGCCCTATAGTTGCCCGATGCGACCCCGGGTCGGCTTCTTGAACGTCACTGAGACTTCGACGGTCATCAGTCACCGGATCTATGACCAGGACTACTTCGCGCAGCTCTCCGGCGAGTTCGACACCGTCCGGATCGATCGCTATCGCAGCGTCGCCGAGCTCCCGGCCTGGTTCGCGGATCTCGAGAACCAGAACATCGACTACGTCTTCCTGTTCATCTTTTCGCCGGACTACCTCGAGTACATTCCGCTGCTCGAGGCGCGCAACGCGTGCGGGTCGCGTGTCGGCTTCATTCTCGTGCCGTGCATCCTCGTGCCGAGGCTCGAGCCGATCTATCGCGATCTCCCACGCCACATCGCCGAGCGCGACGTGGTGTTCATGTTCAGCGACTTCGTGCGCGACAGGCTCGGCCAGCTCTCCAAACGCTACGACGACTTCCTCGTCCCGTGCCTTCTCGACGTCGAGGCGTTCCCAGCGAACACGCGACCGCCGTCCGATTCTCTGGAGCTCTTCTACTGCGCGCGCCTGGTCCCCGAAAAAGGCATGGCCGAGTTGCTCGAAGCGCTCGGCCGCATCAAGCCGCGCCGCAAGTTCAAGCTTCACATCGTCACCGCGATCGACGCGAAGCACGCGAACCCGCCGTTCTTCGCGCACCTCGACAAGCTGACTCAGCTCCACGGCCTCGAGCCACACATCGAGCGCCACGGCTCGCTCTTCGATCAACAGCAAGTGCGCCGCGATCTCATGTCTCGTTGCGACGCACTCATCCACCTCACGACCTGCCCGGGCGAGACATTCGGGCGGATCGTCGTCGAAGCGTTCGCCGCGGGGCTCGCCGTCGTCACCACCAACTGGCAGGGCGTCAACGAGTCGGTCACCACCGAGAACGGGTACCTCGTCGACGTCGGGCCGAACCGGCGAATCGACCTCGACGGCGTCGTCGCGGCGCTCGACGCACTCTACGACCCCGCGACGCTGACGCGGTTCAAGCAGGTCAACCGAGTCAAGGCCGCGAACTACGACTATCGCCCGCACATGCGCCGCCTGCGCGATCTGATCGAAGCGCGCCTCAGCGCGGCTCGCGCACTACACTGACGCGTATCGCGTGCGCCGCGGCGCGCGCACGCCGCGCGCACGACGCTGACGCTCGTGACCGCGTCACCTCGCACACCTACGAGGCGCGGAGAGCCGCGAGCGTTGTCGAGATCCGTCGATCGAGATCCATGGCACGCGCCGACCCCGGCGCGGCGCGCTTGCCCGCGAGGTTGATCAGATCCACCGCGTCCGCCCAGCGCCGCCAGTCGGGCGCGAGCTCTCCGTAGCCCTCGACGAACGCGTCGACGAACACCGACGGCGGCCACCAGCGCACCAGCGCGCCGAGATCGAATAGCGCCGGTCCCGCCACCGCGGCCTCCCAGTCGAGGATCAACAGGCCACGGTCGGTCCAGCGCAGGTTGTTCGTCTTGAAGTCACCGTGCACGAGGACCGGCGGCTTCAGTTTCGCAAGCATCGTCGCGATCGGGACGCCCAGCGCACCGAGGCGATCGTAGCCGG
>JBJXGN010000259.1:0-7346 GCA_046160585.1 Kofleriaceae bacterium
CGACGAGCGCTCGTCGATCGCGAAGCCGCGTCGGTCGGGATCGATCGGCGTGCTCAGCGACGCGGACATCGAGCCCGTCGACGATGCCGAGGGCGAGGACCTCGAGGCGATCCGCGCGGCCGCGACCGCGCAAAGCGACGAAGCGCCGACGGTGTCGCGCGCCGAACCAGTGCGCGTGAAGCAGCTGACGACACCGCCGGTCACCATGGTCACGGCGGTCCCGCCCGCACCCGCACCTCCACGCACGCGCCCGCCAACCGCGCCACCCGCGAAGGCGACTTCGACGGCTACGACGAGCGCTGCGGCCTCGACGGCATCGACCGCGACCGACGTGCCTCGAGTGCGCCCCGCGACGACGCCTCCTGTCCCACGCCCGACGAGCGAGCTGCCGCACGGCACGTTCACCTATCCGACGCAGCAGCGTGGCATGCACTGGGCGGTGAAGCTGTTGCTCGTGGTGCTCGTGCTCGGTGCGGGCTTCGGCGGCTTCGTGTTCTTCTTCCGCGACAAGCTCACCGGCGAACGGACTGCGACGGCGGGCGTGAACGGAGACGGATCGAACGCCGGCTCGCAGGCAATCGAGATCGATGCCGCGGTGGTCGCGTCCGTCGAGGTCGACGCCGCGGTGATCGAGGTCGATGCCGCCGTCGACGAACCCGAGATCGAGATGACGCCGACACCGACACCGGTGCAGAAGCCACCGCGTGGAGACCGGCCGCCGCGCGGCGACCGCCCGCCGAAGACGCCGGATCCAGACAAAACTCCCGTGAGCGTGGACGCGGGTGTCGCCGCGTTGCCGACGCCACCGACGGGCCCGAGCAACACGCCACCCGGCGCCGGCGACGACGAGTGCGACGAGACCGCGTGCGTGCTGTCGAAGTACGAGAAGCCGTGCTGCGCGAAGTTCAAGCCCGCCGACACGACCGATCTCACGGTCCGAACGGGCGGCGTCCCCGAGACGCTCGACAAGGCGATGGTCCGCGCCGGCGTGAACGGCGTGAAGCCGAAGGTCCAGAAGTGCGGCGAGAAGAATTCAGCGAAGGGCACGGTGAAGGTCGCGATGACCGTGTCACCCGAGGGCGCCGTCACCGAAGCGTCGCTCGCGGAGGCGCCGGATCCGGGGCTCGGCGAGTGCGTGGTCGCGGCGATGAAGCTCGCGAAGTTCGGCAAGAGCGTGACCGGCGCACAGTTCACGTATCCGTTCGTGTTCTGAGCTTCTCGTGCCGGCCCTGGGTCATACGCGGCGATTCACATAGCCGCCCATGCGCACGCAAGCGATCCCGATCTCGCGGTGCATCGGGACGAGCACCTCGATGACGAGCCGTTGGAACAGCACATGGCTGCCACCATAGAACGGGCGGATGCGACCCGACGACGGCGAGATCAGCGTCGGGCGCGTCTCGACGCGGACGATGTTCTCCTCGATCCACGTGACGTCTTCGACCCACTTCACCGACTGCTGCAGCTCGCTCGAGAACGCCTCGATCGTGCGCAGACGCATCGAGATCCACGCGCGATCGGCGGGACCGCGCAGCTCGATGTCGAACAACGGGCGTCCGCTGAGGAGCCACGCGTCGTAGTCCTCGACGGGGAACTCCGCCTGTAGCTTGGCGTCCGCGCGGTGCGCGTTGCGCCGGTTGTTTGCGACGACGAGGCTCGTGCCGGTGATGAGGCCGGCGCCGCCCGCCAGGATCCAGCCGATGGGTCCGTACGCGAGCCCCGATATACCGACGCCGATCGTCACGAGGAGGACCGAGCCGATTCCGTGCGGCGTGCGGCCCGTCGCGAACAACACGCGCTCCCATCGGTGACGTAGCGCTCGCGTGTCCTCGGCGAGCGCGAGCGTGGATCCCGTGTGGACGAGCGCCTGCAGCGCCGGGGGAGCCGCCATCGCCTGATCGCGAAACGCGCCCATCCCCTCGACTGCGTCCGGCTCGAGACTGGCGGCAACCGCGACCGACGGTCGCGCCTCGAGGACGACGCGGTCGCCCATGCGAATGCGCGCGATGCCGACGTCGGCGTGGAGCGGCGCGAGGATGCGATCGTAGAGCTCGAACAGCATCCGGCGATCACCGATGTACACCGGCGGGTCACCATCCTTGAGCCCGGGCAGCGCCGCCTGTCGTGTCACGAAGCGCACCTCGCGATCGCTGATGCGCCGCACGCGCAGGCCCGGATCGACGGCGCGCGCCGACGTCGAGATGACCTGCGCGTCGGCAAACCGGCGCAGCTCGATATCGAACGACGGCTCGGGCGCGAGGAGCCACTCGCGGTACCCCTCGACGGGAATGCCCCATTCGTCGAGCTCGGCGAGGCCCTTCCGGATCGCGCGACGATCCGTCAGCTCGAAGATCCCGAGACCTGCACCGAGCGCGATGGCCGGGATGATCGCGAAGGCGCCGCCGAGGACGCTGATCGCGGTGAGCCCGCCGCCGACGATCAGACTCGCCTTCTTCGCCGTCGGCGGTACCTTGAACGCGCGCAACAGTCGCTGCGTATCGCTCGGGCCGCTCACGAGATCAGTTTCGCATGGTCCATCCGAGGATGAGGAGGATCACCACAGCGATGAGACCGATCCACCGCCACGGAGACTCCGAAGGCGGCGCGGGATCGGGGGTGTATGGCGGCGATGGCACGGGCGCGGCTGCGTTCTTTGATGCAGGGGCCTTGCTCTTCGTCGCAGAAGCTGCGGCCGCGCCGGCCCCACCGATCGCGACGAGCCAGCTGTGATGCTGGCGCCCCGGGTGCGTGTCGCTGCGGTGCAGGCGCTGCGGCTCGAGAACGTTCTGCTTGTTCGCGTCGCCGAGATCGAGCGCGATCGCGATCCAGGGCCACGGCCCGAACGACAGACCGCGGACCTCGCGCTCCGGATAGTCGGCAGACGCGAGCGTGTCCTTCGACGGCCAATCGAGCGTCGCGACGCCATCGCCTTCCCCCGACGTCTTGTAGGCGATCGCGAACGCATGGCGCGTCGCCGCGATGTACTTCAGCGTGACCTCTGCGGGCAGGCTCGTGACGTGTGTGGGCTCGCCGCCGCCGCTCCAGCGGTAGACCTTCTTCGCGGTGGCGATCATCCAGAATCCCTCGGGGTGCCGCGCAGCGGCGACAACGGGACCGAGCGAGTGCTCCGTGGACGTCTTGGAACCGTCCGGCGCGACCACGACCAACGCGTTGACGACGGCGACGAGCACCGTGTCATCGCTGGAGATCGCGATCGCGCTCGCGGTGCCGTCGGCGATCGTGCGCGGGATGTTGCCCTCGAGCGCTACGACCTTGTTCGCGAGCGCGGCGACGACGCGGCGCGCACCGGTGCCGACGACCGCGAAACGCGTCTCTTCGCCGAGCGTCGCGGATTGCATGTCGGAGCCCGTGCGCGCCGAAAACGTGGCCACGGTACCCGTCGCAGTGATCGCGGTGACGTGTTTTTCGTCCGCACCCACGCCGACGATCTCGTCATCGAGCGTCTTCCGCCATAGCGGTCCTTCGGACTCGCCGTCGTGGACGAGCAGCTCGGCAGCTTCATTCATCGCGAAGACAGTGTTTTTCGAGTCGTAGGCGATCATCGACGGTGTCGTCGCACGATCTCGTCGCGCCTGGCTGTGTCATGCTCGATTTCATGCGAATTCTTTTGGTCGCGATCCTCGCGATTTCTGGAATAGCGATCGCGAGTCCAGCGAGAGTCGTCACCTACGATGCGGACCATCTCGACCTCGACAAGCGCACGCTGCAGTTCAAGGTCGCGCTCCCGGCTACCGAGGCGACGATCGTCGCGATCGGCGAAGACGGTAGTGAGCTCGGCACCGGCAGCGCGACATTCACGAAGACCACACCCACCGAGTGGCAGACGATCACGTGGACACAGCCCGAGAACACGCGCGTGATGAAGCTGAAGCTGCGCGTCGTGCTCTCCGATGCGAAGCAAGGTGCTGCGAACGTCGAGTTGATCCCGTGGTCGGTCGCGATCGATCACGAGGACGTGAACTTCGCTACCGACAGCGCGGTGATCGACGCCGGCGATAACGCAAAGCTCGACGCGAGCTACGGCAAGATCGCCGAGGTAGTGAAGCGGTCCGAGAAGTTCATGAAGATGCGCCTCTACGTCGCGGGACACACCGACACCGTCGGTGCGAACACGAAGAACAGGAAGCTGTCGCTCGCTCGCGCGCGCGCCATCGCCGTGTACTTCCGCAAGAAAGGACTGAAGCTCCCGATCGCGTTCGCCGGTTTCGGCGAAGAAGTGCTGAAGGTCAAAACGCCAGATTCTACCGACGAGCGTGCGAATCGTCGCGCCGACTACGTGATCGGACCGGCAGCGGGCGACCCGCCGTTCAAAGGACCGTACTTGAAGGTCAAGGCGAGCTGGAAGGCCCTGCCCTGATCGCGCTACGAATCGCGGATGCTTCTTCGCTCCGCTACTCTCGTTCCGGTTGTCCTCGCGATCGCCGGTTGTTCGAAGTCGTCCGGTCCCGCCGCCAAGCTCCAGCAAGCGCCGCCCACGGTCGCGAGCGCCGATAGCGGAGGCAAACCTGCCACGATCGAAGCTTGCACGACGCCCGCGCGCGCGGACCTGATGGTCGTCGACTGGACGCCGGAGGCGCGCGGCGATCTCGAGGTCGCAATGAAAGAGGGCCTCGCGCTCCTCGCGTACGACTGCAAGAGCGCGAAGCTCGTGCCGTCGTGCTCGCTCGCAGGTGCGTACGCGTACATCGGTACGACGAAGCGCGAGAAGAAGGTCGAGATGTCGACGAGCGACATGGTCGCCGCGAACCTCCCCGTGTCCGGCGTCAGTTGGCTCACGGAGATCGGCGGCAAGTTCGGACGCGAGACCGCGCTTCTCGCGCAGATGGTGATGATCGGCAAGCGCTCGTCGGCCAAGAAGGTCGCGCAGCGCGGCGAGCTCGAGGGTACGTGCACCGAGGCAACGCACTACGTGCGCGCCGCCACCGTCGGTGCGTTCGCCGTGGCGTCGGGCTCCAAGGCAGAGATCGGCGCGACCGCGACGCTGATGGGTAAGGGCGGCACCGCGGACTCCAAGAGCGCAACGAAGCTCGAGTCGCAGGACGGCGACATGGCCGCGTGCGATTCGTCGACGCCCGACGCGAAGCAGCCGCCCGCGCAGTGCGGCGCGATCGTGCGCATCGAGCTCGAACCCATCGGCGCTGCGCCGGCGGAGAAGCCGGAGCTCGTCGTCGCGTCGTGCGCGCCGGGCTTCGTCGTCAGCGACGGTGCCTGCGTGCGACCCGACGTGCCGCACCAGTGTTCGCCCACCGACGCCGCCGCGTGCAAGACGCAGTGCGACGCGGGCAACGCGGGCAGCTGTGCCACCGCGGCGGCGATCACCCGGGATCGCGCCCTCGCGCTCAAAGCCTGCGACGGCGGCGTCGCACTCGGCTGTCGTGTCCTAGGTCAGCTGGCGACCAAGCCGATCGAGAAGATCGCGCCGCTCGACAGCGCGTGTGCGATGGGCGATGGCGGTGCGTGCGTCGATCTCGGGCTCGTCAAGCTCGGCGACAAGAAGCTCGCTGGCGACGCGCAGTACGCCTTCCGTCGCGCTTGTTACGGCGGCGGCGAGTTCGAGGGCTGCACGCAGCTCGGTATGCTCTACGTCGACGGCAAAGGCGGAATGACGAAGAGCCCGAAGCTCGCGAAGCAGTTCTTCGAGAAGGCGTGCAAAGAAGGCTCGCAGAAGGGCTGCGACGAGCTGAAGAAGCTCGAGAAGTAGTCTCGCACCCTAGCGCCACTCGAACGCGAGCTCGAGGAGCGCGTTGACGCGGCCCGAGTAGAGCGCCTCGACGCGCGTGCCGACGACAAATGGCGCGTCGCGAAGGACGAGAGAGGTCGTCAGGTCGTTGCCGGCTTCGAAGCGACTCCAGCCGGTCTGCATCAGGTCGCCCGCGTACCGTGCTTCGAGACGCTGCGCCGCGCCGACGAGGAGGGCGACCTGGGGGTGGGTGTAGACGTGTGCGGCGATGCCGAGGCTCGCAGCAACGGCGGTCGTGCTCCCGTTATCGCCCACGCGGTGGGTCCAGTCGAGCCGTGCATCGAGGGAGAGCCGGCGGGCGACACGTACCGCGACGCTCGTGCCGACGACGAACGACAACGGCATGTCGCGAATGCCGGGCCCCACTCCGACGTGCAGGCCGATGCGCCCGCCGTCGAGTGAATCGGAGCGCGAGGGCGGCATCCACGCGTCGTCGGGGAACGGATCACGAATCGCTCCATCGGCGTCCAGTGGACGCGCGATGCGCCTGGCGAGTGCGAGCTCTCGCTCGACCTCCTTGTCGTCGGGGACGAGCAGGTGCAAGCGCGCGAGCGTCCTGTAGGGCTGATCGTCGCGCGGAGAGGCGGCGTAGAACAGCGCGAGTAGGTACCCGGACTCGAGGTCGTCGTCCTGCTCGAACGACCACGCCCACATCTGGTGGTACGCATCGATGTAGTCGCGGTTCACCGCCCGCGTGCGGAAGAGGACCTGCACGAGCGTCTTGCGCGCGATGCGGCGCGCGTCGCGGTGCGCGACGTCGTCGGGGATCAGGTGCAGCGCGGTCTCGAGGGCCTCGAACGCTTCGTCCCAGTTGCGGAGGCCATCGTGCGCGAACGCCACGCCGGTCCACAGCGCCGGATCGCGAGGAGCGAGCTTGGTCGCCGCGAGATACGACGCGAGCGCAGCCTTGTACGTGCCGAGATCGAGCGCGCGTGCGCCGAGCGCGGCGAGCGCCGCCGAGTCCTTCGTGGTCTCGGTGAGTGCGAGGATCTTCGCGAGCTCGGCTTCGGCGAGGTCGTTGCGATCCCACTCGAGGTAGAGCTGCGCGATCGACATCAGCGTCTCGGGATCCTTTGCGCTGCGTCGAGCCAGAGCGACAAGCGTGTCGATCGCGCGACCATCGAAGAAGCCGTACCGCCGGGCGAGCGAGAGCTGTAGCGCCACGTCGCGCGGTTGGCGCCGCGCGATCGCCTCCATGTGCGCGAGCGCCTGATGCGTCTCGAGCGTGCGATCGAGCAGCTCGACGAGGCGTAGATACGTCAGCGTCTCCGTCGGAGATCGAGCGACGGCAGCCTTCAGTGCATCGATCGCCCGCGGGAGATCCTTCGTCTCCTCGTACAGCGACGCGAGCGTCGTCCACTCGAAGTGCTTGCGTGCCCTCTGCGGCCACATCGCTTCGAGCTCGGCGATCGCGACGGGCACCGCGTTGGCAGCGCGCCGCGCCTGGACGATCTGCGCGACGATCTCGCGCATCGCGTAGCTGTCGCGTGGGACGGTCGCGAGTGCGCGGTGCAGCTCGCGCATCGCGTCGGCGGCGCGGCCGAGCTTTTCGAGCACGCGCGCACCGCGGACGATCACCGAGACG
>JBJXGN010000260.1:0-20134 GCA_046160585.1 Kofleriaceae bacterium
CGCGCGCGCGCGACTGGCTGTGGCTCCTCACGCCCGAGTCCGGCGACTCCGCGTGGTCACCGCTCGTGCTCACTCGCCCGTCTTGACGAAGCGTGCCGCCGTGGACGCGCTCGGCTTGAACGCTGCACTCACGCGTCCCTGGCGGATCAGCTCGTTCGAGCGCTCGTCGTAGGCCGAGGCGATCGCGTGCGGATCGTCATCGTCGGGCACGATGTCGAGATCGAAGCGGATCGCGCGGCCGTCTGCATCGACGTACGAGATCGTGCGGTGGAGCTTCGCGCGCGCGGCCTGCTCGTGGCGCTTGATGATCTCGCTCGCCGTTTTCACGATGGTCGCAAACGAGCTGTGGTCCATCGGCTTGGGGTTCTTCTTGTCGCGGCCCATCGTCCAGTGCGTGACGAGGGTGGGCTCCGGATCGCCCTGCCGCGTGCACTCGACCGCCCATCCCTCGTCGTCTTCGTTCTTGATGATGCGAGCGATCCAGCCATCTTTCTTCCAGAGGCGCGGATCCGAGGTCTCTTCCTGCATCGTCGCATCATGCACCCCGAGGCTGACAATCGCTCAGAGAGCGAGCGCGGACCGGATCGCGAGCGCGAGCCCCGCGACGAACAGGCCGATCCACACGACTCTCTCGAACGTCTGCGGCGGTAGCGCGTGGTGTAGCTTGTTGCCGACGAAGACGCCGGGCACGAGCAGCGCCGCGAAGATCAGCGAATACGTGCCCGTCGTCGTCGTGAACAGCTGTAGCGCCGCGTAGTTCGTGACGAGCGCGAGGTTCAGCCCCAGCCAGAGCACGCACAGCGTCGCGCGGAAGGCCGCCGCGTCGGGGAGCCGCCGGCGCGCGACGTAGACGATCATCGGACCGCCCGTACCGAACAGGCCGTGAGCGACACCGCCGATTCCGAGGAAGACGTATTGCCACATGCGCGCGAGGGAGCTCGCCGCCGGACGAACGAGCTGGAGCAACGCGAGCGCGCACACGAACGCGCCGAGGATCGCGGCGAACAGCGTCTTGTTCGGCAGGTGGAACAGGCCGAGCCCGACGATCGTTCCGACCGTGACGAGAGGGATGATCTCGACGAGCAGGAACCGCCACTGGACGTGCCGACGATTGCGAACGACGAGGTACGTCGACATCGCGATGTTCAGCGGCACCCACGCGGGGAGGAGCACGTCGAGCGGCAACAGCTGGGCGCCGAGCGCGACGGTGATGACGGTGGCGCCGAATCCGATCGCGCCCTCGGAGATGAACGCCGTGAGCGCGATCAGGCCAAGGAGCGCGTAGGTCATGCGTGTGCGGGGACGATACCGCCGGTCGTGACCGCCGGCGGCACGATCTCGCACGCGATTTCGCGGCGCTCGCGATCGCGAGTGCGCCACTCTTCGACGGGATCGCGCGGCCAGATCGGTCCGTCGAACGGCAGCTGGAACGCAGCGTCGAGGTCCGTCGTTCCGTGCGTCTTCACGAAGATCGCCTTGCGCGAATACGCGAAGAAAAACATCAGGAACGGGAAGAAGTTCTTCACCATCACGATGTCGGCCTTCATGATCGGCAAGCCGACGTCGGCGTAGAACGACGGGCGCATCACCATGCACGGCCCGTGCGTGATCACGATGCGCATGTGCTCGACCTCGAGGACGACCGTGCGACCGAAGCCTTCCCGCTCGTGCTTCGACGCGATCTTCCCCGTGATGGGCAACGGCTTGCTGCGCGACGGATCGAGTCCGCCGCCGATGGACAGCGACACCGTCTCGCCGTCGGCACGCGTCCACAACGTGTCGACCGCGTCGGGGTCGCGCACGGCCGCGTAGACGAGCAGGCCCTTGGCCTCCTCGAGCATCGCGCGAAGCAGGTGGGTCGAGTCGCCGGGTGCGCCGGCGGTGACGACGTCCGACGTGTCGGCCATCGTGATGCAGCCGAGCTTGCGGCGCACGCGCATCGAGCGCGCCTGCGCGATGCCCTCGCTCGCGGACGAAAACGCCGGCGGTTGTTCGTGGCGGCGCTCCCAGCACATCTCGGCGAGCTCGTCGGCGAGGCGTTCCGCGCCCGCCTGGTCGCCGTTCGTGACGGCGAGTGTCGACCAGCCGACGCTCGGGTGATCGATCCACGGGTGAACCATGAACGTCGACGCCGCGAGCGCGTCGCCGCGCTTCTCCGCGCGCTTCATGTGACGGAACACCGCGCGCATCGGCGCGAGGAAGTCGATCGTCTTGCCGCCGGCGAGGAGCAGCGGCAGCGAGCGCCACGCCATCGTCGGTCGGATCTCGCCAAGGACGGTGCCGATCGCGATCGCGCCGGCCTTCTTGCCGATCTTCGCGTGGTCGCGATGCGGGTTCGTCTGGTACGCGACGATCGCGTCTGCGACGCTCATGCGCTCGCGTGTCATGTTGGCGTGCAGATCGTGGGACGCGACGAGCGGCACGTTGCCGAGTACCGATCGAACCGCGCGAAGTAGCCGCGCCTCGGGATCCTGCACGCCCACGACGCCCATCGCGCCGTGCAAGCAGAAGTACATGCCGTCGATGCGGCCCGCCGCGCGAAGCATCTCGAGAACGCGCCCCTCGAGCGTCTCGAAGCACTCGAGCGTCAGCGGGCCGCCCGACGACGCCCACGCGCTGAGCAGCGGCACGGGCTCGATCTCCGACTTACGCTCGTGCACCGCCTGCATGAAGCCGCCGAGCTCCGCGCGCTTGAAGAAGCCCTTCACCTCTGGGCCGTCCGTCGCGATCTTCAGGAGCGCCTCGCCCTCGAAGTAATGCGCGTCGGTGAACTCGGCGAGCGACGTCGTGATCGGCGTCAGCGCGTTGGACTCCTGCGCGATGCGCGCGAACGCGATGCGCTTCATGGAGTGCTGCTCCGTGCCTCCTCATTCCCTTCGGGAATGCTGCGCGCTCGACCTTCGTCGAGCTTGCGCGAGTAGAGGTCGCTGATCACCTTGCGGATCTGGACGCCGACGAGCCCGCGGATCGGCATCTTCGCGGCCATGCCGTACATCGGCGCGCTGCCGCTCTTCGCGAGCTGCGGGTTCGCGCGCACCTCCTTCGCGGACTCGGCGAGGTCGTCGAGGTAGTCCTTGACGACCTCGCCGTGGTTCGCGGTCACGGTCATGTGGATCGCGGCGGGTGTCTGTTGGCGATCGATCGTCCACCCACGCGCCTCCATGCGATCCGCGATCGCGTAGATCGGCTCGCCGCGCCGCACGCCGGCCACGCGCTTCACCTTGGCCCACAACGTGGGATCGGCCGCGGTTTCGACGGCCTCGGCGGTCGAATACGTGACGATCGTCGCGTCGCCCTTGCCGACGAGTGACAGCCCCGGGATCGACTCGACGCCGCGCCGGAATCGGTCCGATGCGTCGAGCGCCTTCTTCGCGAGATCGAGGTACCCGTGCTCGCCGAGCGAGACGAGCGCCGCCCACGCCGCCGCGATCGGTCCACCCGGGCGCGTGCCGAGCATCGTGGGGGTCGCGTAGATGCCGCCGGGAAACTCGGTCTCGACGAAGATCTGGTACTTCATCGCGTCCATCGAGCGCCACGTGAGCGTCGACGCGCCCTTTGCCGCGTAGCCGAACTTGTGCAGGTCTGCGCTGATCGACGTGACACCCGGCGCGCGGAAGTCCCACACCGGCACGCGGCGCCCGAGCCTCTCGACCCACGGCAGGATGAAGCCACCGACACACGCGTCGACGTGCAGCGGCAATCCGTGCGCGAGCGCGAGGTCGCTGAGCTCGACGATCGGATCGACGACGCCGTGCGGGTACTGCGGCGCGCTACCCACGAGCCCGATGGTCTGAAAGCCGATCGCCTTCGCCATCGCCGGAACATCGGCGCGGAAGTCCGGACCGACGGGCACCTTCTTCAGGCGCACACCGAAATAGTGCGCGGCCTTGTCGAACGCGGGGTGCACGGTAGTCGGCACGACGAGCTCGGGGCGCAGGATCCATGGCCTCTTGCGCCGAGCGCGATCACGATACGCGGCAACCGCGCACAGGATCGACTCGGTGCCGCCCGACGTCACCGTGCCGACGGCGCCGGGGCAGCCAAACAGCCGGCCGGTCATCTCGACGATCTCCGTCTCGAGCTGCTTGAGCGAGCTAAACGCCATCGGGTTGAGCAAGTTCGTCGCCGCGTACAGCGCGTGCGCGCGCTGCATCAGCTCGTCGTGCGCTTTCCCCGCCGAGCCCGGCGCCTTGTAGACGAGCGAGAACACGCGCCCCTCGCGCCACTTCGTGTCGCTCGATTGCCGCTCGGCGAGCTCGCGGAGAATCTCATCGGCGGCGCGGCCCTGCTTGGGGATCGTGGTCATAGCTTTGCCTCGATGGAGAGCGTGAAGATGTTGTTCACGCCGTCTCCGCGGAAGTTCGACGGCGGAAGTGTCGTCGAGTCGGTCACCGTGGGGATGTCGTACCAGTAGCGGACATAGCTGAGCCCGAACCGCATGCGCCCGACGCCGTAGCGCACGCCCGTGTGGAGCCCGATGTGATTGAACGTCGGCTGATCGAGCGTCACCGTCGTCGACGGTGCGGGCGTGCGATCGAAGTGCGTGCCGAGCATGATGTCGAGCTTCGGCACCGCGGGGAGGTCGTGCACGCGAACGCCGCCGCTGATCTGCCACGAGTCGCGGTAGTTCTTGATCGTCTCGAGCTCGCGCACCAGGAAGATGCCGACGATGTCGGTTTGCTGCTTCTCGTACTGGCGATACAGCCAGTAGCGAAACTCGGTGCCGACCTCGACGTTCGGATGCACGTCGACGTTCGCGCCCGCGGTGAACGTCCACGGCAGGAGCTGCTTCGTCGTCTGCCGCCCGACGAGCATGTCGCCCGGCTGCGGGGCGTCGTCGCTGTACGTGATCTCGACCGGGCCTTCGAGCTCGGCGTCGACGCGACCGGTGATCGTCGCGCCCCACGTGACGCGCGGATGCGGCCTGCCGAACGCGCCGACCATCCACGACGGCGCCCAGCCCTGCCCGTCGAGCACGAGCAGCGGGCGCGTGCCGGCCACGCCGGTGATGTCCATCCCGTTGATGATCGGATAGACCTCGCGCTGTCCGTGGACGCGGAAGTGGATCACGCCGACGGATGCACCGACGGCGATCTGCTCGTTGATGCGATACGACGCGGCGATCACGCCCTGGGGCGCGACCACGTAGCCGTCGATCAGGTGATACCGCGTGACCTCGTTCTCGCCGAACGCCGCGCCGGTCGCGTTACCGACGTACAGCGCGGCGCCGAGCACCAGCCTGTTCGGGATGATCTCTCCGCTCGCCGCGATCATCGGGATGACGCCGACTGCCCGACTCGGCGCGATGGGATCGTAGTAGCCGCTCCCGTTGGGCGACGTCATCAGGAACTCGTTGCTGCGTTCCCACGGTGCGAGCTCGAACTCCGTCGAGATCATCGCGAGGCCGCCGGAGACGAAGACGTTCCATCCGGGTGAGAGCGTTAGCCCGGCGGGGTTGTGGTAGATGCTCGAGAGATCGTCGGGGCGGCCGATCACCGCGGCCATGCTCGTCCGGCGCACGCCGATCTCGGGGATGCCGAAGCCGCCCGCGTGCACAGGCTGGGGGCAGAGCCCGATGGTCAGGAGTAGGCCGAGTGCGAGACGTAACGACACGGGTTCACTGTCACCGAATCGCGGTCATCCTGCGAGCGATACATTGAGACTTCACCGTGTCATTTCACGCCGATAGTTGCGGACGCGCTGTCGGCAAGTGATGCGCTGACGCCGGGCGATTCGTCGTGCCCGAAACGGCCGCTCTTTGTTCACCCGCGTCTCGATCGACCGGATCGATCACGCGTCGCCGTGAACCAGATCCGTTCGTCGCGAAGCGACCTCCCCTCTCTCCCCCTTCTCCTTGTTTATCCCTCCGACCGATCCGGATCCGGTACGGCGAGCTTGCCTCGGTGAACCCGCGAGCCTGCTAGCGTACGAGCATGTCTGATGACGATCTGCGCTGGATGCTCGGCGCGCGTACCGAAGGCGGCGACTACAAGATCTTCCGGACGCACTTCCGCGACGCTCCGCACCCGCGCACGGGCGCCATGAAGAGGTTCTCGCTCATCGAGGCGACCGACTGGGTCAACATCATCGCGATCACGGACGACGAGCACGTCGTGTTGATCCGCCAGTACCGGCCCGGCGTCGATCGCATCTGCCTCGAGATCCCGGGCGGCATGGTCGATCCCGGTGAAGACGCGCAGACGGCGGCTGCGCGGGAGCTCGTCGAGGAGACGGGCTACACCGCCACGCGGTGGCAGAAGATCGGCGCGATCGCACCAAACCCGGCGATCCAGAACAACACGCTCCACACGTTCGTCGCGACGAACGCACGCCGGACGAGCGAGCCGCATGATCACACTTCCTACGACGGCAACGAGCTGATCGAGATCGAGACCGCGCCGCTTGCCGAGTGCTACGCGATGGTGCGCGACGGGCGGATCGACCACGCTCTCGTGGTGGCCGCGTTCGGCCATCTCGCGCTGCGTTCGCGCTAGTATCCGCGCCATGCCTGCCAAGACTTCGTGCCCCGTCACCGCCGCGCAGTTCGCCGACAAAGCGACGCCACTCAAGATCACGATCAACGGTCAGGACATGCTGGCCGAGGTGAAGCAGTTCTCGACCGGGAGCTTCGGCTGGTACCTGAACGGCAAGACCGTGATCGAGATCGACGGCAAGGCGATCTCCGTCCAGATCGGCATGAACATGACGGTGGTCGGCAGCAAGGAAGCGGCGCGCGAGTAAGCCG
This sequence comes from Kofleriaceae bacterium, assembly GCA_046160585.1. Classification (GTDB taxonomy): domain Bacteria; phylum Myxococcota_A; class Polyangia; order Haliangiales; family Haliangiaceae; genus JABFXX01. The sequence goes on from JBJXGN010000260.1 coordinate 6,746, forward strand.
TGTCGAGCCGTATCTCCGACATCCTCGCTGGAAAAGAAGCCGTCGGCGGTCGCGTCACCGTCGAGGGATGGATCCGCACGCGCCGCGACTCGAAGGCCGGTCTGTCGTTCCTCGCGATCAGCGACGGTAGCTGCTTCGATCCGCTGCAGGTCGTGGCGCCCGCGGAGCTCGCGAACTACGCGACCGACATCGTGAAGCTCACGACCGGCTGCGCGGTGCGCGCGAGCGGCGAGCTCGTCGCGTCGCAGGGCAAGGGACAGGCCGTCGAGATCAAGGCCGACACCATCGAGGTCGTGGGTTGGGTCGACGACCCGGACCACTACCCGATGCAGCCGAAGCGGCACACGCCGGAGTTCTTGCGCGAGGTCGCCCACCTGCGCGCGCGCACCAACATCATCTCCGCCACGACGCGCGTGCGGCACACGCTCGCGCAGGCCGTCCATCGCTTCTTCCACGAGCACGGCTTCTTCTGGATCCACACGCCGATCATCACGGCGTCGGATGCCGAAGGCGCCGGCCAGATGTTTCGCGTGTCCACGCTCGACGCCGCGAACCCGCCACGCCTGCCCGACGGCAGCGTCGACTGGGACAAGGACTTCTTCGGCAAGCAGGCGCACCTCACGGTGTCCGGCCAGCTCAACGTCGAGACGTATTGCCTCGCGATGAGCAAGGTCTACACGTTCGGACCGACGTTCCGCGCGGAGAACTCCAATACGCGACGTCACCTGGCCGAGTTCTGGATGATCGAGCCGGAGATCGCGTTCGCGGATCTCGCCGCCGACGCGCAACTCGCCGAGGACTTCCTCAAGTACATCTATCGTGCGCTTCTCGACGAACGGAAGGACGACATGGCGTTCTTCGAGAAGTTCGTCGACAAAGACTGCGTCACCCGCCTGTCGAAGATGATCGAGGCGACGTTCGCGCGCATGGATTACACGGACGCCGTGAAGGAGCTCGAGAAGGCGCAGAGCTCCGGCACGAAGTTCGAGTTCCCCGTGAAGTGGGGCATCGATCTCCAGAGCGAACACGAGAAGTTCCTGACCGACACGGTGATCAAAGGTCCCGTCGCGGTCATCAACTATCCGAAGGACATCAAGGCGTTCTACATGCGCCAGAACGACGACGGGAAGACCGTCGCCGCGATGGACGTCCTCGCGCCGGGCATCGGTGAGATCATCGGTGGATCACAGCGCGAGGAGCGACTCGAGGTCCTCGACAGGCGCATCGGCGAGATGGGCCTCGATGCAAAGGACTACTGGTGGTACCGCGACCTGCGTCGCTACGGGACCGTGCCACACGCGGGCTTCGGGCTCGGCTTCGAGCGCGCGATCATCTACGCGACGGGAGTCGAGAACATCCGGGACGTCATCCCGTTCCCGCGCGCGCCGCGCCAAGCGGACTTCTAGTGGCGGAGTGGGTGCTCGACGTCGAGCGCGCCTACGTCGCCGCGGCGACAAAGCGCACGATTGTCGACGAGTCAGCGGCCGACCAGACCGCACGCGCGAAGGCGCTCGCCGCGATCGGTGCCGTCGCGTCGCACTACCTCGCGGTCGGCACGCCGCGTAGCCTCGGACTCGTCGTCGACACGCAAACGCTCGGCGCCGGTGTGCTCTCCCTCGAGGCGCATCGCACCTGGTTCTCCCCGACGGATGTTCGCTGCCATTACGTCGTCGAGCCGGAAGGAGTGCGGTTGATCGAAGGCACGCGTGCGACGACGCTCGCCGAAGCGCTCGCGTGCGACATCGTCTGCGTGCATACGAAGCTGTTCCTCGATTCGCGGGCGTTTCGCCGCGGCACGCACATCAACGTCCTCGCCGCGAACGTGATCGTCGGCGACGAGCTCGAGAAGATCGCCGACATCACGCGCGAGGTGCCCGGGCTCGGGCAGCTCGCCGCGGGCTTTGTCGACGGTCGCCAGCTCGACGAGATCACGCTGTTCCTCGCCGGAAATGCAACGATCGCTATCGCCGCACTGGGCTGATCGACCATCGAGCTATCAGGGGCGCTGAATCGCGAGCACGTACGAGAAGCGCGCGGTGCCGCCCTTCACGAAGATGCCGGCCTGTGTGAGCGCCTCGCCGCTCGTCGTCGCTTCGGCGGCGACCTGCGTCTCGTCGGCGATCATCGCGCACTGCGCGGACAGGCCCTGCAGGCGCAGCGCGATCGAATATAGGCTCGCGCTGTTGAACGCGTTCACGACGGGCGCCACCATCGCGCCTCTATCGCCCTCGAGCGAGAGCGCGTCGCCGATGCCGGCCGAGCGTTGCGAGCCGCAGCGGACGACCGCGTTGCTCGCGGGGCGCTGATCGCGCGCGACGAGGCCGATGTACGGGGTCGGCTGGCCGGCGTCGACCGCATCGACGCGGTACTGGACGAGCAGCGCCATCTTCGTCGTGGTGAGCGGCAGCGCTGTTGTCAGCGTGATCTCGGTAGTGCTCGTGGCGACCGCGTCACCGCCGCGCTGCTCCCACGTGCCGGTCTTGGCCCACGTGCTGGGGATGCCGTTGCGAAAGCCCTCGAACGCGACGATGCGATCGCCGGGCTCGCGCGGATCCGGATCGCACGGCGACTCGACCTCGTCGCCGTCGGGATCGGGGTTCGCGAGCGGCGACGCGATCGGACACTTGTCGCACTCGTCGCCGATCAGGTCGCGATCCTCGTCATACTGGCCACCGGCGCTGGCGTTGCAGTAGTCCATCTCGTTCGCAAGGCCGTCGCTGTCGAGGTCCTCGCCCTTCGCGATGCACTCGCCACTACCGTCGGTGGTGTGCGTGACACTGCACACGGCGGTGTCGCCGCACGCGGTCATCACGTCGCACGAGTCGCCTTCGCCGCCACCGCCCGTTGTCTTCGACGTGCAGGCAGCAAAGAGGGCGAGGAACGTCAGGGCGGCTCTCACCCACCCATTGTCACCCTATTGAAGGGTGAATGCGATCGTGATCGTAGCTACTCCCAGCCGTTTGCACGCAACCACTGCTCGAGGCGCGCCGCGTACACGAGATCGAGCACCGTGATCGCATGTTTGTCGTGCGTGTGGATCTTCAGGACGAGGCCCGCGTATTCGAGCGAGATCGACGGATGGTGGTCGAGCTCGTCGGCGAGCGCCCCGGCATGGGCGGCGACTGCGCCTGTCCTCGCCATCGGGCCCTTCAGATCGAGGCGCAGATCCGGTCCATCGATCCTCCAGCGCGAACCGAGCGCCTCGAGCTCGCCGGTCACCTCGTGCGCCGTCAGGTTGCTCCGCGTGGTGACGGTGTGGTTCGCGATCTCTTCGAGCTCGGTCGCCATGGGTTGACGGTATCATGCGCGGCGGGGATGGCGTTTCCAGCAGGACTTCGCGTCGGACGCTACCAAGTCGTCCGCAAGCTTGGACAGGGCGGCTTTGGCATCCTCTTCGTAGGTCGCGACGTCGAGCTCGATCGCGAGGTCGCGCTCAAGTTCCTACGTCCCGAGCACCTCACGCGTCCGGATGTCGTGCAGCGCTTCCTCCAGGAAGCCCGCTCCGCCGCAAAGATCCAGCACGCGGGCATCGTCACCGTCTTCGAGTGCGGGCAGGTCAGCGGAACGAACACGCGCGCCGACGACACCGTGTACATCGCGATGGAGCTTCTCCACGGCGAGAGCCTTCACGCACGGCTCAAGCGCGAGAAGCGCCTCGCACCGGAGCTCGCGATCAACATCACGCGACAGGTCTGCTCCGCGCTGATAGCCGCGCACGTCGCTGGCATCGTCCATCGCGATCTCAAGCCCGACAATCTGTTCCTCGTCCCGGACTCCGCCGTGCGCGGCGGCGTGCGCGTGAAGATCCTCGACTTCGGCGTCGCAAAGCTCGCCGACGGACAGTTCGACAGCGGCGTGCGTACACACTCCGCGATGTTGCTCGGCACTCCGATGTACATGTCGCCCGAGCAGTGCAAGTCGAGCGCGAAGGTCGATCGTCGAAGCGACATCTACGCGGTCGGTTGCATCCTGTTCCAGCTCCTCTGCGGTCGCGCGCCCTACGAAGGTGATGCCGGCGAGCTGATCGCGCAGCACCAGCTCGCACCGATCCCGACGCCGCGCACGTTCGCACCCGACGTACCACCGCCGCTCGAAGCGCTCGTCACGCACATGCTCGCGAAGGCGCCCGACGACCGACCGACGATGGAGGCGGTGGAGTCCGCGCTCGCAGCGCTCGACGCTACGCCGGTGGCGGCGAGCGTGCAGAGCTCGCCCACGGCGACGCTCGACGCGCCGACGAGCGTGACGACGATCCACGAGGGCGTCGGCGAGCAGACCGCACTCGAAGCGAAGAGGCAGCGACGGAACCTCGTGCTCGGTGCCGCCGGCGTGATCGTGTTCGGCGCGCTACTCGGCGTGATCGTCACGCGTGGAGGCAAAGGGCCCGACAGGGGTGGGCAGCAACCCGTCGTGTCTGCTGCCGTCCAACCGGTGGGGGCGGTGATCGACGCATCGCCCGTCGCCGTCGACGCGAGCCCGGCAGGGGCGATCGAACGACCGACGAGCGAGGCGCAAGTCTCGGCGGCAGACTGCGACTTCGAAGGGAGCAAGAGGAAAGGTGACGACTACCTCAACAACGGCATGGACATGGCCGCGCTCTCGCAATTCGAGGCGGCGCTTCGCTGCAACTACGATAGCGAGGTCGTGAAGAAGGCATTCCTTGCTGCATGCCGTTCGAAGTCGGCGGCGAAGGCGAAGCTCTACTTCTCGAAAATACCCGCAAACCTGTCGTCCAACTACACGCAGATCTGTCTGCGCTTCGGCATCCAGGTTCCGTGACGATCACCAAGCGTTCTGTGTCGCCTGGATGAACGAATACGGATAACCGAGGTCGAACGCGCTCGCGTCGTCGAGCACCTTCAGGTGTGCGACCGATAGCTCGAGATCCGAGGCGACGAGGTTCGCGTCGAGCTGCTCGATGGTGCGCGCGCCGAAGATCACGGACGTGACCTGCGGCTTCGCGAGCAGCCACGCGAGGCTGACCGCGGACGGTGTCGAGCCGATCTCTGTCGCGACCGCTCGCACGGCGTCGAGGATCTTCCAGTTACGCGGCAGGTCGTAGCGCGCGAACCGCTCCGCTTTCTCGCCAAGGCGCGTGCCGGCCGGCGGCGGCTTGCCCTGCTCGAACTTGCCCGTGAGGAAGCCTCCCGCGAGCGGCGACCACGGAAGGATCCCGAGCTGCTTGTCGCGGCACAACGGCACGTGCTCGCGCTCGATGTCGCGCGCGAGCAGGCTGTACTGGGCCTGGAACGTGATGAAGCGCGACCAGAGATGCGTCTTCGAGAGCCAGAGGCTGTCCATCAACCGGTACGCGGCGTAGTTCGAGCAGCCGATGTAGTTCACCTTGCCGGCGGTCACGAGGTCGTCGAGAGCGCGAAGCGTCTCCTCCTCGGGCACCGTGATGTCCTGCATGTGGATCTGATAAAGGTCGATGCGATCCGTCTTGAGACGCCGCAGGGAGTCCTCGCAGCAGCGCACGACGCGATACCGCGACGCGCCGCTCCTGTTCGGACCGTCGCTCATCGTGAAGCGGAACTTCGTCGCGAGGACGATCTTGTCGCGCTTCTTCTGCTTCTCGAACCAGTTGCCGAGCACGCGCTCCGACAGGCCGTCTTGGCCATAGACGTCCGCGGTGTCGACGAAGTTGACGCCCTTGTCGAGAGCCCGGTCGAGCACGGCGTGGGCTGTGTCCTCGTCCGAGCCGACCTTGTGCATGAACGACTTCTCGTCGGCTTCGCCGAACGTCATCGCGCCGAGGCACAGATTCGAGACCTTGACGCCCGCCCCCCCGAGATTCCGGTATTTCATGGCCGGAAAGTACCCCAACATCTCTCTGTCACGGATCGATCAGGGCCTCCTCGAAGGGGCAGGCCGTGCTATCCGTGGGCCATGGGTTCGGTCGCCGACGCTTCAGCCAAAAGCTGGCGACGCATCTATTTCAACGCGCTCGCGATCCCGTTCTGGGGCGTCCACATCCTCGCGATCGTCGGCGTGATCATCACGGGCTTCTCGTGGTGGGGTGTCGCGCTCGCGCTGGCGCTGTACGTGCCGCGCATGTTCTTCGTGACGGGCGGGTATCACCGCTACTTCTCGCACCGCAGCTACAAGACGTCGCGCTGGTTCCAGTTCGTCCTCGCGCTCGGCTGCACGCTGACGGCGCAGAAGGGCCCCTTGTGGTGGGCGGCCCATCACCGCCTGCACCACAAGCTGAGCGATCAGCCCGGTGATCTTCACTCCGTGATCCAGCAGGGCTTCTGGTGGTCGCACATGGGCTGGATCCTCTCGAACGATCTCGAGGACACCGACTACTCGCGCATCAAGGACTTCGCGAAGTATCCGGAGCTGCGCTGGCTCAACAAGTACTGGATGCTCCCCGCGATCGCGGTCGGCGTCGTCACGTTTCTGATCGGTGGTTTCTTCGCACTCGTGTGGGGCTTTGCCGTCTCGCAGGTCCTCGCATGGCACGGCACGTTCACGATCAACTCGCTCTCTCACTTGTGGGGCGGTCGCCGCTACAAGACCGACGACGACTCGCGCAACAACCCGGTGCTCGCCATCGTCACGATGGGTGAGGGCTGGCACAACAACCACCACCACTATCAAGTCGCCGCGCGCCAGGGCTTCTTCTGGTGGGAGATCGACTGCACGTACTACATCCTTCACGCGCTCGCCGCGGTCGGTATCGTGTGGGACCTGCACGGCGTGCCCGATCACGTTCGCGGCAACGTCGCTCACCCCAAGGGCACTCGCTCGCCTAGCAGCTCGGTGGCGGACGACTCGTCGTTCGTCGCGAGCGACGACGGGGCCCTCGAGGCCTAGCGGTGCGCTTCCCGCCCGCGAACATGCAGCTGCGACGAGCCCAGCTCGTCCTGATGCTCGCGGTGCTCCTGCCGACGGTCGCGATGACAGCGGTCGGCATCATCCTTTTGATCCTCGGCACGTCCACGTCGAGCATCGTCGCGGCGATCCTGATTCTCGCGTTCTGCACGAGCGGCATCACCGGCTTCGTCCTGGTGTCGATCTTCGTCGGCAAGGGGGCGTCGCTCGTTCGCGTACAGAACGACTTCGTGTCGAGCGTCTCGCACGAGCTGCGCACGCCGGTGACCTCGATCCGGCTGTTCATCGAGTCGCTCGCGACCGGACGCCTCGACCACGCAGAGCAGACGCAGGTGCTGTCGCTGCTCGGCCGCGAGACCGACCGCCTGGAAGTGCTCGTCGATCGCGTGCTCGAGCTCTCGCGCCTGCAGACGAGTCACACGTACGCACGCGAGCGCATCCTCGTCTCCGCGCTCGTGGACGAATCGATCGCCGCGTTCGACGCGCTGACGCTTACGAATCCGACGAGGATCACCGTGAGTGTCGAGCCCGGGCTCACCGTGATCGGGGATCGCCCGACGCTGGTCCGTGCAATCGTGAATCTGCTCACCAACGCCTGGAAGTACACGGGCGAGGACAAACGGATCTCCGTCGAAGCCCGCGACGCGGGCCGGCGGATCGAGATCCTCGTGCGCGACAACGGCATCGGCATCGAGCGCGGCGAACAGCGCGCGATCTTCGAGCAGTTCAATCGCGGCCGCGGCGCCACGCGGCGCGGCATCCCGGGTATCGGCCTCGGGCTCGCGTTCGTTCGCACCATCGTGCGTAGTCACAAGGGCAAGATCGACTTCTCGTCGCGCCCGGGCGAGACGGTGTTCCGTATCCGGCTGAAGAAGCGCCGGCCGCAGAAAGCGCGGCGGAACGCGCCGGAGCTCGCCCCACCCGAGGGTACTGGCGCGCCCGACAGCTCGCTGACTGACCACCGCGAGGTCACGCAGTCGTGAGCATCCTGATCGTCGAGGACGACGAGGCGATCGCGACCGGTCTCGCGCTCAACTTGAAGCTCGCGGGCCGGCCGACGACGATCGCCCGCGACGGCGAGGAAGCGCTCTCGTACATCCGCGATGTTGACTTCGCGCTCGTCCTCCTCGACATCAACTTGCCGAAGAAGAACGGCCTCGAGGTGCTGTCGACCCTGCGCGCCGCCGACAACCTCGTGCCCGTGATCGTCGTGTCGGCGCGCGACGGCGAGTTCGACAAGGTCGCCGCGCTACGCCTCGGCGCAGACGACTACGTCACCAAGCCGTTCGCTCTCGCCGAGCTCCTCGCGCGGATCGAGGCGGTGCTTCGCCGCGCGTCGGCGAACGTCGCGACCGCTCCGGTCGTCGCGCGCACCGATGATCAGCTCGCGTTCGGAGACACGACGATCGATCTCGCACAACGCCTCGTCCTGCGCGGCGGCGTCGAGGTGAAGCTCACGCATCTCGAGTTCGAGCTGCTCGTGTTCTTCGTGCGCCACGCGAACCAGGTGTTCAGCCGCAACCAGTTGTTCAATCACGTCTGGGGGCAGTCCGCCGGATCGGTGCGCACCGTCGACAACTTCGTCGGTCAGCTCCGGAAGCGGTTCGAGGTGAACCCCGAGCAGCCGCAGCACTTCATCACGGTCCGCGGCTCGGGCTACCGGTTCGATCCCTAAGTGGTCGATTCCTGATCGTGGGCGGCGGCCGCGACATCCATGTCCGGTCGATGTGGCAACGAACGTCCGGGGCGTGCGCAAGTGTGCGGATCGTCGCGCCCGGTCGATGGCACGACCACTGCTCTACCTACCGACATGATTCGACTCTCCTCGCCTGCCGCGCTTTCGGTCTCGCTGCTACTCGTAGGCTGCACCACGTTCGGCGAGCGTGCGGAGTCGGGCGAATGTCCCGCCGGCGAGGTGTGCTCGGCATTGACACCATACGGCCTCCACTTCATCGGCAACGCGATGGCGGACGAGTTCTTCCTGTCGGGTCCGTCGGCGACCGCGATCGGCGGAACGCAGGAGATCGAGCTCGAGTACGAGAGACTGAACGGGCTGCGCTACCCGCTCGACCTTCCGTGGTCGGCGGACGATGACGGCGCCCTCGGCGTGCGCGTGCTCGAGCAATCGGGGAACACGGTCACCGTCGGTGGTCAGCGCAGCCGCAGGAACTACCTGCGCATCATCGACCCCGACACCGCCGAGCTCTACGATCGCTACGAGATCGCCGGTGCGGCCATCAGCGACATCCGTCTGATCGGCACCGAGACCGAGGTCGTGCCGCAGGGCGCGGAGCTCGTGTGGGCGCCCGGCGACCAGCGCGTCGGAATCGCCCTGTTCGGCGAGGTTCAGGATGGCAGCGGTCCGGAGATCCAGCGCATCGTCGACAGCTCGATGGGCCTCTCGCTCGTGGGCTCCCAGCGCACGGCGTGGGACGAGCTGCGCCTGCCCAACGCGACGATCGGCGTGCACTCGCTGACCATCGAGGCCGGCGACGTCGTGCCGCGCACGTTCGACCTCGAGATCGTTGCGAGCGCCGACGCGCTCATCGTGCTCGGCGGCGGCGCGCCGACCGTGCAGCCGAACAGCTCGACGAACGTCTGCTTCCAGGCGAGCAACGCAGGCCGCTACATCTACGGCCTGACGTGGCAGTTCAACGTCGACGGCGAAGCGTCGACCGGCGGCAAGCAGGCGGCGATGCGCAACTGCGTGCGCGTCGAGGCCAAGCCTGGCCAGACGTCGATCCCCGTCACCGCGGCGGCGGGTGGGCGCCAGATCAGCATCGATGTCGAGGTCCGCTCCAACGTGGCCCGCAAGGCCGAGGCGCCGACGAGCGCGACGCTCGTGCGGAGCGTGCCCACGGCAGGTGATCGCGCGCGGATGTAACCGCGGATAGATCACCCGCCAATTCTCGTTGGTCGCGAGGACGGTAGCGGTACGCTCGCCTCGATGTCCGAGACCATCTTCTCCAAGATCATTCGCGGTGAGATCCCGTGTCACAAGGTGTACGAGGACGACCACGTCCTCGCGTTCCTCGACATCAACCCCGTCGCGCACGGTCACACGCTGGTCATTCCCAAGGAACCCGCGGAGACGATCGACAAGCTCTCCGACGACGCGGCCGCTGCCATCGGCCGCGTCTTGCCGCGGATCTCGCGCGCAGTCCTCGCAGCCACCGGCGCGACCGCGTTCAACGTCCTCCAGAACAACGGGCCCGCGGCACACCAATCGGTGTTCCACGTCCACTTCCACATCATCCCGAAGCACGACGACAACACCGGCCTCGGCATCGGCTGGCCCACGGGCAAGCTGGCAGATGGTCCCGCCCTCGCCAACGCGATCGTCGCAGCGCTATGACGCGCGCACTGCTGGTACTCGCGATCGCGGTGTCCGCGCCGGCCTGCCTCATGACCCGCTACCTCGCGCAGGCGGGACACGGTCAGCTCGTGTTGCTCGATCGCGCACGCCCGATCGACGAGGTCGTGAACGACGTGGACACCTCGGTGCGCACCGCGATGCTCCTCGCAGAGATCCCGGCGATCAAGGACTACGGCCGTAGCTACGGACTCGAGATCAAGCGCAACTACAACACGTATTCGGCGCTCGGCCGCCCCGCCGCTGTATGGTTCGTCGGCGCCGCGGATCCGGTCGCGTTCAAGCCGCTCAAGTGGTGCTTCCCGATCGTCGGCTGCTTCGCGGGTCTCGGCTGGTTCGACGAGGACGAAGGCGTACAGCACAAGCTCCAGCTCGAGGCGAAGGGCTACGACGCGATCGTTCGCCCTGCGTCCGCCTATTCGACCGGCGGCTGGTTCCCCGATCCGGTGCTCTCGACCATGCTCGGCGGTGGTGACGACGCGTTCCCGGAGCTCGCGAACGTCATCCTCCACGAGTCTGTGCACGCCACGATCCTTGTCCCCGATCAGCCGTTCTTCAACGAGTCGATCGCCACCTACGTCGCCGACACGATGACCGACCACTGGATCATCGAGCGCTTCGGGCGCGGCTCTCCCGAGGAGCTCGCGTGGACGCTCGGTCAAGCGCTCGGCGTGCACCGCACCGCACGCATGCTGCACGGCTATCAGCAGCTCAAGACCGTGTACGACTCCAAGACCGCGCGCGCCGAAAAGCTCGAGAAGAAGAAGGCGATTATCGACGAGCTGGTCGAGGATCTTCGGCTGCGCCGCCGCCCGAACAACGCATCGCTCACGGAGGTGCGCGTCTACAACGGTGGCGCGAGCGCGCTGATCGACGCGCATCGCGCGTGCGGCGATCTTCGCTCGCTCGTGCTCGCGGCGAAGACGCTCGAGCGCAGCGACTTCCAGAAGACGCTGCAGGACGACCTCGCGCCGATCACCGGCGTGCTCGCCAAGAAGTGCGCCGCCCAAAAAGCCAAGGCGCAGACGGCGGCGAGGAAGGACCTGAGCTAAATTAGAACGTCGTTAGCGGCAGTTCGCGTCGCGCTCGCGGCACTTGAACCGCACGTGAAGATGATCCGAGTGCAGTGGGATGTGGCGAAACACGCGCCGCACTTCCTTCAGGCGCTTCTTTGACACCTTGTTCTTCTCGGCCCACGTGAGGAGGACGGTTTGGAGCGTCTGGTCGAGGAAGATCACCTGCACGCCGCCGTCCTCGTCGTGCGTCCGCGCGAGCAACGACACGAGCCGCCACGTCGCTGCGGCGTTCAGCGTTTCCTTCGTCGCCTTCACGAACGACGCCGGGTAGCCGTCCGGCTTCTTCTTGAAGAACAGCCCGATGTCGACGTCGCGACCGCTCTGATGGCTCGCGTGCTCGGTGATCGGGCCGCCCTTCTCGGCCGAGAAGTCGCCGATCGCGAGCGTGTGCGCCTTCGGGTACGACTGCAGCGTGTCCTTGACGGCCTGCCGCACGAAGTCGACCGTCGTGCGCGTGCCGAAGGCTCGCCACGGCCGGCGCACGTGATAGCCATCGCCTGGCTGCAACTTCGCTGCCGCCTGCAGGGAGCCCGACCACGGCGCGCCGATCGATCGATCGCGCTTCTTCTTCTTCTTCGCCAGGTCGACGCCTGCAGCTTGCTTCTTCGGTCTCTCGACCGAGTGCCGCTTCGTCCGTTTGTCCTTGGCGTCCACCGTCGGTGTCGCGATCACCACGGTCAGCAGGACACAAACGACAGCAAACACCCGCATCGAAATAATCGTGACGGATCGTGCGACGCGATCCAAAATTTCCGACTTCGCCGAGTCAAAATCGTCGACGAAGGGACGCGCTTATCGATGTGGCTACGCGAGCGTCCCGGGATTCATGATCCGATCGGGATCGATCGCATCGCGCAACGCGCGGAGATAGACATCGAGCTTGGTCGCGCGCGCGCCGACGAGCCAGCCACCGGCAGCGCCGGCGATGCGCTCGCACTCCGCTACGATCTCGGCGGACGCGGGCTCGGCGCCCTCGAGGAGCGTGAAGAACAGGACCGCGCCGTCGGCGTCGAAGCGCGAGACGTGCGCGCGAACGGTGAGCTTGGCCGCCCGGGCGTGCTCGAGGACTGCGCGATAGACGGGGCGCAGCTTCGACGGTGTCGCCATCACCTGCAGGGACGGCGATGGCCCCGGGCTCGGCTCACCCGCATGCGTGCGGCGCCACCACAGGTCCGCGAACGCGATCTCGGTCGTCGACCCACCCTCGGCGATCACCGCGCTCGTGATGAGATCGCGGTCGCAGGCGCAGAGATCCGTCGGGCCGGCGGTCGCCGCGCACAGGAGGGCACTGTTCGGAGGGAGCGTCAGCGGCTCGAAGTGAAGCGCGGCCTCCGCAGCGTCGTAGATGCGGAGCCCGGACGGTGCGGCCTCTTCGCGCAGCGCGAGGTAGACGGCCGAGATCGCGGCATCGATCGTCGGCAGCAGGTACGCGGCCACGAGGCGCGCCTCGGGCTTCTTGTGAATGCGCAGCACGGCGCTCGTGAGGAAGCCGATCGTGCCCTCGCTACCGCATAGCGCGCGCGCGAGGTCCGGGCCTGTCGAGCGGCGCGGCGCCACGCGCGTGTGCACCGTGCGTCCATCGGCGAGCACCGCGGAGACCCCGACGACCGCGTCCTCGAAGAAGCCGTGGCGCGCGGACGATTTTCCGGGGGTACGCACCGCGATGATGCCGCCGAGCGAGGACGTGAGGACGACCGGGGGGTAGTCGCCGAGCGACAGGCCACGCGGTGCGAGGATGCGCTCGAGCTCGAGGCCGGTGAGCCCCGCCTGCGCGTGGACGAGCAGCGACATCTCGTCGAGCTGCAGCACCTGATCGAGGCGCCTCGTCGAGATGAACACGCGCGGTCGCGACGGATCGGCGCCGCGTTGTGGCCGGCCGCCCGCACCGAGTGGATGCACGGCGGCCTTGTGCGTACCTGCCCGCCGGATGACCTCGGCGACCTCGGCGGTCGAGCTCGGCGTCACACGATAGTTGTTCGCGTCGAGCTCTTCGACGTGCTCGAAGCCGACTGCGAGCATCAGCGCGCGCCCGAGCTCCGTCGGCCGGTGGGTACCCTCGCTCATTCGCGCCTCCGGTCGTCGACCTTCGCACTGCCTTTGGCA
>JBJXGN010000261.1:0-65788 GCA_046160585.1 Kofleriaceae bacterium
GTGCGGCTGTTCTTGCCCTTCTCGTCCTTGATGACCTTGCCCTTGAGGTAGCTGTCGTAGACCTTGCCGACGGTCGCCTGCCAGTCCTTCGGCTCGCACGCGCCGTCGCAGTTCGTGCCGACGTTGAACTTCGTCATGAAGCTGTCGCTGTCTTCGGGCTTGAGCTGCGCGAAGCCCTTGAAGCCGGGGCCCCAGCCTTTCGGCGCGGCGACCGTGTAGATGAGCTTGCGGCGACCGCGCTCCTCTTCGATCTTTCGCTCCTCGAAGACGAGCTTGTCTTTGAGGGCGGCAGGGACGAGCGCGTTCACACCCGCAACGTCGAGTGGTTTCGCGGCCGGCGCGTCGCCTCCTTTCTTGCCACAGCCGATTGCAGTGATCGCGAGGAGGACGAATCCGAGGTGCTTCATTGGTGTTGGTTCCGGACGGGGTTTAGAACGAGGAGTCGCAAGGTCAGTCGTGATCGCCGCCGCTCGTGCCCTCGCCGCGATGGATGCCCAACGCACGGAGCTTCTTGTGTAAATTGGTGCGCTCGATGCCGAGGGCCTGCGCGGTGCGCGAGATATTCCACTCGAACTCCGCGAGTCGGATACGGATAAACTCGGACTCCACTTCTTCGCGGAACTCGCGCAGCGACTTGCCCGCGTAGCGGCCGAGGTCGATCGCCGTGACCGGCCCCGAGCCCTGCCGGCTCGATGAGGGGCGCGGGCCGCCGAGGTACGGCGGAAGGTCCTTCTCGCGGATCACCTCGTCCGACATGATTACGAGTCGCTCGACAACGTTGCGTAGCTCGCGCACGTTGCCCGGCCAGTCGTACAGCTTGAGGCGCTCGAGCACCGCTTCGTCGACGGGCTTGTAGCCGAGGCCGTTCTCGTCGCAACACTCGCGCACGAACGACTCGACGAGCAGCGGCACGTCGTCGGCGCGCTCCTTGAGGTCGGGCGAGCGGATCGGCACCACGTTGAGGCGGAAGTACAGATCCTCGCGGAACAGGCCGTCCTTCACCATCTGCTCGAGGTCGCGGTTCGTCGCCGCGACGACGCGGCAGTCGGTACGCATCGACTTCTCGCCGCCGACGCGCGAGAACTCGCCCGTCTGCAACACGCGTAGCACCTTCGCCTGTGCGGGTAGAGCCATGTCGCCGATCTCGTCGAGGAAGATCGTGCCGCCATCGGCGACCTCGAACAGACCGCGCTTCTTTGCCACCGCGCCCGTGAACGCGCCACGCTCGTGACCGAACAGCTCGCTCTCGATCAGCTCGGGCGGGATTGCCGCACAGTTGACCTTCACGAACGAGCCCGCGCTCACCGAGCTGTTGCGGTGGATCGCACGCGCGATGAGCTCCTTGCCGGTGCCGCTCTCGCCGGTGATGAGCACGCGACTGCGCGTCGGCGCGACCTTCGCGATCTGCCGGCGCAGGTCCATCATTGTCGCCGTGTTGCCGAGCAGCTCCCAGCGCGCGTCGACGGCGCGACGCAGATCGTGTACCTCTCTCCACATCTTCCGGCGCTCGAGCGCGTTGCGCGCCGTGACGACGACACGATTGCGATCGAGCGGCTTCTCCATGAAGTCGAACGCGCCGAGCCGTGTTGCCGCCACGGCGTCTTCGATCGTCGCGTGACCGCTGATCATGACGACGGGGATCTCCGACGTGCGTGACGACATCCCGTCTTCGCCGCGGCTCTTGATCGTGCGCAAAAGCTCGAGCCCGTTGTCGTCGCCGAGCTTGACGTCGAGGAGGATCAGGTCGATCGACTCGCGGTCGAGCACCGTCTGCGCTTCGGCGATCGATCCGGCCTCGTGCACGACATGCCCTTCGCTCTCGAGCACCATCCGGAGCGTGCGCCGAATGTTCTTCTCGTCGTCGACGATCAGGATCGGCTCCGCGTTCTGGGCGTTCGGCGTGGCTTGCGTCTCGTCGGTCATCCCTCGTCCTTTTGCTCGCCGCGGGCCGCGGCTTGCAGATCGTCCTTATCCTCTCGCGATTCGGTGGTCGCGCGTGTCGTGTTCACCGCCGAATCGAGCGAATCGCTGCGGTCGAAGCGTTCGCGGCGCTTGCGGTTCCACCAGAAGATCGCTGCGAGCACGAGTAGCCCCCCACCGAGCATGAACGGTCGCGTGTCGCGCACCGTGCGGCTCTCCCGGATCGTGAGCGGCGTGAACTGGACCTTGTCTCCATCCGTCAGCGTTTGCGCCGGCAGCTCGAGCTTCGGCCGCGGTTCGGCGGTCTGGGCATTCGCGTGTCCGCCCGCGAGGACGATCGCGAGCACCCAGCGCTTCACGGGAGGCTCCCGAGCAGCGCCGTACACGCGGTCTCGCACGCCAACGGCTCCCGCTCGTTCGCGAAGCACGCGAGTGCGGTGATCCCGTTGCTCTCCATCCGCGCGCGGAGCCGCCCCGCATAGCCGGGCTTCGTGAACGCGAGCGAGATCAGGCCATCGCCGCCGGTTCCGTCCTTTGCCACCGGCGTCGCGATGTCCTTCGTCTCGAGCTTCTCGCTCGCGATGCCGGCGAGCACCTGCTCGGTCGACCCCGCGCCGCCGGACAGCTTCAACCACACCGCATAACATCCGCGCGCGGTGTCGCCCCACGCCTCGCTGCCAACGACGCTCACCCCGTCGGCCTTCGCGGCGTCGCCGGTCGCACGTGCCATGTCGGGCAGCGCATGCCATCCAGCGGGCGGTGTGATGCCCGACGTTGCGATGCTCGCTTGCGCGCCGGCCTGCCCACACCCGCATGCAACAAGCAGGGCTAGCCGAAAATCCGCCATACCTTCTGGCCGTCCTCGATGGCGAGCCGTTGCCTCGCATCCGCGGTGATGCCGAGCGTTCCACCTTCCATCGGGATCACGCGCGTGCTGATCGCGCGGAACTGCGGCTTCGTGCTGCCACCCTGGACGGCGAGTACGGCCCACGGGCGTTCGACATCGACGCCTTCGACGGTCTTCACCTCGACCTCGGTCGCGTCGCGCACGAGCGTGATCTCGTCGGTCGACGCCGTGAAGTGCGGGCCGCCGTCGAACGGATCGATCTGCCCCGCGTAGTCGAACCCGATCCGTCGCAGCATCGACTCCACCGCGCGTGTTTCGGGCCCGACCTGGCCGATGATCTTCTGCACGTCGTCGGGCAAGAGCTCCGTATGAATCGGATCGTCGGGGAACAACGCGTGGATGAACTCCTTGTTGTCCTTCGAGATCAGATCGGCCTCCTGATACGAGAGTCCCGTGAACTTTCGCCCGAGCGCCTCCCATAGCTTCGACGTGCCGTTGTTCTCGAGCGGCGGTAACAGCTCCGACAGGATCTCCTTGCGGAATAGCGGGCGATGCATCCGGATGAACAAGAAGCGAACGTACGAGAGCGCCTTGCCGAGCCCGTCGTTGCCGCGTCGATATTCGGGCAGCACGATCAGCCCACCGATCTCGGTGGGACCCGAGTAGTTGTAGCCGATGCGCAAGGTCTGATGGACCATGTGCTTGTCGAGCGTCATCGAGTAGCGCTCGTCGTTCTCGACGCGGAAGAAGATGTGCGGCGCGCGCTTCGTTCCGTGCTGCGCGTAGATCATCGACGTTCCGATGATCTGTTTCTTCGCGAGGTCCTCCAGAACGAACAGGAACTCGCGTTCGATGACGGGTACCTCCGCCGCGAACGACTTCTCGGACAGGGCGAGGATCTTCTCGATGTGGCCCCGCTCGGCCGGCAGATTGACCGTGTCGAGGTGCTCCGCCACCGCCAACACCTGGTCGACATCCTCTCGATACGATTGACGAATCCGAAACATGAAAGCCGGAGCGCACCCTACCACATCCACGGGACACCCCCGGATTCCCCCGATTCGTTCCCCGAGCCACCTGGCGTCTCGACTTGCCGATGACGCCTCGACCTATCGGTTCGGCTAGCGGATTCCAGGGCGTTACCGAGCCCTCTTCATGGCCCACCCGGTGCACTATCCGCCGCACATGTCGCGTTCCCTTTTCTTCGTGACCGCAGCCCTCGGGCTCGCGGCCTGCCAAGCGCAGGCGGTCACCGAGGATGGTGCGGACATCTACGAGATGGATCGCGCGGAGCTGTTCTGCGGCACACACGAGCCGTCGAGTGCCGGCAAGATGTCGGTCGAGCAGCAGACCGAGCGCACGCCGATCGGCGACGCGAAGCCAGGCGCGGCCATCAACGTCCACTTCCACGTCATCACCATGGACGGTCAGCGCGGCGACGTCGCGGACTCCGCGCTCGCCGAACAGATCCGGATCCTGAACGGCGCGTTCCACACGACCGGCTTCTCGTTCCGCCTCGGCTCGATCGATCGCACCGCGAGCAACGCGTGGTTCTCGATGGCGCCGGGCTCTGCGGCCGAGAAGGCCGCGAAGTTCGCTCTGCGCCAGGGCGACGCGCGCGACCTCAACATCTACACGGCCGAGCCCGGTGCGGGCATGGTCGGCTTCGCGACCTTCCCCGCGAACTACGGCGCTGCGCCAACGCTCGACGGCGTCGTGATGTTGCACTCGACGATGCCCGGCGGCGCGTCGGCGCCGTACAACCTCGGTGATCAGACCGTTCACCAGGTCGGCCACTGGCTAGGCCTCTATCACACGTATCAAGCGGCGTGCGGCGACCACGGCGACATGGTCAGCGATACGCCCGCGACCAACGCGCCCGCGTTCGGCTGCCCCGTCGGTCGCGACACGTGCGGCAACGACGACAGCATGGATCCCGTCCGCAACTACATGGACGCGACCGACGACGCGTGCATGAACGTGTTCACCGAGGGCCAGCGCGAGCGCATCGACCGCCAGTTCACCGCGTTCCGCCGCTACTAGCCTCGCTTCCGGGCTCTTACTGCGGGAAGTGGTTCGAGGAACCGGGACGAAACGTCGGCGTGTCTGCGCGGATCATGAGGATCCCTGCGACGACGAGCGCGAGCCCACCACCGAGCGTCACACCGCCGGCGAGTGTGAGTCCGTCGTTGCCCTTGGAAAGACCGATCGGCAACAGCGCGGTGCCAGTGATCGCAGAGGCGGCGCCGATCGATGTCGCGATGATGCCCAGGACACGCGTCGCGCCCGTGTTGTCCGTATAGACCGACAACGAACGGCGATACACCGACGGTTCGGGTCCGATGTTGACGAGCTCGGTCTCGAGTGCGCCGCGATCACCGATCACCGGAAAGCCGAGCAGGATGTTGCCGAACGGCAGCTCGGTGATGCATGGCGCTGCCGGGCACAGCTCCGTCGGTGTCTGGTGGAAGCGAACCGTCGGCACACCCTGCGGGTTCGGTGAGGGCGTCGCTTCCATGCGCACGCGCTGCACCGGAGCACCGCCCTCGACAACGTCGACGATCAGCCGGCCGTGACCCTCGCGAGGCGGCGCGGCTGTGACGGAAGGCGCGATGGGTTCGGGGATCGGGGCCGGCGGCAGTTGCTTGACGCAGCCCGCGAGCACGAGACCGCTCGCGAGCACGAGACCGAGTGTGAGCTGACGCATGTGTTGTTTCCACCGAGCTAGCGGACGGCGCGCGATGGTCGGTACTCTGACGGTAACCATGTTTCGGCATTCGACGCATCTGATCTTGCTCACACTCGTAACGTCATGCGCCGTGAGGATTCCGCGCGGCATCGTGATCCCGGTGAAGACGAACGTGCGCGTCGATGCGAGGGTTCAGATCGATGCGAACGTGCGGGTCGCGCCCGCGGTGGTCGCACTGGAGAACGCCCCAGTCCCCGAGTTCTTCGGAATTCCCGTGGACGGCGCGCAGGATGTGATCTTCGTCCTCGACGTCTCGGGCTCGATGTCGAATCCAGCACCGGGGCACCTCGCCCAGATCCACATCACACCACCGGAGCGACCGCCGGGTCCGCCGCCGGGACCACCACCACCACCGCCGCCGATGGATCCTTCGCTCGCGCCGTCGACGATCCCGACGCCCGATCAGGTGCATGCGGGCAGCGATCCGTCGATCCCGCCGGCGGTGCCTCCCGACGAGCCGCCGCCCTCGGTCACGCAGACGGTTACGCGCAGCAAGATCGAGGTCGCGCAGGACGAGCTCGTCGAGCTGCTGCATCGCTTACCCGAGGGCACGCGGATGAACGTGTTGTTCTTCAACGACGAGGTCGAGGGCTTTGCGGCGAACGCGGTCGCGCTCGACGCGGGGACGCGCGAGACGATGATCGCGTTCGTGAAGCGCACCCAGGCGGTCGGCTCGACGGCACTCACGCCGGCGATGCGGACGGCGTTCCTATTGAACGCGAAGCGCGTCGTGCTGCTGTCGGATGGACTTGGCAACGTCGGTCCCGGTGCGGACGCGCTGGTCCGCGACGCACGCGAGGCGATCCGTGGTGGCGTTCGCATCGACACGATCGGCCTTGGCAACGGCCAGGATGCCGACCTGCTCGGCACGCTCGCGCGCGAGAGCGGCGGCCTGTACCAGCGGCTGTAGCGATCACCTCTTCGCGACGAGCGGCTCGATCAGCTCGCTGAGGCGCTGCTCGGACAGCGCACCCGGGCGGCCGAACACCTGCTTGCCCGCGCGATCGAAGATCAGCGTCGTCGGCAGGTTGTCCATGTCGTCGATGAACGACATGCGGATGTCGCTGTTCTCGCGAACGATCGGATACGTCATCTCGTTGTCCGACGCGAAGTTCAACAGCTCGTCGGCGGTCGCTTGATCCCCGGTGAGCACACCGAGAAACACGACGCCGCGCGGTTTGTACCGATCGTAGACCTTGGAGAACGCCGGGATCTCCTTCAGGCAGGGCTTGCACCACGTGGCCCAGAAGTTCACGACGACGACTTTGCCCTTCAGCTGCTCGTGCGTGTACACGGTGCCGTTCGTGTCGATGAAGCGAACTTCGGGCAGGCACTTCTCGCCCTTCGTGCACGCGGAGGCCGTGGCCGTTCCGATCGAGACCGGCTTGCTCGGATCGCCCGAGAGGTGAACGAAGAGGAAGATGATCACGCCGACGCTGCCGGCGAGGAGAGCGCCGATGAGCGCCTTAGTGCTGGTGGACGTTTGGGACATCAGCGAAACCTCAAGAGCGTCGGTTCCAGGTCATCGGGTGGCTCGTAGCCAAGGAGCTCGATGCAGGTCGACGTGACGTTGGCGATTCCCGCCGTTTCGGCGCGTGCAGGATCGATTTCATAACGGTCACCGCGTCCTGGATCGTCGATCAAGAATGGCACGCGCGAAAGCGTGTGACTCGTTTTAACGACGGGCTTTCCCGTGCGCTTGTCGCGGAGCACGCACCCCGCCTTGTCGCGCTGGAACATCTCGTCCGCGTTACCATGATCGGCCGTAACCACCAGGATTCCTTGCAGGTCTGCGACAGCCTTCGCGAGTCGCGCGAGCTGGAGATCTACGGCTTCGACGGCGATCACGGTGGCGTCGAACGCGCCCGTGTGGCCGACCATGTCGCCGTTCGCGTAGTTCACGCGCGCGAAGCGATGGCGCCCCGTGCGCAGCTCCGCGATCAAGCGATCGGTGATCTCGGCGGCCTTCATCCAGGGTCGCTCCTCGAACGGGACGTTGTCCGACGGGATCTCGATGTACGTCTCCGTGCCGTCGTCGAACATGCCACTACGGTTGCCGTTCCAGAAGTAGGTGACGTGGCCGTACTTCTGCGTCTCCGAGATCGCGAGCTGCGAGACGTGCGCGTTCGCGAGGATCTCGCCCATCGGGCGCTCGATTGCGGGCGGCGTGACGAGGTAGCTCGCGGGAATGTGCGTGTCGCCGTCGTACTCCATCATCCCGGCGTAGAAGACGTCGGGGCGGCGCACGCGCTCGAACTTTCTAAAGATCGTGTCGCCGAACGCGCGCGAGATCTCGATCGCGCGGTCGCCGCGAAAGTTGAACATCACGACCGCGTCACCGGTCTCGATCGGCGCGACGGGCGCGATGCAGAACGGCGGCAGATCCTGATCGATGATGCCGGGCTTCTCGGCGCGGAGCGTGTTCACCGCCTCCGCCGTGGACGCGAACGTGCGTTGATCGGCGAGCACGTGCGTGTGCCATCCACGCTCGACCATCGGCCAGTCTGCTTCGTAGCGATCCATCGTGATCTTCATGCGGCCGCCACCGGAGACGATGCGCGCGTCGACACCGGAGACTCGGAGGTTCGCGAGGAACCGCTCCGTGCGGTCGACGTATTCCAGCGCGCTCGCCGGCGGAACGTCACGACCGTCGAGCAGCGCGTGGATATAGAGCCGCTTGCATCCCGATGCAGCGGCGCGGCCGAGCATCGCCTCGAGGTGATCGAGGTGGCTGTGCACGTTGCCGTCCGACAGAAGACCGAGGAAGTGCACGGCCCCGCCACGCGCGCCGCGCTCGACGATCGCGCTCCAGGTCGCGCCCTCGAACATCGAGCCGCTCGCGATCGCCGCGTTCACGAGCTTCGCGCCCTGCGCGTAGACCTTGCCGGCTCCGAGCGCGTTATGGCCGACCTCGCTGTTGCCCATGTCGTCGTCGCTCGGTAGACCGACGGCGCGTCCGTGTGCGCGGAGCTCGGCGCGAGCGCCCGGGACCCACAGTCGATCGAGCGTCGGTGTCGATGCGATCGCGACCGCGTCCGCCTCATCGCCGGCGCCGCGACCGATGCCATCCATCACGACGAGCACCACGGGGCCCGCGGGCCGGTGACGCGAATGGGGGCGCAACGACATCGCGAGACCTTAGCCAGCGTGCGCATCACGTGCAAACACCCGTGGCCATTCGATTGGCCATGAGGGTGCGGTTCGCGAACGAAGGCCCCGTTTGGTTGGTTGTCCCCACTCGCGTCCGGCCCTGATCGCACAGTTGCGACTGGCATTCCGATCGCATTGTTCGTTCGCGATGAACGACGACGACCAGGACGCATTGGACACCCTCCAGTTCGTGGCGCAGGACACCGAGGTGCTCCCATACGACGATCTCGTGACCGTCGAGCAGAAGTCGCTGCCGTGCGCCGAGGACGAAGACCCGACGACGCAGCTCGCGGTTTCGGGCGAGATCACGCTGTGAGCTCGACGGACCGTCGCCGTTGCTGGCCCACCCCATGGAGGCGGCGGCTGGTGATTCTTCACGGCATGAGCGTGGGGTGAGCACCATGCGCGACCATCGCGCCGGTCCACCACTCGTAGTCTCGGCCGAGCGCATCGCCGGTCGGAAAGAACACGACGTACGTCATCGCGTCGTACGCGAGAAAGCTGGGACGACCGCCGAGGTCGTGACCGATCTGGTGAACAGCGCGCCACGTACCGGTGTTGAAGTACACGGCGGGTTTGCCGTCGATCACGCCGAGCGGCTGCATCGACGGAAAGTGCGAGTGACCGTTCACCACGAAGCGATATCCGCGTCGCTTCTGGAGCTCGTTCGCGGCGAGCGTCGACATCTTTCCGTCGAAGGAATGCTGGATGTACTTGTAGATCTGCGTCAGCCGCTCGTCGGAGCCGTGCGCCATGATCTTGTTGCGCGACAGCTCGAGGAGCAGGCGGAGCTTTTTGCCGAGATCGAGCGAGAACGTCTTGCGCTCCTTCTTCAGCCAGTCCTTCACGAAGTCGTTTGACAAGAACTCGTCGACGACCTCGGACCAGACCAGCGCCATCGGACGCAGCAGCTCGCGGCGCATGACGCTCTGCTGGCGCACCCACGCCGGGACCGCGTAGACCGGGCGCACGTCGTCGATGTCGTCGACGGTTTCGATGCCCGGGTGATCCTCGCCGACCATCGCGCGCAGCTTGCGCGGGAACTTCAGGATCAGCTCGCTGCCGATCGCGTCGCCGATCGTCGCGTCGCCATCGGGGCTGGCGTTGATGGGGTCGCCGCTATTGCCGTGATACGCGATGACTCCGTGCTCGGGGAACTCGATGATCTTGTGCAGCGGGATCTCGTCCTTGCCGATCAGCGCCTGCGCGACGAGCTTGCGCGCAGCGGGTGCGGTGAGCAGCAAGCGGTCGTGGTTACCGACGACGTAGTGCACGACGAGCTCGCCGGACTGCACCTTCGCGCGGATCGCGCCGAAGAACCCGGCCTCGCGTTTGATCGTCTCGTCGACGATCTTCTCGACGTTCTTGACGACGGAGTTGGCGCTCGCGCCGTGATACGGGCGGGCGCGGCCCTCGAACCACGACGGCGATCGCACGAGGTCGAACAGATCGCCGACGATGCACAACTCCGCCGGACGCGACCCGCGTGCTGCCTGGATGCGAGTCCAGAAGCGCTGGAATTGATCGGCCTTGCTGACCGCGTTGCCGTGAAGGCGATCGGTCAGGTGAATGTCGCTGACGAAGATGAGCAGCGGCCGCTCGGCCATTGGCAGATCATCTCATGACTTCGTGGCGTGCTCGCCCACCACGCGCACTAGCTCGCGAATGAAGTGCTGTGGATGCTCGCGGTGCATGAAGTGTCCGCCGGGGACCTGCACCACCTCGTACGACTTCGTGAACATGTGGCGTGCCTTCTCGAAGAGGCGCGGCGAGAGAATGTCGTTCTCGCCGGCGAACGCGACCGAGGGGACCGCGACTCTCCGTTTGCTGATCGCCGGAACACGCACGAGCGAGATGGCGCGGTAGTAGCCGAGCGCCGCTTCGACGACCCCGGGCTGCGCGAACGCCTCCTTCACGCGCAGGGTCTCGGTCGCCGGGATGGTCTTCCATGCGGGAGACCAGCGAGCGACGAGCTCGTCGACGAGTGCGAAGTCATTCGCGCGAAGCTTCGCAGGCGCCTTCGCACGACGCAGCGTAAAGAAGTGGCGCAGCGCCCAGCCGATGCTCGGCGTTCGCGTCACGCCGCCAGGATGCGGAATCGACATCGTGACCAGCGCCTTCACGCATTCGGGCCCCAGGGTCGCAGCGGCGTAGCCTGCAGTGGCCCCCCAATCGTGGCCGACGACGACAGCCTGCTTCTCGCCGAGGGCGTCGATCAGCGCGAGCACGTCGCGGCCGAGCGTCTCGAGGTCGTACGCGCCATCGGCTGGAATCTGCGTCGGATGGATCCCGCGCGTGAACGGCGCGACGACGCGATAGCCTGCGGCGGCAAGTGCGGGCATCGTCGCATCCCAGCCGTGCGCGGTGTCGGGGAACCCGTGCACGAGCATCACGAGCGGCCCGGTGCCCTGCTCTAGGTACGCGAACTTCACGTCGCGCGCGGTGACGAACCTGATCTCCACGCCGACAACGCTCGCACGACTTGCCGGATGACGTGCGTCGATCGCGTACGATCTGCGTCCGCGCGCCCGTAGTGTTCACGCCGGACGCGGGTGCATACAGCGGCAAGAAGGTCTCGATCTCCGGCACGTTCGCCGCGAAGTTCTGCGGCGTGAACAAGTCGTAGCGAAGGCTTTTCCAGATCTCCGAACACTCCTGTACGCTGGGGAGATGCGGCGGTGGCTGTTGCTTCTGACGCTCACAGGCTGTCTTCACGACGAGCTCGTTCGTTGTGCCGATGGACGGGCATGTCCGGCGGGGACCGCGTGCGACCTCGCCCACCAAAGTTGTGTCGACCCCGCGCAGCTAGCGGCGTGTGACGGGACTCCGGACGAAACCGCATGTGACGCGGTTGCCGACGGGGTGTGCTTCGACGGCGTGTGCATCGCGTCTGGGTGCGGAAACTCCGAGGTCGAAGTCTCCTCCGGTGAGCAATGCGACGACGGCAACAACGCCAATGGCGACGGCTGCTCCGCCGACTGTCGATCGACCGAGCGGTGCGGTAACGGGGTCGTCGATCCCGGGGAAGCGTGCGACGACGGCAACGCGCGTTCACACGATGGCTGCGCGTCGCAGTGCCTCGTGGAAGAGCCGGTGTGGCTTCAGGCGCCGGCTGCCGTGTTCGGGCGCACGCGCGGGGCGGCGGCTTACGATGCAGCTCGCGGGCAGTTCATCGTGGTCGGTGGTCGCTCGAACTCGTCGGGCTACATCGGCAACACGCTGGTGTGGCGTGATGGAACGTGGGCGGGTGCGATGGTCGATCCGGTCGTGCAGCCGAGTCCCTCGGAAAACGCCGGCATGGTGTTCGACGCCGCGCGCGGCGAGATCGTGTTGTTCGGCGGCTTCAACGGCACGCCGATCGCCGACACCTGGATCTGGGATGGTGAACGGTGGCAGGTCCGCGACACCCCGAACAGGCCACCCGCACGGAGCCGCCATGCAATGGCCTACGATCCGGTGCGCCGACAGGTGGTGATGTTCGGAGGCGCGAGAAGCGGCGAAGGAGTCCCGCAGTATCTCGATGACACGTGGGTGTGGGACGGAATCCGCTGGCAGCAGATCGTCACGCAGGGTCCATCGCCCCGCGCGGACCACAGCATGGCCTTCGATCCGATCCGTGGCGAGCTCGTGCTCTTTGGCGGGGAGGTCGCCATCGACACCCAGCCCATCCCGGGCGGGTTTACTCAGTTCACGGGTGTCACCAAGGCCGATACGTGGCGATGGACGGGAGAGACCTGGGAGCTCTTGTCACCGTCGACCGCAGCTACAACCGGACGTGGACGCATGGCCCTGTTCTGGACGGGGACTACGATCGTGAGCGTCGGAGGGTGGCGCTACTCGCGTACCACCGGAATGGTTCCACTACCCGGTGGCTATTCCCCGACGACGGAGGACTGGGTCTTGCGGTGGGATCCGGATCTCCAAACGTGGTCCCCCGTGACCGACGTCAACCTGCCGATCGATCGAGCTCTGCCCACGGCGAAGGCCGCCGACACTCGAGGTCGGCTCCTCGTACTCGCGTCGGGGCTGACCTCGCTTCGTAGTGGCGACGGCACCTGGGAGCTCGCTCCGGGCCAAGCCAACTTGGGGGGGCGGGAGGCATGATGGCCTACGATCCGATCAGCGGGCAGATCGTGCTCGCACGTAATGGCGGAACGTCGACCGTGGCGTGGAACGGATCGTGGCGGTCGATCGGCTTCGCGCCCGCAGGCAATGCTCCGAGCCTCGTCTTCGATTCGGTGCGCGAACGTCTCCTGGCCTTGGCAGAACCCTTCGATCAGCTGCAGGTCTGGGACGGTAACGCCTGGTCCTCGACGTCGATCACGCGACCGCAACCCCAGCTGATGGCGTTCTCGGTCCCCACGGTTGCAACGGAACCGGACGGCGAGCTCATCCTGCTGGGGGACACCCAGAGCGGCGGCAGCACCTGGCGACTCGATCGGGCGTTAGCGCAGTGGCAACAGCTCCCGCTCGGGCCCACGGAGTTGCCAGACGGTCTGTACGAGAATGCGATCACCTCGACCCCGTGGGGCGTGACCACTTTCGGCGGAGGTCCGACAACGGGCGGTGGAATCACGTCCGACCGGCTCTGGACCCTGAACCAGAGTGCCTGGCTCGATGTCACTCCGACCGGACAGCGGCCCCTCGGACGCAAGCTCACCACGCTCATCTACGATTCGAACACGGGGCGCCTCCTGTTGTTTGGTGGAGCTGTGGGGCTCACCCTCCTCGACGAGACGTGGGAGTGGGATCGAACCGCGTGGAAACGAATCTTCACTCGATCACCCTCCGCACGGTCTCGCCACGCGATGGCGTACGACTCGATCCGCCGCTACGCGCTCTTGTTTGGCGGGGTGGGCGACGAGACCTGGAGCTATCGCTACACCGCGAACGTCGCCTCGGAGGCATGCGCGTGGGGACGTGACCTCGATGGGGACGGGCTGATTGGCTGCGCGGATCCAGATTGCTGGGGCATCTGCACACCGTTGTGCCCGCCGAACAGCATCTGCGATCCGAGCGCGTCTCGGTGTGGCGATCAGCGCTGCGATCGCCCGCGCGAGGATGCACGGCTATGCTCCGAGTGCGGCCCTCTCTCGATCGTGTGCGGTGACCACTTCTGCGACGCGCCGGAGACGAGCCTGACCTGCCCGGGCGACTGCCCGTGATCGACATCGCCATCGATAGCCGATCGCGCGCATGCCTATCGGCCGTCGAGAGTCGGAGCGCACGGACGTGCACACCAAGTGTGCTCCATACACGCTGTCAGCGGGTGATCGCGATCGGGACCTCCCGTTCGAAGAACGAGCGATACTCTTGGGGTATGCGCTTCTTCCTCTTGCTGGTGTGTCTCGCAGCGTGCGGCAGCGGAACCGGCATGGGCTCGGGAGACGACGCCCCGGGTGACGATGCGGGCTCGGGGGGTGATGGTGGGACCAGCGATGGCGCGAACGGCGATGGCAACAACAGCATGGTCGCGTTGCCCCCCGTCAACGCGAAGGTCGACTACCAGCTCGGTGGTCCGTACACACCTCCGGTCGGCGTCACGGTGGTGTCGCGCGATCGCACCGCACCGCCCGCGGTGGGCCTCTACAACATCTGCTATGTGAATGGCTTCCAGATCCAACCCGACGAAGAGTCGATGTGGATGCAGCAACATCCCGATCTGATCCTTCGCGACAACAACGGGCCGGTCATCGATCCAGATTGGGACGAGATGTTGATCGACGTCTCGACGTCGGTGAAGCGCGACGCGGTCGCCGTGATCGTCGGCGGCTGGATCGACGGGTGCCGCGCCGCCGGCTTCCAGGCGATCGAGATCGACAATCTCGATTCGTACACGCGTTCGCGCGGGCTCCTCAACGAAGCAAGCGCGGTCGCCGCGATGAAACTGTTCTCGGATCGCGCCCACGCGGCGGGCATGGCGATCGCACAGAAGAACTCTGCGGAGATCGTTTCGCGCAAAGCCGAGCTCGGGACCGACTTCGCCGTCACGGAAGAGTGCAACACGTACGACGAGTGTGATGTCTACACGGGTGGCTACGGCGACCACGTCATCGTCATCGAGTACGTCCGCGCGGACTTCAACCAAGGCTGTACCGCGTTCCCGAACCTCTCGATCGTGTTGCGAGATCGCAACCTCGTACTGCCCTCGAGCGGCGCCTACGTCTACGACGACTGCTAAGGGGATCCGACTCGGATCGCCCGGGCGCTCAGAGCACGTCCCAACGGACCACCTGACCCGTTTGCGTGTCGAACGCGAACACGCGACTGCAGGTCTGGGTGAACACCGCGTCGCGATAGCCACCCATGCTCAGGAGAATCCCGTAGGCTCCATCGGCCGCGTCGAACGTCCCGTTGACTCGCACACGCAGGTAGAGCCCATAGGCGGGGCCTTCGACTGTGAACAAGAGAAGGGATCCATCGGGCGACAGGTTCGCCGAGCTGAGGCTGCCGCCCGAAATCCCGAAATCTCCCGCTTCGTACGAGCGAAGGACGGTCCAGTCGGGCCCGTTTCGTTGCGCCTCGAACGCGTCGGATCCGATGGTGTAGACGATGCGCTGATCGTCACCGGTGGGTCTCCCGGGATTGGCGTCTGCGAGACCCGACCACGTCGACGCGGCCCACGTCGCGAACCCTCCAGCACGGGTGGCACGCTGCAGCTTCTGTCCCACTGCTTGGTCTGGGTCGAAGAAGTACACCGCTGATCCGTCCGGCGACAGATGCGCCCGATCGATCGTGTTCGCGAGATCCGTCGGTGAGTAGGTCGCTCCAAGAGTGCCCGTGGTGTAGCCGAGCGTCATACCCGCGAGCCACGACACAGCGAACGACTCGTTGTCGGCAGGCGAAAAACCAGCAACCGCGATACCAGGAAGCTCCACCATCCCGCCTAGGCCGCTTGGCTCGACGCAGCCAGCAGGTGCATCGACCATGGCGTCGTCGTCGTTACCGTCGATGGGCTGCCCGTCGCCCGGCATCTGAAAGCCCGGATCGGGGTACTTGCACCCCGTCGTGATCACGAGGACTACAATCCACCTCACCGCGACGATGTTCGCACCTCCACCCGTCGGGCGACAATGGCCGCGATCGCGCGTGTGACGCGGGCGATCGCCGCCGCACGCATCACTTCTTCGCCGGCGCCGGGGTCGGTTTCGCCGGCGCAGGGATCGGCTTCGCCGGCGCAGGGATCGGCGCAGGCGGCGCGTTCTTCACGTCGACGGGTGCGGCGCTGCCTTGCTGCGCGTCGGCGTCGACGATGCGGTAGTCCTTGACGCTCTTCTCGTCGAACTCGAACCACGTGTCCTTGATCGGCTTCTTGAAGTCGGGCGTGAAGAACCGGAAGTGGTTCACGTTGTTCGACGAGTCGACGATGATCGACTGCGAGACGTGGAAGTCCTTCGTGCTCGCGACGAGGAACAGGGCCTTGTACTGCGCGGATGGCTTCTTCGGGACGAGCTTTAAGACCACGTCCTCCTTCGTGCCGTACTTGCCGCTCGTCTCGAGCGTCGCGTTGAACTCGGCCTTGAGGTCGCCCTTGCCGTACAAAAACGACACCGCGACAGGCATCAGGTCGTTCTGGAGGTTCTTCTTCACGACCTGCTTGTTGTCGTGCTCGACCATGTAGAGGTAGTTGCCGTTCGAGATGAAGGACTTCTTCGTGACGACCTTGTCCTTCTTCTTCTCGACGTAGTCCCAGCGCATCTTGCCGGGCTTCTGGATGAACAACGAGCCGTCGCTCGTCTTCGTGCTGCCGAACGTGTCGTACGTGACCGACTGCCGGAACAGCGCGCTGACCTGTTTGATCTCCGCGTAGAACTTCTGAACCTTATCGACCGCATCGGTCGCCGTGAGCGGCGCCACAGGAGCGCCGGCCTGCATGAACACGGGAACGGTGATCACGTGCTGGACGGGCGCAGAGGCTGTCGGTTGTGGGTTGGTGAGCGCGAGGAACGAACGAGTGAGAATTCCGAGGAGGTCCATGTCTAGCTACTTTCCGAGTGCCCAACAGGCACCATGATGCTTTTGACGCACGGTGCTGCCCGACGATTCATGACGAGGAAGTCCTTGACGTCCAAGGTGGTAGCACGGTCAAGCGTTCGATACGCTACCGAGTAATGAGACCGATCCTGCGGGTCGTGCCATTCCTCGCCACCCTGTTCGTAGGGGGGTGCCCCGGTCCGGGAACGCCGAAACCGCCCCCCGAGCCCGAGAGTGTGCCTCACGACAAGCTCGCGGACGAGGTGCTGTACCGCCCGACGTATGGCAAGGCGGAGCTGCAGCGCGCGCTGATCTCGGAGCGCGGCGCCGAGGCCCGCAACGAGGCGCTCGTCAACGAGTTGCAGGCGAAGGAAGGCTTCGACGATCGGCTCCGGTTCGCGCAGCAGGATCTGGATGTCCGCCGCCGCTTCATCTCGTCGCTCGAGGCGTGCGAGGCCGCGGGGCGCTTCTGTCCGCCGCGCCTCGACGATCCACCGTGGGCGTTCGATCACGACTCCGACGTGCAGCAAGCACCGAAGCTCGACACGCCACTGCGGTTCGATCTTGGAACGTGGCAGAAGATTTCGGCAGAGCTGCACGGCCGCGCGTGCGCGTGCCGGACACTGACGTGCATCGACAGCATGTCGGTCGTGATCGGCATGCTCGAGACGCGACCGATGCCCGAGGTGCAAGGTGACGAGACGGCGACGCAATCGATCACCTGGGCGCGCGAGTGTCTGTTCCGCCTCCGCGGCAAGAAGGCGACGCCGGTCGCGAAGACCCTCACCGAGGAATAGCCAATGGCCACGTGCAAGTACTGCGGGACCGCCACCGCGACCGAAGTGCTGTGTAGCGAGTGTCACCGCAAGCTAGGCCTCACGGCAGGGGAGGGCGTGCGCAAGGCGTTGCCGTGTCAGCGCTGCAATCACCCCGAGTTGATCCGCGCTCTCGCGCGCGAGTTGGCCACGGGTGCTGGGGAAGTCGGACAGCGCGAGCTTCACCCGATGACCGTGACGCTCGAGCCGGTGGGCGAACACGGGTTCTTCTCGGGAAAGCCCAAAGGCGTCGGAGGCGGCTTCGCGAAGCTGGTGGGTGTCCTCGAGATGTACGTGTGCCGGCGTTGCGGCTTCACGGAGTGGTACTGCCGCGATCCGCAGAACGTGCCGATCGGCGAGCACTACGGGACCGAGATCGTGACCGTCGAGCCCGACGCACCGTTCCGGTAGCTACGCGCCCGCGACGAGGACTTCGCGCTTGTTCGTGTGATCCGGCGGTGACACGACGCCCTGCTTCTCCATCTCCTCGACGAGACGTGCGGCGCGGTTGTAGCCGATGCGCAGCTGGCGCTGGACCCACGAGATCGACGCGTTGCGCGTCGTCGTCACGATGTACACGGCCTTGTCGTACATATCGTCGTCGGACTTGCCCTGCGGCATGCCCGCGCCCGGATCGCCGCCATCGCCTTCTTCGTCGCGCGGCTTCAGGATGTCGAGGTTGTAGACCGGGCGGCCCTGCGTCTTGAGGAAGTTCACGACGCGCTGGATCTCTTCCTCGTCGACGTAGCAGCCGTGGAGGCGCTGTGGTGCGCCACCGCGATCGGAGAACAGCATGTCGCCCGCGCCGAGGAGCGCCTCGGCGCCGTTCTGATCGAGGATGGTGCGCGAGTCGATCTTCGAGGTGACATGGAACGCGATGCGCGACGGGAAGTTCGCCTTGATGAGGCCCGTGATCACGTCGACCGACGGACGCTGCGTCGCGAGAATGAGGTGAATGCCGGCGGCGCGAGCCTTTTGCGCGATGCGTGCGACGGAGGTCTCGACCTCCTTCGGCGCACACATCATGAGGTCCGCGAATTCGTCGATGACGACAACGATGTACGGCAGGCGATGCGGCGGAGCGGTTACGAGCTTCTCGCGCGCATCCGCTTCTTCGGGCGATTCCGAATCGACGGCGCGGTTCACGTCGTCGACGAGTGCGGCCGCGGCGGCGTCGGCGGCGGCGCGCAGCTTGTCGGCCTCCATCTTCGCCATCTGCTTTCCGACCTTCTCGTTGAACGTGGTGATGTCACGCACGCCCATGTTCGCGAGCAGATCGTAGCGACGCTCCATCTCCTCGACGGCCCAGCGCAGTGCGAGGTTCGCCTTCTTGGGATCTGTGACGACCGGCAACAACAGATGCGGCACGCCCTCGTAGATCGAGAGCTCGAGCATCTTCGGGTCGACCATGATCATGCGGACGTCTTCCGGGCTGCAGTGATAGAGCAGCGAGGAGATCATCGCGTTGACCGCGACGGACTTGCCGGAGCCGGTGGTGCCCGCGACGAGAAGGTGCGGCATGCGCGCGAGGTCGACGACGGCGGGGCCACCCTCGATGTCCTTGCCCAGCGCCATCGGCAGCTTCGCGCGGCCCTTGCGGAACGCGTCGTCCGCGAGGATCTCCTTGATGAAGACCTTCTCGCGGCTCTTGTTCGGCACCTCGATGCCGACCGCGGCCTTGCCAGGAATCGGCGCGACGATGCGAACACGCAGCGCTTCGAGGGCGAGTGCGAGGTCGTCGGTGAGGTTCGTGATCTTGTTGACGCGCGTTCCCGGAGCCGGCGCGAACTCGTACATCGTGACGACGGGACCGGGGCGGATCGCGACGACGTCGCCCTTCACGCCGTAATTCTCGAGGGTCTGCGTCAGCTTAGCGGACAGCTCGAGCATCGCGGTCTTGTCGACCGCATTGACGCTCGACGCGTCGTAGTTGAGCAGCTGGATCGACGGGAGCTGGTAGTCGCCGTCGCCGAGCTTGATGAAGCTGCGCTCGGCCTCGGCCGCCTTCTCCTTTGCGGCCATCGTCGCCTTGTCGGCGTGCTTGAAGCGCGACTCGACGATCATCGGGCCATCAGCGCCGTTTACGGTCGCAGCTCCACCCGCGACCTCGCCGGGACCCGGCTCGTCGACGACGACCAGCGCGGGCGATTCGTTCGCGTCGGTGATCGGCGGCACCTTGGTCCCCGATGGGAACCGCGCGCGCTTCGCCTTCGCGATGATGGGCTCCTTCGTGAGCTCCTTTGCCGTCACGGGTTCGGCGTGATCCGCGCCGGCCTCGATCACCTCGATCGCCGGCGGCGCGAAGTCGACCTCTGTCTGCTGCGGATCCTTCTTCTCGCGCTTCTTCTTCGGCTGCGTGCGATCGTGGATCGTCGGCTCGGCGCCGTTCTCGTCGTCAGCGACCTCCATCACGTCGTCGGGCTCGGACTGGTCGTCGAGCTCGTCCTCGTCGCGATCCTCATCGCCGCGCTCCGGCAGGATCGCACGCACGACGTCTGCACAGAAGCGCGCGATCGCGAATGCCGCGGCCTTGAGCGCGCGGCCCACCGCAGCGATCGCACGACCGATCGCGCGGAGCACGTCGCCCATTCGCAGCGGTGTCGCGACGACGACCGCGACCACGAGGCCTACGATGGCGAGCAGTGCCGTGCCCGCCGTGCTGATCACCGCGCGCAAGATCTCCGCGAGGTGCTCTCCGATCGCACCACCCGGTCCATGCCCCGCGACGCGATACCCGGAGAACGCGAGGTGCACGAGCGTCGCGACGGAGACGATACCGATGATCGTCCCCGCGGCGATCACGATCGGCATGATCGGATCGCGCTCGAGCAGCGTCCGCACGCTCGCGATCGCGAGCAGCGCGATCAGGGCATAGCCGCAAACCCCTGCGAGTCCGTAGAACACGCCCGCGGTCGCGCGACCGAACGGCCCCATGACGAGCGCGTTGGCCTGGAGCGACACCATCGCGACCAAGAGGAACAACGCGGCACCGAGTCCGATCACCCCCAACACCTCGTGGCGCCGGTCCGATTCGGACTTTGGACTCGTCGAACTATCACGAATCTTTCGATTTTTGGACATAGACGGTACCGAGGAGCACTTTATCCTACATCCACCGACCTGGCTGCCCAACTTTTCGTCGGGGAGCCCCATCGTCGTCGTCATCGTGATCGTGGGACGCTTGCCTCGATGGGACGTCGGTTGGTGGTGGCAAGAAAGCTGCGCGCCGCCGACCCAGTCGCCGACTTGAAGCGTCGGATCGCACGTGCCCCGAGGGCCATCCGTCGGCTTACGCACGCGTGGTGGCAGGACCACGGGTTTGCCGAGCAGATCGCGAGTGCCGGCACCGCCGAGGTCGGCAAGCGCGTTGGCATCATCTTGATCAAGCAGCGCTCCGAGCAGCTCAAGCGCGCGGGCATGGTCGTCTTGGGAGAGCTCGTCGGCGAGCACCTGCACACGCTCGATCTCGAGGCCTTCGGTTCGCTGCTGCACGACGGCCATATCGCCGAGCCTGCCCTCGTCGAAGCCTTCGCGACGCGCGTGCTCGGCAAGTTGCTCGAGCGCTCCGAGATCCGCGCGAATACGATCTACGACCTCGCTCGATGGCGCCACGGAGAGAGAGCTTGGCAGCGTCACGCGATGTGCCTCGCGTTTCTCGGCCTCGCACCCCGCGCGCGCGAGGTCCCCGGCCTCACCGAGATGATCTGCGCGATCTGCGCCAGCGTCGTCTGGTCGATCGACGAGATCGATCAGCGCGCTGTCGGTCGTCTTCTGCGCGAGCTGTCGGAATGCGAGCCCGATCGCGTCGAGGAGTTCTTCCACCGCTACTGCCGCTTCATGTCGAAAGCGTGCGCACGCACCGTCGTCTCTCGTTATGCGCCCGACCGCCGTGACAAGCTGCTCGCGCACCACAAGCGCGCGACGACGATCACGTAGTCAGACTGGCACGCCGTCGCAGCTCAGGGCTTGGCTCTCGTGGCCTTCGTACGGGCCGCTCCGGCACTGAGGTACACGACACCTCCGTGCGCGAGCGGGAACGCCGCGTGCGGGAACGTGTCCGGATCCAGATGCCAGAGCAGCGCGCCGGTCTTCGCGTTCAACGCGAGGATGCGCTTCTCGAACGCGACCACGAGCGTGTCTTTGTCCTGCGAGAACACCGCGAGATCGAGCGCCCCGCCGTAGAGGTCCGGCTCGTACTTCAGTTTCGTGGTGGTGGCCGCGTTCATCTGCCAGAGGATTTTTCCGGTTGCCGGCGCGATCGCGAACACGTGCGGTCCGCTCTGCGCGTAGAGCACGTCGCCGATGATCTGCGGCTGTACGCGCCCGAGACGTGCGAGGTCCTTCTTCTTCGTGGGCTTCTTCAGCAGCACGTTGAAGTCGATCGACCACGCGGGTTTCTTCGCGCCCGCCTTGTACGCGCGCAGGACTGCTTCGTCGGTCAGGTAGCCCCACGCGACGATCGCGAGGTTCTTGTACGCGAGCACGTTCTCCGCGTAGACACCGGGATCGATCGTCCAGACGACCTTGTTCGGATCCTTGAATTCGATCGTTCGCGAGTTGCCGGCGTCGAACTCGGCGCGCCAGCCATTCGCGAGAGCGATCGGACCGCGAATCCACTGTGCCGACGACGGCTTGATCAGCGTCTTCGGGTCGCGCGTGTCCTTGGTGACCGCGCCGGTCTTCGGGTCGAGGAAGATCGGTGACGACTTGTCCTGGTTGTCGTAGTGCGGGTACGCGACGACCAACGCTGGATACAGCTCGAAGTGCGCGTTGCCGAGCGGAGTGCCCTTGTAGGTCCACGTCAGCGCGCCGGTGGCGAGGTCGAGGGCGACGATCTCGACATCGGTACGTGGCGCCCAGTCACTCGCCTGTGCGATCGACGGGACGAGGGCCGAACAAACAACGGCGAGGGCGGCGGCGCGCATGCCGTAACGATGAGCGGTCACTCCACGAAGTTCAACGAGAACACCGCGGCGAGCGAGACATTGCGCCGGTCCAGCATGTCCGTGCTCGCAACCGCACCGAAAGTCATCGAGCTCGTGAGGAAATATTCCGCGCGTGCACGCAGCTCGATGAGCGGCTCCGCCTTGTAGCCCGCGACGTCCATGCCGGCGTCGCTCTCGACCCACGTGTCACGGACACCGAGCGCCGCATCGCCACCGAGCATCAGCTTGCCGTGGATCGAGTGCAGCCCGCCGTACGCCTTGAGGCTCAGACTGTTGCCACCGAGGGGACCGGAGTACGGCTCACCACCCGTGGTTCGCGAAACCGTCCCGGTGGGCAGCGCGGTCTGGCCTTGCACGCGCCCGTTATCGACTTCCGCCCCGAAGTGAAACAGGCGACCCACGCCGATGCGGATTCCGAACCGAGCCTGATCGGCATCGAGCGACGTCTGATCCGTCACGCCGACGCGGCTGCGCACGTAGCCGAAGTCGAACGCCGCGCCTTTGCCGTTGTCGGCATGCGCTGGCGAGCTCGCGAGGAGAACGAGAAGTGCAGGGGCAGCGATCCGCATGGTTCGAGAATACTCGACGGCTGTGCGAACGCGATTGGCAGCCTCTGGCAACGTCAGGGGTTCATGAGACTTCCACGTCAGACACCGGTGTCGCGCTACAGCGTCGTTACCGAGCTCGCCGTTGCCCGAGGCGCTGACCACGATGCACGTCGGTGCGCTACGGAGGATGACGCCGCCATTTCGGCTCGCTCGCAGATCTAGCGCGCCGATTCGGCGCGATGTCAGCGCGAAGTCGCTGTGTGCACTGTGCGCCGTGCTGGCTGGGCGCTTGCTACAGAAACCCACATGGCAAAACGCTGGCATCTGATCTCACTCGCGCTCCTCGGCGCGTGCACGTCGGACCCCGACCTCGACACGACCCACTACGAGCTCGTCGAGACAGGGTTGGTGAGGCTCCGTCCGATCGACATCACGCCGGACATCCTCGACGACTGGAGCACCGACAAGCAGATCAGTCAGAACCTCGTCGCGAACGCCACGCTGAAGGTTCGCTACTGCGCCGAGCACTTCCCCGAGGGCTCGCAAGTGCTCGCGAATCTGAAGCAGGCGCTCACCGCGTACAGCGCGGCGCCCGGCGTATCGATCGACATCACGGACATCGCTGCCGAGCCCGGCACCGAAGCTCACCCCGACCTATCGACGTTCACGTACCCCTCCGACGCGATCTACCTCGACTACAAGGCCATGGATGCGTACGCAGCGGCGAGCTTCATGTCCTGTGACCGCTCGTCGCCGAAGCAGTGCACGCAAGCGAAGATCCTGATCAGCGACAGCCAGCCGGGGTTCTCGAACCCGATGGTGGTCGACGATGCGACCTCGGTCGGCGTCTTCATGCACGAGCTCGGTCACGTCTTCGGCATGGTCCACATCAACAACGAATCCGACAGCATCGTGCTGCTGGAACCGACCGCCATGGCGCTCGACCGCACCACGATCCACGGCCTGAAGACCCACGCGACCGACTTCCGCTCGAACCTGATCCATGCGGCCACGCTCGGAATGCTGCAGACGTATTACGGCGACCCGACGGATCCCGAGCTCGCCATCGACGAGATCGTGGCGCACCACAACATGTCCACCGCCTTTGGCGACACGCACGTCGAGTGGAATCCGTCGAAGACGTACACCTACGGCACCGCGACCGCGGCGATCGAGGACCTGAACGAAACGAAGCTTCGGTGGAACGCGGCCCACAACTCGTTCGAGCCGTGCACCAACTACGGCACGCTCCCTCGGTGGTTCGCGCGCATGTCGGAGACATCGACGAACACGACGAACACGCCGTTCGAGGCGGTGTTCGAGGTGACAAACAACACCGCGGGCACGACGTGGCGCGAGGTCGCGTCGAGCACGCACGACAGCCTCGGCGCGAACGATCTTCGCCAGATCGATTGGGAGAGGACGTTCCACATCTCGCTCGGCGACGTCGGCCTGGCTTCCGCGCCGAGCGGCGTCGTCGATCGCAAGCTGCGCTTCCGCGCCGATGCCGGCAACGACCTCGCCGAGCGGAACGAAGCGAACAACCAGTGGTGGGTCAACGTCTGCCTGTATCCCGCATCCGACACGACGTGCTCGCGAGAGTGCCTGCAGCCGTCCTCGCCATCGAGTGGCACCGCCCACGGTGACGACTAAACGACGCGACGCCGATCTCGCCGGGCGGTCCGCTCACGGCAGGTCAGGGTCGGCACCGGGGTCGCCGTCGCGGCCCTCGACGTTCGCGTCGAAGTCACGATCGATCTCGGCGTCGTTGTCGGTCACCGCGGGCTCGCCGTTCTCGGCGGCGATCGTCGCTTCGGCGGCTTCGCGTTGCGTGAAGTACGCCGTGATCGCAGCGGCGGCGGCCGTGGTGATCCCGGGTGCCTTTACGAGCTCGGCCACCGTGGCCTGGCGGACTGCGCGCACGCTGCCGAAGTGCT
Source organism: Kofleriaceae bacterium (assembly GCA_046160585.1). Taxonomy (GTDB): domain Bacteria; phylum Myxococcota_A; class Polyangia; order Haliangiales; family Haliangiaceae; genus JABFXX01. Next base: position 24,887 of record JBJXGN010000261.1, read on the forward strand.
TGAGCAGGCGCTTGCGTCGCGTCTCCCCGATGCCCGGAATGTCGTCGAGCTCGCTCCGCAACGATTGTTTGGTGCGGCGCTCGCGGTGGAACGTGTTCGCGAAGCGGTGCGCCTCGTCGCGGATTCGCGCGAGCACGAACAGCTCCGGCGAGTTCTGCCGGAGCGCGATCGAGTCCTTGACGTTTCTGCGATAGATGCGATCGGGCGCGCTGCCCGCCTCGAGGTCGCGTTCCTTGGCGAGGCCGATCACCTCCACGCCGTCCTCGCCGCCTAGCTTCACGCCGAGGTCGGTCAACGCCGTCACCGCCATGCCGAGCTGGCCCTTTCCACCATCGATGACGAGCAGGTCCGGGGGCGCCCACGCGGGATCGTCGTCGGCGCGCGCGAGGACCTTGGCGGCGCGAGCGAAGCGCCGCGTGAGCACCTCGTACATCGCCGCGAAGTCGTTGTTGTCGACGGTGCGCACCTTGAACTTCCGGTAGTACTGGCGCGCAGGAACGCCGTCGATAAACGTCACCATCGACGCCACGGTCTCGGTGCCCTGGATGTGCGCGATGTCGAAGCACTCGATGCGTCGCGGTGGACGGCGCAGATCGAGTCGCTTCGCGACCTTCTCGAGCAGCGCGTCGACATCTGCGTCGCGGCCACGCTTCGAGGTCGCGCTCGCGGCGGCGTTGCGGTCGGCGAGCTCGACGAGCTTCGCGCGCACGCCGCGTCGCGGATCGAGGATCTTCACCTTCTTGCCGCGCGCGGTGCCGAGCCACTCGGCGATCACATCGCTGTCCTCGATCTCCACGCCGACGACCACCTCGTCGGGAATGAACGTGCCGGTCGCGTAGTACTGCTGGAGGTGCTCGCCGATCACCGAGGCGTCGGGCAACTCCTGATCCTTCTGCGAGAACGCACGGCGACCGACGAGCTTGCCCGCCCTCACGAACAGCACGACGACCTCGACGGCGTCGGCCTGGCGAAACAGGCCCCACACGTCCTGATCGACGAAGTCGTCCTGCACGATGTGCTGCTTCGCGAGCGTGCGCTCGACGGCAGCGATCGAGTCGCGCAACACGGCGGCGACCTCGAAGTCCTCTCGCTCGGCGCGCGCGGACATGCGAGCGCGAAGTCGCGCGAGCAGCTCGACGTTCTTGTTATCGAGGAACATCTTCACGTCCTCGACTTGCTCGGCGTACGTGGTGGCGGCGACGTCGATCGCACACGGAGCCGAGCAGCGCTTGATCTGGTACTGCAAGCAGGGGCGGCCGCGTGTCTCGAGCACGTGATCCGTGCAGGTGCGCAGCTGGAAGTGGCGGTTCAGCGTGCGCAGCGTCTCGCGTGCCGATGTGGCGGAATGATACGGGCCGAAGTAGTTCGCGCCGTCGTCGCGAATATTCCGCACGACCTCCACGCGCGGGTACAGCGTGCGCTTCGCCACGTTTTCGAGCGGCACGTCGGGTGGCGGCGCTGTGGGGTCGACGAGCCGCAACACGAGGTACTGCTTGTCGTCGCGAAGCTTCACGTTGAACTTCGGCTGGTGCTTCTTGATCAGGTGGTTCTCGAGGAGCAGCGCCTCCTTCGACGACGACACCACGATCGTCTCGACATCCGCGACCGCACGCCCGAGGAAGCCCGCGGCCACGAAGAACCGCTCGTCCCCACCCGGCCGAAAGTATTGCCTCACACGTGACCGCAGGCTCTTGGCCTTGCCTACGTAGACGATCGAGCCCTTCGCGTCCTTGAATAGATAGACGCCGGGTTCCGTCGGGATGCGGTCGAGGATCTCGCCGGCCAGCGGCATGCAACGCCGACCTTAGCAGTCACCGGTGAAACGAGGCATAGTCACGCACGACTGGAGGCATGTATGAAGCAATTCGTTGTGTGTGCCGCGTTGATCGCGGCGACGAGCAGTGTCGCTCTCGCCGGTGACGGCACAAACCTGACCAAATATGTCGCGGACACGACGTCCGTTTACTTCGTCATGGACGTGGCCGGGGCCAAGAGCTCCGCGCTGGTCAAGGAGAGCTTCGCGAAGCTGATGGACGCGAAGCCGGAGGCTCGCCAGAAGCTCGAGCAGGTGGGGCTCGATCCGCTGCGCGACCTCGACACCATGGTCGTCGCGTTTGGTGGCTTCACCGAGATCGAGAACCTCGGCGAAGGCAGCTCGATGGTGATGATCTTCGAAGGACGCCTCCCGAAGGACGCGAGAGCGAAGTTCACCGACGCGGTGAGGACGTCCCAGAAGGGCGTCGACGTGTTCTCGAAGGACGATCACGAGATGTCGATCATCGATGGTCGGCTGTTCCTCACGCAGAAGGGCGGGATGAGCAACGTGATCGCATTCGCGAAGGGCAAGTCGAGGGCGAGCCTCGCGACCGGTCCCGGCGGAAAAGAGATGCGCGAAACGATCAAGACGGCATCTACCAAGAGCCACGTCTGGGGCGCGGTGGTCCTCCCGCAGAAGGATCGCGCCAAGACCGTCGCCGCGCAGATGCCCGTGAACGCGGCGTCATTCGGTTTCAAGTTCTCGAGCAATCTCGACGGTGGACTCCGCATCGTGGCGCCGTCGGAGGTTTCGGCGGAGGGCACGCTCAAGATGCTCACCGGCGCGCTGCCGCAGGTGAAGATGATGATGGGCACCATCGGCCTCGACGTCGCCGCAAATACGCTCAAGCTCGGCCAGGACAAGTCCGCGGTCACCGCGTCGATCAAGCTCACGGAGACCGAGATCAAGTCGCTGTTCGCGAAGGCGATGGCGCAGAGCGGCGGCGCATCGCCGGCTCCGAAGCCCGTGCCGCCGCCGCAGGCACCGCCCACGAAGGGCGGCCTCGGCAAGAAGCCCTGAGCGCTCCGGTTAGAACTTCTTCAGGATCGAGAAGCGGAACACGGCGTCGCCGAGCTCGACGAGGTCACCTTCGGAGAGCTCAGACGAGTGGACCCGAGCGCCGTTGACGCGGCTGCCGTTGGTCGATCCGAGGTCCTGCAGCACGTATTTGTCGCTCACGAACACGACCCGTGCGTGATGGCGGCTGAGGTTACCGCTCGCGACGGCGATCTCGACATTTGCGCCGCGGCCGATGATGTTCTCGCCGAAGAGCACGAAGTTCTGTCCGGCAACCGGACCGCCGATGCCCACGAGCTGCGCGGCGAGCGCCGGGCGCACGGCGTGACCCCTCGCGTAGGTTGGCGTCGCGGACTTGTACATGAGTGACGCTTTGCGCTGATGCTGTCGCTCGGCGTCGGTGCTCCTGCGCTCGTAGTTCGCGGCCTCGTCCTCGAGCTGCTCGCGCAGGTCTGCGAGCACGGAGCCGTCGTTGCGCACGAAGCCGTCGATCGCGTCGATGCGTGCCGCGAGCTGGCGGAGGATCGCGGCGGCCGCCGGTAGTGCGCCGCGGTCGCCCTGTGCGCGAGCCTGCGCACGCGCGTCGTCGGCTTGCACGAGGATGATCTCGCGCTGCGCGTCCTTGTCGATCACGCGCGGGCCCGTGCGGATGTCGACGTCGAGGGAGCCGCTCGCGCTGTGCGGTGTTCCGTCGGGCGAGCGACCCTCGACGAGGATGTCGATCAAGCGGCCCCTCGCGCCGCTCTTGAGGTCGAGCTTCAGCTCGAGCGCGATCGAGCGGCCCTCGTCGACGAACACATCGCCGATCGTGGTCGCGATGCCGTGTTTGCCATGGCGGAGCGGCGTGTTCGGCAACAGGCGCACGAGCTCCACACCGTCCGCGGGCGCGAGACGGAGCTCGATCTTGTCGGCGACGATGCCACCATGGGCGAGCGCCGCGCGCGCGAGGTCCACGCGAGCGGTCACCGGATCGGGGATGTACGCGTAGCGGCCCGAACCGGCGACGGCGACCGCATCGAGGACATTCTCGTCGTGGTGCAACCCGAAGCCGAGCGTCGACACGGCGAGACCGAGGCCACGCACGTAGTTCGCGAGATCGGTCGCCGACTGGAGGCCGACGTTCGGCTGGCCATCGCTCATCACGACCATCACGCGGCGCAGGCCTGTGGGGGCAGTCATGAGCACGCCGGCCGCAACCTCGATGCCGCCGTGCATGTTCGTGCTGCCATCGGCGGAGACGCCCGCGATCGCGCGGGAGATCTGCGTGCGGCCCGCATCGCTGACCGTGGTCAACCCGCAGCGCACGCCGGCATTAGTGGAGAACGTGACGATCGCGAGCTGATCCTTCTCGCCGAGGAGCTGCGCGAGGATCTCGCAGCTGCGCAGCACGTGCTGGATCGGATCGCCCTGCATCGAGCCAGAGGTATCGATCACGAGCGCGACCGCGAGTGGCGCGCGCTCCTTCTCGAGCGCGTTGCCGCGCGGCTCGATCTTGATCGATGCCCACAGTGTCGACGCGCCGGCCTCGACATTCTTCGCCTCACACGCCGCGACCAGACCGAACGGTGTATTCATGACACTAAGTATAGCCGCCCGACGAGGATTGGCAATGAACGCCTTCTCGCACACGCGCACACTGCGCCATGATCGAGCAGCTACCCACCATACTGCTCGCTCGTGGAGCACTCCGCGCACAGAAGCGAAAGCTGGATGACGCCTTCTGGCTGCAGTTACCCGACGCGCATCAGAACAGGCGACCGATGTCCTTCACGAATACGAGGATCATCGCGACGAGGATGATCATGATGCCGGTCATGTGGACCGTGGCCTCGATCTTCGCGTTCGGTCGCCGGCGCGTGACGAGCTCGTAGGTCAAGAAGACGAGGCGGCCACCGTCGAGCGCGGGCAGCGGGAGCAGGTTGAACAGGCCGAGGTACACGCTCAGCAGCATGAGGAGCTTGACGAACTCGACCCAGCCCTCCTCGAACGCCTTCTTGAACTCGCTCATGATCCGGATCGGACCGCCGGCGTCCGCGTCCGCCTGTCGCGTGATGATCATGTACAGGCCTTCGCCGATGCGCTGCGTCTGGTCGACCGGATAGATCAGAGCGCGGCGAACGGAGTCGACGAGCCCGACGTCGACGGTGTCCGCGACACTCGAGTACAGGATGCCGAGCAGGAACAGCTGGTGCGGTCGCTTGTGGCGATCGCGCGACATGATGATCGCGGGGCGCGCCGCGATCGGGACCTCGAGCAGCCATTTGTTCACGCCTTCGTGAACACCGGCGTGCCAGTACTCCAGATCACCGCGGTAGCCGAGCTTCGGCGTGATGGTGACGTCGGAGGTCGCGCCGTCGCGCTGGACCGAGAGGACCACCGGGCCGCCCTTCTTCGCGTTCACGAGCGCGCTCAGCGAGGGACCCTTCCAGTCGCGATGCGTGTGCACCGTCGTGCCGTCGACGGCGACGACGCGATCGCGCTCCTCGAGCTTCGCGGTCGCGTCGAACCCATCCATCACCTCGGCGACCGTGTAGTAACGCTCCTTGGTCTCCACGCCGTGGCACATGAACAGGCCGAACGCGAGGAGGATCGCCGAGATGTAGTTCGTCGCTGGTCCCGCGAAGATCGTCAGGAAGCGCATCCATGTCGGGCGGTTCGGATATGCGTTGTGGTCGTCGGGTTCGACCTCCTCGAGGATGTTCATCCCGCGGATCTCCACGAACCCACCGAACGGAAGCGGCGCGAGCTGGAACTGCGTGCCCGTCTTCGAGATCCACTTGAAGCCCGGGATCGCCGGACCGAAGCCGATGCTGAAGCGGTCGACCTTCATCTTGCACCAGCGCGCCACGAAGTAGTGGCCGCTCTCGTGCACGACGATCAGGAACGCCAGCGCCATCGCCGGCATCAGGTAGCCAACCGAATACAGCGCGGCCAGAGCTACCGCCGCGATCGCGTAGAACACGAAAACGACTATAGCAGCGCCCTCACGCGAGCGCCCCTTCGTCGAGCGGCCCTCTCCGTCGAGAGCTCCGTCGACCCGTCGTCGAGTGTTACGCCCAGCGCGCGAACGCGCGGAACGGCGAGACCGTACGCTTCACGGTGACGCCGGTCGGCCCCTCGAGGCGGACGAGGAGGCTCTTCACCTCGAGGCGCTTCGCCAGACGGCGATGTAGCGCTGGGCCGACGAGGCGCACGCCGCGAATCGCAGGCAATGCGCGAATGCGATGGGCGACCGTGTACTTCGTGAGTGCGATCTCGGCGTCGCCTTCACCGGCGAGCAGCCGGCGGCACGCATCGCCGATTCCGTCGAGCGACGCGGCGGCGGCATCGGGCGAAGCGACCACGAGCAATGTTCCCTGTGCCCTCGCCGCACCGGCATCCACGCCGCGGCCACGACCGGACGCGTGCGTCACGCGCAGCTCGGGCACCTCGGCGCGAAGCAGCGCGAGCACTGCGTGCGAGTTGTCCCCCGAGTCCTCGTCGATCGCGAGGATCTCGAAGGCGAGCCCGAGTCCCCGAAGGTGCTCGGCCGTGCGACGAACTGCGATCCCGACGAACTCTTCGTCATCTCCGAACGGCAGAATCACGGAGACATCGAACCGCGGACTGTCGAACATCGCTTCGAGAGTAAGCACCAAGCGTGCCGCCATTAGACTCACGTGTCATCGCACGACCGAAGCCCGATCGTCACGCGATTACGACGTGTTGGCCATGTTTCTCAGCAGCAATGGTCGGACCGTTTACGGTGATGTGCGAAGCCGCTTACGCACTGCGGCGTCATAGACGAGTCAGGAGCTTCGCACGAGGGTGTCGATCACGCGGCGCCAGTCTAGATGTGCGACAGCCGCGCGAAGCACGGCGGGGTCGGGCGGTGCATCGAGCACGCGATCGATCGCGCGAGCAAGCGCCTCGGGATCGTCCGGAGGCACGAGCGCGACCCCACGCACGGTGCGAAGGCCACCGACCGCGCTCGCGATGACCGGAATCCCGGCGGCGAGTGCCTCCAGCGCGATCAGCGGAGTGCCTTCGCTTCTGCCTGCACCGAGCACACGCGATGGAACCAATACGATGCTCGCTTCGCCGAGCAAGCGATCGCGCGCGCGCGTGTCGATCGCGCCGAGAAACACGACGCGTTGCGCGGCGCTGTCGTGCGTTGCGCGGGTGTCGTGGGCAACGCCGGTGTCGTGCGCTGCGCCGGTGTCGTGCGCTGCGCGGGTGTCATGCGCTGCGCGGCTGTCCTGTTCCAACCTTGGACGCTCGGGGCCATCGCCGGCGATCACGAGCGTGACTCGATGCCGCGTCTTCGCGACGGCGGCGATCGCGACATCGATACCCTTTACCGGGACGAGGCGCGAGGCGACGACGATCGTCGGCGGATTCGTCGGCGCACGCGGGATCGTCGCAAAGCGCGCGACATCGATGCCCATCGGTTGCACGCGCGCGTCCGCGATCCATCGCGCGAGCTTCTGGGTCGCGAACGGCGACCGCGCGATGGTGGCCAGCGCGATCGCGCGAAGCTCCTCGCTCACGAACACGATCTGCGCGCTACGCGCGTGCAATAGATGAAGCACGGACGCGAGCAGGCGCAAACGCCGCAACGTGTGGACATCGCCTCCGTGCGCGATCGCGAGGAGTGGCGTGCCTTGTACAGCGATCGCACACGCGACGGCGGACGGCACGAGCCAGTGCGCGATGATCGAGTCCCACCGACGACCATGGCGCGCGATCGCCGCGGCCAGCCGTGTCGAAAACAACGCGGCGGCGAGAAACCGACGAGGCGCTCTCTCGAGGAGGTCTGGCGCGCCGCCGGTGTAGAACACGCCGTCGCTCGGCACGCGAGTGACACCGCGCTCGACATCGATCCGCCTGTCATCGATACGCCCGTCGATTCTCCTGTCGACGATCCGCCCGTCGATTCCCCCGTCGACGATCCGCCCGTGGATCCGCCCGTCGATCCGCCCGTCGATCCGCCCGTCGATCCGCCCATGCGTGGCGGCGGCGGCATCGGCGGCGGCGATCACCTCGACGTCGTGGCCGAGGGCACGGAGGGCGCGCACGTGCTCGCCGACGAAGTTGCCGGCGGGATCGTCGGGGAAGCGCGGATACGACGTCGTGACGACGCCGACCTTCACATCGCGCCGCGCTCGATCATGCGGCCGGTGGTCTCGTCGCGCGGCTCGCGTCCGCGCTCGTCGCCGCGTTGTTCCCGTGTGCGCGCGTCGCCGCGCTCGAGATGCTCGACGCGTCGCTGGCGCGCTTGCGCGGCGAGCCGATTGCCCCACGATCGCAGGAGCACGTACGGGATCGGATGGATCGCGGTCGTGAGGTTGATGCCGCTGTGCCAGTGCTCGCCGTAGATCGGGCGCACGCAAACATCGACGACGCGCATCTGTGCGACGCGAAGTCGCGCGAGCAAATCGTTCGGATAGCCGTAGCGCGGGAACAACGCGTCGAGCTCGATGCGCTGGAGTGCGTTGCGATGGATCGCGGTGTATCCGCACTGCGAGTCGAACACGTGACGATAACCGCTCGTGAAGCGTGTCACCGTCGACAGCACGATGTTGCCGAGGATGCGCGACGGTGGCATCGCTTTCCAGATCGCCGGGTGGCGGAAGCGATTTCCTTTGACGTAGTCGGCGCGATCGTCGGCGATGGGATCGAGGAGGCCGGGAAGATCGTCCGGATCCATCTGGCCGTCCCCCGCCATCACGACCGCGACATCGGCGCCGATCGCGAGCACGCGTCGATAACCGGTCGTGATCGCGCGACCGACGCCGCCGTTGTGGGTGTGGCGGATGACCTCTACTCCGGATGGGCGCTCCCGGCGGGAGGCGGCGAGCTCTGCTTGGAGGCGCGTGTCGTCGGAGGAGCAGTCATCGACGACGATGATGTCGTCGACAAAAGGTGGAACCGTTGCCACGGTTTCGCCGATCGCGCGTCGCTCGTTGAAGGCGGGGATGACGACGGCGACGCGGAGCGAGCGGTACATCGAGGCGTGGTTGTATCACGCGATGTCGGACCCGCGTGGTACGCCTCTCATCGTTTGGAGACGCGGTGTCTCCGAGAACAAACACTGGATGACCCAGCGATCGATCGTCATCCGGGAATGAAAGAAGAGACGTCATGGCTGGTGGAGTGAACAAAGTAATCCTCGTCGGGAACCTCGGTGCGGATCCCGATATGCGTTACACGCCGAGCGGGCAGGGGGTGTGCGAGCTACGCATCGCGACGAGCGAGAGCTGGAACGACAAGAACGGTCAGCGCCAGGAGCGCACCGAATGGCATCGCGTCGTGGTGTGGGGCAAGCGCGCGGAGGTCTGCTCGAAATACTTGTCGAAGGGTCGCCAGGTGTTTGTCGAGGGTCGCATCCAGACGCGCACGTACGACGACAAGGAAGGCAACAAGAAGTACATCACCGAGATCATCGCGGCGGACGTGCAGTTCCTCGGCGGTGGTGGACGTGAGGGCGGCGGTCGTCGCGAGGACGGCCCGCCTCCGCCGAACGACGGTGACTTCGGCGGTGGTTTCGGCGGTGGCGGCGGCGGCGGCGGCGGTGGCAGCGGTGGCGGCCCCGACGACGACATCCCGTTCTGATCGAAGATCAGCACCCGCGCGATGCTGATCCAGATGCCGTTCAGAGGCTGGTCGGTGACATCAGGGTGACGATGCACGCGCCGCGAAGCAGGCTTCGCACATCGGATTCGCATCGAGCACCACGAGGAGTTGCTCGATGTCGACCTCGCCTTCGCGCAGCATGCGTGGGGGCGTTGGGAGGTGCTGGTCCGTGGCGCACGTCGCGCAGAGCCGCAGCACGACGTAGTCGTGTAGCGGCTTCGAGAACGGGTAGCTGAGCCAGGTCGGCATGACCGCGCGCGTCTCGATCGCCGATCGAATGTGCGGGCAGACGTGGGCGAGTCCTGCGCGTCCGTGCATGTGACAGAGCAACCCCACGCGTCGAGTGTAGCCGTGTCGAGTACCGGTCGCACGATGTCATGTCGACGGTCGCGTCGAGTAGATTCGATGGGTGTCGAATCGCGGCCTCTGGGGCCATCGCGACTTCATGCGCCTGTGGGCCGCGCAGGCGATCAGCGCGTACGGTTCGAGGATCACGCGGACGGCGCTGCCGATCATCGCGATCGCGATGCTCGATCAACCGGAGAGCGTCGTCGGTGTGCTCGTGGCGGGACAGCTCGCGCCGGGCGTGGTGCTCGCGTTGTTCATCGGCGGCTTTGTCGATCGGGGCAACAAGCGAAGCATCCTGATCGCGGCGGACCTCGTGCGCGCGGCCGCGGTCGCGTCACTGACCATCGCGTGGGCGGCAGGTGCGTTGACGATGGTGCATTTGATGATCGTCGGTGCGATCGTCGGTGCGGCGAGTGCGCTGTTCGCGATAACGGACAACGCGTACCTGCCGGCGCTGATCGGCAAGGAGCACCTCGCCGAGGGCAACGCGAAGATCGAGACGACCGAGGCGATCGCGGAGATCACGGGGCCCGCGAGCGCGGGAGCGTTGATCGCGGCGCTCGGCGCGCCGCTCGCGGTGGCGATCGACGCGGCGACGTATGTCTGGTCGGCGGTGATGCTCGGGCGAATTCGCACGCGCGTGCAACCCGCTGACGAGAGCGCGCCGTCGGTGTCGATGTCGCTGCGCGGAGGTGACCTCGAGGTCGGCATGCGTGCGGTGTTCGGACATTCGATCGTGCGGCCGATCGTCGCGAGCCACATGGTGTGGTCGCTGTCCGGCGGCTTCTTCATGGCGCTGTACACGCCGTTCTGCCTGCGCGACCTCGCGCTCGACACGACGACGTTCGGGGTGGTGATCGCGATGGGCGGCGTCGGGTCGCTCGCGGGTGCGATGCTGTCGCGCTCGTTCGTTGTCAGGTTCGGCCTCGGCCGCACGCTCGTGATCACCTCGGCGCTGAGCCTCGTGTGTGCGCTGTTCATCCCGCTGGCGAGCGGTCCATTTGTCGTGATCGTCACGTTACTCGTCGCGCATCAGCTGCTCAGCGACGGCTTTGCGGTCGCGTTCGTGATCCAGGCGGTCACGCTTCGCCAGACGGTGCTCCGCAAGGAGGTGCTCGGTCGCGCGAACGCGGCGATCCACGTGTGCACGGCCAGTCTTCTGCCGATCGGCGCGTTGATTGCGGGGTTCGTGGCCGAGGCGATCGGCACCCGGGAGGCCGTGTGGATCGGGGTGACGATCGGCCTGATTCCGCCTCTGATTCTGCTTCCACTGTGGAAGATCCGAGAGATGCCCGCGCCCCCGGCGTGAGGGGGCGGTCGATAGACCGAGTCGCGAAGGAAGGCGTTGATATCGGTCAGACACCGACGCAGCGACAAAGGGTCGCGCGGGCTCGCGTTTTTCGCAGAGCGGGTGTCGAAAGGACTCGTCATGTCTCGTTTGCTTCTCGTCGGAACCCTCCTCGCTGCACTCACGTCCTCCGCGGTTGCTCGTTCGTTCGCGCAGGCGCCGCCCGCATCCTCGAACGCACCCGCGCAGATCGAGAAGACCTCCACGGTCAACCGCGCGGCCGTTGGCGCGAAGCTCGCGAAGCAGCGTGCCTCCAACCTCCAGCGGTTCCGTGCGTACCGTACGAAGGGCTCGTTTCCGAGCAACACATACCTGAACCAGCGGCTCAACGTCTGGATCGACGCGGACGGCCGCCTGTGTGCGGCGGCGACGATCATCAGCGCATCGGGCATGAACACCCTCGTGCTGCAGACGGCGCAGGACAACAACTTCATCCGCCTCGGCGACGTTCGCGATGGCGCGCTGATGAACTGGATCCTGACGTCGGGCCTCACGCAGGACGAGATCGCCGCGATCCAGGAGCCGTTCGACCCGGTCTACGACGAGCCGATGCGCGGCGAGCCTGCGCCGCTGGCGGTCGCTCCGGCCGCGCGCGCGGCCGAGGACCAGCGCCTCGCCGCGAGGTACAAACAGGTCGAGCAGCAGATCGTCCGCGCGCAACGCGCGAGCCTCGACGTCGCTACGGATCGCCTGATGGCGAAACCGGACCTCGCGGCGGCGTTCCTCCGCGGCTAGCGTCGCCTGATGGCGAAACCGGGGTCACGTCCCCGGTTTTCACGCGATCTCGCGGATGACCGCGTCGAGCACCTCGACGCCCCAGACGAGCCCCGCGACGGGCACGCGCTCGTCGTGACCGTGGAACATGTCGGCGAAGCGCATGTTCGCCGCACGCTCGATCTTGATCGGCGAGAAGCCGTACCAGCGTGCGCCCATCTGCGAGAAGTACTTGCCGTCGGTGAAGCCGGGGATCATGTACGGCACGACGACGGCATCCGGCTCGCGCGCAGCGATCTGGTGCTGGATCGCGGCGAACACCGGCGACTCGATGGGCTCCGTCACCACCGGCGGCGCGCTCTTGATGATCTCGAGCTCCACGCCGGGGCCGAGTACCGCACGCAGCTCGCCGATGAGATCCTCGTCGCGCTGGCCGGGCAGGGTGCGCCCGTCGATCTCGAACTCGGCGAGGCCGGGGATCACGTTCGTCTTCTCGCCGGCGCGCACGACGGTCGCCGACGCCGTGTTCGCGAGCAGCGCCGAGAAGCTGCGCGAGAACGACGCCCCCGGCATGAAGCGCATCACGCGCGCGAGCAACTCGGGCCGCGCGAGGAGCTTCACGAGTGGCTGGATCAGCGCCGGCTGCCGCGCGCGCAACGCGTCGAGGAAGTCACGGACGTACTTCGTGGAGTGCACGGGCAGCTGCGCCTTGCCGATCGCGGCGAGCGCCTCGCCGAGACGCGTGATCACGCTGTCGTGTTTCGGCATCGAGCCGTGGCCGGGCTCGCCGACGAGGCGCGCGCGGATCCACACGAAGCCCTTCTCCGCGACCTGAACCGGGTAGAACGTCGTGTCGCCGAGGTGCAGCGAGAAGCCGCCGACCTCGCCGAGTGCGAACTCCGCCTCGACCTTCGAACGATGTTTCTCGACGAGAAACCGCGAGCCGAGATCGCAGCCGGCCTCCTCGTCGGCGACCGCCGCGAAGATGATGTCCCGATCGAGCTTGGCTCGTGTGGCTGCGAGTCGACGGATGATGGCGGTCGACATCGCGGCCATGTGCTTCATGTCGATCGCGCCGCGGCCCCACAGGCAGCCCTCGAACTCGTCGCCGGAGAACGGTGGGCGTCGCCACTTCGAGGCATCGGCCGGCACGACGTCGAGGTGCGCCGTCAGCAAGAGCGGCGCCTTCTTCCCGGTGCCGGGAAGCCGGACGACGAGGTTCGTGCGATCGGGCGCCGCCTCGAACGTCTCGGAGCGAAGGCCGACCTCGGCGAGCTCCTTTGTCAGGTAGTCCGTGCACAGCCGCTCGTTTCCGGGCGGGTTCGTGGTGTCCAGACGAAGCAGCGCCTGACAGATCCGACGAGCTTCATCACCCAGCGACGGCAGCGACATCCGCCGCACTCTATCCCACGCACGCGGCCGCGCACCACGTTGGCCGCAGCAGCACGGCCCTCGACGGTCGCCGACCGGTCACCACTTCGTGGTGGCGTCAATTCAGTTCGCCGAAGCGGACGGGCTCGCCCGAAGGGCGAGGCGTCAATAGCGTCGGGGTTGAACGACCCACGCAATCCTTGTCCGGTTCGTGTCCGGCATTCGGCCGCAACTGTCCGGTTCTCGGATTTCCCGGACACGCGCGCCACGAACCTCGGCTACTTGCAGTGGCACTCCCCTTGCTCTCCCTCTCCTCGACGCATCGTCGTCGGAAAGAAGGATGAGATGAACAGCAAGCGATTCAAGGTGCTCGCGATCATGCCGAAGAGCGATGGCACCGGTGACTACTTCACGCGCGTCGGCAGCGCCTTCGAGAACAAAGACTCGTCGATCAATGTCTACATGGAGCTGCTCCCGCTCGGCATGAAGCAGGTCAAGCTGCAGATCCGCGAGCTGACGGAGCAGGACCTTCGCGAACGCGACGCATATCGCGCGCGCGCGACCGGTGACCCGCTCGGCTCGCGCGCGGCCGTCTCGTCGGTCGCCTCGGCATCGCGATCGTCCGACGGTGTTCCGTTCTAACGGACGCCACTGTCGATTCGATCTCGATCGACCTCCTCGATCGCGTCTGTGACCTCGTCTGTGATCACTTCGATCACGAAGCTCGAAAGGACCGAACATGCGATATGCAACACTCGGGCGCGCAGCCGTCACTCTCGTCGGTCTGTTCGCGTTGTTCGCGGCGATGGATGGCACGTGGATGACAGCGGCCACTGCAGCGCCGCCTGCACAGCTCGCCGTCAAAGCGAGCGCGGACGAAGAGCCGCCGAAGAAGAAACGGCCCGTCACGGGCAAGCTCAACCTGAACACGGCCACCGAGGAGCAGCTGATGATGCTGCCGACCGTCGGTCCGTCGAAGGCAGAGCGGATCGTGACGTGGCGCAAGAAGAACGGAGGCTTCAAGCGCACGGCGGACATTCGGCGCGTGAAAGGCTTTGGCTACAAGACGTACAAGAAGCTCGAGCCCCTGCTCGCCGTGACGGGCGAGACCACGCTCGCGGCAAAGTGAGACGTCGCCATGCGAGCGTGACTCATGCTCGTGCCGCGACATCCGATTCGGCGAGCCGGCATCCCTCGGCTCGTCAACCGCCGGCGCGACGGGTCTCTCCCGCTCGTCGCGCCGGCATTCTCCTCGCCGCGAGATCGAGCAGGCGGACCTTCGCGGCGCCGAGCGCGAGGCGCGGACCGTAGTCCTCGGGCCTCGAGAACAACCCGGCTCCGCCGTTCTCGAGTGGGCATCCCGATGTCGCCGAGCCCGCGATCGTCGAGCAGTGCGCGCGCGGTTCTCCGCTCGTAGGAAGTAGACTCGGCCCATGTCCTTCACGGAGCTGCTCGCGAACGAGAAGACCGACTACCTCATCGTCGCGACGCAGATCGCGGGACCGCGCAAGTTGTTCGCCGCGCTCGAGCTCTTCGCGTTCGCGGACAAGAGTGCCGCGACCGTGATCGTGTCCATTGATCTCGATACGCTCGCGGCGGAGATCGTGTACGAAATCGATGGCGAGACCGCCGACTACCGGTACGTCGACGGCTGGCACGGCCTGGTGCAAGCGAAGCGGGTGATCGAGCTCGAAGGTGGCACCCCGCGCGTCACGAAGACCCGGCTCGCGGGCGAGGAGGAGGCGTGCCATGCAATCGCGCGGCACGACGGCAAGACGTTCGTGGCGGGAACGAAGCAGAGCCCGAGTTGCAAATACGTGATCGACGGCTTCGTCGCCGAGGTCACCGGCGGCAAGCTCGCGATTCGAGTCGAAACCTCGCAGCTACCAAACGTCGAGGAGGGCCACCTGGACGTGCTGTGCGCGGGAAGCCGCGGGCTCCACGCGAGTGGTAGCGCCATGACGAGCGCACCGAAGGATGATGATCGGGAGGGCATCGTGATCGACCTGGAGGGCAAGACGCCGACGCTGCGGACGTGCATCATGCCGATCTACGCCCTACACGAGACCGCGTCCGGTGACCTCCTGCTCGGCTCCGACAAGCGGGCTTCGGTGATCGGCAAGGCCACGCGCACGTTCGACGTTCCGAGCCAGGTGCGCGCCGTGACGGAGTTCCGCGGCACCGCGTACTTTGCGAGCCACAATCACAAGGGCTCGACGCTTCATGTCTACCGCGGCACGTCGAAGGGCGCCGAGCCCGCCTGGAAAGCGAAATTCCAGTGGATCGGCTATCGCTCGCGCGGCGGCCGGCGCGATCTGAAGATGTGCGCCAGTGCGGACCTGCTCGTCGTCTCGAACGAGACCCGCTTGCACATCTACGACGGGAAGAAGTGGTCGCAGCTCGCCGTCACGCGCGAACCGGGCAAGCTCGTGAAGCGCATGCCCGTCGGGATGAAGTGATCACAGCGCCACAGTGGGCTCGCGGCATGTCGTTCAAGAAGCTGCTCGCGAACAAGAAGACGGACTACATCGTCGTCGCGACGCAGATCGCGGGACCGCGCTGGTTGTTCGTCGCGCTCGAGCTCTTCGCGTTCGCAGACGACAGCGCCGTGACGGCGATCGTGTCCGTCGATCTCGACATGGTCGCGACGGAGATCGTGTACGAGACCGACGGTGAGACCGCCGACTACCGCTACGACGACGGCTGGCACGGCCTGGCGCACTCCACGAGACCGCGTCAGGCGACATCCTGGTCGGTTCCGACGGGAAGGCCATGGTGATCGGCAAGACCACGCGGACGTTCGACATTCCCGATCAAGTGTGCGCCATCGCCGAGTTTCGCGGCTCGACCTACTTCCGCGTGTGAAGACCTCGGCGACATCGCGAACCCAGTCGAGGCGCTCGCCGAGCCTTGGCCTTGACTGATGTCGGCAGGCGGATGTCCCGGACCCGCTCGACGAAGGCGCGGTACTCGGGGCGAAACGTGGTGATCGACTTCGAGGCGGTCCAGCGACATCCCGAGGATGATGCCCGATCGGTTGATTCGCCCGACGTTGCAAGCGAAGGAGTAGGTGAGCAGCTCGCGGATCCCGCGGCCAAAGCTCACTTGGATCCGAGCGCGAGATCCAGGCGCGAGGTGCGCTGGCCGTCGACGCGGATCGATCGCTTCACCATGATCGGCTCGCCGTACACCAGGCGCCCCTTCACGAGCGTCGGCACCGGAGGGAACCACGCGACGAGCTGGTACGTCCCTGGCGCGAGCTCGTCGAGTCGGAAGCGCCCCATCTCGTCGGTGACCGTGTAGGCAGGCGTCTCGAGTCCCAATACGAACGCGGCGCCGAGCGTCCCGTCCTCGCTCTCGATCTTGAGGGTGCCCGCCTTCATCGGCAGCGCGACGCGCCCGCCTTCCTGCAGCTCGCTCGCTCGCTTGGGGCCCTGCGGCATCCACGCGACGACCTTCGCCGGCTTGCGATCGCCGTGGATCGCCACCTGCGCGGGCACGGGTGTGACCAGCTGCGCCGACGGTGCGAACGAGCAGCCGCGCTTCACGATCACGCCGCCGACCGTGATCGGGCGCATGTCGCCGAGCGCGTGCATCGGTGTGCGGCCCGCCGTCACGTTCTCGAGGTAGACGACCGCGCCGGCGAGCGTGCTGCCGGGCCCGGTGCGCACGGGCGTGACTGCGCCGCACGCCGTGGTCAGCGTCGGTGTTGCTCCGCGCCACGAGATCGTGCCTTCGATCGCGCCGCGCAGATCCTGGCGATACGAATAGCTCGGCATGCGGTTGACGCTCGGGTAGGGCCAGGGCGGGACCGTGTATGTCGCGTAGCTCGCGCCGCCGAACGCACCGTCGGGGATCCCGTAGTGGGCGCCGCCGTACATGGCGCCACCGTACGCGGCACCGTCCTCGTATTCGTCATCGTCGACGACGTGGGCGCGACGCTCCGCGATCAGCGGTGCCTCGGCTTCGTCGCTCGTCATCATCTTCGCGGAGGCACGCGCCAGCATGCCGTGTCCCTCGTCGTTGCTGCTGCCCGCCGGATACAGCGGCTGCGCGGGGCGCGAACACGCGCCGATCGCGCCGATCGCGACGATCGCGACGATCGCGACGTTCGCGCCGATCGCGACGTTCGCGATCGCGAGAGACATCGCGCGGGCGACCGACCGGAGGCGCATTCGACAAGCATGCAACCTACGCGCTCGCGGCGCTAGCGTGCTCGTGACCTCGGGGTCGGTCAGGGCTTCATCGTCGGGATGGCGTTGGCGAAATGGCCATCGAGTTGCTGCGCCAAGGACGCGAGAATGACGCGGGCGTCCGCGATGGAGACGGAGGTCGCATAGGACACGCGGCCTCCTGTACGCGCGAACGACAGGTTCTCGACGACGCGTACGAGCTGCTTGCCAAGCACGAGCTGGATCGCACGGCTGTCGGACACCCGCTCCTTCACGCCATTGGCGACGGCGATGAACTCGATCGCTTCCTTCTCGGAGGCGAATCGCATGTTGCCGCGGACGAGCCAGCCCTGCTTGACGAGCTCCATCGCGAGCGATACGCGATCGGGTGTCGGGACCGTGGTGATGCCGAGACCGAAGTCCTCTCCCGTGAGATCGAGGCGCTGACCGCCCAGGCCGATCGTGACCACGAGCGCAGGACCACGTTGCTCCTTCGCGCCTCCCGACTCGTCCTCGATCGAGCGGATGTTGCCGATCCACGCGGGCACCTTGCCCTTTGCCTCGACGGTGTCGAGCGAGCCGGGGGCGGGCGCGAGCAGGTTCGGCAGGTCGGTCGGCTGCGCCAGGAGGAACCAACCGCGGTACGGCGAGATGAACACGCGCTTGTCGTTCTGATACATGCGGCCCGACCGCGTCCCGAGGAGGCCGCCCTTGGCGGAGGACCACGCGACCTTGCTCGACACGCCGAGGAAGTCGCGTAGCGCGGAGCGCGACATCGCCGTGCGTGCGACCAGTGTGGTGGCGGCGGCGTCCTTGGGCTTTGGCGTGGAGATGACGAGCGTCTCGAGCTTGTCGACGATCTTCGCGTCCTTGGCGCCGCCGAACAGCAGCTGGTAGTCCGGCATCGGGCGCAGGAGGCGCTCGGTCTGCGCGGCCCACTCGGTGCCGCGCATGCGATCGAAGCGGATCAGCGCGGTGACGATGTGGCCCTGCGGAAAGTACGTCAGGAGGTTCGCTGCGGTGCCGGCGCTGGTGGGCGCGCCATCGACGGCGGGCTCGTCGGTCTGCCCGGGGCGGCCGGAGCCCGAGCCGTCGAGCATCGCGATCGATCCGCCGGACCCGGAGCCCGTGGAGTCGCCGGAGCCGGTCGCCTGCGTTCCATCGCCGGCGCTGCCGCTCGCGCGGTGTGTCGCGTCGCCCGTGGTGCCGGCGTCGCCAAGCGCGGCGGTGACGTCGGCGTCGCCGCTGCCGGAGACGCCCGCATCGGCGAGCGCGATCGTCGTCGAGACATCGGCGTCGGGCCCTGGTGCGTCGACCGGCGCAGGATCGAGCGCGTCGAGGGTCATCGCGGGATCGAGCGCGTCGGGTGGCGCATCGGAGCGCCCGTCGACCGCGGCATCGGCGAGCAGGGCGTCCGTCGACGCCGGATCGATCGGCGCGTCGATCGTTGCATCGGGCGGCGCGTCGATCGGTGCATCGGGTGCATCGATCGCTGCATCGGGCGGCACATCGGGCGGCGCGTCAGGCGGCGCGTCAGGCGGTGCATCGACACCGGCGTCGATCGCGAACCCAGAGGTGTTGTCCTCGGGCGTCGGGATCGTCGAGGCGGCGGTCGGATCGGTCTCGTCGCGCGCGCCTGCGAGGTCCTCGGGCGAGCGCGCGACCTCGGCGGGGAGTGCCTCGGCCTTCGGTGCGATCGGCGCCATCTCGATGTCGATCAGGTCGGCATCGGGCTTCGCGCGCGTGGGCTGCACGACCCACATCACCGATCCGAACAGCGCGTGCAACACGAGCGACACGAGGACCGCGCGCTGGATCACGACGCCGCCGGTGGCCGTCGCGCTGGTGGAGATCAGTGGGCCTTGCACGATTCTCGACGAGGCAGCCCCTGGGCAGTAGCATCGTCCCGCGTCCGAGTCCAGCCAGCCCACAACGCGCGGTCTAACCGCACGGTGCGCGAGCGCCGCGTCGCGAGCCCACACGGGCCGGATCGTGCGATAGACGTAAGGCATCCATGAAGCTCACGAAGGAACAGGTCGCGGCGGTCGTCACCGAGGCGTCCCAGAAGATGGGCGATCCGAACTACTCGTCGGTGCTGGTCGGCGGCTTCGTCCAGTCACAGACGCCGATCGCACAGTTCATCAGCGCGCACGAACGCGAGCTCGGCGGGGCCGAGGCGATCGTCGGCGTGATCTTTCACTGCGCGTTGATCGCACAGTGCTACCAGCGCAACGGCGGACGCGTGCGCTCGCTATCGTACGAGGACCTCGACGCCGCAGCGCGGGGCGAGCCGCTCGTCCGTCTCGAGAAGGCCCAACTCCCGATTCACGAGTTCATCAAGGCGAACGTCGAGAGTGAGGAAACGCAGAAATTGATTGCCATGATCGCTCTCGCGATCGACGGCGCTTCTTGATACGACTCTCGCAACATGGCCAACCCAACCGCTACATTCGAGACGTCACTCGGATCGTTCACCGCCGAGATCTATCAGGACAAGATGCCGATCACCGCCGGCAACTTCGTCAAGCTCGCGAAGATGGGCTTCTACAACGGGCTCCATTTTCACCGTGTGATCTCGAACTTCATGATCCAGTTCGGATGCGAGTACTCGAAGGATCCGAACAGCCCGCGCTGCGGCACCGGCAACTCGCCGCTCGGTAACGTGCAGGACGAGCACCCGCCCGCGCACAAGCTGTCTAACGAAGTCGGCACACTCTCGATGGCGAACACTGGCCGTCCGAACTCCGGTGGCGCGCAGTTCTTCATCAACACGGTTCACAACGACCGCCTCGACTGGTTCACCCCGGGCCCGTCGAAGCACCCCGTGTTCGGCAAGATCGTCTCCGGCCTCGACGTGGTAAAGAAGATCGAGACCACGCAGACGGACGGCAATGATCGCCCGCGCACGCCGGTCAAGATGATCAACGTGACCGTCACCGAGTAGGGTCGCGAGCCGCAGTCCGCGGGTACATGGTCGCTCGCAACGAGCCGCATTCGGCGGCGAACGAAACGGTCCCGTCCGTGGTCTGATACGCCATGGTCACGCGGGTCGCGCTCGTGCTGCTCGCACTGGCGAGCCGCCGACAGATCGCGCCGGCGAGTGCCGGGCGGTTCGCGGCGAGCGTCGCGCGGATGCTGTGCTGTGCGGCCATGCTCCTCGCATCGGCCGCACACGCGGCGCCGCGCACGATCCGCGGCGTGGTCTACGAGCGTGGCTCGACGAAGCCGATCGCCGGTGCGTCCGTGCTCGCGGATCGCGGTGCGATCGCCGTGACCGACATCGACGGCTACTTCACGCTCGAGGTGACGGACGCCGATCGGGAGGTCACGGTCGCGGCCAATGGATACGCGACGCGCGGCGTGCGCATCCCGAAAGGCGAGGGCCGCTGGTCGATCGACCTCGAGCCGGCGCGGGGCTCGGAGGTCATCGAGGTTACCGGCAAGGCGCCCGAGGAGACCAAACCGCTCAGCTACCAGCTCACCGCCGAAGAGATCCGCGTGATCCCCGGTGCGGGCAATGACATCCTGCGCGCGGTAACGGCGCTGCCCGGCGTCGCGCGCATCCCGTATTCGTTCGGCGGGCTCGTGCTGCGCGGGATGTCACCGCGCGATTCGCTCGTGCAACTCGACGGGATCGAGGTGCCGCTCGCGTTTCACTTCGGCGGCGTGACCTCGTTCTACCCGGGCGGCATGCTCGCGGACGTGACGCTCACGTCGGGCGGCTTCGACGCGTCGGTGGGCCGCGCGCAGGGCGGCCTGATCTCGCTGACGACCCGCGAGCCACGCACGGATCGCGTGCGCATGGGCGGCTCGATCGGCCTGCTCGACTCGTCGGTGCAGGTCGAGGGACCGTTGCCGAAAGGCGGCGGAATCATCGCGGGCGTGCGCCGCAGCTACATCGACACGATCGTCGATCCGTTCGTCGACGACGAGTTCGCTCTCCCGAGCTACCTCGACTTCCAGATGCGCACGACGTGGGGCGATCCGCGCAAGCAGCTGAAGTTCACACCGATGATCTTCGCGTCGATCGATCGCGTGCGCAGCAACGAGCTCAGCGTGACGTCGTCGTTCGCGCGCGTCGGCGTGCCGCTCCATCGGCAATGGGGACCGCTCGGGCTCTACATCGTTCCGTGGATCGGCTGGAACGAGCTCAGCTTCAACGACAAGACCGAGGGGCTCACGTTCGCGCGCCCGACGTATCCCGGCGGTATTCGCGCCGAGCTCGTGCGCGACTGGCCGTGGGGACACTGGCGCGGCGGCGCGGAGCTGTCGGGCGGCTACCTCGCGCAGACACAGATCACCACGGCCGGCTCCGACGGCCCGCAGGAGATCGCCGGTGACTCCACGATCGGGTGGACCGACGTCGCGCTGTGGACGGAGCTGCGCTACCAGACGGCCGAGGAGCGCCTCGCGATCAAACCGGGCGTACGCCTCGAGGTGTACGGCCTGACGACGGGTACGCCGCAGCGTTCGTCGTCGCCGGTGGTCGGAACGATCGGGGAGCCCGACGGCCCGCAGATCGTCGTCGACCCACGGCTCAACATCAGCCAGCGGATCGGCGACGACACGACGTTCCGCCAGGCGATCGGTCGCTATCACCAGCCGCCGACGCCCGGCGATGTCGATCCGGTCAACGGCAACGCCGGACTCGATGCCAGCTACGTCGATCAGATGTCGCTGGGCCTCGAGACCGTGCTGCCGCGCGAGGTCTTCGCCTCGCTCACGGGCTTCTATCACTACGGGCGCGATATCGGCGTGCGCCTGCGCAATCCGCGCCCGGGCTCCGACGAGCCGGAGCCGAACCTCGGCGGGCTCGGCCCGACGTTCCAGCTGTTGCTCGAGAGGCAGCTCGGCTTCGCCATCTATCGCGAAAGCATCGGACGCGCGCGTACCGCGGGCGTCGAGGTCCTCCTCAAGCGAAACGTCGGCGGACTGTTCACGATGCTCGCGTACACGATGTCGATCTCGCAGCGCACCGACGATCCACGCGCGCGCGCCACCTACGACGGTGTGTGGCGACCGTTCGAGCTCGACCAGCGCCACAACTTGCAACTCGCGATCTCGAAGCAATGGCCGAATTGGCGCTTCGGCGCGCGCCTGCAGATCGTGTCCGGCAATCCGTACAGTCCGAGTCGCCTCACGCCGTCCGGAGATGTCGTGCAGGATCCGTGGGCCGGCAGGCTGCCGACGTTCGTCTCGCTCGATGTGCGCGCCGATCGCCGATGGCATCGCTGCTGGGGCGACATCAACCTTTATGTCGACGTGCAGAACGCGATCAACTACGACAACGTCGAGGGTCGCGAGTTCGACTTCGACGCGATGGGCGACGCGGACATCCCGGGATTACCGATCATTCCATTCATCGGTGTGGAGTTTCTCCCGTTGCTGTGAGTGTGGTTGGACTCGAGAGGATCCGCACGGTAGTGTCCGCGAATGTCACGCCTGACGATCATTGCCCTCGTCCTCGCTGCCGCGTGCGGCAAGACCACTCCGCCACCGACTGCGCCGCTGCCGGAGGACAAGCCGGCCGAGCCGGTGGTGAAGCCCGACGAGCCGGCGAAGCCCCCTGCGGAGCCGACGGTCGAGCCCCTCGAGATCACGATCGGCGCGCCGGACATCACTGTGAAGCTCGTGAAGGCAGGCGCCGGCAAGAAGGCGAAGCTCGCGTACGTCGCGGGTAAGGGCGGCGAAAAAGTCCCGGTCGAGTTCGCGTTCGACATCGGGCAGAAGGCGACCACGCCAAAGGGCCCCGAGGAGGTCATCTCGCCGACGATCGTTCTCTTGACCGATGCCGAGGTCTCCGCCAGCGACGAAAAGACGATCGGCTACACGTTCAGCCTCAACAGCATCGACGCGCGCGACGTCGCGAACCAGAACGTGGGCACGGCGCAGGCAATCCGGGACCAGATCGGCGCGACCACGGGGTTGACGATCAAAGGTCAGGTCGGAACAAATGGTGTCGCGACGGGAACGACGACGGTCCGCATCGAGAAGGGTGACGATGCCGGAAAGAACATCGTCAACCTCGTGCAGCAGGCGTTCCCATCGTGGCCGGCGCTCCCCCAAGAAGCGCTCGGAACCGGCGCGAAGT
This sequence comes from Kofleriaceae bacterium, assembly GCA_046160585.1. Classification (GTDB taxonomy): domain Bacteria; phylum Myxococcota_A; class Polyangia; order Haliangiales; family Haliangiaceae; genus JABFXX01. The sequence continues at coordinate 48,379 of JBJXGN010000261.1, forward strand.
GGACGGCGACGAGCAAGGCCTCGCTGATGGGCAAGCTCGATCTGATGCAGGAGACCACCTACGAGCTCGTGTCGCGCAAGGGCAACGTGACGACCATCAAGGGCACCATCAAGGTCAGCGGCACCGACGCCGAGATCCAGGGTCAGAAGATCACCGGGGTCAAAGGTTCCGGCACCGTCGAAGCTACGCTGACCGACGGGCAGCTCCCCACGTTCAAGACGAACATGACCACAGGGTTCACGGTCAGCGATGCGGCGAACTCGGCGACGATCGACGTTCGCGTCGGCAGCTCGATGACGCCGAAGGTCGCGGCGGCGGCGGCGGCGCCCGACGCGAAGGGTGCGCCGAAAGCCGAAGCGCCCGCGAAGAAGTGATCAGCCGAGCTCGGTGCGGAGCCGCTGGATGCGCTCGCGCATCGCGGTTCGAGCCTCGGGCGGCCCGATGATCCATGCGTGACGTCCGAGTCCGAGTACCCACTGGGTGACCCACTCGAAGCCGTCGCAATCGATCTGCAGCAGCGCGGAGCCGTCGTCCTGCATGTCGATGTCACCGATCGGCCAGTTCGCGCCGATGCGCGTGACCGCGAGCGGATCCAGCATGACCTTCACGTTGATCGAGTCCGCCGACGGCACGTAGAGGCGATCGCGACGATACGCCTCGAGATCGAACGTCGCCGGTCGCTCGAAGCACGTGCCGGTCGCGTGCAGCTCCGCGATGCGGTCGATGCGGAACGTGCGCACGTCGCCGCGCTTGTGACAGTGACCGACCACGTACCATTCGCCCGCGTGGTGGACGATGCCGTACGGATCGATCGGCCGGCGCTCGGCAGTTGCGGTCGACGCGGCGGAGTATTCGATCTCGACGCGTTCGTTGCGTCGCACCGCGGTGACGAGCGCGCGCAGGTGCGACGTGACTGCCTGCTCGGACGGCGCGCTGATCGACGCGACGACCGTCGACGTCGCGAGGCTCTCGGCCTCGCCCGCGTCGCGCCCGAGCGCCTTGAGAAGCTTCTGTTCCGCGGACTGCATCGCGGAGTCGAACGGCGCGATGCCGCTCTCGCGCAACGCGCGCACGCCGAGCAGCAGAGAGCAGCCCTCGGCCGCGGTGAGGCGCAACGGGCGTGTGAGGCGATGCGCGAGGTCCACGAACACGCGGCCCTCGTCGACGGAGACGAGCAGGTACTCGCCCGGGTCTCCGTCGGGCGGGCCGACCTGCGAGAGCAGCTCGAGATCCGCGATCAGCTCGTCGCGCTCGGCGCCGAGCTGCTTTGCGAGCTGATCCACGGGCACGCCCTCGGGGTGCTTCGCCACGTAGGGAACGATGTACAGCAGGCGCCGAAGCTTCTGCGAGACGTCACGCATCGACTACCACCGCTGTGCCGGGAGCTGTGCCGGGAGCTGTGCCGAGAGCTGTGCCGAGAGCTGTGCCGAGAGCTGGATAGTGCGTGTCGATCGCGTCGAGCTCGTCGGTGATCTTCGCGCGCAGGCGATCGCCGCGCAGGATCTTGATCGCGCCCTTCGCTGCGAGGATCCGCGTCGCCGCGAACTCGAGGTTCGAGCAGTCGAACGTGATCAGCGTGCGGTCGCCCTGCACGCGCTTCACGGCGGCGGAGCCGAAGTCCTCGTTGCCGACCTCCGCCGCTTCGGGCATCAGCGCGAGCTGCACCTCCTCGGGCGGATCGACGGTGAACGTCCACGGCGAGCGCTGCGCATAGGCCTTCACGTCGAAGTCAGCGGGACGCTCGAAGTCGGGCGACTTGGGCTTGGGCGCCTGCTCCGCGGCGAGCATGCGATCGACGCGGAACGAGCGCACCTCCTTGCGCAGGTGGCACCAGCCGATCGCGAGCCACGCACCCTCGCGATACAGCAGGGCGTACGGATCGAGGTCGCGCTTGCTGACCATGCCGTCGGCGGCGCCCTGGTATTTGATGGTCACGCGCTTGCGCAAGCGCGTCGCGGACTCGAGCGTCGCGTAGATCTCGCCGAGCTCCGGTCGCTCGTCGCGGCTCGCGTGCGGGACGCTGCGCCCCGGGAAGTGCACCAGCACCGGCGCAGACGTGCTCGGCGCTGTGGAAGTGGCCGGACGTGGAAAGACCGTCGGCGTATCGGGCAGCTCGGGAAGATCGAACGCGAGCTTCTTCAGCGCGAGGTCGACGATTTTCGGATACGTGCCGCCGGGCATCGCGTGCGCGACGCTGGCCGCGAGGACGAGTGCGCTGATCTCGTCGGGCGTGAGCCGCACCTCGGGCATCTTGAAGCGCTTGAGATCGATCACGTACCCGCCATCCTCGAGCGAGTCATCCTCGTCGGGCGTGACATAGCGGATCGGCACGCCGAGCTCGAGTAGGTCCGCCTTGTCGCGCTCGAACGCGCGCAGCCCGGCCTCGACGTTGACGGTCTGATATGCGGGGAACGACTCGCGGATCTCGCGGTACGCGACGGGCGTGCGCGCGCGCAGGAGGATCATCACGAGATCGAGCAAGCGCTTGCTGCGATCACCGCGCGACCCCTCGTCGCCTTTCGTCCCCTTGGTGGACTTCGTCGCCACGGCGGTACCCTACATCGATGGCGCCGTGAAGTAGAGCGGGTAGCTCGCTTTCACTTCGCCTCCGGATAACGTCTCGAACTTCACCGCAGATAACGTCTCGCACAGGCAGCGATCGAGCTCCGCGTCGAAGCCTTTCGTGTGGATGCGCTTCGCCTTGCCATCGCCACCGACGGTGATGTCGATGACGACCTTGCCCGCGAGGTGCGGCCGATAGGTCAAGCGCTGCTGGTAGCACGCGCGCATCGCGGGCTCCTTCGCACGTACCGCGCGCTGGAGGAACGACTCCTCGCTGATCACGAGCCCGAAATCGGTCGTCGAAACATGCGCGGAGATCGGAGGAGTGATCGTGTCCTCGCAGATCGACGAAGACGCCGGCGGTGGAGTCGAGTTCGCCAGCGACTTGTCGGCAGCACTCTTGCCGCCGCACGCGACGAGCGGGACCAGCACGAACATCGGGATCGCGACGAGCCTCATGGACGCACTCTATGGTTTACGATGCGCGCATGTCGTCGGACAACGATCCACCGGGGCAAGGCGGACCACCCGGTCCACCACCCGGGCCGGGCCAACCCGCCCAGCCGGCCCAACCCGATGATCGAGGATCGCGCCGCACGCTCCCGCCGCCGCATCGCAGCGGGGCGCCGGCACCGTTCGTCCCGCGCACACAGCCGACCACGCAGTCGCCGCCCAGCCGCGCGCAGCCTACGACACCGTCGCCCCCACCGGCCGCGAAGCAGCCAGCGCAGATCGTCCCCGAGCCCGCACCGTTTGTTCCGCCGGACGAAGCGCCAACGGCGCGTGGTGGTCCGAGCGGCGCTCCCGCGAGTCTGATGACCACGACGCGCGGCAATCCGCCGCCCACATCGCCCGCGCCTGGAAAACAGCCCGCGACGGTCGTCCCGACGCCATCGCCGCACTCGTCGACTCTGCTCTCGTTCCCGCAGGGCCCGCAGGCCGGACCGACGAGCGCGCCGCGGCCGATGTCGCCATCGAGCCCGCCTCACGCGCCAAGCGCGATCCCCCACGTGCACTCGGGGCCGACGGGAGTCCCGCAACCGCTCTCGGGACCGACGGGGGTTCCCCAGGCGCTGTCGGGTCCTGCCACGCAGCCATCCGCGTTCCCTCCGTCGGGCGCCGTGCCCCAACCGTCGGGCGCGACGAACCTGCCACTGCCGCCTCCGCCGCCATCCGGGCCGATCCCGAACTACAGCTCGCAGCCGATCACCTCGCCGTACGGCTCGGGGCCAACACACGGCGCGGTCGCGCAACCGCTGGGTGGGCCGCCCTCTGGTCCGTCGATCGGACTCTCGGCATCGGGACTCCACGCGGACGTCAGGGTCGAGGGGCCGCGCATCGATCTCGACGAGCTCCCGGGCTCCGAGTTCGTGAAGTTCCTGAAGCTCTCGCTGCGCCGCGCGTTCCGCCTGCGCATCGAGCCGAGCGAGGTGCTCGCGCACGAGCGTGCGACGCTCGAGTCGGCGAACCCGCCGATCCTCGATCAAAACCTGCAGGCGTTCCTCGCGTGGCGCCGCTCGGTGCTGTTCGTCGTCGCGTGCGCGCTGATCCCGCTTTCGATCATCGGCATCATCAGCGCGCTTCGCGTCACCGACTGGAAGGGCATCTTCTTCGTCAAGTTCACACCGGCGGCCGCGGAAGCGGTGTTCCTCTGGGTGTGTTGGGCGCAGCTCAAGCAGTGGGCGAACTGGCGACAGCAACGGCGCAAGCTGTTCTACGGCTGGCTGTTGTTCATGCTCACGCCGTTTGTCGTCTTCATCTATCCGCTGAACTCGTTCTTCGAGGAAGTCCGCGGTGCGGTGTCATCGCAGGAGAAGCGAATGATGCTGATGGCCCTCGGCGTCGACGGCATCTACAAGCAGGCCGTCATGCCGTTCGTGTTCTCGATGATCGCCATGCTGCAGCTCGCGCCCAAGGCGATCTCGCTGATGCCGGGCCTGATCCGCAGCTCGATGGTGATCAAGCTGCTGTTCCCGGGCGTGTCCGCACCGGGCTGGCTGATCGTCATGGCGTCGCCGCTGTACGCGCTCCTCGCCTACGTCATCCTCGTGATTCCGTATCAGTTCACCGGCTCGGGCTGGTTCATCGCCGGCATCCTCGGCGTGGTTGCGGGACAAGCGGTGCTCGCGCGCGCGGGCTTCGCGCTCGCGCGACCGATGACCGCCGACGAGGCGATGGTCCAGATCAAGAAGGTCCGTCGCTACTACATGACGGTGATGATCCTCTCGGCGGTGTTGATCATCGTCGCGCTCGGCTCGCTCGTCGTGAAGCTGAACCTCGCGTGGACCGATGTCATCACGGCGGTGCTGAAGTTCGAGGCGAACGTCCTGATCCTAACGATGATCGGCGCGGACCTCGTCGTCACGAACCTCGACAAGGCGCGCAAGTACACCCATGGTCGGGATGACGTCGAAGATGCAACCGAGCACAAGATCGCCGCGTTCGTCAGCTTCGAGGCGCCGCCGCCACCGCGCGACCCGGCCCCTTGAAATAGCTCGCGATCACTTCAAGCGATCGACGAGCTCGTGCCACATCGGGGTGAGCTCGTCGCGCGTGAACAGCTGGAAGTGATCGGGATCGAGCGCATCACCGCGCCTCGTACCGACGACACGAAGGTCCGCGGCGCACGGGAGATGACCGAGGAACGCGGCCGCGTCGCGCGGCGTGCACATCCAGTCACCCGCACCGCAGAACGGCAGCACCGGCGTCGTGACCGTCTCGGCACTCGACGTGTAGTCGATACCGCGCAGGCTCGTCCAGTGTCCGCTCTGCGCCCAGCCCGTCAGCTGGCGCACGTAGGTCGCTGCTTCGTCGGCCGTCCCGACGCGCAGGCGACGGATCGGCGCGTATCCGAGGAGCTGCGCGGCGGCGCGATAAGCGCCCATCACAGCTCTGCGCGCGAGCGGGCCGTTTGGACCCGGTAGCCACACCGACGTCGAAGCGAGCACGAGCAAGCGCGGCGACGGAATGCGCCCGGTCCCGAGGGCGGCCGTCGAGACCAGCCCCCCCAACGAGTGACCGAGGAGCACGAGGTCACGCGCCGCGCACGAAGCCGCGCTCGCGCACGCGGTGACGATCGCGGGGAGATCGAGCTCCGCGAGATCGTCGAAGCTCCAGTCGCCCTGCTTCGCAGTCGGCGGCTGCGATCGACCGTGTCCGCGGAAGTCGGGCACGAACACCTCGAAGCCGCTCTTCGCGAGTACGTGCGCGAACGAGTCGGCGTCTCCGCTCTTGCGCGCGCCGAAGTAGCGCCCGTCGGTCATCATCGCGTGCAGGCACACGATGGCGCCGCGCGTGCCATTCGGTGGGCGCAGGCGATCGATCTTCAACGTCACACCGTCGGTCGTTCGCGCGCTGATTTCGTCCAGAGAGCAGCGCATCAGAAATAGTAGCGAGCGCCGGCGCTCGCGTTGATCGCGAGGCCGAAGCGGTCGCCATCGAGGAGCTTGAGCTCGGCGACGCCGGCGACCTCGACGAACGCGTCGAGCGGGACGCGCTTGAAGTCGAACAGGAGCCCGCCCACGACCCGCAGGCCAAACGCGAAGTGGTTGCTCTCGCGTCCGTCGCGGTATTGGATCATACGAAGTCCGGGGCCGATGTAGACCGGGAGTACGAACGACGCTCGCGACTGCAGGATGTACGGGTGGAAGACGTAATCGGCGTGTGCGTGGATGCCCGCGCCGATGAACGCGAACCCGAGCGCTGCTTGGATCGCCTGATCGTCCTTCAGGTAGAGCTTCGCGGAGACGCCGGTCGGCTCGCCGAAGATGATGCCAAGACCGAACGTGCCCTTCTCCGGCTGCGGATCGAGGTCGACGACCTCCTCCGCAAAGGCGGTTCCGGCGAGTGCAGCGACGATGATCACGGTGAGGACGACCCTCATGTTGGCGACGCTATCCCAGAGCCAGCGCCCGATCACGAAATAGGCGGTGGTGAGGGAACCGCGTTACGATATTCGCGCACATGGGGAGAGCGCTCGCTCTGGTCATCGCTTGCATTGCGGGCTGCTATCAATCGCCGTCGCTCGCGAGCTGCAAGTATCGTTGTGGCGGCGCGAACAACGCGTCGTGCCCGAACGGCTTCGAATGCGCCGACGGGATGTGCGTCGTGCCGGGAGAGCAGTGCAGCGGCGATGGCGGTGTCATCGACGATGGCCGCGAGCCGGACAGCCTGATCGACATGATGACGATCGACGCGCCGCAGTGCCCCGACCCCGACGTGAACTACTGGACGGCGACGCCCACGTTGACGACGGGCACCACCGTCGCGCAGCTCGTCGTCTTCGATGGTAACAACGACAACCGACTCGACATCGCCGTTTTGGACGAGGCCGACGGGATCGGCTTCTTCGCGGGCAACGGCGACGGGACGTTTGATGCGCGCCAAGGTTCGACGTCGGGCGCGAACGCGAAGCGAGTCATTACGGGCGACTTCGATCGCGACGGACAGCGCGACGACATGATCGTGCTGAATCCAGGATCCAACGAGATGGCGATCATGGCCAGTAACGGCAACGGCACGTTCACGCGCTCGAGCTTCACGATCGCGTCGAGCTCGGTGGACATCGGAAACGCTGGCGATCTCGACGGCAACGGGTACGAGGACGTTTTGATCCTGTTCACGCCGACGGGCACCCCTCGCATCGAGACGCTCCTTCAAGTCAATACCGGGATGTTCTGGACGCCAGGCACGATGGTGGCCACGAACGGCGCGGCGACGAGCATGTTTGTCGGCCGCGCGAACGCCGGTAACAGCCCCGACGCGATCCTGACGTTGGCGAGTCAGGTCGGTCTCCACGTCGCGGTGAGCAACAATCCGTTCACGCTCGACCCGATGCGCGTCGCCGCGAACGTCACGACTCCCGTCCGGGCGATCGCGGGTCAGATTCGGCCGGCACCGGCGGGCCCGACCATCGTGACCGTGAGCTCCAGCGCAGGCGTCTTCCTCCACCATGTGAGCGGGTTGTTCACCACGACCGCCGGCGGTCAGTACGACGTGGGCAACAACCCCAGGGCCGTCATCGTCGCAAACCTCATCGGTGATGCACTCCCCGAGATCGTCACCGCCGACAGCGGCTCGGGCGGAGTCTCGATCTTGCTCAATCGCGAGGCATCGATGCTGGGGTTCGAGGCTCGGCCGACGCTGACGACCGACAACGTCCCGATCGACCTGATCGCCGGCGACTTCGATGCCGATGGTCGCCTCGATCTCGCCGTCGCGCACCAGGGCGCACAGACCGTCACCGTCTTCCTCAACAAGTGCACCCCATGATGAACCGCGTCGTCATCCTCCTCGGAGCGTTGTGTGCGACAGCCTCGGCACAGCCGGGAGCGACTCCGACTCCGACACCCGCCCCGGCACCGGCACCTGCCCCCGCGTCCGATCCTGCGGATCAAGCGCTGCAAGAAGGACGGCGCCTGTACGACCTGCGCGAGTTCGCGAGGGCGATCGAGAAGTTCAAAGAGGTATATCGACTGCGTAACGACGCCGCGTCGCTGTTCAACATCGCGCAGTCGTATCGCCTGCTGAACGACTGCCCGCAGGCGTACACCTACTACAAGACGTTCCAGCGCAACTTCCCGACCGAACGTGCCGACGTCGTCGCGAAGTTCATCGCGGAGCTCGAGCCGTGCAAGGACGCGAAGCCGTCCGAGCCGACGCAGCCGATGACGAACCCCGACGTGCCGGTCGAGCCGGTGGAGGTTGTCCCACCGAAGGATCCCGTGAAGCCGCCCGTCGTGGTCGACGAGCCGTCGGCGCCCGGGCGCGCGCTCAGGATCTCGGGCCTTGCCGTCGGCGGCGTGGGTGTCGCGGCGCTCGCGACGGGCGTCGTGTTCGGGCTGCGCGCGCGCTCGCAGTCGCGCGAGCTGAACAACAGCGACGTGTGGGATCCGCTGCTCGACGCGAGTGCGAGGCGGGCCGATCGCAACGCGAAGATCCTGCTCGGCGTCGGTGGCGCCGCCGTCGTTGGTGGAGCGGTGCTGTACTACCTCGGGTACCGCGCGGAGGCGTCCTCGCAGGTCGCGATCATTCCGTCGGCGGACGGTGCCGCGGTCGCGTGGTCATTCCGATTTGAGTAGCCGCGCGAGCTTGTTGCGGCTGATGCCGAGTGCGCGCGCCGCGGCCGACTGGTTGCCATCACAGCGATCGAGGATCGCACGCGCGTAGCGACGTTCGGCCTCCTCGAGCTCGAGGTCGGGTGGCAGCGTGATGGCATCGGGAGTCTCGCCGGCCTCTGTCGGGATCGGGATCGCCGCCGACGACGTGACCGCGGACATGCCGATCTGCGAGTCGCCGGGCGCGCCCATGTGCGTGCGGCGCGGTTCGAGGCCGAGATCCTTCGCGCCGATCACCGGACCCTGCACGAGCACGACGGCGCGCTCGATCGTGTGCTCGAGCTCGCGCACGTTTCCGGGCCACGCGTACGCGACGAGCGGCGCCTTCGCGTTCTCCGACAGGCGCATCGGGCCCTTGCGGTAGCGACGCGCGAACTGGTCCGTGAAGTGCGACGCGAGATCGACGATGTCTTCGCCGCCGCGCGCACGTAGGGGCGGGATCTCGATCTCGACGACGCGCAGACGGAAGTACAGGTCGCTGCGGAAGTGGCCCGCGTTCGCCATCGCGGGCAGATCGCGGTTCGTCGCGGCGACGATTCGCACGTCGGCGTCGAGCGTCTCGCGACCGCCGATCCGTTCGAACTTGCGCTCCTGCACGAAGCGCAGCAGCTTGCTCTGCAACGGGAGCGGCAGCTCGCCGATCTCGTCGAGAAACAGCGTGCCGCCCTTCGCGGCTTCGACCTTGCCGATCACGCGGCTGTCGGCGCCGGTGTACGCGCCGCGCTCGTGACCGAACAGCTCGCTCTCGATAAGGTTCGCGGGGAGCGTCGTGCAGTCGATGTGAACGAAGGGACCTTCGCGCCGCGCGCTGTTGACGTGGATCGCTCGCGCGAGCAGCCCCTTGCCCGTGCCGGTCTCGCCGTGCAGCAGCACCGTCGCATCGGTCTGCGCTGCGCGGACGATCATCTCGTACACCGCGGCCATCTCCGCCGACGTACCGATGACGTGATTGAACCGCCCGCGCACCGACAGTCCGCGTTGTGCGTCGTTGCCGCGGAGCGTGGTGTAGTCGAGGGCGCGGCCGATCTGCTCCGCGAGGCGAAGTAGGAACTCCTCGTCGCGGTCGGTGAACGAGCCGTCTCGTTTGTTCAGCACCTGCAGCACACCGCGCGTGTGACCGCGGCGCGAGATCGGTGCCGTCAGGATCGACGTCGTCACGTAGCCGAAGCGTTCGGCGAACGTGCCGGCCCAGCGCGGATCGCTCTTCGCGTCGCGAATGTTGATCAACGTTCCACTCTGCGCGACCTCACCGACGAGCCCGTGTCCGAGCGGGACGCGCAGCGCTTCGATCTCGTCGGGCTGCGGCAGCGTCGCCACGCGCGCCCGGATCTCGCCGGTCGCGCCGTCGATGAGCCACAACGTCGCGCGATCGGCGCCGAGCGCACGCGCGACGCGATCGGCGAACGTCGAGAGCAGGTCGTCCAGCTCGACCTCGCCCGCGATCATCGCGCCGAGATCCGCGAGGAGCTCGAATCGCTGCTCGTGCTCCGACATTGTCGGAACCAGCATCGCATACATGGGCGCCATTCTGTTCATGCCGCCGCGGCACGCTCCGCGTCACGCGCACGGAGCACCACACCTTCGCGCGCGGCTACCGTTCCCGGCAGGTCCGCCGCGGCGTCCGCCTCGATCTTGGCGAGCGCGTCGTCGGTGCGGTTCGGGTCGTGGTGGAACAGAACGAGCTGCGGTACGCCCGCCGCGCGCGCGAGCTCCGCGCCCGCGAGCCACGTGGAGTGACCCCAGCCGACCTTGCTCGGGTACTCCTCGGGCGTGTACTGGCTGTCGTAGATCAGGATGTCCGCGCCGGCCGCGAGCTTCTTGAGGGTCGGATCGACGCACGCGAAGTGCTCGGTGTCCGTCGCGTAGACGATCGACTGGCCCGCGTGCTCGAGGCGGAATCCGTACACCGGGTCCGGGTGGTTGAGCTTCGCCATCGTGATCGTGATGTCGCCGATCTGGAACTTGTCGTTCGCGCGCAGCTCCCGCGTCGAGACCTGATCCTGGATCTGCGTCCAGTCGACCGGGAAGTACGGAGCGCGGAACATATCCCGCATCGCCGAATCGAGAGTCATGACGCCGTTCGGACCACTCGCGAGCTCGACGCGGTGACCCGGCACGTAGATCGGCGTGAAGAACGGCAGGCCGGCGACGTGATCCCAGTGCAGGTGCGAGAGCAGGATCGTCGAGTGACGCGGCCCGTGCTTCATGCGCTCGTCACCGAGCACGCGCAGTCCAGTACCGGCATCGATGATGATGCGCGTGTCACCGGCTGTTACCTCGACACATGCGGTGTTGCCGCCAGCGGTCTTGTCGGGACCTGGCGTTGCGATCGAGCCGCGGACACCGAGAAACCGAACCGTGAGATCGTGGGTGGACATCGCTTGCCTCCTCTTGTTGCAGAGGGAGATAGAGCACCCGTCGTGCCACCCCGGGTTCCGCGGAGTTACGCGAGAATCTTGATACGAGGCGCTTCAATTCGGAGCAATTGCGGTCCGGATCGGACCATGTGCTTTCTTCCGACGCTCCGGTGTCCCACGAGCTGGCGCGGGCTTCGTGCCAGTCGCTCGGCGCTGTGTCTCGATACGATCTCGAAGCGACGTCGGAAAATGAAACAGGGAGAAGGGGAGGGAGGGGAGCGGAGAGTTTCTTTTCGCTTCGCGAAGAAGAACCCACGTCCCTTCACCCTTCACGTTGTCGATCGCTCGGACCAGATCGATTCGTCGTCGCGAAGCGACCCAAAAGGTCTTCTCCCTTCGTTCCCCTTCTCCCTGTTTTATCTTCTGACCAGATCCGCTCGTCACGCGTCGGTGTGACGATCTCGATGCGGGCATGGTGCGGCGCGGTCGGCACGCGCCGACGTCTCGATGCGGTCATCGTGCGGCGCCGTGACGAATCGACGACGACCAACCGATCTGGTCAGTTCGACTTGGTACTCCCTGTTCAAACGACCGCGGGTTAGAGGAATCGCCGAAGGCGGAACCAGATCCAGGCGAGCATCTTCGTGTACCAGGGGAGGCGCTGCCACACACCTTCGTCGAACGAATCGCAGTTCGCGACGTCTTGCTCGAACGTGCGCGCGAGCGTGTGCGCGGTCCGCGGATCGAGGACCTCGAGCGTGAGCTCGAGGTTCTGGAACCGGCTCATCGCGTCGAAGTTGTAGGTGCCGATCGTCGACCACGTCGCGTCGATGGTCGCGGTCTTCGCGTGCATCATCGGGCCGCGCCAGCGCAGGATTCCCACGCCCATCTTCGCGAGCCGGCGCAGCACGTAGAGCGATGCCCATTCGATGATCCGCACGTCGCTGCGGCCCGGCACGATGACGCGTACGTCGACACCGCGCCGCGCCGCGCGAGCGAGCGCACGGCGAAGGACGAGATCCGGAAGGAAGTACGCGTTCTTGATCAGGATCGAGATCTTTGCCGCGCGGATCACGTGCAGGTACGCGCGCCGGACCACGCCGCGCTGGCGCCGGCGCGTGTTGTCGAGCAAGCGGACGTACGAGCTGCCGCCACCGGGAGGTGCTGTATGCGCCGCCGGGATCGGCGTGAACGGCGTGCCGCCGGCGCGGATCCACGTGCGGCGAAACATGCGCGCGAGATCGAGGACGATCGGCCCGGTGACGCGGCAGTGGATGTCGTGCCAGCCGTCGCCGCCTTCGGAGACGGGCGCGTAGTCGTCGCCGATGTTGAGGCCGCCGGTGAAGCCGACGACGTTGTCGACGACGAGGATCTTGCGGTGATCGCGATGCGAGAGCCGGAAGCGGCGCCGCCACGGCGCGATCGGGTTGAAGTCCATGACCTCGATCTTTTCCGCGCGCATCTCGTTCACGAACGCGTCGGGCAAGCCGAACGAGCCGACCGCGTCGTAGATCAGCCGCACCTCCACGCCCGCGCGCGCGCGCTCGATCAGCGCCGCCTTGAAGCGCTCGCCCGTCGTGTCGGCGGCGAAGATGTACGTCTCGAACGAGATGATCTTCTTCGCGCTCGCGATCGCGTCGAGCATCGCGGGAAAGGCCTCGGCGCCATCGCGCAGCACGGTCACCTCGCAGCCCGGGCGCCAGCGCAGCTGCGTGCGTGCATACGGCGCGAGCTCGCGCGGCAACGAGACGAGGATCGCGCGCGACGGTTCGTCCTTGATCGGCTCGGGGATGGGATCCGGAGCCGGAACGCTGCTTCCAGCCACACGAGTCATGCCGTGTACTTCACGCGCACGATCGTGTAGTCGACGTCGCCCTTCGGAACGCGGATCGTCACCTCGTCGCCTTCGCGCTTGCCGAGTAGCGCACGCGCCACCGGCGAGTCCATCGAGATGTAGCCGCGGCCGAGCTCGCTCTCGTCGGCGCCGACGATGCGCCATGTCTTCTGCTCGCCGTCTTCGTCCTCGATCGTCACCCATGCGGCGAAGAACACGCGCTTCGGATCCTCGGGGATCTCCGTCACGACACGCACCGTCTCGAGGCGCTTCGTGAGGAAGCGCAAGCGGCGATCGATCTCGCGCAAGCGTCGCTTGCCGTAGATGTAGTCCGCGTTCTCGCTGCGATCACCGAGAGCAGCCGCGTCCGACACGGCCTGCGTCACGCGCGGTCGCTCTACGAGCCACAGCTCGTCGTGCTCTGCCTTGAGCGCGGCGAACCCCTCCGCAGTGATGTACGCGGTGCTCCGCTTCGACGCCTTTCGAGCCTCTTCGTTCTCGTCTGCGTCGTCGTCGGGGTCGGAGTCGGGGTCGTCTGCGCCCTCGTCGCGTCGTTGCGACATTGGCGCGAGCATATCCGGTATGCTGCGCGCCGGCACGCTGGCATGGGTACGGAGATCCTGATCGTCTTTGCATTCCTCGTCGCGAATGGCTTGTTCGCGGGTGCAGAGATCGCCGTCCTCAGCGTGCGCAAGACCCGGCTCTCGGAGTTCACCCGACGTCGCGACAAACGCGCCCTCGCGGTGAAGAAGCTGCGCGATCAGCCAGAGCGCTTCCTCGCCACCGTCCAGATCGCGATCACGACGGTCGGTACCGCGGCCGCGGCGTTCGGCGGCGCGAAGCTCGAGCACAGCCTGCGCCCGAAGTTCGAGGAGATCGGTCTCGGCGCGAACGCGTCGCTCGCCACGGTCATCGTGCTCATCGTCTTCCTCGAGCTCGTCGTCGGCGAGCTCGTGCCGAAGTCGCTCGCGCTTCGCTACTCCGACGCATATTCGTTCCTCGTCGGCCGACCGCTGCTGTTCCTGTCGTCGATGCTGCGCCCCGTCGTGTGGATGCTCACGGTCACGTCGAACGCGATCCTGCGCTTCTTCGGCGACAAGACCACGTTCACCGAGGCGCGCCTGTCGAAGGACGAGCTCCAGCAGCTTGTCGAAGAAGCCGCGAAGACGGGCTCGGTCGATCCACGCGCGTCGGAGATCGCGTCACGCGCGCTCGGCTTCGGCGAGGTCACCGTCGCCGAGGTGATGGTCCCGCGAACACGCGTGGTCGCTCTGCGCCGCGGCCTCTCCGCAGAAGAAGTACAGCGCGCGATCCTCGAAGAAGGCCACAGCCGCATGCCGGTCTACGACGGCAGCATCGACAACATCGTCGGCTATGTCGTCGCGCGCGATGTCCTCGCGCTGGCGTGGGAGAAGGGCCTCGTCGTCCTCGAGGACATCCTGCGTCCACCCCACAAGGTGCCGGAGAACACTCGCGCGCTCGATCTCTTGCGCGAGATGCAACGACGCCGCACGCAGATGGCCGTGGTGGTGGACGAGAACGGCGGGCTGTCCGGGCTCGTGACCACGGAGGATCTGATCGAGGAGCTGGTTGGCGACATCATGAGCGAGGACGATGTCCCCGAGCAGTTCTTCACGCGGGAGCCGGCCGGGACCATCCTCGTGCAAGGGTGGGCCTCGGTCCGCAAGGTCAATCGCGACCTGCACCTGGACCTGCCGGTCGGTAAGGACCGCACCACGATTGCCGGGCTTTGCATGTCCCTCGCCCAAGCTATTCCCCAGGCCGGGGAACGGCTGACAACCGATAACGGCACCGTCCTCGAGGTGATCGAGGCATCACCCCGCCGTGTCAGACGCGTGCGGATCCATCCCGTCGCGCACCCCGATGAGGGTGGCACCGACGAGGCCTCCGCTTGATGACAACTATACGTCTCGGCGCTGATCCCCCTTCCCTGATCAGGTACTATCGATATCGATGACGGTCATCGCTCGCGACGGAGTCGCGGCAGACCATCTCGTGTACGCCTGGCCGTTTCCGATCGGCCCCGAATGCGAGGTGGCTTGCTCCGAAGACGAGCAAGTAGTCATGTGCCCAGCATGGATGGTTGGTGATCGTCTGGGTCCCGGGCGTCATCGTTGGCGCACACCGGATCCGACGCGCCCCGTCACGGCGTTTTTCGTGCTCACTGCCCCCGTCGACGTGAACTTCGACATGGTCACGGGCTTCGTGATTCCCACGACCGGCCAGCCCGTCCGCCTTCGGGCGACCGGCTCGTTGCAGGTGCGCTGCGCTGATCCGGGGCTGCTCGTCGCTCAGTTCGTCGGGCTGCCGTTCGACTCGGTCAATGAAGGCGTGTTGCGGAGCGTGCGCCGCAGCGTCGAGCGCATGCTCGCGCGCCTGCTCACTCGTCGCGTCGTGATGTCCGGTAGTCCCGCCGCGGTCACCGACTCGGGGACGCTGACGAACATCGTCGAGGAGCTCATCGCGTACAACCCGACCGCCGGCGCCGTGTTCGGCGTCGAGCTGATCCGCATGGGCTACGTCATGGTCGCCGCCGATGACGGGTCGACGCCGTACCTCGAGATGCCGAACCCCGAGAGCGCGTATCAGTACCAGACGCCGGTCCCGACGAATGGACACGGCCGGCACGCAGCGGAGACCGAGCCCCCGCCGTACGTGCATGGCAGCGCCGGTGGTGGTCGCGAAGCGCTCGAGACCGTGCGAGGAATGCCGGCGCTCGAGCCCGAGCTGCCGGTTCTCGCTGCGCCCGAGAAGCCGACGGCGAAGCGTCCCGCGAGCGTGCCTCCGACTGACAAGCCGACCGCCGTCTCCGGCGAGATCGGTGGCTCGAAGAAGCCGGCCGCGATCACGCCTGAAACGTCGGCGTCTGCTTCCGGCGAGATCGGCGCCAGCACACGCGAGCGCGAGCCACGGTCGACGATCTCCTCGGCTGCGGTACCGCCTCCTGCCGCACCCCCCAAGCGCAAGGCCTCGCCGATCGAGGTGCCCAAGGCCGACAGCAGCGAGCTCAAGGCGGAGAAACCTCCTGCCGCGGCAGGCTCGAAGCCCGATCAGCCACGCGGCGCGATCATGGGCATCGGCATGGGCTCGATCGGTCGCGGCCAGTCGGCGCAGGGCGAGATCCAGCAGAAGGTCCCCGTCGGTGGACGCGTGCTCGTGCCCGGTCCGACGGGCCTCATGCAGTCCGCCACTGTCCGGCAGATGATGTCCGGGTACTACGAGCTCGAGATCGGCAGCACGGGACAGACCGTGTGGGTCCCGGTCGCGAGCGTCACGCCCGAGTAACATTCTCGGCTCTCGATTCCCGGTATCGCTACCCGATGGTCGTTCGATCCGGCAACGGCCTTCATGCCAACGTCGTTGATTCAGAAGTCGGTGAGGCCGAGCTGGAAGTAGACCTCGGGGCTACGCGCCTCGATGCCGTAGCCCACGTCGAGGCCGAGCAGCGGCAACACGATCGCCTTCACGTAGATGCGGATGCCGGCGCCGACGTCGTTGCGCCAGTAGCCAACTCCTTCTCGCTGGTTCGGTAGATAGAGACGATCCGATTCGCGCGGGTTACGAAACGCCATGTAGCCCGTGTCCCAGAACCCGAGCGCGCGAAACGCGAAGAAGCGCCACTTCGCGATCGGTACGGAATACTCGACGCGAAAGAGGCCGCGCGTGTCGCCGCGAAATCGGTCCGATTCATAGCCGCGCAGATCGACGACGCTGCCGAGCGTGAGCTCCTCGTGCAGCGGCAAGCGCCAGCCGAGACCGCCGCTCGCGCGGAGCTCGAACTGGTGCGCCTTGAACAGGCGCCACGCGTAGTACGCGCGCGCGAGGATCAACTGGTAGTCGTAGTCGTCGAGACCGGGGATGGTCGTGTCGCCGATGAGCTGGAAGTAGCCGCCCCACGACACGCCGAAGCGATGTCGCCGTCCGTCGAGCGTGAGCCGCGCTTGCGACGACACGTCCCAGCCGTCCTTTTCGGGGAGCGGGAGCGCGACGTCGGGTGCCGCGGGATCGAACGCCTCGGAGAAGCGAATCTTCGCGCCGCGGATGCGGAGATCGAAGTTGCACCACCACGCGAAGCGCCACCCGACGAGGAAGCCTCCGCCCATGTATGTGGTCGTCGATTCGCGCGCGACCGTGTCGTCGGTGGGATCGCCGGGTGGGTTCGCGTACTCCGGCGCGACTCGCTCGAACAGGTAGACATCGCCGCGCAACGTGAGCGGCGTGCCGCGCACCTGCGGGACGAGGTACGTGCCGAAGAACAACGACTCGCGATCACCGTACTGGCCGTAGAGCAGGAGCTTCTGGTTCAGGCCGAACAGGTTGTTCTCCGCGAATCCGAGGCCGAACGACTTTCGGCCGGGCAGGGAAAACACGGTGGGCGCGACGATCCACGAGTGCTTGTCGACGACCGTCGCGACGACGAGGTAGCCGCCGGGCGCCTCCTCGAGCGTGACGCTGACCTTCTCGAACAGCTCGCTCGACACGAACGCTTGCTCGATCTCGGGGATGTCCTTCGCCGAGAC
>JBJXGN010000262.1:0-5330 GCA_046160585.1 Kofleriaceae bacterium
ACGGCATCAAAGAGGTCGGCGAGCGGCTGCAGATGAACTGGAAGCTGTCGTACGGCGCGAAGGTACGGCGTGTGGCGCTGTGGGTGAGCAAGCTCGAGCACTGTCTGTATGACCTTCTGATCCGGCATCGCGCCGGTGAGCTCGCGTGCGAGATGGCGATGATCGTGTCGAATCACCCCGACGCGGAGAGCATCGCGAAGCATTTCGGGGTTCCGTTTCATCACGTGCCGGTGACCGCAGCGACGAAAGCGGAGGCCGAAGCGAAGGCGACGGCGTTGATGTCCGAGGCCGGCATCGATCTGATCGTGCTCGCGCGGTACATGCAGATCCTGTCGGCGGACCTGGTGGAGAAGTGGCAATCGCGCATCATCAATATCCATCACTCGTTCTTGCCGGCGTTCGTCGGGGCCAATCCGTATCGGCAGGCGTACGAGAAGGGCGTGAAGTTGATCGGCGCGACGAGTCACTACGTGACGGCAGAGCTGGATCAGGGGCCGATCATCGAACAGGCGGTGGCGCGCGCGTCGCACCGGGATTCGGTGGAGGACCTCGTGCGCAAGGGGCGGGACCTCGAGAAGCGCGTACTCGCGCATGCGGTGCGCGCGCATCTCGATGATCGGATCCTCGTGTACGCAGGCAAGACCGTGGTCTTCGACTGATGCCGTCGATCCGAGTCGATGCGTGGGTCGGGCGGCGCGCCGAGATCGAGCGTCATCTCGTGTGTGCGATGCAGGGGCAGTTCCCCGTGATCGCGCGCGGTAGTACCGGCGAGGTGGCCGCGGTGTTTCGCGTCGGCGCAGGGCACTATGGGCTCACCGGCACGCTGGCGACGGCACTGTCGACCGATGGTGGGCGCACGTGGAGCGGGCCGATCGAGGTCGCGCCGCGCGGCGAGGACGTGCGCAACCCCGCGTTCGCGATCGTCGGAGACGGCGACGCTGCGCGCGATGGGCGGTGGGTGCTCGCGTACTGGCAGGCGGGCATGTATTGCTATCCGTCGCTCGGCGGTGGCGAGCGAAAGTGGCGAGCGCCGCGCGAAGGTGGCGAGGCGCCGGACATGTTCGTGGTGACGAGCGAGGATCGCGGCCGCACGTGGAGCGCGCCGTTCGGGTATCGCAGCGAGAAGCTCGCGTGGGTGAGTCCGTTCGGGCGCATGGTGGCGCTCGCGGACGGGACGCTGGTGATGTCGGCCTACGGCGGCGTGCGCGAGAGCAACCCTCTCGGGCGCGTGGACACGATCGTGGTGCGCAGTCGCGATGGTGGGCGCACATGGGGCGACGAGTCGACGGTGGTGACGATGGCGAACGAGATGTCGTTGTGCGTGGTGGGCGACGAGCTCGTCGGTGCGGCACGGCGCGTGGATGGCAGCACCGCGATCGTGCGCAGCGCTGATGGCGGGCAAACCTGGAGCGCGCCCGTCGCGGCCACGCGCAGCGGCGAGCATCCGGCGGATCTGTGCGTGCTGCGCGAGAGCGGGCACTTGCTGATGACGTACGGGCGACGCGTGCGACCGCTCGGGTGCGCGACGAAGACGAGCCGCGATGGCGGCGCGACGTGGACCGAGCACGAGGTGCTGCTCGCCGGCGACGGGATCGGGCACGACGTGGGCTATCCGTCGACAGTACAGCTCGACGACGGCACGCTGCTCACCGCGCTGTACTTCGCGAACGGTAGCGCCGGGTCGGAGGGACCGGCGAGCTGGGGCGAGACGTCGTGTCAGGTGCTGCGGTATCCCGAGGCGCTCGTCGTCGGGTGAATCGTCGCCTGATGGTGATGGACGAAGAAGGCGGATCGATCACGTTCATATTCGTCTCGGCAGTGAAGGAGCCCCCTCGTTTCCGAACACGTAAGTTCTAACGCGTAAGAACATTGTTCTAACGGGTTGCCAAAGAGGGTCGTCGTATTCGCGTCGATCCTCGAGCTCGTCGCCGCACGGCTCGTCCTCCCGGTCGTAGTGCAACGCGTCGGTCGTGTCCACCGAGCGTCCCCGACGCCGTCCCACGACGTCGCCTGCAACCGCGAACTTGTCGGTGTTGCGTTCAGCGCGGTGCCGTTCAGCTTCAGCGGGTTGCGTGATGTCGCGGCGTCAGCGCTTCGCGGTGCCGAGCTTGATGTCCCAGCGGATGTCGGCGGCGCGGTCGACCTTGGTCTTTATGGCGATGTGACCACGCTTGCGGACCTTGAGCGTGCCTTCGCGCTTCTGCGCGGGGACGACGCCGGTGAAGGGCGTCGTGCCGAGACGAACACCGTCGAGAACGACGGTCGCCCCCGGTGGATCTGTGGTGACGTAGATCGTGACTTTGTCGGCGACCGCGGGTTGCGCTCCGACGGTGGGCGACGGAATCGGCTCGGTGATGTCGGGCGTGATGATGGGCGCGGTGGCCATCGACGGCGCGGGCATCGCGCGTGCTGGATCGCCAGCGGGCGCGGACGGCGCGGACGGCGCGGACGGCGAGGATGTCGAGGACGTCGAGGATGTCGCGGACATCGAGCTCGAGTCGATGCCGTTCGCAGCGACGGTATCGACGCGCGCCGTATCGACGGGCGCCGGTTTCGTGTCGACGGCCTTCGCTGTGATGGAGGGCTTCGTGGTCGCTGTGATGGAGGGCTTCGTGGTCGCGGCCTTCGCGGCGATCGGCGGGTTCGGTGCGGGCCCGTCGTCGTTGCTCAGCACGGTGATCGTCGCGCCGATCGCGAGGCCGAGGACCGCACCGCACGCGATCACGGCGAGGATCTGGCGGCGGAGCTTTGCCGCGGTGGACGCGCGGCGCGTGCCGGTCGCTGCCTTGGTCGACGGTTGCACCGATGGCTGCTTGCGATTGCGCGGCTGGATCGTGACCGAGGGCACCGCGATCGATGGCGCGGGCGGCGCCACGAAGTTGGAGATCGGCGTCGACGGAGTATCGACCGCGATGAGGAGCGGCACCGACGCGGAGTCGTCGAGCGTGAGCGGCGCGTTCGGTGAGGAGGGCGCATCCAGCGTGAGCGGCGCGTTCGACGGCTCGTCGAGCGATGGCGCCGCTGCCGGGATCGACTGCGAGAGCGCGATTGCAGGAATCGGCGGAGGTTGCGTCGCGGGCATCGAACGCGATCGAGCGCCCGCAGGAATCGGCGGCGGCTGGCTCGGCGATGCGGTGCGCGGCGACGACGATGGCTCGCGCGATGATGGCTCGCGCGATGACGATGGCTCGCGCGATGACGATGGCTCGCGCGATGATGATGGCTCGCGCGATGACGATGGCTCGCGCGGTGATGACTCGCTCGCGGGTGTGGGCGCGCGGGCCGAGAGCACGTCGCGCGGCACGGCCGACTCGAACTCGCTGATCATGATCTGGGGAGCGGAGGGCTCCGAGTCCGCGACGTGCGACGCGGTCGGCTTGATCGTGCCGGCGCGCGGGAGCTGGTTCCGCAGCGACATCGTGCTGCGCGCGTCGGCGTCGGCCGCCGCGGCTTCGCGCGCGGCGACGTAGCGTTGCGCGGCGGCGTGGCGTTCGGCGAGTTGGCCGACGCTTGCCTCGGCTTCGGTGAGCCCGCGCTCCTGCTCGCGATCGATCGGTTTGGTGATGTCGGACGACTCGTCGATGGCCTCTGGGGCGAGGTTCGGCACGAACACGAGCGAGTCGTGGGTGCCGCTGCCTTTTGCGACGGACACGGGCGGCGCGATCCATGGCTCGAGCGGCTGGCCGTAGAGCATCCCGAGAAGGCGCGCGATCGGGGCGCTGCCGAGGACGAGGTTCTCGGCCTTGGCGACGGCCTCGATCGCAACGCGCATCTCGTCGGCGGTCTGATAGCGATCGTCGGGATCGAGCGAGAGCGCGGTGAGGATGACCGCTTCGAGCTCGGCGGGATAGTCAGGGACCCAATGCGACGGCGGGATGATGTCGCCGTGGACGATCTTCTCGACGCGCTCGAACTCCGTCGGGGCGTCGAATGCGCGGTGCTGCGTGGTGAGCTCGTACGCGAGTATGCCGAGCGAGAAGACGTCGCTGCGGCGATCGACGGCGTAGCCGCGCGCTTGCTCGGGCGCCATGTAGCCGGCCTTGCCTTTGATGAAGCCGGTGCGTGTTTGCGTCACACGTGCGGAGGCCTTGGCGATGCCGAAATCGATCAGCTTGATCGAGCCGTCGTAGGAGACGAGGACGTTGGATGGAGAGACATCGCGATGAACGATTTCGAGCGGCGTGCCGTCGGAGCGACAGCGCTCGTGTGCGTGGTGGAGACCGGCGGCGCTGGCCGCGACGACGGAGAGCCCGAAGTCGAGCGGCATCCACAGGCGGCGATCCTCGACGGTCTCGAGGACGGAGCGCACGGTCTTGCCGTGGATGTACTCCATCGCGAGGAAATACGTGCCGTCGGAGGTGCAGCCCACGTCGTAGACCTGCGCGACGTTCTGGTGGTGAAGCGACGCCGCGAGGCGAGCCTCATCCAGGAACATGCCGACGTAGGACTCGTCCGGGATGTCTTCCTTGCGCAGCGTCTTGAGGACGACGTGGCGTTCGAAGCCGGCGAGCCCCGCGACCCGCGCGAGGAACACCTTCGCCATCCCACCGGAAGCGAGGTGGGAGACCAGCTCGAACCGGCCTAGCCGCTCGACGGACATGGGCGACGCGAACTTCGGTTCTATGGTCGGATGAGTCAAGCTGATTCGGGTGTGTCCGGCGCGATTCAGCGGGTAGGATGGGTCTTGGTGCGGGCGGCTCATCACTTGCTCTGGTCCGGCCTTTTCGTCGGTGTTTTGGGGAGCACGTTTGGCTGTTATTCCCCGAGTCCTCCGCTCGGTGTTCCGTGCTCGTCCAGTGGCGAGTGTCCCGACGGGCAGGAGTGCGATCTGCTCACGAATGTCTGCGGCTACCCGACGGAAGCGCGGGCGTTTCGTGATGACACGGCTGCGCAGTTCGAGGGCGGCGCGCTCGAGGGTGCGTGGATCGAGCCGGGCGGGTTCGTGGGCCCCATTCCGTACTTCGTCAACGGCGTTCGTGCGACCGGCATCGCTGGCAATCGACTCGCAGCCGACATCAATGCGGTCACGTTTGAGGAGCTCGCGCAGCTCACCCCGACGGGTCGCAGCGTGTTGTGCGGAGTGGACGTCCGGCTCGGCGATGGCACTCCTGCGCTGCTCGGATTCATGAGCCCGGACGACATCACCGTGTTGCTCGAAGGCGAGATCTATCTCGACACGACCGGCACGTACCAGCTCGAGCTCAGCGCGAACGATCTCGGGTTCATCGATCTCGCACCACCGGGCGGCAACTTCGTGCGCCTCGGGAGCGCCACGGCTGCCCAGTCGTTCCCGTACATGGTGACCACGCCGGGATGGCATCGCTTTCGCG
>JBJXGN010000263.1:0-33399 GCA_046160585.1 Kofleriaceae bacterium
GGGGATCGCGGGAACTGGCTCGGGCAGCTCGCCGGTCATCGGTGGGTCGGGCAGCTCGCCGGGGATCGCGGGAACCGGCTCGGGCAACTCGCCGGGAATCGGTGGGTCGGGCAGCTCGCCGGGGATCGCGGGAACCGGCTCGGGCAACTCGCCGGGAATCGGAACTGGGTCGCGTAGCTCGTCGGGGATCGCGGGAACGGGCTCGGGCAGCTCGCCGGGAATCGGAACTGGGTCGGGCAGCTCGCCGGGGATCGCGGAAACCGGCTCGGGTAGCTCGCCGGGGATCGCGGGCGCTCACTCTGACAGTACGAGTCGGACACCAACCCGACCCGGCGCTGGGCGTTCGCAGACGTCGCCGAGCATGCCCGCGCAGACGCCAGCGACGAGCCGCGCGCAGACGCAGCCACCGACGTACCGTGCGCCGACGCAGCCACCGAACCGTGCGCCCTCGCAGCCACCGACGAACCGTGCGCCCTCGCAGCCACCGACGAACCGTGCCTCCACGCAGCCACCGATCAACCGTGCCTCCACGCAGCCACCGATCAACCGTTCGCCCACCCAGCCACCGACGAGCCGCGCGAAGACGTCGCCGATCATCGAGGGAGCGCCGAAGCGCCCGGGTACTCCAACGGTGCCGCTCGTCGGGACCGAGCAGTTTTCCCATGGCGCGGATTCGTACCGAGCGCACGATAGCGGGCCGGTGCGTGGCATGGACAGCGCGCCAACGCACGCGCTGCGCGGCACGGGCAGCGCCCCGATGGCCGGTCCCGCGATCGCGGGTGCTCCCACGCGTGCGAAGCCGACCGACCCGCCGCGAGCCCCGCGTCCGACGGCGAAGCCACCGGGTAATGCCGTGCCATCGACTCGACAGATCGACATGAAGTCGAGCATGGACGTCGCGCAGCTGATCGAGCACCGCCTGACGATCATGAACAGCAAGAGCGATCACTTCGCACTGCTCGGCATCGCGCGGACCGCGACGTTCGCGCAGATCCGCGACGCCTACTTCCTGCTCGCACGGCAGCTCCACCCGGACCGCTTGTCGGCCCTCGGCATCCCCGACGAGAACCGCCGCGCGCAGCGGTTGTTTGCTGAGGTCAACGCCGCGTTCGCGACGCTGAGCGATCCGGTCCGTCGCGAGCACTACGTCGACATCCTCAGTCGCGGTGGCGAGGCGGCGATCAAGGCGGAGCAGCAAAAGGCCGAGGAGATGGCGCTGCGCATCCTCGAGTCCGAGGAGGCGTATCGTCGCGGCGAGATGGCGCTGCGCCGCGATTCGCTCGCGACCGCGATCCGCGAGCTCGAGTACGCGATCCAGCTCAACCCCGAAGAGCCCGACTATCACGCGACGCTCGCCTGGGCGAAGTTCGCGTCGGCGCCGGACAAGATGGCGGTCGCCACATCGACACGCGCGGCGCTCGAGCAAGCGATTCGCAAGTCGCCGAGGGCGGTGACGGCGCGATTCTTCCTCGGTCGCGTCGAGCGAATGCTCGGCAAGGATCAGAAGGCGCTCGAGTTGTTCCAGGAAGTGCTGCGCATGCAGCCAGGGCACGGTGAAGCGACGGCCGAGGTCCGCGTGCTCGAGGCCCGACTCGGCAGCGACAAGGGCGGCTTGTTCGGCCGCCTGAAGCGCTGATCGTGCTGTGAGCTCGCAGGATCGCACGTAACGAAGGCGCGACCCACGCGACTCGGTGTCGCCGATGGCGTCATTGGTTGCAGTCGACAACCGTGTGGAGCGGCCTCGCAGATGCCGGTGGATTCGTCGCTGGTGGGGCGAGCACGATGGGCCGTTCGCTGTACAACACGTTTACGAACCTGTGGTGGACGGTGGATGGCTGGATCGGGGCGCGGTTCACCTCTACGATGCGGGGGTGGGCCCTGACGATGTGGCACTGCTGGAGCAATGGCGCTCGGGTGATCCGCGCGCCGGTCAGGAGCTGTTCGGCCGCCACTTCGATGGTCTCTATCGGTTCTTCGAGCACAAGGTCGGCGGTGACGCGGACGATCTCGTGCAGAGAACGTTCACGTCGTGCGTCGCGGCGCGCGATCGATTTCGCGGTGAGTCGAGCTTTCGCACGTATCTGTTCTCGATCGCGCGCAACGAGCTCTACACGTACTTGCGCAAGCTACCAAAGGCGGCGCACGTCGACTTCGACGTGACGTCGATCGCCGAGATCCGCACGTCGCTCGCCGGTCAGCTCGGCAACGCACGTGAGGTGCACAAGCTTCGCGAGGCTCTCGCACAGCTCCCCGCCGAGCAGCAGCTCCTTCTGGAGATGCACTACTGGCACGAGCTCGACGCCGCCGCACTCGCCGAGGTCTTCCATACGACGACAGGTGCCATCCGCGTCCGGTTGTTGCGCGCGCGAAAGCAGTTGCGAGAGCGTATCGAGGACTCGTCGGTGGTCGATGCCAACGACGGTCTCGCGGTGGCCTTGTCGCGCCCCGACACCGATGACGAGGGTTGATGGGCGTCGCTGACGGATTACACGATCCGTCTGGAGACCTCGCGGCCTCGAGCGAGTCCGATCACGGCGACCCAAAGGACGCAGCGATCGACGAGGCGATCGCCGGCGCGCGACCGGATGATCCCACGGCGCTTGCCCTCGCACGTGCGCGCATCGAGCGGACGCTGTTCGGCGATCTCGCCCCCGGGTTCGGACGATTTCGGGTGCTCGAGCGACTCGGTGAAGGCGGCATGGGAGTCGTGTACTCGGCGTACGATCCGCAGCTAGATCGCGCCGTCGCGCTGAAGATGATCCAGGTCGGCACGGGGGAACAAGCGGCCGCGCTCAGCGAGGCCAAGGCGCTCGCAAAGCTGACCCATCCGAACGTGGTGCCGGTGTTCGATGTCGGTACCGAACGAGGGCGTGTCTACATCGTGATGGAGCTCGTGCGCGGAGCGACGCTTCGCGAGTGGTGTGCCGAGCGCTCCGCTTCCGAGATCGTCGAAGCGTATCGCCAAGCGGGAGCCGGGCTCGCTGCGGCGCACGAAGCGGGCTTGATCCATCGCGACGTCAAACCCGACAACCTGCTCGTCGGCGACGACCGGCGCGTGCGCGTCGTCGACTTCGGACTCGCTTGCGAAGCGAGTGCGGCGCACGGGCGTGGCGCCGGTACGCCGAAGTACATGGCTCCCGAGCAGAAGAACCACGAAGGGCTCACGCCCGCAGTCGATCAGTACGGCTTCTGCGTCTCGCTTGCGGAGTCGCTCGGCGAGTCGCCGCCCCGCTGGATCGCCGCGGTCCTCGAACGCGGCATGTCGGCAGCTCCCGAGTCACGGTATCCGTCGATGCACGAGCTCGTGGGCGCCCTCGGCCGCGATCCCGCGCGCACACGTCGCCGACGCATTCTCGTCGCGAGCCTCCTAGCGATCGTCGTCACGGGCATCGTCCTCGTACGGTCTCGTACGAGCTCGAACGAGATCTGCAGTGGTGGCGATGCCGAAATCGCGGCCGCGTGGGCGCCCGCGCAACAAGCAATGGTGCTCGGTCGCGCGTCGGCGCTCGGAGCGTACGGCAAGGAGCTCGCTACGAAGCTCGAGTCGCAGCTCGCCTCGCATGCGACAACCTGGGTGGCGGAACATCGTGCGGCATGCCTCGATCACCGACGCGGGGCGCACTCCGACGACATGTTCGATCGCCGCGTGATCTGCCTCGATCGCGGCCGCATCGCGCGTTCGGAGCTCGGGCGTATCGCGACGTCCGCCACGGTCGAGACGTTGCCCAACCTGGCGCTCGCGGCAGCCTCGTTGCCCGATCCACGAGCCTGTTCGGATCGGGAGCAGTTGACGGCATCGGTCGCGCTGCCACCGGCACACCTGGTAGCGCAGGTCGCGAGCCTGCGCGACGACATCGAGCGCGCGCGCGTGATGGTCTCCGCAGGGGAGTTCGTTCCTGCACGCGACGCGCTGCGCGACACGATCGCTCGCGCGCGCCAGGTCGCCTACGATCCGATCCTCGCAGAGGCACTGCTCGTCGACGGTCACGCCGCGATGTCTACGGACCACCCGGACGCGGCGCTCGTACCGCTCCGCGAGGCCACGACAATTTCGTTTCGTTCGGGCGCGGTACCTCTGGCGATCGAAGCGTGGGCGCGACGCGCATTCGTCGAGGGGAACTTCGACAACCTCGTCTCGGCAGTGGCCGGCTCCGACGTCATCGAAGCGCTCGCCGCGAGTGCATCGACCGCACACTTCGGCCGCGCGCTCCTCGAGAACAACCTCGCGTCCCTCGCGTGGCTCGCGGGACGCCGGGACGAGGCGCGCGAGCGGATCGCGCGCGCCGAACAGATCGCGACACGCGTGACGGGTGCAGGAGCGATCGAGCTTCTCGTCGTCCACGCAAACTCGCTCGTCGTGGCCGACGATCCGACGCAGATCGATCACATCCAGCAGGAGGTCGTCGGTCGACTGACCGAAGCACTCGGTGTAGGGCACCCGCTGACCCTGTGGAATCGCTACCTTCGGGCGACCGTGACGATGTCATCACCGCGGGCCGCTCTCGTCGAGCTGCGACCGGTGTGTGAAGCGATGGAGGCGCACTCGAGCTTGCCGGAGCGGTCTGCAAATTGCTGGGCGGAGGTCGCCGAGCTCCACGACGTACTCGACGAGCGCTCCGCGGCCATCGTCGCGGCCGAGCGTAGTGCGATGCTCGGAGAAACAGGGATCTATCCCGAGCTTCCAGGATACCTCGCGTGGTGGCGCGGAGATCCAGTGGGAGCGCTGCGTCTCCTCGACGAGTCACATGCTCGGACCGAGGACCGCGACTGGTATGACGAGTTTCATCGTCTCCGGATCGAGTTGGCGCGGGGTCGCGTACTGCACTCGATGAAACGACACGATGCAACGCAGATCCTGCAGACCGTGCTGGCAGGACTACAGGCTCTACCGATTCATGCGACGACGATCGCGCGCCGCTGCATCTCGCAAGCAGAAGCTGCACTCATGGAGGCGGAACTACCGTGAGCACGTAGCCCATCTCGAACCAATTCACGACCCCGTGACACCGAGGAATCGGGATGCCGCGTGATTCGATACTTGTTCGCGTGACTACGCGCGGCTCGTTCAAGCACACCGCACCGTTCTCCTTCCAGATCGCTTCTATGGTTCCGCCCGATGCCATCGGGTGGATGCCGGCCGCGTCGCCGTAGAAGAGCGGGACCCCAGATAGCGTGTGTGCAGCACCGTCGCCATGATAGTCGGCGGTGATCGCGCGCAGGTAGGTCTGGCGCTGCGCGAGGGTGGTCGGCCAGTACTGGACCCCGTCGAGCTTGCTGAATCCACCCGCCCAGGTGTGACGGAGGAGATGCAGCTTCGCAGGGTATCCACCGGCGCATGCGATGTTGAACCACGGGCTGCCGACGCTGTCGGAGACCGTGTGAGCCTCGTGATGGAAGCGATCACCCTCGAACACGACCGCGGCATGCGGGTTTCCAGGCCACTCGTCCATGTTCGGAAGATTGTCGCGGCACGCCGGCTTAGCGTCGGAAATACCGAACTTGCGAACTTGGATGTCGTAGACCTCGACCGTCTCGCTCGTGTCGCCACCCCAGAACGCGACCCCCACGGTGTCGACGGAGAACTTCGCCTCGAACGCTGGCACGTCGTGCTTGGACAGGACCAGCACGGAGCCGTCGAGCTCGGTTCCCAGGTGCAAAGCGCCCGAGGCGCCTTTTGCCATCAGGCGGTCCCCCTTCGCATGAAGCGTCGCGGGCGTCCCATCGCGCAACTTGAACGACATGATTTTCACACCGTCGGCGTTCGCGAACGTGCCGCTGGCATCGAGCTCGTTGAAGACCTCGTCATCGGGGCCTGTCGCTGTGTTCTGCAGGCAGCCGAACGGACCGCAGCTACGGACACGGGCGGTCGGTTCTGGGTCGCGATTCGAAGGACTCGAGTCGGAATCGATGACGCACGCGGAAAGCGCGAGCGCGAGAACGGCACCCCAGTTGTTCATGCGTGTCACTCCTACGCTCTGGTAGTCGTGAAACCTGCCCGCGCGTAACAGGGTTTTTGGGGTCAACGCATCTACGCGGAACTGGACGTTGAAATGAGCTCGAGCTCCGTGACGGGGTCAGCGCCGGTTCCGACGTGGGCACGAACGCGCGCAGTGACGTCTGATGTCGTGCCGTTCTGCTCGATGCGGATCGCGATCTCCTCGCCGATCTCGAACAGGAGCGGGCTTCGGACACGTACCACGCCCTCGGTAAGGTCGAGGACCACGAACACATCGCGCGTCCGTTCTCCATCGAGAACGAGGACACGTGGCACCGACGCGACGTCGATCGCGGGCCGACCCGACATTCGTTCCTGGTATCACGCCGTTCATTCGGTCCTCAAGCTGGGTTAGTGTCGGCGTGCGGAATGCTCAAGCCGGTCGAGAAGCAACGCGTCGCCGAGGAGATCGCCGAGCAGTTGCGTGCGCTCATCCTCAACGGACAGTACCCGCCCGGGTCGAAGTTGCCGCCCGAGCGCGAGCTGTCCAAGCGACTGCGCGTGAACCGTGCGTCCCTCCGCGAGGCGCTCAAGAAGCTCGAGCACCTCGGCTTGGTGCGCATCCGCCAGGGCGACGGCACCCGCGTCCAGAACTTCATGGAGACGGGCGGCATCGAGCTCGTCCAACACCTCTTGCCCCTCGCGGGCGGCAAGCCCGAGCTGATCCGCGATCTGCTCGAGTTCCGTCGCATCTTCGGGCGCGAGCTCGCGCGACTCGCGGCGGCGCGCGGCGGACGCGATCGCGACGCGCTCGTGAAGCTGAAGGGGCTCGCCGACAAGGCCGACATCACGACGAACGCCGCGGAGCTGTTCGATCTCGACTTCGAGTTCTACGTGGCGCTTGCGCAGCTGTGCGGCAACCAGGTCATGCTGCTCTTGATCAACACGGTGCGTGACGGCGTCCGGAACTTCACGCCGCTGCTCGCGAACCTCGCGGGGCCGGGCGACACGGTGCGCACGCATCATCGCGAGCTGATCGCAGCACTCGAGAAGGGCGACGTGAACGCTGCTGGTCGTGTCGCCGACGACTACTTGAAGTGGGGCGCGGAGCTGGCGGGTCGGATGGGCGGTAAGCCCGAGCTACAGCCGTTGCCCCTTCCCGACTGATCGGGCGGACGGATCGGGAGCGCGAGATGGCGAACCTGGAACGGAAAGAGGTCGACGAGATCGCACTCCTCGCGCGCCTGCATCTCGACGAGGACGAGCGCACGAAGATGCAGGAGGATCTCGGTGCGATCCTCGAGCACTTCGCAGTGCTCGCGAGCGTCGACACGAACGACATCGCGCCGATGACCCACGCAGTGCCGATGGACCTGCCGCTGCGCAATGACGACGTGTTTCCGTCGCTGAGCGTTGACGACGCGCTCGGCGGCGCACCGAAACGCGAGGGCGACTTCATTGTCGTGCCCGCGATCCTGCCCGGAGACAACCAATGACAAGACCGATGAACATCGGTCGCGTAGAACTCCCGAAGGGAGTGCGAAGGTAATGACAAGACCGATGAACATCGGTCGCGTAGGACTCCCGAAGGGAGTGCGAAGGTACATGACAAGACCGATGAACATCGGTCGCGTAGGACTCCGTAAATGACCGACACGCACCTGTGGTCGGTCGCCGATATCGCGCGTCGCGTGAAGGCCGGCGAGATCGAGGCGATCGCGATCGTCGAAGCGACGCTGGCGCGCATCGAGAAGCACGACGGCGAGCTCGGCGCGTACCTCGCGCTGTGCGCGGAACAAGCGCGCTTCGAGGCGATGACGATCGATGCATCGCGCAAGGGCGGCGGGACGCTCGGACCGCTCGCGGGCGTGCCGATCGCGCTGAAGGACAACCTCGTCACCAAGGGCAC
Organism: Kofleriaceae bacterium; assembly: GCA_046160585.1. Lineage (GTDB taxonomy): Bacteria > Myxococcota_A > Polyangia > Haliangiales > Haliangiaceae > JABFXX01. The sequence continues at coordinate 7,845 of JBJXGN010000263.1, forward strand.
CGCGACGACCGCGGGCTCCAAGATCCTCGAGGGATGGGTGCCGCCGTTCGACGCGACCGTCGTGGAGAAGCTGCGGGCGGCGGGTGCGATCATCATCGGCAAGACGAACTTGGACGAGTTCGGCATGGGCAGCTCGACGGAGCGCTCGGCGTTCAAGCCGACGAAAAATCCCTGGGATCTGACGCGCGTCCCCGGTGGGAGCTCCGGCGGTAGTGCAGCGGCGGTCGCGGCCGGCCTCGCGTGCGCGGCGCTCGGCACGGACACGGGTGGCTCGATTCGCCAGCCGGCGGCGTTCTGCGGCGTCGTCGGGCTCAAGCCCACCTACGGTCGCGTGTCGCGCTGGGGCGTGATCGCATACGCGTCGTCGCTCGATCAGGTCGGGCCGCTTGCCCGCAGCGTCGAGGATTGCGCGCTCGTGCTCGAGGCGATCGCGGGGCACGACCCGCGCGACTCGACCTCGCTTCTGAAGCTCGCACCCTCGCTCACCCCAGCGCTCGAGCAGGACGTGAAGGGGCTCAAGGTCGGTCTGCCGACGGAGATCTTCGGAGGCGCCATCGATCTCGACGGCGAGGTGAAGGCCGCGCTCGACAAGACGGTTGCTGCGCTGCGCGACGCGGGCGCCGAGATCGTCGACGTGACGCTGCCGCACCAGCACTTCGCACTGCCGGCGTATTATCTCGTCGCACCGGCGGAGGCGTCCTCGAACCTGTCGCGCTACGACGGCGTTCGGTACGGCAAGCGCGCAGAGGCGACCGACCTGCTCGACCTGTACATGAAGTCGCGCGGCGCGGGCTTCGGCGTGGAGGTCAAGCGCCGCATCATGCTCGGCACGTATGCGCTGCGCAGCGGCTACTACGACGCGTACTACAAGAAGGCGCAGCAGGTGCGCACGCTGATCAAGCGTGACTTCGACACCGCGTTCGCGACCGTCGACGTGATCCTGACGCCGACCGCACCGACGGCCGCGTTTCCGATCGGCGCGAAGTCGACGCCGATGGACATGTACCTCGCCGACATCTTCACGCTCGCGTGCAACCTCGCCGGTCTGCCCGGCATGAGCGTGCCGTGCGGCATGACCGACGCGGGACTGCCGATCGGCGCGCAGCTCCTCGGCAAGCCGCTCGACGAGGCGACGCTCGTGCGCGCGGGCCGCGCGATCGAGAAGGCAGGCCTCGCCGGCGACGCGCGCCCGAAAGGCTTCGCGTGACCCGGCCGCTGAAGGAGCTGCTCCAAGAGTACGAGCCAGTCATCGGGCTCGAGGTGCACGTCCAGCTCGCAACGCGCACGAAGATCTTCTCGAGCTCCGCAACGGTGTTCGGAGCTCCGCCGAACTCGCTGACGGATCCGCTGGTGATGGGGATGCCCGGCACGCTGCCCGTGTTCAACCGCCGCGTCGTCGAGCTCGCGCTCGTGCTCGGCGTGGCGACGGGCTCGCAGATCCGCGCGAAGTCGCGGTTCGCGCGCAAGCACTACTTCTATCCTGATCTGCCCAAGGGTTATCAGATCTCGCAGTTCGACGAGCCGCTGTGCGAGAACGGCCACCTCGATCTCATCGTCGGTGGGAGCGTGAAGCGCGTGCACCTGCAGCGCATCCATCTCGAGGAGGACGCAGGTAAGAACTCGCACGTCGGCGCGACCTCGCACGTCGATCTCAATCGCGCGGGGGTTCCGCTCGTCGAGGTCGTGACGGCGCCCGAGATCACGTCCGCCGAGGAAGCGGCCGAGCTGATGCGATCGCTGCAGCGCCTCGTGCGGTGGCTCGATATCTCCGAGGCGGACATGGAGAAGGGCCACCTGCGTTGCGACGCCAATGTCTCCGTGCGCCTGCGCGGCGAGGATCGCCTCGGCACGCGCACGGAGCTGAAGAACATCAACTCGTTTCGCTTCGTGCAGAACGCGATCGATCACGAGATCGCGCGCCAGCTACGCATCATCGAGAGCGGCGGTCGCGTCGAGCGCGAGACGCGGCTGTGGGACGCCGATGCCGGCCAGTCGCACACGATGCGCTCCAAGGAAGAAGCGAACGACTATCGCTACTTCCCGGACCCGGATCTCCCGCCGCTCGTCGTCGACAACAACCTGATGAACCTCGTGCTCCGCTCGATCCCGGAGCTGCCGGTCGCGCGGTTCCGTCGCTACGTCGAGACGAGCGAGCTGTCTCCGGACGACGCGCGGACGCTCGTCGGTGAGCGCGCGCTCGCGGACTACTTCGATCTCGCCGAGAAACTGACAGGCGGAGCGAAGGGTAAGGCCTGCGCGAATTGGATCATCAACGAGCTCCTCGGGAAGCTGAACGCGAACGACGTCTCGATCGCACAGTCACCGATGCCGGCGGGGAACCTCGCGCAGCTCGTGATGCTCGTCGAGAGCGGCACCATCAGCGGCAAGATCGGCAAGGAGATCTTCGAAGAGTCGTACACGACCGGCGCGCTGCCACGCGACATCGTCGAACGGCGCGGCGTGCAGCAGATCAGCGACGAGGCGACGCTGTGGCCGATCATCGATCGCATGGTCACGGATAACGCCAAGCAGGCGGCCGAGTTCCTCGCCGGCAAGGACGGCCTGTTCGGCTTCTTCGTAGGCAAGGTGATGAAGGAGACGGGCGGCCGGGCCAATCCCGTCCTGACGACCGAGCTCCTTCACCGGCGCCTGGGGCGCTAACTCCCTGATCCTCTTCAACGATCCGCGAGGGTGCGAACGACACCACAACGCGGTCTTGACGCCAGGCGCGCGATCAGTAAAGTCCGCGATTCCGAAAGCGTTTTCAGCGGAGCCAAGTCAAATGTACGCCGTGATTCAGACGGGTGGAAAGCAGTACCGGGTCGAGCCCGGAGCGACCGTTGTGGTCGAGAAGCTCGATGGCGAGAAGGGTACCTCGGTCGTGTTCGACCAGGTTCTCCTCGTGTCGTCGGGCGACGGTGGCAATGTCACCGTGGGCAAGCCGACGGTCTCCGGTGCCAAGGTCACCGGAGAAATCGTGGAGCAAGGACGTGGCGAGAAGCTCGTCGTGTTCAAGTTCCGCCGCCGCAAGAACTATGTCCGTCGCAACGGGCATCGCCAGGACTACACCGCGGTGAAGATCGCCGCGATCAACGCGTAGTCGAACCCAGGAAAGTTGCAGAAGCGTCATGGCACACAAAAAAGGACAAGGCTCCACTCGTAACGGCCGCGACTCGCTGCCGAAGATGCGCGGTGTGAAGCGGTTCGGTGGCGAGCTGGTTACCGCCGGCTCCATCCTCGTTCGTCAGGCAGGCACGCGCTTCCACGCCGGCGCGAACGTCGGTATCGGTCGCGACTTCACACTGTTCGCGAAGATCGCGGGCGAGGTGAAGTTCGAGCGCCAGGGCAAGACCCGCACGCGCATCGCAGTCTACGCTCCGTCCGAGAAGACCGCAGCGTAGTGCTCGTCGAGTGCCGATCCGGCTGCGGTGCATGTTGCATCGCGCCGTCGATCTCGGCACCGATGCCCGGCTTTCCCGCGGGAAAGCTCGCCGGTGTTCGTTGTCCGCATCTGACGGTCGACATCCGCTGCGCGTTGTTCGGATCGCCCGAGCGCCCGTCGGTGTGTCGCGATCTGAAGCCGCAGCTCGAGATGTGTGGCTCGTCCGCCGCCGAGGCGATGGCCACGCTCGAGCGCTGGGAGCGCGAGACGTCACCAATGTCCGGTATCGCCGGGTCGTGATCGCGGTATCGTCCGTCGGTGACGACAGAGTCGGTGACAGAGTCCGTGCCAGAGTCGGTGACGCCCACCCAGGCGATCCTCGCCGGAGTGAACCAAATCATCGGGTACCTCCCGATGTTGCGTGCCTTCTTCGAGCACACCGACTGGCACATGACGCCCGCGGGCTGGTTCATGTCGAGCGAGGAGGCGTGTACCCTCGCAGCCAAGGAGCCGGAGGCCGGGGCGATGACGAAGGTCGCGCACCTCCACGAGGCGATCGCGGACTTGCCGCCGGCGATCACCTCCGTGCGGATCGACCCCGGTTCGCCAATTTCGCTCTCGATCGACACCGATCGGCTCGACGCGTTCCGGCGCCTCGCTCGTGGAGCACGCGTCGAGAGCGCGCTCGCCGCGGGTAACCTGGTCCTCATCAAGCGTCACGACGCGTACTTCGTGCCGTACTTCGGCGAGCTCGGGAAGGAGTATCACATCATCGCGATGCCGACGCCGCACGGAAAGATGCTCGCGGCCTTCACCGCGCAGGATCGCGTCGAGGCGTTCCTCGCGACGGGAAACGACACCGATCGCGCGAACGTGAAGTTCACAATGCTCGGCGGTGCGCAGCTGTTCGGCAGCGCCGCCACGGTTGCCAAGGGAGTGATCGTCAACTACGGAAGCCCGGCGCCCGTCGGCTTCTTGCTCGACGCGTGTCGCGAGATCATGGAGTCCGACCCGCTCGAAGTTCCGGTCAATCCGTGAGCTCGTTCCTCGCGCCGTCGAGGACGACACGCCGCGCTCCGAGCTGATCGAGCCAGCCGGCATCGTGCGACGCGAGGATCGTCGCGCCACCGGACGCCGCGTGTGCCTGGACCAGCTCGACGAGCGCCGCGAGTCGCTTCGCGTCGAGGCCGTTGTCCGGCTCGTCGAGCACGAGCAACGCCGGCGGCCCGAGGAACGCGGCGCCGAGGCACGCCCGGCGGCGCTGGCCAAGGGACATCTTGTCGAGGGTCAGGGACGCGATCTCGTCGAGCCCGAGCGACGTAGCGAGTGTCTCGAGCACGCCGTCGGTCGCGCGTTCCTCGCGAGCACGCGAGGCTTCGATGCTCGTCGAGCCCGCGCGTTTGTCCTCGCGAGCGAGCGAGCTCCGAACGCCGAGGCGCGGCGGTTCGACGCCACGGCTCGACGCGCACAACGCCCACAGCTCTTCGGCGCGGAGGAAGCCCGGCGGATCGGCACCCTCCGGGACATAGCCCATCGCACGCCGCGCAGATGCGCGCTGCTTCGACGAGCCCCACACGCTCGCGCGGGTTTCGTGCCCGTCGCTCGCAGGCGTGTCGCTCTGGCTCCACGAGACAATTTCGACGCGGCCATCGTGCGGCGCGAGCACGCCGGCGATGCACGACAAAAGCGTCGACTTGCCGCAGCCGTTCGCGCCGACGAGGCCGACGATCTCGCCCGCGTCGACGGAGATCGACAATTCGTCGATCACGACGCGCGCACCACGCTTGATCGTCACGCGATCGACGACGAGTCGCTTCATCGAACAGCCCCGCGCAGAACGCTCATCGAATACCGTCCATTCGGGCCAGGAGGAAGCTCGTGATCGCGACGATCGCGAGCGCACCGGCGAACGCACCGAACAGCGTGAGCGCCGCGATCGTCCCGATCGCAACGGCGAGCGAGCCCATCGTCATTCGAAGCGCAGCCGATGCGGCCGAGGTCGCTGCCGAGGTCCATGCCGAGGTCCATGTCGACGTCGATGCCGAGGCCGCGGTCAATGGCGAGGACTCCGCGGTCGGCGAGGATTCCGCGGTCGATGGCGAGGATTCCGTGGTCGGCGAGGATTCCGCGGTCGATGGCGAGGATGCCATGGCGTCATCGATGCGCCGGTTCGCGCCGAGGATGGCGCGCGCCGCACCGATCGCCGATGCGAGGGCGCACGCGAGGCAGGTGCTCGCGATCCACGCGATGGTCGCCGGCTCCACCTCGGCGAGCGCGATCTCGGGGATGTTCGTGTACGCGACCGGTGCGGCCGCGACGAGGACGACAGTCGCGCCGGCGACCGCGAGCAGCGCGGCGGTGGCGTGCAGCAGTGCGAGCGCGCCGATCAGCGCGAGCACGCGCGTCGACGGTGCGATGCCGAGAGAGCGCGCGAGCCACGCCGAGCGCCGGTGGGCTTCGAGCAGCACGCCGAGCACGCCGGCTTGCGCCGGCACCGCCATCAGCGCGATCACCGACGCTGCGATGCGCGCCGCGTGTTCGCCGGCGAGCACGTTGTTGCGCACGAACAGCCCGGCGGCGAGGCCGGCAAAGATTGCCAGACCCGCACCACGGACGAGAGCGTCCCCCGCGCGGCGCGCGAGCGCAGCGACGTACACACCGGCAAGCGCGCGCGCCGGCGACCGCCACGCCGGTGCGCCCCGCGCGATGCGGGCCGGTCGCCAGCTCGCGATCGCGCACGTGATCGCCGTCGAGCCCGCGAACACGAGCAGTCCGCGCACGTGCTCTCCAAAGAGCCACAAGAGGAGCCACGGAAGCTGTAGCGCGACGATCGCGCCGAGCTGCACGAGGCGCGGCGTGATCGCGGGCGCGGGCAACGACCGCAGGAACCGCGCCTCGTCGGCGTGGAGCAGCGCGCGCGCGATGGGAACGAACACGAGCAGCCACGTACCACCGAGGACGATGCCCGCGAGCGGCTCGTGGAGCGCGATGCGCGTGATGTCGCGCGGGTGCATCGCCGTCGGGCCGAAGATGATCGCCGCGACGATCATGCACCCGGCCCACACGGCCGCGGCTCGACGGTACGCGGGGCCGATCACCGCGCGCGACCAGACGCCGAGCCAGGTCGTCATGCCATGTCCTGCTGGTTCGCGAAGCGCGTGGTCGTCATGCTATCCATCGCCGCGCAGCCATGCAGTTCATCGACGAAGCGACGATCACCGTCAAGGCCGGTGATGGCGGCAACGGCTCGGCCGCGATGCGCCGCGAGGACGGCGTGCCGTTCGGTGGTCCCTCGGGTGGCGATGGTGGCAACGGCGGCAGCGTCGTGATCGTCGTCGATCCCGGCATGTCGTCGCTGCTCGACTTCAAGTACAGGCGCTCGTACAAGGCGGACCGCGGCGAGGACGGGCGCAACAAGGATCAATACGGCGCGAAAGGCGAGGACCTCGTGATCAAGGTGCCGATGGGCACCGTGGTGTACGACGCTGACACCGCCGACGAGATCGTCGATCTGTCGACGAAGGACGCGACATTTGTCATCGCGAAGGGGGGGATGGGGGGCCGCGGAAACATCCACTTCAAGACCGCGTGGAACCAGGCGCCGACGAAGGCGGAGCCCGGCACGCTGGGCGAGGGGCGCGTGATTCGGCTCGAGCTGAAGCTGCTGGCGGACGTGGGGCTCCTGGGGTTTCCCAACGTCGGTAAGTCGACGTTCATCAGCGCGGTCTCTCGTGCGCGCCCGAAGGTCGCAGACTATCCGTTCACGACACTGGTCCCGAACCTCGGGGTGGTGCAGCTCTCGGACGAGCGCAACTTCGTCATCGCGGATATCCCGGGCCTGATCGAAGGCGCCTCTGAAGGGGTCGGGTTGGGTCACCAGTTCTTGCGTCATGTCGAGCGGTGCCGCGTCTTGCTGCACATCCTCGACGACACGTTCACGACCGGTCCGGAGCGTGAGCCGATGTCCGACTTCGACGTGATCAATCGAGAGCTTGCCCAGTACGCACCCGACCTAGCGAATACGCCTCAGGTTGTCGTGCTCAACAAGTCGGATGCACTCGAACCCCACGCAATCGAGGCGCTGAAGTCCGCGTTCGCGAAGCGCGACATCGAGCTGCTGGTCATGTCGGCCGCAACCAGCCAAGGGACCCGCGAAGTACTCGAGCGACTCTGGTCACATCTGATGAACAAAAGACCGGCGTAAGGACACCGAAAACCTCGGAAGCCGTTGCTTGAAGCCCCCCTGGGGCAGTGTTACAACCGCTCCTATCCAAAAGGAAAATGCGCCGAACACGTTTCCGCGGTAGCGGGTCGGCGCAGAGGGATCCCGGCGTGGCCGGGCATGGAGATTCGGCATGCGAACGTCATCGTCACTACTCCTCGTTTCGTCGCTCGTTGTCGGTGCGACTGCCCTGGCTCAGCCGGGTGCTGCACCCGGTAGCGGCTCGGCTGCACCTGCGCCCGGATCCGCTGCTGGATCAGCAGCGGGGTCGGCGATCGATCCATCGAGCGTCAAGCCCGAGGACATGCCGACCGCGGTCCGCATGCGCCGCCTCGAGCAGAAGACACAGGCGCTCAAGGAGCGGGCCTGGCAGCTCAAGGCTCGCGTGCAGCTGCTCAAGGAGCAGCTCATCGGCGGAGGCGTCGGTGCGCAGGCGCTGATCGCACACGTCAACGAGATGGGCAGCTCCTTCCGCCTGATCAAGCTTGTCTACACGCTCGACGGGACGCAGGTGTTCGTCCGCACCGACGAGACGGCCGAAGATCTCTACAAGACAAAGGCGTTCGACGTGTTCGCCGGACCGATCGCGCCCGGCAACCACACGCTCGCCGTTGCGGCCACGTATCGCGGCCACGGCTACGGCGTCTTCGAGTACCTCTCGAAGTACACGTTCACCGCGCGCGGCAGCTCGTCGTTCATCGCTGGTGAAGGCAAGCTGTCCAAGGTCGATTGCCGTGGCTTCGAGAAGGGTGGCGCTACGACGCCGCTCGAGAACCGTCCGGCCGTCGACTGCAAGGTCACGCAGGCGAGCCCCGACAAGCCGAACGAGGCGCCTGCACCCACGCCCACCGCTGCTACCACGCCGGGGAAGTAACTCATGACCCGCCTACGCACGTACCTGGCGATCGCTACGCTGTGCTGCGCAGGCACGGCAACGGCGAACGTCGACGGAAAGCTCAATCTGTACGAGCAAGAAGCCCGACAGATCTCGCAGACGCTGCCGACGCTGAACAACGACAACCAGGACACCGGTCGTCGGTTGTCCGACGCGCAGGTCACGTTCGCGCTCGGTGACTACGACGCCGCGGCGCTGATGCTGTTCGAGATGGCGAGCCGGCCGGGCCCCGACCAGGAGGCCTCGCTGTACTACCTCGCCGAGTCGCTGTTCCACAAAGGCGACAAGGGCGCGGCGCGCTCGTACTTCACGCAGGTCACGAACAAGAACAACGCGGGGGCTCGCTACTACGGCCTCTCGCTCGTGCGGCTCGTCGAGATCGCGATCGCCCAGCAGGACGCGACGGACGTCGACGCGAACCTCGCGGCGCTCGATCGCATGACGCCACGCTTGCCGCAGGCACCGTACGTGCGCGGCAAGTGGCTCTTCTCGCAGGGCAAGCACGACGACGCGATCGCACAGCTGAACGAAGTGCCCAAGGACTCCGCGTTCGCAGCGCAGGCCGAGTACTACATCGCCACCGCACACGTCGGGAAGGCGGACACGGCGCGCGCGCTCGAGGCGTATACCGCCCTGTCGGCGAGGCAGCCGAAGACGTCGAACGATCGCCGCGTCATCGAGCTCGCGCAGCTCGCGCTCGGTCGCCTGTACTACGAGCGCGATCAGCCATCGAAGGCGATCGACAGCTACCTGCTGATCGATCGCAACTCGGATCTGTTCACCGACGCGCTGTACGAAGTCGCGTGGGTCTACGTGAAGGGCAAGCAGTTCGACAAGGCGCTCCGCGCGCTCGAGCTGCTCGCGCTGGGAAGCCCCAACTCGAACCGCACCGCCACGGTGCGCGTGCTCGAGGGCAACCTGCGCATCCGCAAGGCGCAGATGAACCGCCAGGCGCAGATCACGAATACCGTCGAGGCCAACGCCACGGATCCGCAGGTCGAATACGACAAGGCAGCCGCCGTATTCGCGGAGACGCACCAGGCGTATTACCCGTCGTACGTCGCGCTGTCGGCGATGCTCGAGAGCGGTGGCGACGCCGCGGACTATCTCGCGCAGCTCGCCGAGCGCCAGACTTCGACGTTCCAGGCCGTGCCGCCGATCCCCGAGGCCGCCGCGCAGTACCTGCGCGAGGAGCCGGAGACACAGCGCGCGGTCGCGAATCAGGTCGACCTCGGAACGATTCAGGCGCACCTGACCGAGAGCGAGAACACGATCGCGCGCCTCGAGGCCGTCCTTGCGGCCAACGACAAGAGCGTAGTGTATCCGTCGATGAACTCGCGCCGCGAGCGCATCGGAGAGATCCAGCGCGAGCTGATCGCGATCCGCAACGACCTCGCCGATCAGCAGGCGGGCTTGATCCAGCCGAGTGGCGATCTCGCGGGGCTGCAGGCGACGCGGAAGTCGCTCGCACAAGCGTTCGCACAAGCGCCCGACCCCGAGTCGGCACACAAGGACAAGGTCAACACCGAGCGCGCGGGCTTCGACAAACTTGCGGACACTACGGGCGAGATCCGCTCCGCGATCGACAGCACGCAGGCGATGGCCGTCGCGGCACGCAAGTACGTGTCGGAGAAACCGCTCGACGGCGCGGCGCTCGTTACCGACGAGGTCAAGGGCTCGACCAAGACCGAGCTCGTCGCGACCGCTGGCGAGCTCGCGCTGATCGAAGCGGAGCTAAAGGAGCTAAAGGCGGAGATCACGATCGGACGCGATCTCTCGGGGCACGACGACGATGCGCTGTGGGCGGGGCGAAAACTGCGCCGTGATCTCAAGGCGGCGCAAGACGCGGAGCACCGCGCGATCGCGGGCTTCGCGAGTGCGAGCCGCGACCCGGGTCGATCGAAGCGCCTCGTCACGCTCGGCGATCGCGCGATGCGCATCTCCGACGAGCTGCAGCAGACCGAGATGAAGATCGAGAGCATCGTCGACACGGCGCTGGCGCAGGCGAAGGATCAGCTTGCCAAGGAGCGCGTGAATGTCGACGCGTACAAACGCGAGCTCGCGGAGTACGAGCTCGAGTCGCGCGCCATCGGCGGGACGGTCCTCGCGTCGAGCTTCAAGAACGTGAAGGCGAAGTTCTACGACGTGATCGTCCGGACGGACGTCGGGGCGATCGATGTCGTGTGGTCGCAAAAGGAGGACGCTGACGACGAGTTCAAGCGTCTCAACCTGTCTCGCTCGCGCGAGCTGAAGCTCATCACCGACGAGTTCAAGGACATCCTCGAGCAAACGGCTCCGACGCCCAAGCCGAGTCCGTCACCGATTCCCGATCCGAACGCCACCAAGCCGTCGGGGAGCCCCGACAAGGGCTCCGGAACCGAGCGCGTCAAGCCCGGCGACACCGAGCCCAAGACCACGCCTGCACCGACGGTGCGACCCGACAACGAGACGCCGGCGGGCGGAGGGAAGAAGTGATGCGCACGCAACGCCTGGGAGCCCTCGTCACGATCGCCTCGCTGCTTTGCGGCAGCGTCGCGGGTGCGCAGCCGAGCAACACGGCGCCGCAGCCATTCCCCACGGGACCGGCAAACGGCCCGGGCCTCGGCCCGCAGGTCACGGCGCCGATCCAGATGTCTCCCGAGGAAAAGCGCGAGCTCGCCGAGATCGAGGCGGACTTCGAGAAGTTCACCAACGCCGCGGTCGAACACGACACGCGCATGCGGACGATCGCCCGTCGCGAATACGACCAGCGCACCGCAGATCTCGCGAAGCGCTACGCGGATCGCATTGCGAAGACCGAGTCGATGAAGGGCAAGAAGCACGGCGAGACGGTCGCGCTTCTCGAGAAGTTCCTGGTCAATCATCCAGACCACGAGCAGTTCACGCCCGACGCGATGTTCCGCCTCGCGGACCTCAAGATCGACATTGCCGATCAGGCGGTCGAAGACCAGCTTGCCGAGATCGAGCGCACCGGCCAGCCGGCGCCCGAGGGGGGCGTCGTCGCGGACTACACGCCGTCGACGCAGCTGTGGGAAGGCATCCTCACCAAGTTCCCGAAGTACCGCCAGACACCGTCGACGCTGTACCTCGCGGCGTACTACGGCAAGTCCAAGGACGAGCGCCGCTCGCTCCAGCTGTTCCTCGCGCTCACGTGCGCGAACCAGTTCAAGTGGAATGATCCGCCGTCGAAAGTGCCGACGCGCGCGGAGGCGCTCAAGCGCATCGAGTCCAAGACGCTGCGCGATCCGTATTCGACGTGCACGCCGTACCAGGATGCGGAGCTCGAGCTCGTGCGCCACGCGTGGGTGCGCGGCATCGCGGACTATCACTTCGCAATTCCCGGCGAGATCGACGAAGCGATTGCCGCGTACCTGAAGGTCGCGAACGGCGGTAACGACTCCAAGCTCTACGCCGAGTCGCTCTACAAGCTCGCGTGGAGCTACTACAAGCGCGACAAGCTGTTCGATTCGATCCAGCGGTTCGACGAGTCGATCAAGCTCTACGACCAGATCGTCGCGAACGGTGGCACGCCCGCGCTCGAGCTGCGCGACGAGTCACTGCAGTACATCTCCGTCGCGTTCACGGATCCGTGGGAGGGCGAGGCCAACTCCGATGCGGTGCGGTCGTTCGATCGCGCGAAGAACTTCTACAAAGGTCGCGAGAACGAGCCGCACGTCCGTGACGTGTGGGTTGCGCTCGGCAAGGCGTTTACGGATCTCCAGGCCTGGGATCAGGCCGTCGACTCGTATCGCATCGCGATCGGCCCGCCGTGGGAGCTGAACCCGAAGAATCCGGTCGTCCACCAGGAGATCGTCAACGTGTTCGAGCTCAAGGGCGACAAGTTCGCGGCCGACGCCGCGGCTGGCGAGCTCGCGACTCGTTACGCGCCGGGCACGCCGTGGTACGCGGCGAACGAGAAAGACCGCGAGGCGATGGAGAACCAGCGCCGAATTGCGGAGCGCGCTCTCTACGCCGCCACGCGCAACACCCACTCCGCGGCGACGGAGATGCGCAAGGCGTACGACGCGTCGACGAAGAAGGATCCGCAGGAGAAGCAGGACTACCTCGCGATGTACGCGCGGGCGGTCGACCTCTATCGCACGTTCATCGGTACGTATCCCGAGAGCGACTACATCTACGAGTTCACGTTCCTCCAGGGCGAGGCACTGTACTGGAGCGAGCGGTATCCCGAGGCGATCGTCGCGTACTCCTGGGTTCGCGATCACCGCGACATGGGGACCACGTACTACATCGACGCGGCGCGCTCGATCCTGCAGTCGTATGAGGCCGAGGTCGAGAAGCAGGTCGCGGCCGGCACGATCGCCGCACTGAAGGTGCCGACGATCGCCGAGCTGAAGGCGACGCAGGTCAACGGTACCTGGACGCCGCAACCGATTCCCGACGTCTATCAGAAGCTGCGCCTCGAGTATCAGACGTACCAGGAGATCGTGCAGGACCCAAAGGCCGCGCCGGGGCAGGGCATTAACGCAGCGCTGATCAGCCTCGCGTACTTTCACGTCGACGACGCGATCCAGCGCTTCACGTCGGTGATGGAGAAGTTCTGCAACAACCCCGAGGCCGTGAAGGCCAAGGACGGCATCCTCGCGATCTACGAGGCGCAGTCGAACTTCGACGCGATCGAGCAGACCAACAACAAGTTCATCGCGCAGAAGTGCGGCGACGCGAACTCGATCAAGCTCGCGATCGCACAGAACCGCTCGCTCAACTTCTCGCGCGCAGCCGAGCTGTTCGCGAAGCAGCAGTACGCGCCCGCTGCCGAGGCGTTCTATCGCTTCTACAAGACAGCGCCGAAGGACGATCCGGACCTCCCGGTCGCGCTGTACGACGCGGCGGTCAGCTACAAGCTCGCCGACAAGCCGAAGACGGCGATCGCGCTGTTCAAGGAGTTCACCGCGAAGCCGGAGAAGCTGTTCCGCGAGTCGAGCTACTACATCGACGCGATGCGCCTCACCGCGGTGAGCTACCAGCAGGCGTTCGACTACGGCAACGCGGTGAAGACGTACCTCGAGGTCTACGAGACGTCGAAGACAGCGGCGCGCAAGGGCATCAAGGCGCCCGACCCGCTGCCCGGCGAGAAGCCGCAGACGCTGCAGCAGATCGGTCTCGACGCGCTCTACAACGCTGCGCTCGCGTCCGAGCTCAATCGTGACTTCAGGAAGGCGATCGAGCTCTACAACCAGTACCAGGGCGTCGAAAGCGATCGCCGCAAGAAGGATCGCGCGCTGTGGTCGGTCGTCGGGATCTATCGCCAGTCGGGCGATGTGAACTCGATGGAGGAGACCGCCGCGAAGTGGCGCCGCACGTACGGCAACGATTCGGGCAACGAGGATGACTTCGTCCAGTCGTTCTACGACTCGGGCGTGCTGCGGAAGCGAAAGAACCAGACGGGGCTCGCGAACACCGCGGGTCAGGAGACGATCAAGGCGTGGAGGACGAAGGGCTCGATCAAGGCGGGCAAGGCCGCGAAGCTGGCCGGTGAGTGGGAGCTGAAGTTCGCGGAGGATCACTTCCGCGGCACGTGGGAGCCGTACGCGATCAAGACCGCCGCGAAGACCATCGCGGAAGCGAAGAAGCAGAACGAGAACATCGACAAGGCCAAGCGGGCAGTCGAGGACAAGTACCTCGCGCTCGACGCGTACGGCGTGGCCGAGTACTCGATGGCGGCGAAGGTTCGCTACGGTGACATCCAGTTCTCCTTCGGCCTCAAGATCAGCGACGCACCGATTCCGGTGCCCGTGGCCAAGATCCCGCAGGCGGTCGAGGCGTTCGAGGCACAGCGCGACAAGAACCTCCAGAAGTTCACCAACGAGGCGAAGGGGCAGTGGATGGAGGTCGTGGACCTCGCCAAACGAGGTGGTCTCTCCAACGAGTGGAGCCGCCGCGCACAGGTTAACCTCGGCCGCGAATTCCCCAAGGAGTTCAGCGTCCTGAGCCAAGAAATCGTTCAGGGGACGACAGCGCCATGATGCACTCCAAGAGTCCGTTCAGCTCGGTGGCGGATCAAACGTCGTCGTCGAGCGTTTCAAGGCGTATGACCCGCGTCCTCGGGGCCCTGCTTCTATCGTTCGCGGTCGCTTGTGGCGGCGGCGGCAAGAAGAAGCCCACCACGCCCGGCACGGGGAGTGGCAACGACGATCAGTCGATGAAGGACAACGGTGACCCGGTGGATCCGGGTGGCACCGGCGGAACTGGAGGCACGGGTGGAACTGGAGGCACGGGTGGAACGGGCGGCACGGGTGGAACGGGCTCGGGCGCACCGACCGATCCGGCGAATCCGCCGGTCGAGCCCGAGGTCATCGTTACGATGCCGAACTACGACCCCGATCCGGCGCAGGCACGGACGCAGGTCGAAGCGCACCTGACGATCGCGCGACAATCGCTATCGGGCACGACGCCCGACGCGGAGACCGCGCTCAGGGAAGCGCGCCTCGCGCTCGCGATCGATGCGGCGAGCGTCGACGCGGCCGCGATGGTCGCGCTCGCGTACTTCCACAAGAAGCTCTACGACACCGCCGAGCTCGTTCTCGACGACACGTACAAGCGTTCTGCGGCGCAGAGCAACGCGAACATCAACTACGTCTACGGCCTCGTCTACGACATCACGAACCGTCCCGATCGCGCGAAGCTCGCCTACCAGAAAGCGGTCTCGGTCGATCCCAATCACGCGAGCGCGCTCACGAACCTCGGCGTGCACCAGCTCAAGAACGGCCAGTACGACGAAGCGCAGCAAACGTTCGAGCGCCTCACGCGCGAGTTCCGCAAGAGCGATGCGATCACGCTGACGTCGCTCGGCTCCGCGTATCGCGGTCGCTCGGCGGACTACCCGACGGGCTCTGGCGATCGCGACAACCTCGTGCGCTCCGCCGAGGCGCAGTACAAGAAGGCGCTACAGGCCAACGCCAGCTATGGGCCGGCCTACTACAACCTCGGACTCCTGTACCTCGACAACGACCCATATCCGGGCGTCGCAGATTCGCTCGCGCGCATCAGCGCGGCCAAGTCATACTTCGATCAGTACAAGAACATGTCGGGCGTCGACATGAAGCTCTACGACGAGCGCATGAAGGATACGGAGAAGGCGCGCAAGAAGGCCGAGAAGGCCCTGAAGAAGAAGAAGTGACAGAAGTGACGAAGTGAGGAGGAGCCCATGAAGACCATCGCGACCGTGATCGTGTTTGCTGCAGGCCTGGCGCTCTTTGCACCAGCGAGCGCGCGCGCCGAGGGCTGCCCCGACGAAGAAGTGGAAGGCGCCGAGAAGAAGCAGGGCAAGTTCCACATCGAGTACATCAACGGCAAGCCGGTCACCGTCATCGACACGGTGGTCTCGGTCTGCGGCAAGGTCCCGCGCCCGTCGGTGGTCTACGTGCTCACGCCGAAGAACATCGACTACGAATGGGAAAACTTGAAGCAGGACTTCATGCCCCTCATTCTCGCGTCGGTGAAGAAAGCGCCCTTCTGATGGCCGCCCAACCACGACAAGGCAGCGGCACCAGCACGAACGGACCGCGCCAGCGCATCCTCCGAATCGGCGTGCTGCTCGGCGGCAAGATCGTCGAGGAACGCCTCATTCGCGATCGCGTGCCGGTGACCATCGGCCAGTCGATGAAGAACACGTTCTCGATCCCCGTCGAGGGACTCCCGCTCGAGTTCACGCTGTTCGCGATCGACGAGAACAAGTACTCGCTGCGCTTCCTCGCGAAGATGGACGGCCGTGTCTCCGACAGCGGCGGTCAGGTCAACACTCTCGACGCGCTCAAGTCGCGCGGCGCGACCAACGTCGGTGACTACTGGCAGGTCTCGCTCTCCGACGGAGCGCGCGGCAAGTTGTCGATCGGCGACCTGACGATCTTGTTCCAGTTCGTCACCGAGCCGCCGCGTCAGCCCAAGCCGATGCTGCCCGCGTCGGTGCGCGGCACGTTCGCGGATCGCTTCGATCCACGCCTCTCGGTGATCCTCGGCTCGTCGATCATTTTCCACTTCGCGATAGTGATCTGGGCGCTGATGACGGACATCGAGACCGGCGGCACGATGGCCGAGCGCGCCTACAACCTGACGTTCAAGCAGGACACGTATCAGATCGAGGTCGTGCAGCCCGACCCGGTGAAGTCTCCCGATGCGGGAAGCGCCGCCGGGAGCGCGGCACCCGAAGTGAAGAAGCCCGATCCGAAGCCCACGACCAAGCCGGCCGGGGATCCGAAGCCGACCCCCGACACCGGCCGCAGCGACGCCGAGAAGGTCGCGATGGCGGAAGAAGAGGCGAAGAAGTTCGCCGACCTCCTCACCGGCGAAGGTGAAAACGGCAAGAGCGAAGGTGACATGAGCAACCGGCGCCCGGGCGCAGAGCTCGGTGCACAGATCAACGACGTCAAGGAAGGCGGCAAGCAGGTCGCCATTGGCGGTGGTGCGGGTCGCGGTTCTCGTGGGTCCGGCGATCCGAAGCTCGGCACCGGCGGCGGCCCGAAGATCGACGGTCCGGGCGGCACCACGTCCGCAGGCGGCGGCAAAGGCGACGAGAAGGCGCCGACCGGTCGTATCAGCGTGAGCAGCAAGTCGGGCGACACGGACTCGACGCTCACCCCGGACGCCGTGCTCAAGAAGATCACGTCGGCGTACATGTCCGCCCTGCAGCGCTGCTACAAGACCTACCTCGCAAAGGACGCGACGGCGCGCGGTAAGGTCACGTTGTCATTCACCGTCAACGAGTCGGGTCGCACCACGGACTCGGGTGCGAAGGGCTTCGCCGGCGAAGTTGATGCGTGCATCGAGGGTCTGATGCCCTCGTGGACGTTCCCGGCGCCCAAGGACAAAGAGGGCGAGAAGATCGAGGCCAACTTCTCGATCACGCTCCAGCTGGTTCCGGACTGATCCCGCTGGAGGTCCTACGCCCACGGGCGGCCTCGACGTCACGTAGATCGCCAGCGTTCGCTGGGCGTTAGAGGTCCTATGACTCGCGCTCTACGGATCGGCGTCCTCCTCGGCGGAAACCTTGTCGAGGAGAAGCTGTTCACCGGCACCACGCCGATCACGTTCGGACAGTCGCTTCGCTGCTCGCTCTCGATCCCCGGCGACGGCATCCCGTACGAGCACGCACTGTTCGTGTTCGATCAGGGCCGCCCGATCCTGCGCACCACCGCGGCGATGACCGGCCGCTTGGCACACGGTTCGACGAACACGACCTTGACTGCGGGCGACCACCCACTACCTCGTGGAGTCCGCGGCAAGATCGTGATCGGTGACGCGACGCTGCTGTTCCAGGAGCTGGCGGCGGCGCCGCTCGCACCACGCCCGGTGCTTCCGGCGTCGATTCGTGGCTCGCTCGGCGACCGCATCGATCGCCGCCTCGCCACGATTATCGGTGCATCCGTGCTCGTGCACCTCGGCATCGCGGGCTACGCGTGGATGACCGACGTCGAGTCGACATCGATGCTCGAGACACCCATCGCGGCCATCTATCACCACGACACGATGGAGATCACGCTCCCTGACGAGCCCACGGCGAACGAGCCACCGACCACCCAGGAACCCGGCATCGCCACGCCCGCCACGCCAACGCAGACACCGCGCCCGGTCGTGCCACGGACGCGAGTGTCGCCGACGACAGGCCCGGCGCCGGCGATGTCCGTCGAGGACGCCCAGCGCTTCGCGTCGATCCTGACGGGCAGCGAGACCGGACGCACGGGCATGGGCCCGATGAAGGATCGCAACCCGGGCGCGGACCTCGGCCAGCAGATCGACGACGTCGGGAATCGTCCGGTCGAGGTCGGCACCACCACGGATCGCTTTCGCAGCCAGCAGGACGGTCGCATCGGCACGGATCAGGGCCCGAACATCGACGACCCGACGCAGGTCGCGGTGAACGCTCCGAAGAACGAGAACGACCCGAAGGGACGCATTCAGGTCAAGCCGCTGCCCGTTCCCGGCGACGAGGAGACGACGCTGACGGTGAAGATCGTGCTCGACAAGATCAACCTCGTCTACATGCAGGGCCTCCAGCGCTGCTACAAGAAGGGCCTCAGCGAGGACGGATCGCTTTCGGGCAAGATCGCGATGGCGTTCACCGTCACCGAACGCGGCACCCTCGAGGACCAGTCCGCGACCGGCGTCGCCGACAAGGTCGACAACTGCGTGACCGACCTGATGGCGACGTGGCGCTTCCCGATCCCAAAGGACAAGGACGGCGACCCGACCGACAAGTCGTTCAAGCTGTCGCTGCAGCTCACGCCGAACTAGCTCGCGCTACACTAGGCTATGCGTTCGCTGCTCGTGTTGTTCGTCGCGTTCGTCGCGACCACGGCGCACGCGAAGCCCAAGCGCTGGGAGACGCTCCCGTTGCCTCCACCGATGCCGAAGGCGGCAACGACGGGCTCCGTGACCCACGACGGCGCGAAGATCTACTACGCGACGTACGGCGACGCGACGCGCCCACCCGTCGTTCTGCTCCACGGTGGCATGGGCAACTCGGATCATTTTGGGTTCCAGATGCCGGCGCTTGTCGACAAGTTCTGGGTGATCGTCGTCGACAGTCGCGGGCAGGGGCGCAGCTCGCTCTCCAAGGGCGGGTTGACGTATCACGCGATGGGCACCGACGTGCTCGCGGTGATGGACACGCTGAAGGTTACCAAGACGTCGCTTGCGGGCTGGAGCGACGGCGGCGCGATCGCGCTCGACCTCGCGATCACCGCGCCCGATCGCGTGAATCGCGTGTTCATGATCGGCACGAACTACGACATGAAGGGTTCCAAGCCGCGCAAGGGCAAACCACCCGCCGCGACGTTCAGCCTGTACGCGGCGAAGTGCAAACGCGATCACTTGAAGTTCGGCAACAAGCCGGCCTCGTGGAAAGCGCTGATCGAGGCGCTGTCGCCGGTGTGGCGCAACTCCGCGGGGATCACCAAGGAGAAGCTGCGTGCGATTCAAGCGCCCACACTGGTGGCACTCGGTGACCACGACGAGATCGTCGAGCGGGCTCAGATCGAGGAGATGGGCACGCTGATCCCGAACGGCTCCGTGAAGATCTTCACCGACACGAGCCACTTCGCGATGTGGCAAGATCCCGAGAGCGTGAACGCCGCGCTCGTCGAGTTTCTGGCGGCGAAGTAGTCGAGCAGATGTAGCAAAGCGCTCGCGAAGAACGCGCGAAGTCTGCGCGC
Source organism: Kofleriaceae bacterium (assembly GCA_046160585.1). Taxonomy (GTDB): domain Bacteria; phylum Myxococcota_A; class Polyangia; order Haliangiales; family Haliangiaceae; genus JABFXX01. Next base: position 27,515 of record JBJXGN010000263.1, read on the forward strand.
CGAGTAGCGTCACTGTCGCGTAGCTAGAGTCTGCCCGGTAATTTTGCGGACGGAAATCGGATCGCGCCGAGGTGCCGGCCGCTGGTTTCGGTGCTGATCATATTTGGACACCCAGCTCGCGGTGTTCCGGCTGCTCGCGGTCATCCCACCAGCACTACCTCTCGCCGTGCCGCCAACCCGTTCATCAACTTGTTCAGGTTGAAGCCGAGCACCGAGCGCTGTCCGCACGCACCCATGGCGTTCGCGGATTTCGCCGCGGGGCGATTGAAGCCGTACTTCCGAGACTTCAGTACTCCGATCCCTCCTTCGACTTGTGCTCGCTCCGAGACCAACTTCTCTTTCATCTTGCCGTTGACCTGCCACTTCGCCTTGCCGCGGGGGGCCAGTCCCACGTGGGACACGCCCAGCTTCTTCAAAGCGTCGACGTTCGGCAGGCCCCACCCACCACGATCGTAGGCATATGCCTTCGGCGGTTTGCCAAACGTCGCCTTGTGATCCTTCGCTGCTCGAACCGCAAACTTCGAGTCGTGTAGTTCGTTCTTGTTCTTCGCCAGCGTCGCGAGCAGAAACCCACCGCGAAGTCGCGTGATGCCCCAGCTCAGTCCGAACTCGACCGTCTTGCCGATCTTGCCGCGAACGATCGAGTAGAGCTCCGGGATGTACAGGCTGATGATCTTGTTCCTGGCAACACGGTTGGTGCGGAGCCAGTAGCGGATCTGGGGCAACAGCTTCGTCATCGTTGCGTGCAGATGCTGAAGCCGTCCCCAGGCAGCCTTTCGAACCTTCGCCAGTCGCAGCTTCTGTCGAGAAGCTGTGGCGAGTGCGGCCGCAAGCTCGTCCTGTACTTGGTCGACCACCGTTGCCATCGCCGATACCAACCGATTCTTGGCTGCCTTGGACTTGTCCTTCGCGAACAGCCGGTAGTCGCGCAGCTTCTTCTTCGCCGCGCTGAACAACGAGCCTGCTCGCTTCACAAACCCAGCCAAGGCAGCGCCGACGTTTTTGCTCGCCACCGTGACCGCCGAAACGAACGTCGCCATGAGGCCCATCTCGTTCGGATGAGGGACCTCCGCTTCCTGGGCTGTAGTGTCCGCCGCCACCACGGTCGGATCCGCGAGCTTCTCCTCGACCGCCCACTTCACGACGTGCTCGTTGATCTTCTTGATGCCATCCTCGCCGAGGAGCTGCTCGAAGTCCTGGATCGTGTTGGCATCCGGCGTCCAGTCGGTCTCGGTCAATCCACAGAGGAAACGCGCCGGCGCGTAGTGTCGGATCTGATCCTCGGTCTCGCGATAGGTCATCCGGCGTAGTGCCCGGAACACCAGCGCCCCAATGAGCGCGCGCAGATGAGGAGGCCGCCCGGCCTCGTTCTTCAACTTGCGGCGCCGGATCTCCTGGACGATCTCCTCGAGCTCGGTCCAGTCGGTCTCGTCCGTGATCATCACGAGGCGATGCGTGGGCGCGATCTCGATCATGGCGCGCTTCGAGCGCGCAAACATCTCTGCCTGCCGGCTGCGGGGCCGACGCGACGTTGGGGGCATGGGTGGTCTCCTCGAGCCGCACGATGCTCGAGCTCACCGTAGACGTCCCCTCTGACAGTCCCCGTCGAGAACTCCCGAAATTACCGGGCAGACTCTAGCTATCGGTCAGCTCGGACGGGTCGCGCGAGACCGTGATCTCGGCGTCGTGTGCGGTGTCCGCCGGAGGTAGCGCGCCGAGCATCGCGAGACCTTCCTCGAGGTACGCGACGAAGCGCATGCGGTCGAGCGACGTGCGGCGCACCTCGCTCTCTGCGGCCTCGATCTGCTCGCGCAGCGTGCGTTGGTCCTCGAGCATCTTGTCCGCATTTTCGCCGACGACGATCAGGCGATCCTCGAGCGTGTGCTTGTCGGCCTCGAGGCCGGTGCAGCGCTCCCTCGCCTCCGCCAGCTCGCGTTGCGCCTTCTTGAGTGCCTCGCGTAGACCTTCGACGGTGTCGTCGAGCGCCTTGACCTTGGTCTCGGCGAGGCGCGCCTCCTGCTGTGCGGCGATGATCAGCTCGTCCTTCTCGAGCGTCACGCGCGCGGTGTCCTTCACGTGTCGGCGAACGAGCGCGTCCATGTCGGTCGCGTGCGCCGCCGCTGCTTGCGCCAGCTCGCGTGCGTGGGCCTCGTCGCGATCCGCGGCGGTGCGAACGAGCTCGTTCTTCAGCTCCGCGATCTCGGTGACCAGGCGCTCGCGCTCCTCGGCGAGCGAGTGCGCCGCGACGGCCTTGGGCTCGAGCTCGCCGCGCAGGTTCGACAACGAGCGCTCGTGCGCCGAGCGTAGCTCTGCGAGCTCGGACTCGTGCGCCTCGCGCAGGCGCGCCGTCGACGCGGCGATCGCTTCTTCGCCGGCCTCGATGGCGGCGCGGCGCTTCGCCTCGACCGCCGCGACCTCGGTCTTCGCGCGATCATCGAGCATCGCGCGCTCGGTGTTCCACAGCGCGCGGGTCTCGTCGAACGCTCGCGTCAGCTCGTCGACGCGTGCTTCGGCAGCCGCCGTGCGTGCGTGCTCTTTCTCGATGAGTTGCGCGAGCTCGTCCGCTGCGGCGATCTGATCCTGCAGGCGTTGCTCGACGCCGCGCGTGCGACCCTCGTACGAGAGCAGCTCGTCGTTGCGCGCCTGGAGCTCGCGGCCGTGTTCGGCGAGCTCCTCGTAGCCTCGCACCACGTCGAGACGGCGCTCCGCTTCGGCGGCTAGCTCGTCGTCCTTGTTCGCGAGCTCGCGCTGCGCTTCTGCGAGCTGGCGCTGCAAGCGCGAGAGCTGGCGGCGAAGCGCGAGCTCTTCGCTCTCTCCTGCGACCGACGGCTGCCCGGTCTGCGAACGTGGGCGCGTGCGCTCGAGCAGCTGGTTCGCGACCTGCGATGCCTCGTGCCGCGCGCGCGGAAGTGGAGCGAACACGCGATCGACGCGATAGTTCGTTACCGCCTCGGGAGGCGTGCCGATTGGATTCGGCTCTGTCCGCGAGTCCCGCCCCGACGGTCGCTTCTTGGTCACCAGCCCCAGTATCGGGCATCGGGCGCTGCCCTACCAGCGCTCACGTGGCAAAGTCGCGCCCGTACGTGAGCCTCCCACCTGGTCACCGTGTCCTGATCTCCGAGCTCGGTGAAGAACCGCTCGACGCCATCGCAAACCACGCATCGCTCGTGCCGATGAGTGCTCCGGATCCTGCGACGCTGCGCGACCGCGACGTCGTCATCGCCGTGAAGAGCGCTTCCGTCGGGTGGGTCGATCTCATCATGACGAGCGGGCAGTACCAGCATCCGCCCAGACCGCCGTATACGCCGGGGTTGGAGTACGCCGGGGTCGTCGCCTGGCGAGGGCCCGCGGCGACAGGGATCGAGGTCGGCGATCCGGTGCTCGTCGACGCGTTCCTTGCGGGTCCGCGCTCCTATGGGGACTACCAGCAATGGGGTGGCTTCGCGTCGTATGCAGTCGCACCGATCGACGCTATCCATCCGCTACCCCACGCGCTGACGTTCGATCAGGCATGCAACCTGCTTGGCAACTACGAGACCGCGTATCACTGCCTGGTCGTGCGCGGACGCGTGCAGCGCGGGGAGACCGTGCTGATTCACGGCGCGTCGGGCTCGACCGGCCTCGCAGCGGTGCACATCGCGAAGCACCTCGGCGCGACGGTGATCGCCACCGGTCGCTCCGACGCGAAGCTCGCCGTCGTGAAGGCGCAGGGCGCCGATCACGTCATCAACACGAGCGACCTCTCGGTGCTGCGCGACGCGGTGAAGTCGCTCACGCACGGCGAGGGCGTCGACATCGTCTATGACGGCGTCGGCGGTGACATCTCCGTAGAGAGCCTGCGGTGCGTGAAGTTCGGTGCGCGCTTCGTGATCGTCGGCTGGGCCGCGACGCCGTCGGTGTCGCGCGGGAAGGGCCTGCGGGGCGCACCGAACGCGAACCAGCTCCCGACGAACCTCATCATGATGAAGGGGCTCGACGTGCTCGGCTCGCCGGCGGTGATCTCGAGCGTGAAGAATCCGGCCATCCGGCCGCCGCGGCTCGCGCAGATCCTCGCCTGGGCGAAGGACGGCACGATCAAGCCCTATGTCTCGCACACGTTCCCGCTGACCTCGTTCAAGGAAGCGATGCACGCGAAGTGGCGGGGCGACGTGATCGGCGGCGCCGTGCTGCACCCCGAGGGCTAGCCGCCGTACGGACGGAACATGAACGGATAGTTCACCTGCACGCCGCCGCCGCCCTTGGGCTTCGGGAACTCGATGTTGCGGATCACGTCGGCGATGCACGATGCGACCTTCGGCGCCACGCCACTCGCGTCTGCCTGCGAAACCGTACCGTTCGGCGAGATGAAGAACTGCGTGGCCACCGTGCCGGACAGATCTGGCATCACGAGCAGCTCTTTCTCGTAGCAGTACTGGAGCTTCTGGACGTTGCGCTTGATGTAGCGGCGGATGATCGCCTTGTCGAGATCGCCCTGCGCGTTCGGCTGTCCGATGCGAACGCTCGGGACGCTACGTCTGGAGTCGGCGTAGCTCGTCGAGGAATGCGCCACGGAGTCCATCACGGGGTAGAGGTGGAGCGCCTCGACCTTCGCGCTCGCGAGTGCGGACACGACGCTCGCGAGGGTCTGGTTCGATGTGCCGGCGCGGATTCCGACGCGCGCCTCGATCCCCACCGTCGACTGACCGCGTCGTGCGAGCACCGCCGTGCCGATCTTGGCGACATCCCGCGTGGAGAAGCTGTCGTCGCCGATCGTGATCTCGTCGCTCGTGACGTCGATCTGCAGCCGATCGCGGACGTTCTGGTCGGCCGCGCCAAACAGATACGGCAGCTGATAGCGGGTCGACATCTGGACCGCGAACGCGACTTGCGACTGCTTCAGATCGTCGAGCAGGTACAGCGTCTCGATCGCACTCGAGGTCTTGTTTACGTACAGCGCGATCGCGCCGGCGCTGCTATCGAGGCGCGCGTAGACGGCGACGGGCGTCGCGGACGTCGGCCGCACGTACGGCGTCGCCGTGCCCGCATACGTGTTCGCCGGCGACGTCGGCTTGCGCAGGATGTTGTGATCGAACAAGACGAGCTGGGGCGCGAAGGCGAGCGATGGTCCCTCCGCGGCGGGGAGATCGAATGGCAGGCGTCCGCCGGGCATCGTCGGTCGCGGCTTCGAAGGTGCGATGCGCGGGCTCGGCATCGCGGCTGCCTTCTGGTTCTTCGCGGACGAGAGGTCGATCGGTTTCTCGTCGGGACATGCGGCGAGCGAGACCGCGATCACCATCCGGAACACGGCTCTCATCCATCCCACGCTAACCCACCCCCAACGTTCTCGCGCACACCATCCCTTCAATTCGTGTGGAAGAAAAAGCGTGTGCAACCACACGTTAAAGATCCGACGTGTTTTCTGGCGGATGGTTCGAGTTGCGGCAAACACGCGCGTCGGTTTTAGTGAATGGATGCGCAGCGTGGAGGGTGCTCCGGAACCATTACGACCCATGGTGGTCGTGAAGGGGACGGTCACCGATCGACCGTGGGGAGCGACGCTCGTCGCGATCGGCCTCGAAGGGCGCACGGGTCAGCTCGATCTCGCCCCGTGTCACAGACCCGAGCAGTCCGGCCTTCAGGCCGGAGTGCTCGGTGGCGACCAGCGCTTCCAGATCGCGTTCGTCCACGGCCTCGTGGTGGGCGCGACGTCGCCGCTCGCTGTCGACTCGGTCGCGCGCATCGCGCTCGCGAACCGCATGATCACCGCGCTGCAGGCAAGAACGTACGGCAAGATCGACGATGTCGATCGGTTCGTCGACGTGCTGAAGCTGACCGCGCAGCAAGCGCTGCACTTGAAGCGTCGCGTGCTCGTCCAGCGCGTCGCGCGCACGTTCGCGATCGCCAGC
>JBJXGN010000264.1:0-15754 GCA_046160585.1 Kofleriaceae bacterium
GCGATGGCGCGCGTACTCGCGAATTCCGAGGGTCTTCACGGCGCCTCCGGTGGCGAGTGGCGAGACATCGAGGACGCTGCGCCAACCGCGATCCCGCGGACTCCGTCACCCGCACGGGCCGCACGCCTAGAAGGGAGCCGTGACCCGGGGAGGGGGGGTGACAGCTGCCGGGCGTGCCGCGAACGAGTTCGACCTACCAGGGACGCTGCGAACAGCGGAGCGCCGCGTGATCGGCCAGCTGCTGCTCGATGACTTGCACGCCGCAGCGTGGGCAACGCACCAGAGCGCGCGCGGCCACCCCGGTCCTCCAGAGCGCCCGCTTCTCCTCCATGCTCAGCCTGTGGTACGGGTGAGGTGGCACGCGCGCATGATGCCATCGTAGTGGCGGAGCTGCCAATACGTTGTCTGCGCGCGGAGGAGGGTCGACCGATCGGACTACCCTCGCTGGCTGGCGATGCGGCGGCCGATCGCTCGGTCCTCACAGCTCGCTCCAGTCGCGCCCGACGATTGCGTACAAACCTGGGTCTCTCGCGCGCTCTGCGCGAACCTGGCGCGCCGCTGACGTGTCACCGCGTGCGTGTACAGCGAGACAGCGCGCGCAACGCCCACCACGAATCACGGGGCCGTGTTCGACACCTCGAGGCCTCGGACTGCGCGCCCAGGGCGCCGGACCGAGAATGCATAGCCCGAGCTCGCGGAGTCTTGCGTGTCGCGCCTTCGTGGCTTCCAGCAACCGCTGTCGTCGCAGCAACGATTCTGCCAACAGGTTGTCCACAGTCAGGTCCCTCCCTCGACGAGCGAGAGCGTTCGTCGCAGATCTCGCGCGCCGCACTCATGCCAGAGCCCCACCTCGTGCAGCCTTGATGCGACTCGCTCGCCATAGCGCTCGATGAACTGCGGCTCGCTGTCGCCAACGCGGCGAGCGCGAAGGTTCGTCGTGATCACGATGCGTCGATGATTCGAGTAGTAGAGCTCGATCACCTCATCGAGCAGCGAGCTGAACGCGTTTTTTCCGTCGAGGAATTCCGCGCCGAGGTCGTCGAGCACGAGCATCGAACGCTCGCGCAACCACGTACGAAGGTGCTTGTCGTATCGACCACGCGCCTCGAGCTCGGCTGCGCGAATGAACGCCGGCAGACTTCCGCGGGCGTCCGGTAGCGTCACATGCGCCGAGCCTGCCTCGATCGCGATCCACGCTGCAGCGGTCGTCTTGCCTGCGCCCACTCCGCCTGCGAGCACAAGCACGCTCTTGCGGCTCGCGAGGTACTTGCGGGCGCCGATCATCGCCGGCGTGTCGCTCGGGCCCGCCGTCGCAGCGTTGACGTACCGCGCAGGGAACTCGCCGGCATCCCGAAGATCAGCGGCAAACAAGCGCCGGGACTCCGCGCGGTCGAAGGCCTCGCGCTCGGCGAGCATCCGTCGCACCTCGACGTCCCTCGTGTCGATGTCGAGCGCCGACAGGTCCGGGGCCCGCCCTGCGAGGATTTCCTCGAGGGCGTCGTTCATCGCATCGCCGATGCTACGAGCCTTCATCGCAGCGCCTCACCGAACATCTCGCCGCAGGGCTTGGGCGCCGAAAATTCGCTGTGTGCCGCACGTTCGGCCGGTCGAGCCGCACCGAACGCGCCGGACCTCTTCGGGCTCGCGCGACGCGAAGCCTCGGCAACGGGCGTGGCACGTCTCTTTCGCCACGCCAGCTCCGACACGATTGACCATTGCACCCAGCCGATCGCGCCGTCCCTGATCGACTCGGCGCGCGTCACCGCGAGAACGTGAGCGAGATCGCCCTCGGGATCGGGCGAGCACGCGAGCCTCGCGTACAGGTCACGCTCACCACTACCGCCGCCATCCATCAGCGTGATGGGTCGACCAGGATCGAGGCCGTTCGCGGCAGCCACGTCGACGCGGATAGCGTTGATGCCCGTGAGGAACAGGTTCAGGAGGCGATTGCGGCGTACGCGATCGCCGCCGGCGATCTGACCCGGATCTGCTCCCGATGGAGAGGGGACAGGAACCTGATCCTCCTGATCCTGATCACACACGTTAGTGGACGTTCTGTCGGACGTCCCTGTTGGACGTTCTGTCGGACGTTCTGTCGGACGTTCCACAACATCGGATGAACTGATTCCCGTGAACCCAACGAGGGTTCCGATAGATCCGCGCTTGGACGTCTGTTGGACGATGAATCCTCGCCGTTCGAGCCGTTCGATGGCCCCTCGAGCCTCGCGCTCGGTGCGTGCGATCGACATCGCGATATTCTCCCGACCGAACAGCATCTGACCGACCTCCAGGAAGACTTTCCCGCGCTTCGTCTCGACCCAGCCGGCCTCCCACGCCGCGCGCTCAAGCAGCACGACGTAGACCGCCTTCGCGATCGGGTCGTCTTTGAGGCCCTCGCAGACGTGCCGGGGCAGCCGATGAAAGCCTTTCCTGTCAGACGATCGTGCTAGCGTTTCGTCCATCGGTCGAACCCTTCGTCGGCTGATCACTGCCCCGAGCGTTGGCGCGCTGCGGGGCCTTTGTTCGTTCGTTCATCGAAGCGCCGCTCGCTTCGTGTAGCGGGCCGCGGGCGGTCACGGCTGGACCTCTCCGCCGCGCGCAAAAAACGCAGCGATACCGGCCGCAGTCAGATAGCGGCGGCGCCCGACCTTGACGTGCGGGAGCTTGCCCTCCCGCATCAAGCGGTAGATGACCCACTCGCTGAGCTCGCGGAGTGGGGTGGAGTCCTTGTTCTCGACTGGGATGAGGTCGTCCATGCCCTAGCTGATAAGGCATGGTTGCGCGGCTTCAAAACCACGCGCGTCTCGGACCCGCGTCGTGTAATTCAGCCGGTGATGTAACCGCTCTTCAACCGCAGCACGTTCACGCGCTTGCGGTGCGCGCTGGCAAGTCTCGCATCGAGCTGCGCCACCTCGGCATCCGTCAGCCGCGGTGATCGCCAGGCTATGAGTGCGGCATGTACACGTGACACGATCGCGCCGATGTCCTCGTCACGGAGCAACAACTCGGCGATCACGAACCACACCTGATACGCAGTCTCGAAGTCGCTAGCGATACCATTCGCCAGCGCCTCACCGACGAGCCACGAAACGATCTCGGGCAGTGCAGCCGAGCGCGATGGGAACGGGCGCCTTCGAGCGACGAGTGTGCGCCGTGTCTCCTCTTGGCGATCGCGCGCAATGGGCGAACACAACCGCAGGAACGAGAATACCGAGTGATTGGGAGGTATGGGATCAAGTACGTCGGCGCCTCGCTCGCGAGCTCGCACCGCCTCCCTGCACTGCGTTTCATACGTGTCCCATGCGAGCTGCTCGATGTCGAACTGGCGGAGTAGTCGCTCGAGCGCCGGCTCGTGATATGCGCGCCACTCGCTGTAGGCGACACCAGGAGGAAGCAGCAGCGGATCTCGCTTGGGCTTCCCGCGACCTCTGCCTACCGAATCCCTACCAGATCTCACTTCGAGCTGAGTCTAAGCCCTTGCTCTGACAGTGAGCCGTGTTGGGCGATGTTGCGCGATTACTGTGGAGTTTCGGGTAGTCGCTACCAACCCGTTCGCGAAACTGCAGGGCAAAGACGGCGGCGACAAGCAGTGAGCCTGCGCGAGCACGCGACGCGCCTCGAGACCGAAGCCGAGCTCCTGCGACTTAGACGCGCCCGCCGCCGTTCATCTGTCGCCGGCGGCTGTCACGCGGACTTGCGGCTCGCAACGAAACGCCGTGCGATCCCGCGGACGTTCTGGATGCTGAACGGCTTCTCGATGCGCTCGTTGCTGACGCGAGCCAAAAACTCCTGGATGTCAGAGCGCGTGATGTCTCCGCTGATGAAGACGAATCGGTCCGACTGGTCGGCATCGATCTCTCGGACCGATCGGTAGAGGTCGATGCCGGTCATGTGGGGCATCAGGATGTCGCTGAACACGACGTCGTAGCGTTCGCCTCGGGCGATCGCTGCGAGCGCGACACGCGGATCGTCAAAGGTCTCGACGGTTCCGAGCTCCTTGCGGAGCGTCCGACTCAGCGACTCCAAGATCGTCTGCTCGTCATCCACCACCATCGCGCGGCCAGCCGCCGAGGACGCGATCGTGGCTTCAACGGGGCGAACGTGCGCGACCGGAACGCTGACGCGAAACACGGTGCCGCGTCCGAGCTCGGTCTCGCAGTCGAACTGTCCTCCCATGGCGGCCACGATTCCGTGGGAGATCGAGAGCCCGAGCCCGGTCCCTACGCCGGGCGGCTTGGTCGTGAAGAACGGGTCGAAGATGCGCGGTAGCACGTCGGGCAGGATCCCCGGACCGTTGTCGACAACCTCCAGGATCACGCGATCGCGATCGTGCCGCGACCGTAGCGTGATCCGGTTCGACGCCGGCGTATCGGTCGTGAACGACTGCGCGGCGTTGACGACGAGGTTGACGATCAGCTGGGTCAGGCGGCCCTCGTCCGCGAGGATTGGTGGGACTGGCTCGAGCTCGAGCACGACCTGCGCCCGCGACCGCAGCTCGTGTCCGGCGAGCTCGATCGCGTTACGGATCGATCCCTGTGGATCGAGCGGGGCGACCTGGCCATCGTTGCGGGCGAGTGACTTGAGGCCGCGAACGATGCGCTTCACGCGTTCGCCACCCTCTCGCGCTTGCTCGAGCATGTGCACGATCTCGACGAGGCGCGCGGGCGGCGAGCCGCCGCCGATCTCTCCGAGCTCCTCGATCGCAAGGCTTACGTTGGCCATCAGATACGTCAGCGGATTGTTGATCTCGTGCCCGACGCCAGCGGCGAGCGTACCCGTGGTGACGAGTCGGTCGTGCTGGGCGAGCCGCTGCTGCATCCGCCGCTGCTCGGTGACGTCGCGGAACGTCGTGAGCGCCGCGTACGGCCGATCGGGTCGCGAGTCGAAAAGGGGGTACGAGTTGATCTCGATCCACTTTTGGTCGCCCGACTCGGCGTGGACGAGCCCCATCGTGACATCGCGCGAGGGGACGCCGCGTTCGAGCGCGACGATCGCGGGATGCTCCTTGCCGCCGAACTCTGTCCCATCGGCCCGTGTCGCTTGCCACCTGGGGTCGAACGACGTCCGACCGGTCAAGTCGTCGCTCCGCAGCCCGAGAATCGCCTCGGCCGCCTGGTTGTGCAGGATGATCGATCCCGAGGGGTCCTGCAGCACGACGCCCTCGACCATGATGTCGAGTAGCGTTGCCAGCTCGCGTTCCCGCGCCGCGAGCTGGGTGGTTTGGGTCACCAGCTGCTCCCGCTGTTCTCGAAGCTCGCGCGCGACCCTCCGTAGCTCGAGCAGCGCCATGACCTGGGTAGCCAGGAGCTCGAGTGTCTCGCGCTGGGCTGTCGTGAGCTCGCGAGGCCTGCGATCGATCGTGCACAGCGTGCCGAGCACGTGGCCTTCGGGGGTCTCGAGCGGCACGCCGGCGTAGAATCGAATGTGCGGATCCCCGACCACCAACGGGTTGTCAGCGAACCGCGGATCGGCCGACGCATCGGCAACCACGAGCGTCCCGCGCGCTTCGACGGCGTGCCCGCAGAACGAGATGTCGCGACCGGTGTGGCGGGCGTCGAGCCCGTACCGCGACTTGAACCACTGACGGTCCCGGTCGACGAGCGAGACGAGCGCGATCGGGGCATCGAGTGTGATCGCGGCGAGCCGCGAGAGCGCGTCGAACTGGACCTCGGCTTCCGTGTCGAGGATGTCGTACGAGGCAAGGGTACGGAGTCTTGCCTCCTCGTCAGGTGGGACACCGGGGCGCTTCACGAGCCTAGTGTTGTTGGTCTGCGCAGCCGTCGCAACAGGCCGTGCGCCTTGTCTCGCGATCCGACCACGCGGATCGAACTATTTCACGCGCGGATCGAACCAACACGGGGTTGTCGCGATCCGCCACAGCACTCCACCGACGGCAACGTTCTGGAATCGTGCGCGCACCGTCTTCTCGGTGAGTCGCAGGGACCTGGTCGGGTCGTCCTCGTTGTGGCAACCGACCGAGACGTCACCGCCGACCTTTGCGAGCTTCGGTGCACCAGGCATCTGGGTCAGCCACTGATTGTTGTCGAACAGGACGCTGCCACCGATCTTCTCGAGCTTCGCGAAGCCAGCGAGCTTCGCAAAGTCGCTGTGCTCGATCCGGAGATCGCCACCGATCTCGCGGAGGGCATCAAGGCCGCGAAACGCACGAACGTCGAACAGCACCACGTCGCCGCCGACACGGACGAGCGACGTCAGTCCGTCGACGCCGTCGATGAAGGACATGCGCGACTTCCCTGGCTTGAAAATGTAGCCGCCGCTGATCCAGAGGTCTCTGCCGACCTCTGTCACGCCGCGCAGGCCGTCGATGTTCCGCAGCCTCGGAACACCCTGCTTGGGCCCACCAATGTGAATCGATCCGCCGACGCGGACGACGGCATCGAGACCACGGAGCGTCGACAGGCGTTCTGCGCGGGCGACGTGCACGTCGCCTTTGATCTCGGTCAGCGCCTTTAGCGAGCGAAGGTTTGTGATGGTGCCGGTGATGTGGAGAGAACCGTCGAGGCACGTAACACCGTCGAGGACACCGAGGTCGCGATCCTCGGCCGCGCTGACATCACCCACGTGACAGGGCGCCGCGATCGCGACGCCGACGTGAAGTGCCACGACGATCGAGAGCGCGATCCGCACCGCGGGATTCTGCGCGACGCCTTGCTCGGAGTCAATGCCGTGGTCGGACCACGCCTCCATCATCGATGAGGTTCTCGGCGCGAGGCTCGTCGTGGGCGGGCCGGGCGGTCGCGCTGAGGGCGAGCTCGCGCCAGTCGACCGGGAACACGGCGTCCACAACCATCGCCGCGTGTCGTCCCATCCTGCGGACCATGCGCCGCCGTCGCTTCATGCAAAGGGTGACCCGGTGTGCGCTGGATGTGACATGCGGCTCGCGATCACACTCGGCTGCGCGGTCGTGTTACCCCCGAGGGCGGTGACCCGGCACGTGGCGTCGTTGGCCCTCGTGGTGCTCGCATCTGCATGCGGCGACAAGAAGGAAGCGGGCAAGGACGCGAGCGCGACCAAGGACGCTGCGGTGCCCGCCGATGCCACGCTGGCCGACGCGGTCGCGCTGACAGCCGATGCCGAGCCCGCCCCGGGACGAACGGAGCACGCGGTTTACGATCTCGTCGACAACCGCCACGCCGCACATCGCATGGTCGCGGGCGACCTCGTGCTCGACGCGAGCGGCGTCGCCTTCGCGCGCTACACGCGGTTCGGGGTCCCGGTGCGTCGTTGGCGGTACGGGCAGGTGCTCGACGGGCAACGCGTCGCTGTCCCCGACAAGCTCGCGCTGCTCGAGGTCCCGCTCACGGTCGAGCAGGCGCGGACGAGCACGCAGCTGTCGATGCGCGTGTACGCGAGCACCGAGATGGTCGTCGAGCTGAAGGCCAATGGACGCAAGGCGAGCAAGGACTCGCGCGTGGATCTCGCGCAGGGCTGGCAGACGGTCGCGTTCGCGATCGACGCGGGGCGATTCTTCGTCGGCGAGAACCAGCTCGTGCTCGAGAGCCGCACCGCGAAGAAGAAGGACAAGGACAAGAAGGCCGACCCTGACAAGAAGGCCGACAAAGATCCAAAGGGCAAGAAGGCGAAGAAGTCGGATCCGCAGCTCGGCGTGCAGTGGATCCGCGTCGGTGATCCGCGCCCCCTCGACGATCGCGATCCGCGCGTGGCCGCGGTGTTCGACCCAGCGGCGCACGCGATCGCGCTCGACAAGGACGAGACGCTCACGTGGTTCGTGTCGTTGCCCGACGGTGCGCACCTCGTGTCCGATGTCACGCCCGGCTGCTCGATCGAGGTGCGCGCGCGCCCGAGCGCGGACGCGTTTGCCGGAGGTGCGCTCGCGGGTACGGGCGCGCGCGTGGATCTGACCGCGATGGGCGGCAAGGTCGTCGCGCTCACGCTGACTGCGCGCGACTGCGATCGCGCGACGTTGATCCGGCCGCACATCACGCTACAGGGCGAGGCGCCCGCGCCGCTCGCCAAGGCGCCACCGCCGAAGTACATCGTGCTGTGGGTGATGGACGCGCTGCGCGCGGATCGTGTCCCGACGTTCACTCCCGGCGCGCGCGCGCAGACGCCGAATTTCGACGAGCTCGCAAAGACGAGCGCGGTGTTTCGCCAGTACTACGTGCAGGGCAACGAGTCGCAGACCTCGCACTCGTCGGTGTGGACGGGCGTGTATCCGGCGGTCCACAACGTGCGCATGGCCGGCGTCGGCGGTGCGTGGTCGATCGACAAGGACTTCGACGTCATCGCGAACACGCTGTCGACGGTCGGTACGATGATGACGACCGCGGTGACGGGCAACGGCTTCGTCAACGACAGCGGCGGCTACGCGCGCGGGTTCAAGGAGTTCCGCAACATGATGCGCGAGAAGGGCGTCATCAACGGCGTGATCTATGGCGCCGCGATCGTCGACGCGGCGCTCGGCCAGCTCGACAAGGCGCGCACCGAGCCGACGTATCTCTTCCTCGGCACGATCGACACGCACGGTCCGTGGATCGCGCGCAAACCGTGGATCGACATCTACTCGCCCGGCAGATACGACGGTCCGTTCAAGGAGTACGGCACGGCGAAGGATCTCGGCTTCAAGCCGGGCTCGATGGGCTGCTCGATCATCCCGCCGCCCGCCGACATCGAGCGCCTGAAGGCGATCTACGACTCGGCGATCTCGTACCAGGACAAGCAACTCGGCCGGTTCATCGAGCAGCTGCGCACGTGGGGGATCTGGGACGAGACGATGTTGATCATCACCGCCGATCACGGCGAGGAGTTCTTCGAGGATCGGCGATGCGGGCACGGCGGCTCGCTGCGCGACACGCTGATCCGCGTGCCGTTACTCGTTCACGATCCGTCGCGGTTCCCCGGCGGCACCGTCGTCGACGAGGGAGCCGAGGGTGTCGACGTGTTCCCGACGATTGTCGACGCGCTGGGCCTCGATGTCCCGGCGCAGATCCAGGGACACTCCCTCGCGCCGCTGGCGCAGGGGCGCGGGCGCGGCTGGGCGTCGCCGTCGTACGCCTCGATGTACGAATACGCGCATGCGATGCGCATCGGTCGCTGGAAGATCCGCGTGCCGAAGACCGGCGTGCCGATCATCGGGGACATGGTGGACGATCCGGGCGAGATGAAGGAGTTCTCGGCCCAACGGCCCGTCGAGCGGCGCATGCTGACGGACAACATCGGACTGTTCCTCGCGCTCCGCGCGCAGTGGAATAAGAATCCGTGGGGTGTGGTCACGAACGTCACGCCTGAGGGGGCGAAGGCGCTCGACGAGGCAAGCGTCCCGTGATCTCGCGAGTGTCCGGACGCCGGACAGTCGGTGCAGCGGCGCTCGTCGCGTCGGTCGTCTCCATCGTCGCGTGCGCGACCCACGACATCGCGCCTCCGACGCCGCCGACGAGCCCGCCCGAGGACGCGGCGCAGGTCTCGTTTGCTGAGGACGCACCACCGAACGCGACGCCCGTCCCGGGTGACGCGCCGGATCCGGACAACGAACCTGATGTCCCCACCGACGCGAGCATCTCGACGGTACCGTCCGATGCGCTGCCGGTCGCGAGTCCGCCGCCGCCGATCGCGAGCGACGCGGGACCGGAGATCTGGTTGCGCGGATCGACGCACGTGCACGCGAAGCCGTCCGGCGACAGCGTCGAGCCCATCGCGAATGTCATCCGCTGGTACGAGTCGCGCGGCTACGACTTCATGTTCCTCACGGATCACAATCGCGTTAGCGAGATCGATCCGGCCACACAGACGCCGGGGCAGGTCGTCCTGCGCCCCGTCGCGCCGAAACGGCTGATCGTGTTCTCGGGCATCGAGCTCACGCACAACCCCAGCGACTGCATTCCGCCGGGCGACGCGAGCGGCAAGTGCCGCATCCACGTCAACCTCCTCGGTCCAACGGCGCGACCGGTCGGGAAGATCACGTGGGCGAATCGGAAGACGCGCGATCGACTGCTCAAATACGACGCCGCACTCGTACAGCAGCAACAGCTCGGCGGTCTCGCGCAGATCAACCACCCGAACTGGTTCTGGGGCATGACGCCCGACGTGCTCGCCGAGCTCGGGCGTCGCGGCTATCGGCTCGTCGAGATCGCGAACTCCGCGTTCGCGAAGTGGAACGATGGCGACAAGGATCACCCGAGCATGGACGCGCTGTGGGACGCGGCGCTGATGCAGGGCGTGACGTTGTGGGGTGTCGCGTCCGACGACGCGCACGACTACGGACCCGCCGGTGGTCAGTATCCGGCCGGTGGTAGCTGGATCGTGGTCAAGGCGCAGCGCGATCCGACGGCGATCCTCGCAGCTATCGATGCAGGTCGCTTCTACGCGTCGAGCGGTGTCGAGCTCGTGCGCACGGAGGTCGACGGCGACGAGCTCGTCGTGGAGCTTGCGCCGAAGCAGAAGGCAACGATCCAGTGGATCGAGAACGGCAGGCGCGTCGGGCGCGCGACGTCGCGCATCGCCAAGCGTGCGCTCCCCGATCAGGGGTACCTGCGCGCCGTGGTGACGCGCGACGACGGCAAGCGCGCGTGGGTGCAGCCTGCGCGCAGACAGGCTCCGAGATAAATGAACCCCTGGCGGGCTCGGCGACTCACCGGGCCTGCTTCTCCGGCAACCTCGGTGTTCTCCGCCTTTCCGAGGGCTTCCAGCGGACGACGGGGGTTGGTCGACGCAAGTGAGCTCCTCTCGGTTCTCGTCACAAAATCTAGCGATGGGCCGGGATGAGGTGCGCTAAGGTGAGGTCCCTCTCGCCGCAGCTCGCATGGATCCTGCTCCCCTAGGCCCGACACATCCTCGCAACCTCGGCGAGTTCCGCATCGACGGCGTGCTCGGCGAAGGTGGTAGCGGCGTTGTCTACGACGCGACGTGGGGTCCCCGCCGCGTGGCGCTGAAAGTGCTGCACGCGCATCTGGCCGACACCGAGCGCGTACGCGCGCAGTTCATGGCCGAAGCGCAGCGGTTGCAGCAGATCACGCATTCGTCGGTGGTCAAGGTACTGAACGTCGGCGCGCTCCCCGACAACCGACCGTTTCTCGCGATGGAGCGCCTCGAAGGAGAAACGCTCGCGAGCGTATTGTCGAACGGTCCACTTCCGCTGGTCGCTGCGCTCGAGCTGTTCGCGGAGCTGTGCAGCGCGGTCGGTGCACTGCACGAGCAGGGCTTGATCCATCGCGATCTCAAGCCCGAGAACGTGTTCATCGTCGCGAACAAACACGCCGTGTTGCTCGACTTCGGCATCGCAAAGGATCTCGCGGAGCCGTCGTCGACGACGACGATGGAAGGTGGCGTGCGGGGAACGCCGGCATACATGGCGCCGGAGCGCTTCTTCGGTCAGCCCGCCTCGCTCGCGACGGACATCTACGAGCTCGCGGTCACACTGTACGCGATGCTCGCGGGGCGCCTGCCCTGGGACGACCTCGCGGACCCCGAGGCACGCCTCTCGCCGCGCTCGCTGAACGCGCCGGAGATCGGCGCCAACGTGCCCGACGAGCTCGACGTCGAGATCCGCCGCGCGCTGTCGACGCGCGCGCAGAATCGGCCGCCGAACGCGCCGTCGTTCCTCGAGGCCGTGCGCGCGGCCGCAGGCTCCGCGGCGCCGACCGCCGGCGAGACGGCGCGGATGCGGCCGACAAACGACGCGGTGCTCGCGAGTGTCACGAAGTCGGACGCGTCGCGAAAGCACAACGTCCCCGAGGCGCATGCGACGACGCTCGGTTCGCAGTCCTCGAAGCCGCAACCGACCGAAACGAGGAAGCCGTGGTTCGCGGAGCGTCAGGCAACGACGGACCGCGGGAAGACGCCGCTCGCGTGGGCGCCGTCCCCGCGATCGGACGCGGAAGCGAGCGCGGAACCGGAGCGTGCGCCACGCCAACGCTGGCCGATCGTGGTCGCCGGTGTCGGTGCGGTCGCGCTCGCCGGTGGGCTCGTCGCGTGGCGTCTCTCGGCGAACGACGACGCGCGCACGGACACGCGTGCAACGTCGCTCACACCCGCGGTGCCGGACTCGCCCGGACCGAAGGTTCGTCCCGAGGACGATCCGTGGGACAAGAAGCCGTACGCGATCGCGAGCGGCGAGGGCGAAGCCGCGAAGGAGGACGTTGTCCCCGAGATCGTGACGAGCGGCGCCGAGGTGCCCCTCGAGGTCGCGCGCGCGGAAGCGCACGCGGCGATCGCGCACCTGCCCGCCGACACGCGCATGGTGATCGACGTGCTCGTCGGGCCGCTACGCCGGGACTCGCGGTTCACGCCCATCTTCGGCAAGATCGGCGACGTCCCGCAGGTCAAGCTCGCGATGGCGGAGCTGCCCGCATGTGTGAAGAGCATGGTCGCGAGCGCGGAGTGGTTCGTATTCGGCAGCGCCGGCTTCGACGCGAGCGAGCAGGGCACGCTGATCGTGCGCGGGCGCTGGACGCGGAAGAACCTCGAGGGATGTTTCGCACACCAGTCGCAGGAGCACGACCTGCGCGATGGCTCGAAGATCTTGCAGCTGCCGCACATCGGCTGGGTCGACTTCCTGGACGAGCACACCGCGTACATCAGCGTGCGCCAGGATCTCGCGGCGGCGCAGGTCCACGCGAACGTGAAGAGCGCGAAGCCACTGACGCCAACCCTGCGCGCACTACTCGCGACGCTGCCCGCCCAGCGCATGGTGACGTTCGTCTTCGACGGCGTGGGCAATGTCGACTGGCCCGAGGGCACGTTGTCCAAAGGCAGCGACCTCGCCGCGTGGGTGCAGACGACGAAGGACGGCGTCGCGTTCGACGTCGCGATCGATGCGAAGCGCGAGCCGGCTGCCATCGATCTCCAGAAGAAGCTCGATACCGAGGTGTCGGAGGTGTTCGCCGACGCGAGCAAGGCGGTCGCGGACATTCGCGTCACCCGCGAGCGGGCTCGCGTGAAGATCGGGGGAACGGTCTCTTCGCTCATCCTCGGGATGGTGCCGGCCGCGATCCCCACCGAACCGTGAACGCGCCGCTCGCGCGTGAGAATCGCCCGATCTCGCGAGATGACAGGGCGCGGCGATCTGAGCTAAAGACGCGCCCGATGTCGCACGTCCTCGCCGGTCCCACGCGTCCACTGGTCGTCGGCATCGCGGGCGGTACGGGCTCCGGCAAGACCACGGTCGCGCACAAGCTCGCGGCATCGATGCCCGGGCGCTGCGTGACGCTCGAGCACGATGCGTACTACTTCTCGCAGGAGCACCTGTCCATCGAGGAGCGCGCGAAGACCAACTACGATCACCCGGCGTCGCTCGAGAGCTCGCTCCTCGCGACGCACCTGCGCGAGCTCCGCGCGAACCGCGCCGTCGACGTCCCGATCTACGACTTCGCGACGCACACGCGCCGGAGCGAGACGCGCCGCGTCGAGCCGGCACGCGTGATCATCGTCGAGGGCATCCTCGTGTTCACCGAGGCGGCGCTGCGCGAGCAGATGGACATCAAGATCTTCGTCGACACCGATGCGGACATCCGGCTGATCCGCCGTATCCGCCGCGACCTCGAGCAGCGCGGTCGCACGTTCCAGAGCGTACGCGACCAGTACTACGCGACGGTGCGACCGATGCACATCGAGCACGTCGAGCCGACCAAGCGCTGGGCCGACTTGATCATCCCCGAGGGTGGCGACAACCGTGTCGCGCTCGACATCCTTCTCGGGCAGCTCGGTCGCATCGCGTTCGGGCGCGACTGATCGAGGCGTGGATCCGTCCGATCGGGCGTGAAGACCCTCGCGCTCGCATCGATGTTGCTGGTCGCATGTGGCTCCGGCGAAGGCCAAGACGGCGAAATGGGCGTGCCCGGCGAGAAGGGCGAGAAGGGCGACAAGGGTGACAAGGGGGACACCGGCGAGCGCGGCGAGCCCGGGCCTGTCGGTCCCGGCGGTGGCGATCCGGGGCCGCAGGGCCCCGAAGGCCCGCAGGGCCCGACGGGTGCGCAGGGGCCGACGGGTGCACAGGGCCCGATGGGCCCGATGGGCTTGATGGGCCCGACAGGTGCGCAGGGCCCGATCGGTCCCGCTGGCGCCGATGGTTCCCCCGGCGCCCCGGGTGCGCAGGGACCGCAGGGACCGCAAGGTCCGCCCGGCAGCGGCAATCCCGGCCCCCAAGGTCCGGTCGGTCCCGCCGGCAACGGCGCGTACGGCGAGGACATCGCTGCGTTCGCGGGTTTCACGCAGACGCTGTCGAGCGGTAACGCCGGCGGGCGCGACGGCATGCATGCGAAGTGCGCCGCGGAGTTTCCTGGCTCGCATCTCTGTCACGTCTCCGAGTTCCAGCTCACCGGCTCCGCAACGACGGTGCCTGCGAGCGGCGCGTGGATCGATCCGAGCGTCGACGTCAACGGCGACTTCACGCTCGATTCGTCGACGAGCTTCGGCCGCGAGGAACGCGACTACACCTGCTCCGCGTGGACGAACGAGAGCGCCACGTCGTTCCTCGCGACGTACATGCAGCCGAACGGCCGCGTTGTCACAGCAAACAGCGGCACCGTGCCTCGACCGCCGGGCTGCAACACGCCGCGCGCGCTCGCGTGCTGCAACGGCGAGCCGAAGGTGACGTTCGCGGGCTTCACGACCGCGGCGAATACGGCGGGCGCATTCAGTCCGAACGGACGCCCGGGCATGCACGCCGTCTGCAATGCCGAGTTTCCCGGCTCGCACATGTGTCACGCCGCCGAGTACCAGCGTGCGAACTCGCCGGTCAGCGTGCCGGCGAGCGGTGCGTGGATCGATCCGAGCGTCGACGAGCTCGGCGACTTCACGCTCGGCGCTGCGCCGCGCTTCGGGCGCGAGACTGCGGACTACACGTGCACCGGGTGGACGAACAGTCAGACGAGCAGTGGCCTCGCGACGTACCTCGGCACGGACGCGATCGGTCACACGGAGAACTCGGGTACGGTGCCGCAACCGCCAGGGTGTGGCGCTGTCCGCCCGATCGCCTGCTGCATGTGA
Organism: Kofleriaceae bacterium; assembly: GCA_046160585.1. Taxonomy (GTDB): domain Bacteria; phylum Myxococcota_A; class Polyangia; order Haliangiales; family Haliangiaceae; genus JABFXX01. The sequence continues at coordinate 14,965 of JBJXGN010000264.1, forward strand.
TCCAGATGGCGAACGCTTCGGTCACGACGCACGTTCGTGCATTGCGAGATCGCCCGTGTGCGCCCAGAGGGATCGACACGGAGAAGGGGTAAAGGGGAGCAGAGCCTTTGGGTCTCATGGTGATCTCACGTGACCGTCGCACTCCGCCGAGTACAGTTCGGCGATGGTGCACCTCCCTCTCGCGGTCGTTACTGGCGGCGCTGGCTTCATCGGTTCGCATACGGTCGACGCACTGATCGCGAACGGCTATCGCGTGGTGGTGCTCGACGACTTCTCCACGGGGAATCGGGCGAACCTCGCGCAGCATGCCGACGACGACCGCCTGACGGTGATCGAGCACGACGTCTCGACGGGCATCGCTACGCCGCTCGCCCCGGTGGTCGTGCAGCACGGTGCGGTCGCGCTGATCGTTCACCTCGCAGCGCAGGTCTCGGTCGTGACGTCGATCGCGAAGCCGCTCGACGACATGCGTGTCAACTATGGATCGACGCTGCATGTCCTCGAGTACGCCCGCGCAACGCACGCCGGTGGATCGCCAAAGGTGGTGTTCGCGTCGTCCGCGGCGATCTACGGCGACGTGACCGACATGCCCGTCGCGGAGGAGACACCGACGCGCCCGCTCGCTCCGTACGGACTGCACAAGCTGTCGTCGGAGCGCGCGCTGGAGGCCTACGCCGCAACGCACGGCGTCTCCTGCGTCGCGCTGCGCTTCTTCAACGTGTACGGACCGCGCCAGGATCCGTCGAGCCCCTACTCCGGCGTGATCTCGATCTTCGCCGATCGGGCGAGG
>JBJXGN010000265.1:0-14940 GCA_046160585.1 Kofleriaceae bacterium
GCGATGGCGCGCGTACTCGCGAATTCCGAGGGTCTTCACGGCGCCTCCGGTGGCGAGTGGCGAGACATCGAGGACGCTGCGCCAACCGCGATCCCGCGGACTCCGTCACCCGCACGGGCCGCACGCCCGGGAAGGACCCGCGAACGAGTTCGACCTACCAGAGACGCTGCGAACAGCGGAGCGCCGCGTGATCGGCCAGCTGCTGCTCGATGACTTGCACGCCGCAGCGTGGGCAACGCACGAGGGAGCGCGCGGCCACCCCAGTCCTCCAGAGCGCCCGCTTCTCCTCCATGCTCAGCCTGTGGTACGGGTGAGGTGGCACGCGCGCATGATGCCATCGTAGTGGCGGAGCTGCCAATACGTTGTCCGCGTGCGGAGGAGGGTCGACCGATCGGACTACCCTCGTTGGCAGGCGATGCGGCAACTGATCGTTCGGTCCTCACATCTCACTCCAGTCGCGCCCGACGATTGCGTACAACCCTGGGTCTCTTGCGCGCTCTGCGCGAACCTGGCGTGCCGCTGACGTGTCACCGCGTGCGTGTACAGCGAGACAGCGCGCGCAACGCCCGCCACGAATCACGGGGCCGTGTTCGACACCTCGAGGCCTCGGACTGCGCGCCCAGGGCGCCGGACCGAGAATGCATAGGCCGAGCTCGCGGAGCCTTGCGTGTCGCGCCTTCGTGGCTTCCAGCAACCGCTGTCGTCGCTTCGTCACTTCGAGGATTCCTTCCGTCGAAGATCGCGCGTTCCACAGTCGCCCCACACGCCGACTTGGGTGACGCGCGACCAGACGCGCTCGCCGTATCGCTCCGCGAACTCCGGCTCGTCCTCCGGCCCCTTCCGCCGAGGTCGAAGATTCGTGGTCATGACGAGCGTGCGGCGGTTCGAGTAGAACGTGTCCACGACCTCGTCCATCAGGGAGCGGAATGCCCCCTTTCCGTCGAGGAACTCGGCGCCAACATCGTCGATCACGAGCGATGTCAGGCCCTCGAGCCAATCCGTCAGCTTGCGGTCGTACAGGCTCCGGCGCGCGAGGGTCGCGATTCGCACGAACCCCGGCCGCGGATCCTGCCCCTTGAGTGCGAGCCAGGCGGCCGCTGTCGTCTTGCCGGTGCCAACGCCGCCGGCGAGTACGAGCAGCTTCTTCGGCAGGTGTATGAACATGCGCGCGTGGCGCATCGCCTCCGTGTCCGCGAGGTCGCCGAGTCCCGAGCTGACGAACATCTCCGGAAAGCCGCTCTCGCGTAGATCACCCGCGCGCTCGATCGCGCGCTGCGCTTCAGCGGCGGCGAAGTCCCGCGCGCGTTGCTCGGCGACCTCGCGATCGCGCTGTTCCCACCACTCGGGCGAATGCTCGAGTGTCGGCGGCTCGAAGTTCGCGACCTCGCCGAGGATGCCGGCAACGGGGCGGGCGTAGGTGTGTTCGTCGCGTTCGTCGGGCATATCAGAGCTCGCTGCATGGGATGAGGGTTGCTGAGACGGGGTGATCGGTTCGCGGGCTCGCCGCGCCGATGGCATCGCCTGTGCGGCGAGGTCCCGCGCGTTTCGCGGTGACCTCGGCAAGAGATGCGGCGAGCTTCGCGCGCCACGCCTTCGGCTCGGCCACCGACCAGGATAGCCATTTGAGCTTCCCACTTTCGTGCGCCTCGGCGATCGCGATATCGAGCACGTGCTCGAGCGCTTGATCTGGGCCTGGGTCCGCGGAGTTCGCAAGGCGCGCACGGAGCTCTCGCTCTCCGCGGCCGCCGTCGTCCATTAGCGTGATCGGCCAGACCCGTCCAAGCCGATGCGCGGCTGCGACGTCGACCCGTGCCGCGTTGATGCGTCGGAGGAAGTAGTTCACCCGACGTTCTTGTTCTGCACGACCGATCGCAGAAGGCTCCGGAGACGGAGAGGCACCACCACCCGATCTCCCGATCGCATACCTCTGATCCGGATCTACGTTAGGGTCCCGATGTGGTCCCGATGTGGTCCCGGTGTGGTCCGCAGAGTGGTCCTGAGTGTGGTCCTGACTACCCTGTTCGTCGTCGTAAACGTGTGGTCCCGACGGTGGTCCCGATGACGGTCCCGACGTGGACCGCGAGATCTGTGGACGAACTGTGGATTGCCGAGCGCGAATCGTGATCAACGTGCCATTTGGGCCCGAGTCGCACGTGAGCACACCGAGCGCTTCGAGCCTGCCTAGCGCAGTTCGGATGACATTGCGATGCAGTCCGAGTTTTGCCGCGAGCTCGCGCTCACCGATCACGAGCTGGTCGACCTCGAGATCAAGAACACCGCGCGATGTGACTCGCCGCCCCGCGTTCGACCAGCGTCGACGAACAAGTAACTCGAGCAGCACGATCACGGTGGCGTGCGTCCGTTCGGAGCCGATCAACTGCTCAATCGGATCGCGCGGGACCTGGAGGAAGCCGCCGCCCCAGACGTCTTCGGCGGTCATGTCGATCAGACCTCGCCCGCCGCATTCGCGCAGGGCTGTCGTAGTAAGGCGCGCAGGTGCGCGACGAGATGCGAGGCCTCTGCCTTGGGAGAGCGATCGCGCTCGAGTTCACGCAGGTCCTCGAGGTCGAACCGCTGCGCAATCGTCGTGCCCCACGCGGTCACTTCGCACCGGCCATCGGTGACACCATTCGCTCCGCGATCCACGCGTCGAGCTGCGCGGTGTCGAACAACACCATGCGTGGCCCGATGCGGATGTGCGGGATGGTCTTCATCGAGACCATCGAGCGCAGCGTCCCTTGAGGGACCCCGGTGTACTCGGCCGCCTGTTTGTATCTGATGCGCATCTCGCCTCCGTTGAAAACGAAGGTAGAGAGAGCGCGACGCTGCAAAAATAGGACTGAGATCCCGGCTGTGTCCTAGGACAGTCGCACCCTGTTTGTCCTAGGCCTCGCGCAGCCGCTGGGCGGCCTCGACCTTGATGCACTCCTCGTACTCGCTATTGAGCGACGTGATTCCAGTCGTCGGGTCGTACGTGCGCACCGTCCCTCGCTCCGCCAGGATCCGCTTGCGCATTGCTGCACGCTGTCGTCGGGGCGTTCGTCGGTGGTCGTCGGCGGAAATGTCGACCGCGTCGAGCGCTAGCGCTTCTGGAATGCCCGCGAGGCTCGCGATCGCGACCCATGCCACGTGCCAATGCTCGTCGTCGTCGTCCGCGCTCGCCGGCCAGAGGGAGAAGGCAATGCGCTCGAGCAGCGTCGCGCCACTGGTCGCGTCCGTCGCCCTGACTACCGCGTCACGCAGAGCATCGACGGCAGGGGCAACACCTGCGAGCTCGGGCCCGTCGATACTCTGCATCGCGTCGAGCTGCACCTGCGCGAGTCGCCACAATCGGCCGCGAGACCATGCTCGTCGAACGCGAGGCAGCTCGGAGCGCAGGTTCGATTTCCCCTGCTTGCGCGCGGGTCCGCGCAGGTTCGATTTCGCCACAGGTGTCCTCGGATCACCTCGGCGCGAAATAGACCGTCGAGCTGGGCCGGCCGAGGAGCTCGGCCCGCCGCCGGGACATGACCCCCGACGGTGCTCGACACGTGAAAGGCTATGCGGCGCCTCTGACAAACGGGGCCACGAGGGAGCTGCGGTGCGTATCCCGCTTGTCTCCCTTTTCGCCGTCCTCGTCGACGAGACAACGGAACCATGCTCGTTGCCGTCGGGTACATTTCGCAGCGATGTTGAGGACGTTGGCTAATAATGCGTGAAGCTCAAGGATTACGAGATCGAGTCGTAGGTGTAATGCGGGCGCATGGGCTGCGTCGAAGGGTCGAAAGGACGATGACCATGCCGACGAAGACGCAGACCGAAACGAAGACCGAGGCCTGCTGCTGTGCGAGAGGCGCGGCGCGGGGATGCGATGCTTTGAACCGGACGAGCTGCCCGCGCGAGCAGTGCGGGTGCCGCGACTGCACGTGCAACCCTTGCGCGTGCGCTGATCGAGCGGCAAGAAGCGACGATGACGACGCCCGATGACCTTGCCGCGATCCTTGTCGCGCACCATCGCGAGCTACTCGCGTTCGTGGAGCGGCGCGTGCGCGACCGCGCACTCGCGGAGGAGATCCTGCAGGATGCGTTCGTGCGCGGGCTCGAGAAGTCCGACGAGATCCGCGAGTCGGCGCTCGGCTGGATGTACCGCATGCTGCGGAACGCGATCATCGACCGCGCCCGGCGCGCGGCTACGCAGCGCGAGCGCCTCGAGGCGCTCGCGGCCGAGCTCGAGACCACGACGGATCCGGAGCTCGCCGACGTCGCCTGCAAGTGCGTCGGCGAGCTCGCGTCCACACTCAAGCCCGAATACGCAGACGCACTCCAGCGCATCGACGTCGACGGCATGGCCGTGAAGGACTACGCCGAAGCGCGCGGCATCACGGCGAGCAACGCAGGGGTGCGCGTGTTCCGCGCGCGCGATGCGTTGCGATCACAGGTCGCCAGAGCGTGCGGGACATGCGCGACGCATGGTTGCGTCGATTGCACCTGCGGCGCGCGGAACGCGCACCGCTAGAGCTACGCAACGCGGTCGAGCGAGCGACCGTGCTCGGTGATCGCGAGCAGATCGTCGCGCAGGACCTGCCGCCACAGGTGCTCGCACAGACGCACGCGCCGCGTGCACGCACGTCGCCGCTCGGTCGCTCGCGATCAGCGCGCCGCCAGCTGCAATCGCGAACGTGACGATCCTGGAGATCGATCGCTCGACGTTCTACAAGAAGCTCGAGGACTACGAGATCGAGTCGTAGTAAGTCAGTACTGGCCGACGAACGGGTTCCCGTGCGCTTGCTGCACGACGTGGTGGGCCTCGTGCCCGAGCACTTGCTGGTGCCCGCCGCCAAAGTGCAGGTTCGCAGCCTGTGTAAATGCCTCGGCGCCGATCGCAGCGCCCCCTCGATCCTCGGCGACCCGCACGTTGCTGAGGTCGTGTCCCATCCCGACGAGATTGGGCATGGGGGCCGGTGCGGCTGCGCCGAGTGGTAACCGGTGCGACGGGGGGTCGTACTCACTGGCGCGCATCGTCCCACTATCGCACCGATGAGATCCACATGTGAGGTAGATCGCTCAGTTTGGGCATGCCGGGAACTGCGACGCACCCGTCCGTGCGACGTTGTCCCCGACGGCGATGTTCGTGTCCTCGATCCCTTGGCCGCGCGTGTCCGTGACTCGCAGCGTGTACGGGCCCGGGCCGAGGCCGTCACTGTCGACGAAGTAGTTGTAGTCGAGGCGCGCGATCGACCGGTAGGCGCCGCCGGCATCACGCGCTTCGAGGGTCGCGATCGGATAGCGATGGTTGCGGAGCTGGATCCCCGTCCAGAACTGCGACGATCCGTCTTTGAACTGATAGCTGATCGGCCCGGTCACATCGCACGCGACCTCGCGCCAGGTGATCGGCACGCGACCCGCCGAGAGCGGCGAGATGCGCTCGAAGGCTTCGCGCGAAAGATCGAGATCGCCGGGGGCGCAGCCCGGGCACTTGTCGACGATGCGCACGACGACGGTACCCGACGGCCCCGTGACCTCGACGCACGCGCCGCACCACACGGCGGTCCCGTAGTCGGGACCGTTGAGCGCGGCGACCATTCTCGTCGCGTCGGCGGCGAAGCTACAGTTGCCCGTACCGTCGGCCGTGTAGTACGTCGCCTCGCCGGTGAGCGGCGCGCGAGCGGCGAGACACCGCGCGACGGCGGCATCGCCCTTCGGTTTCTCTTCGTCGCACGCACCGCAGCCGGCGAGCGCGACGATCAACGAGAACACGCGGGACACGGGACGAGAATAAGCGAACGAGGCACGAACACGGCTGCGTGATCACGCAGCGGAAGACAGTGGCGCGGCAGCCGTCGATCGTCGCCCCCGACGTGATCGACCGCTGCCGCGAGAACTACCGTGGGTGCTTGCGGGGGCGGCCACGCTTGCGCGGGGCGTCGCCGTTCCCAAAGTCGAGCTCCTCTGCGAATCGCTCCTCGACGAGGTCGTCGACAGAGGTGTGAAGGGAATCTAGTCGTCGAAGCTCCTCTCGCTCGAACTCGGCAAACGACGTATAAACGCGCGGAATTCCACCAGACATTTGTTCCCTTTCAGGACATGACCCACATGTCCTACATCTGCGTACAAGGTACGCGAGGAACCAATCCGGACCCAATTTTTTTTTCGCAGATAGACACGAATTTGCTCCGTCCACGGCCGGGAGCGACGAGGGTGCATGGAAGGGATCGTCATAGCGGGGTGCTATCCCGCTCGCATGACTCGCATCGTTGCGGTCGCGAATCAGAAGGGCGGCGTGGGCAAGACCACGACCGCGATTAACCTCGCCGCATCGGTCGCGTCGCGCGGACACCGCGTGTTGCTCGTGGACTTCGATCCACAGGGCAACGCGTCGAGCGGCGTGGGCTTCCCACGCGAGAAGGTAAAGAAGAACATCTACGACGCGCTCGCCGGTGACGTGACGATGGCCGACGTGCTCGTACAGACCGAGATCGCGACGCTGTACCTCGCGCCGGCGACCACGGATCTCGTCGGTGCGGAGATCGAGCTGATCAGCGCAGATCGCCGCGAGCGGTTCCTCGCCGACGCGCTCGCGACCGTCGCGAAGCAGTTCGAGTACATCGTGATCGATTGCCCGCCGTCGCTCGGACTGCTGACGCTCAACGCGCTCGTCGCCGCCGATGGCGTGGTGATCCCGATGCAGGCGGAGTACTTCGCGCTCGAGGGCCTGTCGGCGCTGAGCTCGACGATCGACAAGGTGAGGGCCGCGTACAACCCGCGCCTCAGCATCGACGGCGTGCTGTTCACGATGTACGACGCGCGCTTGTCCGTCGCGAACCAGGTCCGCGACGAGGTGCTGAAGTTCTTCGGGCAGAAGGTGTTCGAAGAGAGCATCCCCCGCAACGTGCGCCTGTCCGAAGCGCCCAGCCACGGCAAGCCGGTGCTGCTCTACGACCTGCGCTGCGCGGGCACCAAGAGCTATCTCGCGATCGCCGACGAGTTCCTCGACAGGACCACCATCAAGGGCCAGGCTTCGGCCTGACCTCCCGAGGGCAAACGAGTTCAAGTCCGACGACCGTCGGGCGCGTAAGCACCTCCGAAGGAGTGCGAAGGTAAATGATGAGCGACACCAAGAAGCGCGGACTGGGACGGGGCCTCGGCGCGCTGATGCCGAGCGTCGCCCCGTCGATCGCGCCGTCGATCCCACCGATCCCACCGTCGATCCCACCTCAGGCGAACTGGGCGACGCCGCCAATGACCACGTCTTCGGCGATGTCACCCGCCGACGAGGCGCCGCGCTCGCGGACGTACTTCGCGGCCGGGATCGAAGATCTCTATCCGAGCCCCGAGCAGCCGCGCCGCAACTTCGATCCGGCCAAGCTCGACGAGCTCGCGGACTCGATCCGGGTGCACGGCATCATCGTGCCGCTCGTTGTTCGACCGCGTCCGGCCGGTGGGTACTTCCTCATCGCTGGTGAGCGACGGTGGCGTGCTGCGCAGCGCGCTGGCGTCACCGAGATCCCTGTCGTGGTGCAGGACGTCGCCGAGGGCGAAGCACTCGAGCGCGCGCTCGTCGAGAATTTGCAGCGCGCCGACCTCGGCCCTCTCGAGGAGGCGGCCGCGTTCCAGCGCCTGGTCGACGAGTTCGGGCTGACGCAGGACCAGATCGGCGATCGCATCGGCAAGGATCGCTCGTCGGTCGCCAACACGATGCGCCTCTTGAAACTGCCGCCGTCGGTGCGCCAGCTCGTCGAGGACACCCAGCTCACGATGGGCCACGCGCGTGCGCTGCTCAGCCTCGAGTCCGCGCAGGCGATCGAGACGGCAGCGCGCAAGGTCGTCGCGAAGCAGCTCTCGGTTCGCGCCACCGAAGATCTCGTGAAGCGCGCCCGCGATCCGGAGGCGGCCAAGGCCGATCGCGCGCCGCCCAAGGTGACGCTGAAGTCGGCGTCGGTGCGCGACCTCGAGCAGCGACTCACGCGCGCTCTCGGTGGCCCGGTGACGATCACCGAGGACGAGCCCGGCAAGGCCGGACATATCGAGATTCGGTACATGAACCTCGACCATCTCGAGCGTCTGCTGGACCGGCTCCTGTAACTTGTAAGCACGACACCGACCGGCGGTTTCGTCGTCCTGCTGCATGGAACGGCGCCGCGGCCGGCGCCTTCAGCCCGACTTTCCGTGATACTGAGGGCCGCTAATGTCCGAGCGGGAACACGAGCGGGTTCCGTATGCGGTCCAGGTGGAGTTCCGGACCGCATCGTCGTTTCTCGTCGCGTATTCGGTGAACCTGTCGCGCGGGGGGATGTTCCTCGAGACGACGCACGAGATCCCGAGCGGCTCCACGACGCAGGTGACACTCATGGTCCCAGGCGCGACGCCGCTGAACCTCGTCGGTGTCGTCCAGTGGCGCCGTACGGAAGAGTCGTCCGAGGGTCCTGCGGGCCTCGGCATCGAGTTCGAGGACATCGGCCTCCAGCTCGGGATGGTGATCGATCAGCTCGTCGGCACGTTCCACGGCATGCAGGTGCTCGTGTTGTCCGGCGACCGCCAGGACCGAACGACGCTCGCGCGTTCGATCAAGTCGATCATCTCGACCGCGGAGATCATGCAGGCGGCGGATGCCTCGGTCGCCGCGGCACTGATGACGAGCGAGGTCGACCTCGCGGTCGTAGACTTCGACTTCGATCAGGAGGGCGGCATCGCGACCCTCCGCATGGCCAAAGCGCTCCACCCGCCCGTCCCCGTTGTCGCGATCACGTCGCGACCCGAGCTGCGCGAGATCGCGCGCGCTGCGGGTGCGGACGAGCTCGCGTCGAACCCGCCGCCATTCGCGGAGCTGCAGGTCGTCCTCGTGCGCGCGATGTCCAAGCCCGTCGGCGTCACCGGTCAGTAGCGCCGCCGTCGCGCGCTGCGCGCGTCGCGCTCGCGCCATCGCGAATCGCTGCGCGCGTCGCGAGCCGCTGCGCGCGCACCGCCGCGAACCGGGGCGCGCAGCCGTCCACCATGCGCGTTGGGTCAACCTACGCACCGCCGCGACGCAGGTGCGCCGCTTGGACGGTGTTCTCGAGCAAGCACGCGATCGTCATCGGACCGACGCCACCGGGCACCGGTGTGATCGCGCGCGCGCGCTGCGACGCGGCCGCGAACTCGACGTCGCCGACGAGCTTTCCATCGACGCGATTGATGCCCACGTCGAGCACGATCGCGCCGTCCGCGATCCACTCGCCGCGGATCATCTCGGGCTTGCCGATCGCGGCGACCACGATCTCCGCGCGGCGAACCTCGGCCGCGAGGTCTTTGGTTCGCGAGTGACACATCGTGACCGTCGCGTTCGCGTTCGCGAGAAGGTAGGAAATCGGCTTGCCGACGAGCACGCTGCGGCCGAGCACCACGGCGCGCGCCCCTGCGATCGGAGCGCCGAGATCCGCGAGCAGCCGCATGCAACCCTTCGGGGTGCACGACACGAGCGTGGGGCGCCCCTGTGCGAGGAAGCCGAGGCTGGTCGGATGGAGGCCGTCGACGTCCTTCGCGGGATCGATCGATTGGATGATCACGTCGCTGTCGATGTGCGCGGGCAATGGCAGCTGGACGAGGATCCCGTCGACGATCGGATCCGCGTTGAGCGTGGCGACGAGCGCGAGCAGCTCCACCTGCGTCGTCGTCACCGCGAGCTGGTGATCGCGTACGTCGACGTTCGCCTCGCGCGCCGCTTTGGTCTTGCTTCTCACGTAGACCGCCGACGCTGGATCCTCGCCGACGAGGACCACCGCCAGCGTCGGCGTCACGCCGCGACTACGCAGCTGGTTCGCGGCATGTGCGACCTCACCGCGCACGCGCGCCGCGACCGCCTTGCCGTCGATCAGCTGCGCGCTCACTACGCGCCCCCACCGCTGGACGTGTTCGATCCGCCGCCGGAGCCGCTCGATCCACCGGAGCCGCCGCTCGATCCGCCACCGCTCGAGCTTCCACCGCCGCTCGAACCACTCGAGCCACTCGAGCCGCCTCCTGACTCCGACTTGCTCTTGAGCGACTCGGCGTACGTTGCCGTACTCGACCACTCGCTCGTCCCGCTGCTCTCCTTCGGTGCGCTCTCGCCCTTGCTCTCGCCCTTGCTTTCGCCCGTGGCCTCCGCCTTCGCCTCCGCCGGCTTGCTCGATTCGGACGGCGGCGCCGGCGGCGACGCATACAGATCGCGATACCACCCGCTGCCTTTCAGCACGAACCCGCCGCCGCCCGAGATGAGCTTCTCGAGCTTGGGCTGTCCACACGCCTCGCACGTGACGAGGTCGTCATCGGACATGCGCTGCTGGTACTCGAAGTTCTTGCCACACGCGTTACATCGATATTCGTAGGTCGGCACTGGCTACTCCTGAAGCGACACGATGCGTACCCCGAGCTCCCCATCCACGTCGACGAGCTCGCCCTGCCCGACCAGTCGGCCTGCGGCTCGCACCTCGAACGGACCCGCCAACGGGCGCCCGAGCGAAATGATCGAGCCGGGCACCAGATCGGAGAGCTGGCGCACCGAGAGTCGGGTCGTCCCGAGCTGAACGGTCAGCTCGAGGTGTGCATCGTCGGGCAACGCCATGTCGCGCCGAACATAGTCGCTCGCGACCTTTGCTTCCACTGCCCCCGGCGCGGCCAAAAGGGCAATCAGGCCGTCGCCGACTACGATCCCCAACTGCCGGTCGATCGTGATCACGTCGCGCACTTGCAATCGCCCCACGACGTCGCGATGAAGTGCGCACGATCCGACGATTACGGGAACATCGAGCTCCCATCCCGGTAACGCCTTCGGCGGCGGGCTCGCCACCCGCATCGAGCTCGGACACCACACGATTACCGGCACGGGCGCCCGCCCCTCGATCTCGAGCGCGAGCTCGATCGTGAACCACGTGCTCGGCGATGACCCACTCGGCGATGTCGCTCTCGGTGACGACCCGCTCGATGCCCCCATCGGCGACCCGCTCGCGAACATCGACGAATTCAACCGCGCACGTGTGCGCTCCGCGTCGACGACGGGCCACACCTCGGCCGCGATCTTCGCGTCGACGATCGCGGCCGCGACCACGCCCGCAAACACCGCGTGCTCCACCATCGTCAGCGGCCGCGGCGCCTCCAGCTCCTCCGGCCCATAGAGCCGCTTCTGCGCCAGCTCGCGCACGAATGCGCTCGCGCCACCGACGAAGAACGACTGCCCGTGCACGCGCACCTCCGCGAGCGCCGCGAACGGGTCGAACGACGAATCCGACGACGACGAATCCGACGACGACGAGCCCGACGACGACGAGCCCGACGACGAATCCGACGTTGAACCCTTCGTTGAACCCTTCGTTGAACCCGACGTTGAACCCGACGTTGAACCCGACCCCACGACACCGACCAGTCGCACGCGTGCGCGTGCGCCGATCACCTTCGCGACCTTCGCCCCGATCGGCCGCGCGAACGTCCACCGCGCCACGAGCGACTCGAGCGACGCACTCGCGCGGGATACCCGCCGAAGCGACTCGAACGGAAACAGCGCAACCGACACGTCCGATTCGTACCATCGACACGCCGATCGCGATCACGACGGGCGATCGTGAACCACGTGCTCGGCGATGACCCACTCGGCGACCCGCTCGCGAACATCGGCGAATTCAAACGCGCACGCGAACGGGTGGATATGCAGCGTGTGCGCTCCGCATCGACGACGGGGTTCCCCGGCGAGAACACGACGTGTGCCGCCTCTGCCGCGATCACGCCTGGGCTCCACCATGATCCTTGCCGTCATTGCCGCGCACCAACCGAGTGGCGTCTTGGCGGCGCCGAGGTCCTGGTAACGCGCCTCAGAGGCCCCAATGGCGTCTTGCCACCCAAAAGTTTGGCCGCCCTCTCCACCCTGGTACGCTTTTATCCTACATCGGCGCTATGGCGGCACCGATCGAGGAGAAGACGTGCAAGATCGAAGACTTGGGTACCGCATCCCGTTCGAGACGATGGTCACCTCCTACGTTCACGACCGGCCCATCCGCGGTCTGACGGGGGACTTGAGCGATACAGGCATCTCGTTGTCGGCGATCTCGATGCTCGCACCGCCACCGGGTCTGGTTGTCGGGCTCGAGCTCAATCTGCCCGACGTGGAAGAGTCGATCTGGGCGAGTGGGCAGATCTGCTATCGCAAGGACGATCGCATGGCGTCAGGGCTCGGCGTTCGCTTCGTCGCGATGGCCAAGAGCCAGGCCCGCATGATCCGTGACTACTGCATCGAGAGCCGCCGGAAGAACCTCGGCTCGCTGCTCGCGCGCATCCGCGCGTGAGGCCCGGCGCCTCCGGCGCACCGCAGGAGACGCAGAAAGCCAAGAGCACGGGCACGGCCCCCGTCGAGGGGCTATGATCCGCGAGGATGCGGCGTCTTCGTCTGCTCGTCGTTGCTGCTTTGTCGGTTGGAGCCCCCACGGTCGCGCTCGCGCAGGGCGGCGACTGGGGCGTCACGCGCGACCCGTTCGACAAGCAGGTCATCGCCCGCTACAAGGGCATCCTCGCGAAGAACCCTCACGACGGGACTGCCCTCGCGAAGTTGCTCGACATGTACCGGCGGTATCGCACCGTCGATCAGCTCAAGGAAGAGCTCGGCAAGGTGCTCGCGAAGTCGCCCGCGGATACCGCGACGATGATCGCGCTCGGGCGCCTGCATCGCATGACGGGCGACGACGTGCGCGCGTTGGAGATGTTCACCGCGGCTGTCGGCAAGAAAGACGACGACGCGCAGACGTGGATCTACATCGGCGAGCTGCAGAGGGCGGGCAACAAGACGAACAACGCTCGCGCCGCCTACGAGAAGGCGCTCGGCCACGCGTCTGCGAAGGACATGAAGAAGAAGGCGCTGCGGTCGCTCGCAGACCTCGCGCTCGCGACGAACGACACCGACGGCGCCAACGAGTACTTCAAGAAGTTCCTGGCGCTCGATCCCAAGAACGCGCAGCTGTGGATCGAACGCGGTGACGCGATGCTCGCCGCGGGCAAGCGCGACATCGCTCTCGAGAGCTACGAAGCCGCAGAGAAACTGCTCGGCAGCGATCCCGCGAAGCGGGTCGAGGTCGTGTCGCGGCGCGGCCAGACGTACGAGGGGATGGGCAAGGACGACGAGGCGGTCGCGGAGTACCGCCGTGCGATCAAGCTCGCGCCGAAGGGCTACTACCTCGAGGTCGAGCTGACGAGCCGCATCATCGACATCTATCGAAAGAAGCAGGCGCTGCCCGCGTTGCTCGCGGAGTACGAGAAGTCGTGGCCGGAGGCGAGTCGTGGTCACTTCGAGTGGGACACGCTCGGGCGGCTGTACGAGGAGACCGGCGCGCAGGACAAGGCGATCGCCGCGCTAAAGAAAGCGGTCGCGAAGGCACCGTTCGAGCTCGAGACGCAGCGCAAGCTGATCAGCCTGCTCGAGAACTCCGGGCGCGATCTGGAAGCGCTCGCCGTCTACGAGAAGGTCGTGCAGACCGCGCCCGGCGAGGCGCGCTTCCAGCTGGAGCTCGCGGAGCGGTACTGGGGACGCGGACAGGAGAAGAAGGCGATGGACGCGCTCCAGCGCCTGCAGGCTCGCTTCCCGAGCGACGCGGGCGTGATCAGCGCGATCGCGGACATGTACCAGCGGTGGGGCAAGGACGCGAAGGCGATCGAGCAGTACGAGATCCTGGCGCGCCTCGAGCCCGACGATCCGGGGCACCTCGTCACGCTCGGCGAACAGTACTGGGCCAAGGGCGACACCGCGAGCAAGACAAAGGCGCAGGCTGTGTGGAAGCGTCTCGTCGCGAGTGGGAAGGCGTCGGGCTTCGCGAAGTACGCGGAGGTGCTCGCCGAGCACGGCAACCGCGCCGAGGCGCTCGCGAACTACGAGAAGGCGATCAAGCTCGACGACAAGAACCCCGAGTTCTACAAGGGTCGCGCTGGCGTCTATGACATGCAGCGCGACTACTTCCGCGCGATCGAGGACTGGAAGAAGGTGCTCTCGCTCCTGGGCACCAAGCCCACCGATCGCCTCGCCCGCAAGGACGCGCGTCGCCACCTCGTGTCGCTGGTGCAGCGCTTCACGCAGAAGACGAACGCGACTCGCGACGAGTGGACCCAGAAGTTCCGGGCCGGCGAGATCGAGGCGGGCTACCTCCTCGCCGAGCTGTACGCGACGGGCAAGACACCGACGAAGGGTGAGCCGCTCGCCACGTACGAGAAGCTCCGCACGATGGTCCCGGACGACCAGGAGCTGATCCTCGACACCGTGAAGGAGTACCGCCGGATCCAGAAATTCGATCTCGCGGTGACGGCACTGCTCGATCTCGCGAAGCTCGCACCGTCGCGCGAGCGAGAGGTGTTCTGGACGATCAGCGAGATCAAGCGCGATCAGCGCAAGGACGCCGAGGCGATGGAGTGGCAGCAGAAGGCGCTCGCGAAGAGCCCCGGCGACGCCACCGCATACCAGCGCATGGCCGAGGCGTTCGTCGATATGCAGCGCTTCGACGAGGCGATCGAAGCATTCGAGAAAGCCACGAAGATCGACCCGCGCGCGGCGAAGGCGCAGTTCGCGCTCGCGCAGCTCTACATCCAAAGCGGCAAGCCGATGAAGGCGGCCGAGCTGTTGCGCGCCGTGCTCCGCAACGCGACCGACGAAGAGGTCGTGGGCCGCGCCGGACGCGAGGCGATCGACCTCGAGGAGATGACGGACTCGCTCGGCGAGCTGGAGAAGGTCATCTCGCCGCTGTCGTTCATGATGGCGCACAAGCAGGTCTACCGGCGCGTGCTCGTCGATCTGTACCTGCGCTACGTGCCGCGCCTCGTGGATCGCGAGCGTCACGGGACGCCCGAGATCAAGAAGGCCGCCCGCGCCGAGCTCGTGCGGGTCGGCGGCCACGGCCTGCAGCCGCTGCTCGAGGCGCTGCGCGACGAGAAGGACACGACCC
Source organism: Kofleriaceae bacterium (assembly GCA_046160585.1). Lineage (GTDB taxonomy): Bacteria > Myxococcota_A > Polyangia > Haliangiales > Haliangiaceae > JABFXX01. The sequence continues at coordinate 14,901 of JBJXGN010000265.1, forward strand.
AGCAGCGCGTCGCCGTCGCCGTGCTCGGGCATCTCGGCAA
>JBJXGN010000266.1:0-5246 GCA_046160585.1 Kofleriaceae bacterium
GCACGACCGACTGTTACGTGAACAACGACACGTTCTCGGTACCTGCGCTCGGAATGACGCTGACTCGGACACTGAACCTGGGCAAGCAGACCGGAACGTGTCCGTAGTCTGACAATCGTCGACGGTTTTCGTGGCTGCGCTCGCGTGTATGCTGCGCCCGTGACGACCGTCGACCACTACAAGCCGGACCTCCGCGACACGTTCTTTCAGCTGTTCGAGGTCCTCGAGATCCAGAAGACGTCGCTGGGCAAGGGCCCGTTCGAGTCGATGGACGAGGACAGCGCGCGCGCATCGCTCGAGGGGTTCCTCGAGGTGATGCAGACGACGTGGGCTCCGGCGTTCGCGGATGGTGATCGCGTCGGCGCGACGTTCGACGGCAAGGGCAACGTCACGCTGCCGGCGAGCTATCGCAAGGCGTTCGAGGCGTTCTACGCGGGTGGGTGGAACAAGCTCGAGCTACCCGAGCACCTCGGTGGCTACGGCGCGCCGCCGACGGTGCAGTGGTCGGCGTTCGAGCTGATGGCGGGCGCGAACCCGAGCATCTGCTTCTACATGCTGGGCACGATGATGACGAAGATCATCGATCGGTTCGGCACGGAGTCGCAGAAGAAGCGCTACGTGCAGAACATGCTCGACAAGCGCTGGGGCGCCACGATGGTGCTCACGGAGCCGGGGGCGGGAAGCGACGTCGGCGCCGCCACGACGAAGGCGAAGCACTTCGGCGGCGACGAGTACCACCTCGAGGGCGTGAAACGCTTCATCACCAACGGCGACTTCGATATCGCGCCCAACATCGTCCACATGGTGCTCGCGCGCCCCGACGGCGCGGGCCCCGGCACGAAGGGACTGTCGCTGTTCATCGTGCCGAAGTTCTGGGTCGAGGCCGACGGCTCGCAAGGCGCGCGCAACGGCTGCGTCGTGACGAAGGTCGAACACAAGATGGGCATCAAGGGCTCCGCGACGTGCGAGCTCACGCTCGGCGACGGCGAGCCATGCCGCGCGCTCCTCGTCGGTGAAGTCCACGAGGGTATCGCGCAGATGTTCCACGTCATCGAATACGCGCGCATGGGTGTCGGGACGAAGTCGATGGCTACGCTCGCGACCGCGTACCACAACGCGCTCGAGTACACGCGTGTGCGCAAGCAGGGAGCGGACCTCGCGAAGCAGATGGACAAGGCGGCGCCGCGTGTCGAGATCATCGCGCACCCCGACGTGCGCCGCATGTTGATGCAGCAGAAGGCGTTCAGCGAGGGCCTGCGCGCGGTGATCCTGTGGACCGCGAGCGTGCAAGATCAGGTGTTCCTCGCCGGTGGGCATGGCACCCCCGAGGCGCGCCAGCTCGACGCGCTAAACGATCTGATGCTGCCGCTGATCAAGGGCTACGCGTCGGAGAAGGTCTACGAGCTGCTCGGCACGGCGTCGCTGCAGTGCTTTGGCGGTTCGGGGTACTGCGAGGACTATCCGATCGAGCAATACATCCGCGATCAGAAGATCGACTCGCTCTACGAGGGCACTACGCACGTCCAGGCGCTCGATCTGTTCTTCCGCAAGATCGGCCGCGACAAGGGCACGACGCTGACCGCGCTCGTGGGTCAGATCGGCAAGACGGTCGAAGCCCTTCCTTCGGAGATGGCGGCCGAGAAGGCCGCGCTCGCGAAGGCGATCGGCGACGTGCAGGGCATCATGGGCGCGATGATGGGCAAGCTCGGGCAGTCGATCTACCACGTCGGCTTCCAGGGCAACCGCATCCTGTATTCGCTCGCGGAGCTCGTCATCGGCTGGCGGCTGGCCGCGAGTGCGGCCGTCGCGCAGGGCAAGCTCGCGGGCGCGCAGGGCGACAACGCCGCGTTCTATCGCGGCAAGGTCGCAGCTTCGACGTGGTACGCGAAGAACGTGCTGCCGGGCATCTCGCTCGCGCGCAAGCTGATCGAGGCGGGCGACCTGGATCTGATGGAGCTGCCCGACGACGCGTGGTGATCAGTCTTCGATCGTGAGAACGAACGGTTCGCTCGCGTTCCCGCTGATATCGACCGCAGTGATCTGGAGGTCGAATGTGAAGTCGTCGACATCGTCGTCGAACGTCAGACCGATCTCGCCATCGCGGTCGACGCCGTGGACAAAGCCTAGATCCTGCCAGCTCGGTTCTGGAGGCGTCCCACGGATGACCTCGAGGCGGTAGTGGATGAACTCGGCGGGAGTCCGATCGTCGGTAGGCGTCGGCACGAGAACGAGGAACGACCAGTTCGTATCGCAAGGTCCCGAGTTGCCACATCCGGCGCCGGTACGATCGAAGTGATAGGCGACAGACAGCGTGGGAGGTGTCGTATCGCCCGGAGTTTCGGGGCGGTTGTCGTCGGAGTAGCCGTTGTAGCGCCACTCGACGGTGCACGCACCGACGAGCTTTGGAATCGATGGCCCCAGCGCGATCACGACCGCCAACCCGTACACCCCTTTGTGCATCTGCGGACTCTACACGGGCTACATCTCGATCTCGATCACGACCGACGCGCTCTCGTTGTCGTTCGCCGTGATCTCGAGGTCGAACTCTCGTCGATCGCGACCACCTCGACGTGGAACAGGAACGTCAGGAGCTTGTCTTCGAAGTAGATCGGAGGTCGAGGAACGCGCCACCAAGCCGAGGGAACGACGGCGCGAGCGCGACGATCGCCCAGTACCCGCCACGCATCGGCGATCTATCGCAGGAACACGGCGTCAGTTGTCGAATTCAGGCGGCGGAGTCTGGAGCGGATGCACGTCGACCACCGCGGCTTCGTCGGTGAGCCAGCAGAGCGACACGTCGGTCTTCCCGATCTCGATCGCGGCCGCAAAGATCTTCTCGCCATCGAGGTGATCGTCCGTGACCACCGCGTCGGTCACAGGGACCCGCACGTGAACGAACTCGACCGTCGTGCGGCGGATGCGTACGGCGACCGAATACGAGCGCGGTGCCTCCGAGGATTCATCGTCCGCCATCGGCCAACCATACGGCGTGCGAACGAGGGATCGAAGGGCGAGCACGATCACTATCGCCGCGAGGTGGCGAACCGTCATGTAACTCCGAGTTGTAACCCGATGGCCAGCACGAAGGTGTCGAGCCGACTCGGAGACCTTGCGTGGGTGTCGACGGTTGCCTGTTGGCGAACCGCAACGGTTTCGGCCGGCCAATTCAGTACCCGGTGGCGATGTGGTCGTCGAGGTGCCCGACCGTGACTTCACGAAGGCTCCCGACCATCGTTGGTCACGACGAGCCGCCGTGCCGTCGGCTCCGCGAGCTGTCGGCGCTCCTCTGCGACGCACGCGAGCGGCCTCGATGTGTCGCGTTTTCGATGTCCGCCGGTCGGACATGCGCTTCGGACAGATCTCGGACAAGACAATCACTGCGCGATTGTTCGCACCTGCGGGACGATCATCTCCTCGCTGTTCGCGCCCGCGGGACGATCATTAACCCCGGTACGGTGATTCCACGTGCCCGCGGGACGATCATGAACCCCGGTACGGTGATTTCACGTGCAAGTCCCTGACGGCTCGTGAAGCTCGTGCCGAAGCTTGGTGGCGACCGGTGTGGCCAGCTCAGCGACGGTGCTTCGTGCGCAGCGCGATGACGCGCTCGCGGAGCGGCTTGCCCTTCGCGGGATCCACCATGGCGACGTAGCTCGCGAAGCCGAGGGCGGCCTCGAGCACGTCGCCGCCGGCGCCCCAGTGCTTGCCTGCCGGGCCGTCCTTCTCGATCTGATAGAGCAGGGCGCGGAAGCGGCGGAGCTCGGCGCGGACCACGCCGGGCTTCTCGTTTACGACGACGCCCGTGACCTCCTGACGCCCGCCGGAGCGCACCACGCGCACCTTCTCGGGGTGCACGGCGAAGCCCTCGGCCGCCGCGATGCGGCGCAGGAACGCGAGCGCGGAGCCAACCTTCGCGTTCTTGTCCTTGGTCGAGAGCGTGAGGTCATCCGCGTAGCGCGTGAACGTGAATCCGCGCTTGGCCGCGTACCCGGCGATCCGGGCGTCGAGGCGGCGGCACAAGATGTTCGTGATCGCCGGGCTCGTCGGCGCGCCCTGCGGCAGACGGCGCCCCGTGCGCGCGACGTAATACGTGATGCCGTCGAGCGCGGTCTGGGTGATCTCGGGCTCGCTGCACAACAGGCCGAGGACCGTCGCGACCTCCTCGGAGTAGCCGAGCTTGCCGAACATGCCCTTGACGCGGCGGTACGTGACCGTCGGGAAGAAGTCCTTCAGGTCCACGTTGATGACGATCGCAGAGCGGAGGTGCGGCACTGCGTTCGACACGGTCGACTTCCCGGGCACGAACCCGTGCGCGGCGGCCGAGAGCGGCACGTGCGCGAGGACCTTCTCGAGGATCCAGTGCTGCAGCTTCTTGAGCCGTGCGCGCGGGGCAGAGATGACGCGCTCGCCACCCGTGCGCTTGGGGATCGTGAAGCGGCGGTAGTGCGTGATCGTGGAGACCTCGCGCGAGTACGCGAGGAAACGCAGCTCACCGAGCGACACGCCCATCGCGCGCGCGAGCTCGGCCGCCGTGTTCGCGACCGGGAGGCTCGTCGAGGTCAGGCGCGCGACATCCGACGTGCGACGCGTGGTGGGCGCCGGTGCCGGCGGAGCATCGGGGCCCGTCGGCACACGCGCGCTGTATTGCGCGAGCGCACCCTTGGGGCCCGGACCGAGGCCGACGGAGACCTTGGCTCCGACGTAGCGAAGCTCGTACTTCTTCTTCTCCTGCGTCTCCGCCTTTTTCGCGGCGCGCTCGCCGAGCTTTTTCTGCTTGGTCTCCTCGCGCTTCTTGCGCGACTCGGCCATGCGCTTCTTCTTCAGCTCGATCTCGAGCTGCGCGAGGTTGCGCAGGCGGCCCGCGCTCTGGCGGAGCTCGTCGAGGCGCTTGCGCAGATCGAGCGCGCGGCGGATCTCGTCGGGTGGATCCGTGGGCCGTGGCTTGTCGCCACCCCAGAAGCCGAGGCGGACCATCTCTTCGTAGATGACCTCGTCCTTCCCGCCCTGCGCGATCTGCTCGTAGAGCTCTTTGCGCGTCTTCGGCGGCGGACCACTCGGCGGCCCGGGGTTGTTGCGTGGAGGCAGGTTGCCATTGCTCATGGCGCGACCTCCAGCGTGAAAAAAGACCGTGGCGGGTGACTACCTTCGTCTACTCCCAGGACTGGATTGCTTTGCTCGAGCGACGATCGCGCTCCCCGGCGACATTCGACTTCTCGCAGTGAATCCCTATCGGAATTCGCTGGGGA
>JBJXGN010000267.1:0-47154 GCA_046160585.1 Kofleriaceae bacterium
GGTCTCGCCGCGCCGATCGCGTTCGTGTACCCGCGCGTCGCCGGCTACAAGACGGCGTACACGACGAACAAGCCGAACGGCGGCGGTATCGCGCGCTCGCTACCTGCGCGCACGCCGATCGCGATCCTCGAGACCTCGTCGGACAAGCAGGGCAAGCCAGTCGCGTATCGAATCGGCGTTCCGTCGACGGCACCCGGGCCCGGCCCCGGCTCCCCGCCCATCGTGCCGGGCGCCGAATGGATCCGCGCCACCGACGTGCGCGTGTTCGTCCCTGCCGCGCCGCCTGCAAACCTCAGCAAGGGCGAGCGCTGGATGGACGTCGATCTCGACAACCAGATCCTCGTCGCGTTCGAGGGCGACCTCGCCGTCTACGCGACGATGATCTCGAGCGGCAAGAAGGAGACGCCGACGACGACGGGCATCTATCGCATGTGGGTCAAGGAGTCCGAGGCCGACATGAAGAACCTGAAGTCCGAAGATCCGTACTCCGTCGCGACGGTGCCGTGGACGCAGTTCTTCTATCCCGACGAGGATCTCGCGATCCACACCGCGTACTGGCACGACAACTTCGGGATCGTGAAATCACATGGCTGCGTGAACGCCGCGCCCAAGGATGCGCGCTGGCTCTACTACTGGAGCGATCCGCAGGTGCCCGCAGGCTGGACGATGGCCGCGGGTGTCGTCGAAGCGCCGGGCTCCCTCGTGCGCGTGCGCAGCAAGGCGGATCCGAATCCGTCGCTCAAGGGCTATGCGCGCAACGTCGACGAGATCCGCCGCCAGAACGCGCCACGCTAGTACGCACCGAGGGGCCGGATCTGAAGTCGTGCTCGACCACGACCACGATTCGAAGAGGGACAGTCGCTAGAGCACGGGAAGGCGCTTCGGCTGCGCGCCGAGGACCTGGGCTTCCGCGGCGTCGAGCGCGCGGACGAGGTCGGCGCCGAACACGTCCGCGATCGTGTCCCGCGAGATCCGGTACAGCGACGGGCCTTCGACGTGCGCGCACGAGTACTCCTCGTATTCGTCGGCGATGACGATCGCGTCGTCTTCGTACGACAGCGGGAACAAGCGGCAGATCGCCGGCTTCACGCCGCGAAAGTCCCAGCCTCGCTCGATCGACGCGCGGTGGATCGCACAGCCGCGCTGGTCGTGCTGCAGGAACAGGCAGCCGTCGTCGACGACCTCGGTGCGCACGACCGCGCCCGACGGATAATCCTCGTCGTATTCGACCTCGGTCTCGAACCACGGGCGGTCCGCGACGTGCGCGCGCAGGAGCGGTCGGATGTCCGACGCTCTTGCCAGGATCGCGTCGCGCTCGGCGAGATCGACGTCGCACCCGTACTGGCAGCACGCATCCAGCTTCTGGTGCGCGTGAGGCACCAGCATCTGGCACGTGTGGGTCATGCAGTCGCCGACGAGCTTCTTCGTGAAGATCGCGGGATCGACGGTAGCGAAGCGCGGATGCTCGATGCGAAGGGGAACGACGTTCATGAAAAGCGCGCGGACTCTATACGAACCGCGTCTAGACGAACAGGGTTGCCAGGTCGACGCGATCTCCGCGGTAGCCAGCGGCCCTGTCGACGACCAGGGTCAACGCCGAGAGCGTCTCCTGGTCGATCACGCAGGTGGGGTCGGGCGTCGTGTGCGTGAAGTTCCGGTGGCACGACTGGATGACGGGGAGCGCCCCCTGGCGCATGCGGATCGGCGCCCCGTGCGAACGGCACGTGATGGGGCGCGCCGCGTAGATCAGGCAGCGTCCGGCGGGGTCGAGCGCGGTGCAGCGATCCGGCGGCGCCGCCGTGGCGTTGGCCGCGAGAGCGGCGCGGCGCTCGTCGGTCCATGTCGCGAGCTCGTCGCGGATGGCGTCGGCCTCGACGAGGGTGACGGTCAGGCGAACGTGGCAGCAGTCCGAGCAGCCGGTCGCGCACTGCATGTCGTCGCCGTGGCGGGCGTGGACCCGCTCGAAAAACGCGTCCACCTTGGCCTGCACTTCCGGCAATCGGCTCACGCACTTCGGATAGCACGCGCGTACTATCGGCGCGCCATGGATCTCAACGACATCGTCGTGTTCACGAAGGTGGTCGAGACCCGGAGCTTCACCGGAGCCGCCGAGCAGCTCGGCCTCCCGAAGTCCACCGTGAGCCGCAAGCTCGCGCAGCTCGAGGAGCGGCTCGGGGTCAGGCTCGTGCAGCGGACCACGCGCAAGCTGGCGCTCACCGACATCGGCGAGGCGTACTACGAGCGTGCGGCGCGCATCGTCGCGGATCTGCTCGCGGCCGAGCAGGTCGTGATGGACATGCAGAACTCGCCGCGCGGGCGGCTGCGGGTCACCGCGCCCATCGATCTGTCGGCGTTGTACCTCGGGCGGATCATCGCGGACTTCACGATGTCCAACCCCGAGGTGAACGTCGAGCTTGATGGCAGCGACCGCGTGGTGGACCTGATCGAGGAGGGCTTCGACCTCGCCATCCGTTTCGGAGCGCTGCCGGAGTCGACGTTGATCGCCAGGAAGCTCGGCACGTTTCAGACCGTGCTGTGCGCCTCGCCGGAGTACATCGCGAAGCGCAAGGCGCCGGAGACCGTCGAGGAGCTCGAGGATCACGACAAGGTGCTGTTCCTGCCGAACGCGCGCATGCAGAGCTGGACGCTCGTCAACGGCGAGCAGACGTACGAGCTCGGGCGCCCGGCGAAGTTCTCGAGCAACAACATCATGGCGGTGCGCGACGCGGTGCTCGCGGGCCTCGGCGTCAGCGCGCTGACCGAGTTCGTCGTCGCGTGCGATCTGCACGTGGGGCGCCTCGTCCGCGTCCTCCCCGAGTGGAGCGGGCAGCAGAGCGAGATCAACGCGGTGTACCCCGCGCGCCAGAACCTGCCGCCGCGCCTGTCGCTGTTCCTCGATCACCTCGCAAGATCGATGTCGCCGCCGCCGTGGGATCCCTCGCGGCACCCCCGGCATTAGTCGCGTCGCTGCGCTAGCGTTCGGCCATGGACATCACCTGGTCGGACATCGCTCACTTCGCCGAGGAGCACCTCTTGCCTGCGGGCCTGCGCATCCTGCTCGCGCTGGCCGTGTTCTTTGTCGGTCGCTTCGTCGCTCGCACGGTGATCCGCGGGCTGCAGCGAGTGATGGAGCGCTCGAAGCTCGACGTATCGTTGCGCAAGTTCCTCGGCGATCTGGTCTACGCGATCTCGCTCGTCGCGATCGTGATCGCGTCGCTCGACACGCTCGGCGTGAAGACGACGGCCGTCGTCGCGGTGCTCGGCGCCGCGGGCCTCGCGGTCGGTCTCGCCTTGCAGGGGTCCCTGTCGAACTTCGCGGCCGGCGTGATGCTGATCGTGCTGCGGCCGTACAAGGTCGGCGACCTCGTCACGATCGGCAAGTACATGGGGCGCGTCGAGGCGATCAAGATCTTCCACACGATCCTGATCACTGCGGACTATCGCGAGATCACGATCCCGAACGGCCAGATCATCATCGCGCCGATCGAAAACCTCACGGTCCTCGGCCGGCGTCGCGTCGATCTCGTCGTCACGATCAACCAGGCAGCCGACATCCAGGAGGTACGCGGGCTGATCGAGAAGGCGCTGCTCGCCGAGCAATGGGTCCAGCAGTCGCCGAAGCCGACGATCGACGTCGCCGAGATCACCGACGCGGCCGTGAAGCTCCACGTGCGACCGTGGACCGCATCGGACCACGTCACCGACGTGATAACCGAGACGATGGAAGCGCTCAAAGGCGCGATGGCCGCCTCGAACATCAAGTTCTCGATCGCCGTGGCCGCATAGATCGGGTGCGCACCTCGCGCTCGCGTGGGCGCAAGGTGTTCGACGATCACGTCGCCTTGGCTACGTGGCGAGGCAGATGCTCCAGGCACGTGATCACCAGCGGCAGTCCGGGTCCCGACCTCAGCGTCGCGCGCTGCGGCGGCAAGCGGTAGTCGATGACGCGCCCGGTGACATCCGCGCTTGCCGTCTTGTAGCCGACGACCTGCACGCGGGTACCCGCGGCGAGCACGTCCTCGATCGCCTCGATCTGTTGCTTCTGGCGGAGCAGCGCCGTCACGGGGGCCGGTGTGTCCGGCCGCTCGAACCGCATGCGCGGGTACATGACGAGCTCGCGCATCGGCGTCATCCACCGCGCACCCGCCGCTTCGATCAAGATGCGATTTCCCGCGTCGTCGACGAGCGCGAAGTCGACCGCCGCTTCGTAGACCCATTTCGCGCCCTTCGGATCGAAGATCATCCGGCGATACACGCCCTGCGCCTCGGTGAGCACGCCCTTGATGGTGGCCTCTGCCTCGACGACTCCCTCGACGACGACGAGCTCGCCTTCCTTGCGCTCCTCGAGCGACGCGAGCTCGATCTCTCCGCTCGCGATCTTTCGCAGCTTGCGCCGCAGCATCGTCTGGCCGATGCGCTCCCCCGCCACCACTGCGCCGGCCGCACCCGCCGCGAAGCCCTTCCACAGGATGCCGACGAGCGCGGGAGAGATCGCGAACGTGGTCACGATGGTTGCGGAGATCGCGCCCCACACGGTGCCGGCCACGACCTTGCGTGTCCGTCGAACGCTCGCTGGCAACCAGTCGAGGTCGTCCTTCAGCCGATGGGTGCGTTCCACTGCCAGCACGCGTTCTCAGTGTACGCTGGCTCGGCCATGAGCAACGCCCTCGTTCCTCAACCCTCCGCGGTGGTCGCTCTGTTCGCCAAGTCGACACGGTTCACGGTGCGGCAGCGCAAACGGTGGCTCGAGATCCTGACGTCGTTCGATTCGAGGAACACGTACGTCGTCTACGACGAGATGGGCAACCCTGTGTTCAACGTCGAGGAACAGGGTCGCGGCTTCGGTCAGTTCTTGAAGCGCGTGTTCCTCGGTGCCTACCGCCCGTTCACGTCACACGTCGAGGATCTCGCCGGCGGCAGCGGCCAGGTGCTGACGTTGCGGCGGCCGTTTCGCTTCATCTTTCATCGGCTCGAGGTGCGCGACAAAGACGGCACGTACATCGGCGCGATCCAGCGGCGCTGGACATGGATCCGCCGCAAATACGAGGTCGAGGGCCCCGACGGCCAGATCCTGTGCACGCTGTTCGGCCCGATCTTTCGCCCGTGGACGTTCGAGATCCAATTGCCCGGCAGCAACGTCGAGATGGGCGTCGTGCAAAAGAAGTGGAGCGGCCTGCTCAAGGAAGCGTTCAGCGAGGCCGACAATTTCTGGGTCGAGCTCGATCGCATCCAGGACCCGACGTTGAAGACGCTCCTGTTCAGCGCCACGGTGCTGATCGACACCGTTCACTTCGAGCGTTCGGGGTAGCTCAGCCGCGCCAGGCGCTCCACGCGAGCAGCGCCCACCCGACGAGGAACGCGAGCCCGCCGATCGGCGTGATCGCGCCGAGGCCCTTGATGCCGGTCAGCGCGAGCACGTACAGCGAGCCGCTGAAGATCAGGATGCCGATCTGAAACGCCCAGCCGGCGGCGGTGGCGCGTGTCGCCATCATGCCGCACAGGATCAACGCGAACGCGTGATACATCTGGTAGCGAGCGGCGGTCTCGAAGATCTCGAGCGAGCGGGTGTCGAGGCGCTCCTTCAAGCCGTGTGCACCGAACGCTCCTGCCGCGACGGAGATCAGGCCATTGAGGGCGCCCAGCGCCACGAGCGTATTCGGCATGCGCCGACTCTACCGCTAGCCGACGCTGACGAGCACCGCGTCATCCTGTCGCTCGTCGCGGATCGGGACGTCGAGGAAGCGACCGATGGTCTCGATGTTCGTCGTCGCATGCAGCGAGAGCGGCGCGCACGCGAAGCGACCACCGCCGGCGAGGGCTAGGGGGAGGATCAGCTGGTCTGCGAGGTGCTCGCCGACCGGCACGTTCGCTTCGAGGTAGTTCGCCATCTTCTCGCACGCGCGTGTCGCGACGAGCTCGGCGCGCACGCCCTTCTCGCCGATCTCGCTGACGATCTCGCGCACGAGCGCCCCGCGCTCGACCTCGAGCAAGAGCGCGTTGCCGGGCCCACCGTAGCGCGTCTCGCGCACCTCGCACTCGGCGCGCGACCAGCCGAGGCGTTCGATGACGATGCCGAACTCGCGATCGGCGATGTGCGTCGGCAAGCGCGCGAGGATCGCGGTCGCGTGGCGCGACGTGATCGGCGGTGCGTCGACGAGCTCGATCGGTGACAGCTTGGTCGCGTCGCCGATCTCGACGGTGATCTGCCCGAGGTCGCCGCGCTCTCCGAGGAAGCCGTGGCGATCGAGCGTCATGGACACGTTCGCGCCCATCGCGCGAAGCAGTGGCAGGAACACGCGATCGAGGAACTCGAATGGCGGCGCCATCGGGTTGTGCGTGCCTCCGCGGATCACGAGGCGCAGCGCGTGGCCTCCGGCGATCATCGGCAGGAGCACCGTCTGCACGACGAGCGTCGAGCTGCCCATCGTGCCGATATCGACGGTGTGTGTACCGCCGACGAGCGCGGCGGGTGTGAACTCGAGGTACTTTGAGCCGACGTCGTCGCCGTGCGCCGTGGCGCCGCACAGGTCGCGCGCGGCGTGGACACATGCGAGGTGCTGGCGGCGCAGACCCGGCTTGGCGCGGCCCGCGCGGATGTTGCGCATGACCAGTGGCTTGCCCGTGATCATCGACAGCGCGAGCGACGTCCGGAGAATCTGTCCGCCGCCCTCACCTCGCGAGCCGTCGATGTCGACCGGTTCCGTCATGTCACCCCTTCACGCAAACGACCTGTTTCAGCTCGTGGACGATCGAGACGAGATCGGACTGCGCCTCCATCACCTTGTCGATCGGCTTGTACGCCATCGGTGTCTCGTCGATGACGTCCGCGTCCTTGCGGCACTCGATGCCCTCGGTGGCTGCCTCGTGATCGGCGAGCGTGAAGCTGCGCTTCGCCTCGCCGCGTGACATCGCGCGCCCGGCGCCGTGGCTGCACGAGTGGAAGGACTCGGGGTTGCCGAGGCCGCTCACGATGTAGCTGCGCGCACCCATCGAGCCCGGGATGATGCCGAGCTGGCCGAGCTTGGCGCTCACGGCACCCTTGCGCGTGACGAACACGTCGGAGCCGAAGTGGTGCTCCTTCTGCACGTAGTTGTGGTGACAGTTGACCGCAGTCTCGCCGAGCTCGAACGGCGCGAGCTCCTCGCGCGCGGCATCGATCACCGCGTTCATCATCAGCTGGCGGTTCGCCATCGCATAGCGCTGCGCCCAGTCGACCGCCTGCACGTAGTCGGTGAAGTGCTCGCTGCCCTCGGTGAAATACGCGAGGTCGATGTCCGGCAGGTTTCGCACGTGGATCTTCATGTCCTTCTTCGCGAGCGCGATGAAGTACGTGCCGATGCGGTTGCCCACGCCGCGCGAGCCCGAGTGCAGCATGAACCAGACCTTGTTCGCCTCGTCGAGACAGACCTCGATGAAGTGGTTGCCGGTGCCAAGCGTGCCGAGGTGGTTCACGTCGTTGCCGTCGCCGAGCTTGGAGTGTTTGTCGGCGATCTCCGCGTATTCACGCTTCAGCGCGCGCCACGCGTGATCGACGGGCTTGGGGATCGCGTGCCACGCGCCGCGATCACCGCGCCCGCCCGAGTTGGTTCGCCCGTGCGGCACCGCCTTCTCGATCGCCGTGCGCAGCGCCTTCAGCGAGTCCGGAAGCTGCGACGCGTCGAGCGACGTCTGCACCGCCATCATGCCGCAGCCGATGTCGACGCCGACCGCAGCTGGGATGATCGCGCCCTCCGTGGGCACCACCGAGCCAACAGTGGCGCCGATGCCGAAGTGCACGTCGGGCATGACCGCGACGTGGCGAAACACGATCGGCAGCTGCGAGAGGTTCCCGAGCTGCTTCCTCGCGCCCTCCTCGATCTCGAGGCCGCGCGTCCACGTCTTGATGGGGACGCGGCCGATGCGAATGACGTCGTGATTGGACATGGTCAGCGATAGCCCTGCGCCTGCAGGTGGAACAGCTTCGCGTAGCGGCCGTCCTTGGCGACGAGCTCGTCATGCGATCCGCGCTCGATGATCGAACCGCGATCGAGCACGATGATCTGATCCGCCATGCGCACCGTCGAGAAACGGTGCGAGATGACGATCGCGATCTTGTCGTCGGTGACCTCGCGAAAGCGATCGAAGATCTTGACCTCCGCCTCGGCGTCCATCGACGCCGTCGGCTCGTCGAGGACGAGGATGTCCGCCTCGGTCCGCATGAACGAGCGCGCGAGCGCGACCTTCTGCCACTGCCCGAGCGACAGCTCGCGTCCGTTGCGAAACCACTTGCCGAGTTGCGTGTCGTACTGCGCCGGGAGGGTCTCGATGATCGGCTTCGCGAGCCCGCGCTCCGCCGCGTCGTCCCATCGCTCGCGATCGTCGTAGGCGCGATCGTCGCCCGCGCCGATGTTCTCGCCGACGGTGAGCTGATAGCGCACGAAGTCCTGGAAGATGACGCCGATCCTGCGGTGCAGCACCGACGGGTTCCAATCGCGCAGGTCGGTCCCGTCGAGCGTGATACGGCCGCGCGTCGGCTCGTACAGGCGCGTCAGCAGCTTGATGAGCGTCGTCTTACCGGAGCCGTTTTCGCCAACGATCGCGAGCTTGCTGCCGGGAGGGATGTGCAGCGACACGTGCGTGAGCGCGGCTTCATTCGAGCCCGGATAGCAGAACTCGACGTCCTCGAAGCGAACACCGTCACCCGGCTTCGAACCGACGGTCGTGGTGCCGTCCTGCGCTTTCGTCGGCGTATCGAGGAACTCGTAGAGGTTCGACAGATACAGGTTGTCCTCGTACATGCCGCCGACGTCGCCGAGCGTGGACGCCATCGTAGATTGTGCCTGCTTGAACACGATCAGGTACATCGTCATCGCGCCGATCGTGATCGCACCGTCGATCGTCGACACCGCGATCCACAGGTACATCCCGTAGAACGCCGTCGTGCCGATCGTCCCGAGGATGATCGCCCACACGGCGCGGCGGATCGTCAGCGCACGGTCCCCCGCATAGAGCTTGTCGAAGATCGCCTTGTACCGCGCGAGGAAGCGGGGCCCGAGTCCGAACAGCTTTACCTCCTTCGCGTGATCCTCGCGAGCGATCACCGTCTCCACGTAGACCTGCTCGCGGGTCTCGGGCGTGCGCCAGCGGGACAGGCGGAACGCGTCGCCGGAGAACTTCAGCTCCGCGACGAACGGCGGGATCGCCGCGGCGACGAGCACCACGAGCGCGATCGGCGAAAACGCCGCGAGTAGCGCACCGAGGCTGATCAGCGTGATCATTCCTTGGCCGAGCTCGAACGTCTGGCTCACGAGCGACAAGGGGCGGGAGGACGCCTCGCGCCGTGCGCGGGTCAGCGAGTCGTAGAGCTCGCTGTCCTCGAACTGGGTCAGATCGAGCGTCAGCGCTTTATCGAGGATCTCGACGTTGATGCGTTGCCCGAGCAGCTGCCGCAGCAGGCTCCGCATCATGCCGAGCAACCGCGAGGTCACCGCGAGCGCGATGACGAGCCCGAGCTCCACGCCAACCCACTGCATCGCGGTCCAGCGGTCGACCGCGTCGTGCGTGCGTGCGGCCAGAAGGATCGCGTCGATCAGGTGCTTGCCGACCCACGCGATCGCGCCGGGCAGCAGACCCGCGATCAAGCTACCGAGGGCGAGCCCGATCGTGAGCGCGCGGCTCGTCGTCCACACGAGGTGGATCGCACGCCGCGTGTACTTGAACACGCCGAGGTAGTTCTTCCACTGGATCGCGTCGGGCGGCGGCGTGTTCGCGTTGCGCCGATCGTGGTTGTGCTTGGCCACGCCGGATTTGGCGTGCCCACCGTCCCCACCACCACCGCCACCACCGGCGCCACCACCGGCGCCACCACCGGGACCGCCGCCGCCGCCACCGCCGCCACCGCCGCCACCGCCACTCATGGCGCCCTCGGTGTGCTGTGGGACCGCGTGTTCACGCTGCCACTGTAGTAGGCAATCGCGCCCTTCGCCCACTGGCTAGACGGGCAGATCGTCTCGAACTCATTTACCATCGGCGCGATGGGTGAGCGGAGCGAGAGTCTCGGGCACTACGAGATGCTGTGGGACTGCGAGTACTGCGGCACGACCGCGTTGCTGGCGAAGTCGCAGCGTCACTGTGCAAACTGCGGCGGAAAGCAGAACCCCGACAAGCGGTACTTCCCGAAGGAAGGCGAGGCGAGGAAGGTCGACGGGCACCGTTTCGAGGGAACGGATCGTCACTGCCCAGCGTGCGCGCAGCCGATGGGCGCGACCGCGCTCAACTGCACGAACTGCGGCTCGCAGCTGGAGGGTAGTCAGACGGTCAAGCCGATCGCCGCGCCCGTAAAGACGGCCGAGAAGAAGCCGACCAACTGGAAGAAGATCGTGATCGTCCTCGCGATCATCGTGCTCGTCATCGTCCTCATCTGGTACTTCTTCATCCGGACGAAGGAAGCGACGATGACGGTGACGGGCCACTCGTGGGTGCGCTCGATCGCCGTCGAGGAGTTCGGCGAGCAACGCGACTCCGACTGGCGCGATCGCATGCCGTCCGACGCGCGGTTCCCGTCGTGCCACCGCAAGCAGCGCTCCACGCGTCAGGTGGACACCGGGCGCGAGGACTGTCGCGTCGAGAAGAAGGACAAAGGCGACGGAACGTTCGAGCAGATCAAGAAGTGCACGCCGATCTATCGCACCGAGGGCATCGACGACGATTGGTGCACGTACACGGTGCTGCGCTGGCGCGAGATCACGGCAGTGAAGACGAGCGGCAGCGACTTGAACCCCGCGTGGCCAACGCAGGGCGTACCTCCCGCGACGGCAGCGTCCGCGGTTGGTGCGCGCCGCCAGGGCAAGAAGAACGAGACGCTCACGCTCCGGTTCGGCGGACAGTCATGCGACGTGTCCGATGCGGTGTGGCGAAAGTACAAGACCGGACAGAAGGTGAAGCTCGAGGTCCGCGCGCGCTCGGGCGACATCGTGTGCTCGTCGCTGTAGGCAGCAGATCAGCGCTTGCGGCGCGACGGCGTCGACTGCACCTTGCGGCGGCGCAGGCGCGTCGCCTCCTTGAGCCGTCGCTCGGTGCGCTCGATCAGCTGGGACTGGCTGTGCTTCGCGGCCATGCCGGTGCGCTGCAGATAGCTACCATCGGCCTGCATATCCCATGCGCCGCGCTGGTCCGATAGCTGCGTGTCCATGACGTAACGGAGCTCTGCTTGCAGGCGAACATCCTCGACGGGGATCAGCACCTCGACGCGCTTCTCGAGATTGCGCTGCATCGCGTCCGCAGAGCCGAGGTAGTACTCGGGCTTGCCGTTGTTGTGGAAGTAGTAGATGCGTGCGTGCTCGAGGAAGCGGCCGATCACGCTGATGACCTTGATCGTGCTCGAGACACCTTCGAGGCCGGGGCGGAGACGGCACGTGTCACGGACGATCAGGTCGATTGCCACGCCGCGCTGCGATGCGCGATAGAGAGCACGCACGATGTCGACGTCCTCGAGCGCGTTGAGCTTCCACTGGATGTGACCGCGTCCGCCGCCGCCCTGGATCGCGATCTCGCGCTCGACCTTCTCGAGCAGCGCTTGCTTGAGCTGCTTCGGTGCGACGAGCAGCTTCTGGTACTTGCGGCGCGGCTTGTAGCCCGTCGTCAGGTAGTTGAACAGCTCGGTGAGATCGCGTCCGATGCCGTCGTCGCACGTGAACATGCCGATGTCGGTATAGAGGCGCGCCGTGCCCGCGTGATAGTTGCCGGTCGCTACGTGCGCGTAGCGGCGCAGTCCGTCGAAGTCCTGACGCACGACGAGCGTGATCTTCGTGTGCGTCTTGAGCCCCACGACGCCGTACGTGACGTGGATGCCTGCGCGCTCCATACGCGTCGCCCACTTGATGTTCGCTTCCTCGTCGAAGCGCGCCTTCAGCTCGAGCACCACGGCGACCTGCTTGCCGTTGCGCGCCGCACGCACGAGGTGCTTGATCACCTCGCTGTCCTTCGACGTGCGGTAGAGCGTCATCTTGATCGCGCGCACCTTCGGATCGTCGGCAGCCTCGCGGAGGAAGCGCTCCACGGACTGCTGGAACGATTCGTACGGGTGGTGGATGAGTAGGTTCTTTGCGTCGCGAATCGCGTGAAAGATGCTGCCATCGCTGAGCAGATCCACGGGTGGGCAAGGCGCGTGCGTCACGTCGCGGAGCTCTGGGATGTCGAGCGTCGCGATCTCCATCAGATCGCGCTGGCCGAGCATGCCCTCCGCCTCGAACACGTCCGAGCCTTCGTCGAGGCCAAGCTCGGCGGCGAGGCGGCCGCGCAAGATGGGCAGCATGTTGCGATCGACCTGGAGGCGTACGACCGGCGCGAACTTTCGCTCGCGCATCTCGATCTCGATCATCTCGAGGAGATCTTCGGCCTCCTCCTCGTCGCGCTCCGTGATCGCGTTGCGCGTGACGCGAAACAGCGAGTAGCTCTCGATCTCCATGCCGGGGAACAAGAGGTCGAGGTTGTTCGCGATCACGTCGGCGAGATCGACGAACGTACGCGAGCCGCCCACGCGCACGAAGCGCGTCGTGCCGCCGCCGACGGGGACCTTCACGCGTGCCAGCAGCGGCTCTGCATCGTTCTCGTAGCGTAGCGAGACGAGCAGGTTCAGCGACATGTTCGAGACGAACGGGAACGGGTGCGCCGGATCCATCGCCTGGGGCGTGACGAGCGGAAAGATGTTGCGCACGTAGTGCTCGCGCACCCACGCCTGCTGCTGCGGATCGAGCTCTTTGTAGGGCGCGATCCACACGCCGTTCGTGCGCGCGTCGGAGATGACCTTCTCGAGGATCTGAATCTTGCGCTTCTCGAGCGCGTGGATGACATCGAGGCAGTCCGCGATCTGCTGCTGCGGTGAGCGGCCGTCGGGCGTGATCGTATGGACCTGCGCGCCGACCTGCTGCTTCAGGCCGCCGATGCGCTTCTGGAAGAACTCGTCGATGTTCGAGCTGACGATCGCGAGGAACTTCACGCGCTCGAGCAGCGGGATGCGCTCGTCGTCCGCCTCCTGGAGCACGCGCCAGCAGAAGTTCAGATAGGTGAGCTCGCGGTTGAGATACAGCTCGGGCGCGCTGAGATCCGACGGAACGCCCTCGCCGAGACCGGGGGCTGCGGGCGTGCGCCCGACCTGCTCCACGAGGCGGAGCGACGGACGCTCGCGGGGCTCGCTACTTGCTCCTCCGTCGAGAGCGTCCAGACGATGGACGCCCGACACCTCGGCGGAGAAGACCGGACGGTCGGCAGACATTCGGTGGAAAGTATACCGCGTGCGTGACGAGATCGTCACGAGCATGCAATCGCCTCACATCCATAAGTGAAACGATCACGGCACGTTGGATTCGGTCGACGGAGGCACGTCCGGAGCGGGTGTTTCTTCCCACGGCTTGCCGTGCTTGTCGGCCGACCGATCCTCCTTGCCCGTGAATACGTTGAACCAACGCTTTCCGAACTTCGTGCCCGCTTGCTCGAGGACGAGGTAGCCACCCTCGACCACCCCACCGGTGATCGGCGTCGCGCCGAGCTCCCGGGTCCACAGGATCTGGCCGATCTTCAGATCGACGGCGGCGAGCTGGTTCCAGCCATCGCCCTCGATCAGCTCGTACGAGCGCGCGTTGTCGGTGAACGACAGCGGGCCCGTCGCGTCGAGCTTGATCTTGTCGTGGTTGTTCGCGAGGTGAATGCCGCCGAGCTTGGAGCCATTCGCGCGCGCGAGCGAGAACAGCTCCGCCTTGTCGCCGCGGATCACGCGCACGGACACCGCGACTCTGCTCCACGTGACACCGAGGCGTTTGGGACCACCCGCGTATGGCGGCACCATCGCCTGCCACTTCATCTCGCCACCGTAGTGCATCTCGACGAACGCGCGGGGCCCGCCGTCCTCCGCGCGGATGACGATCTTCGTCGCATCGTCGACGACGAGCGTGTCGATCACCGCGCCGACGGCGGGCTTGTTCTTGTAGATGATCCACGCGCCGATGCCGCCGATGATGAGGCCCGCGATCACGACCGCGGGACCGAGCAGGCCGAGGCGAGACTTGCGAGGCATGATCACTCGGAGACGGGCTTGCCACCCGCCGACGTCGACGTGTAGTCGAACGGCTTGGGACGCTCGAGCTTCTCGCCGCTGCCACCCCCGGCACCCGCACCACCCCCGCCATCTTTGCCCTGTACGAGCACGCGGCGGCCGCTGCCGAAGAACACGGTGACCTTTCCGGGCTCGGAGAGCTCGATGATGCCCTGGCCGAAGCTCGGGTGATCCACGCGATCACCGACGGCGTAGGTCGCGCTCGCGCGATACGGCGTAGACGGCCTGCTCAGATCTGCGGCGACCGCTGGCTTCTCGAAGCGCTCGCTCACCGTCGCGCGCGGCTCTTTGGGCGGACGCTTGTTCGAGGGCAGCTTGGCCGCAGCGGTCGCGCCGTGGGGCGATCGGTGACGGTGCTGGGCCCCGCACTGCTTGCACAGGACCTTCACGATCTTGTCGCCCTCTTTCGCGACAACAACGTGCCAGACATCGCCGCACTTCGAGCACAGCGATTCGATGTCAGCTCCCACTGCAGCGCTCATCGAGAGCGATGATAGCTCACGGCAGGTCGCGCGTCGCCACGTTGAGCGTGAACACGCCCGGCGCGGCACCACCTGCACGAAGCGGGAGGACGAAGCCATTGGGAACGTTCTGATCGTCGAAGCCGACGTACAGCATCAAGCGCCCGTTGCCATTCGCCGCGACATCGACGCCCGTGAGGAGGCCGAGACCTTCCCCGGGCTCGGCTTGCATCCACGTGAAGTCCCGGTTGAACGAGTAGTTGATGTTCCACGACAGCCCGTCCATGGACTCGGCCTTGTAGACGCCGGCCATGTTGTTGAACGCGACGGGTTGATTCGTCACGTCGGCGTCGGCATCGCTCCTCAGCCACATCTCCCAGCGACAATGCGCCGCGCTGTAAACCACCGAGGGCTGTGCGCCACCCGACGTGAGCGACGACGTACGGAGTAGGCTGCGGATCGGCGAGGCCTCGATCGTCCAGGTGACTCCATCGACCGACGTCGCGTGCGAGACACCGTACGTGTCGACGGTCGAGCAGTTCGCGCCGTGGCACGTGAAGCTCGAGAAGAACAGGTGATAAGTGTCACCGACGAGCACGAGCTCGGGATCCGCAACGATGCCATCGGAGCCGGCGGGATGGATCTGCGATGCCTCGAGGACGAGGCCCGCTTTGCCGTGCGGTGACTCGCTCGCGGGGACGCGCGTGAACGTCCTGCCGTCGGCGGAGAACGCCGCACCGATGGCGTAGTCGTGGAACGTGTACCCCGGGAACGTCCCGTTCGCGCCGGAGTACATGAGGAGGTAGCGTCGATCCGCGGGTGCGTTCGGGTTGTAGATGACGGTCGGCGTCTCCGCGATGTCGTGATCCCACGCAGCAACGTCGGGGTGCGCGGTGAACACGGGCGCGTCGTCGATGGTCCACGTCATGCGATCGACGCTCGTCGCGCGCCGGATCACCGGCACGAGATCCGGCGCCATGTACGAGCTGCCGTGACCCGCGGCCCAATACACCTCCCACCGCGACGCGGTGGCGTCCCAGCGCACGTCGGGATCCGCGATGTGAATGTCGAGCATCCCGTCGGTGAACGTCGTACCCGGCAGCACGCGCGGGTTGCCCGCGCGCCGATTGAACTGGCCGATCGCACCCTGGTTCTCGCACTGCATCTGCGGAGAATCGGCGGGACTGTCGGGCGTCGAGGAGGCATCGACCGGAGTCGCGCCGTCATCGCCACACGCGGAGGCTGCGAGGATCGTCACGAACCAGATGACGCGGCGCACGGGGCGCGCACCTTGCCACAAAGCGTATCGCGGCTTCCACCAAACCTCGCTCGCGCGACGAAGATTCCCACCCCCGCTACCTCGGGAGGGCCAGATCGCCCTTGGCAGCTCGCTCGGGCCGTGAAATATACCGGACATGAGAACGCTTCTCGTCATTGCCCTCGCAGCAGCCGTCGGCGCTGGTTGCGAGAACTCTCGCTCCAAGCTCGACACCATCGCGCCGCCGGCGAACGCGCAGCAGGGTGCGGCCGAGGCGCCCGCCGCTGCAAATCACAGCGGCTCGGTCGAGGAGCGCCTGCGCCGCCTCGAGGAGGCGTACGCGAAGAACGCCGAGGCGCTCGACTTCCTCAACAAGGTCTACGCGCAGCAGAAGCAGCAGATGCAGGCGCAGGAGCGCGAAGAGCACGCGCCCGACGCCGTGTTCGCGGTCAACATCGCCGAGGACATCAAGATCGGTAAGATCGATGGCCCCGCGTCGGCGCCGGTCACGATCGTGAAGGCGTTCGACTACGCGTGCCCGTATTGCCAGCGCACCGCGGGCACGATGGACGAGCTCGTGCAGGAGTACCAGGGCAAGGTCCGCGTCGTGTACAAGGACCTCGTCGTTCACCCGCAGGTCGCGACCGATGCGCACCTCGCGGCATGTGCCGGCGCCAAGCAGGGCAAGTACAAGATCTACAAGAACGCGATCTGGGAGAAGGGGTTCCTTCCGTACGCGCAGGCGCGTGACCCGTCCAAGCTCGCCAAAGAGAACCTCCTCGCGATCGCGAAGGAAGTCGGCCTCGACGCCGACAAGGTCGCGGCCGACATGGCAGGCGCCGAGTGCAAGGCGAACGTCGACAGCGACATGGCGGAGCTGCAGAAGTTCAAGGTCAACGCGACCCCGGCCTTCTTCATCAACGGCATCTTCATCGGCGGTGCGATGGACAAGAGCGGCTTCAAGCGCGTCATCGACGAGCGCCTGAAGATCGCCGAGGCCTCGGGCAACGCGTCGAACTACTACGACGCCGAGATCATGACGAAGGGCGAGAAGCAGTTCCGCTCGAAGGTCGACGGGAAGCAGAACTGAATCGCGAGCCGCAACGCGGCTCGTCAGATGACTCGCCGCTCGCGTGATTGTGATCGGCTTCTCCCAGATCGAAACCCCGTCTCGATCCTCCAGACGAGCCCGTTCGCCGGGAACTCTTCCGTGTTTCGATCCGTGGACCGTATTTCGATCCGTGGACGATGTTCCGGGCTCACCGGTCTTCCGCTGCGCATCGACCCGATCGGGCAGCTCAAAGAGCGAAGCGACAAACCAACTCTGCTCTCCTCACTCACCTTCTCCGTGTCGACCTTCTGGGAGAACGTGAGTCGCGCGGAGAATGAGCGGCTCGGGGGTCACATGTTGGCGACACCCGGCGTCGGTGTCGTGCAACGCCTGAAATCGGCGGCGTTGCTGTCCGTGTCCACGCCGTCGGGTAAACGGCAGAGCGAGCCGGCGATCGAGTCGGAGTCGTCGACGCCGGATGCTCCTTCCGGCACGAGAACGAGCGATTGCCCGGCCGCGTCGTAGGTGAGGTTGGCGCTCGTGTTGCCCTCGTAGCTGATGCTGTCGACGATCCTCGGAGCGATGCTCGCTCCCGCATCGCCCACGTCGACGAGGAACACGCTATCTCGCGGCCCTTGCTGGATCAGATCTGTGGTGCCCGTCATGGTGACCGACTTGACGGTCACGGGCAGTCCAGTGACGAGCGCCGCTGGACCGAGCACGAGGTACTGGCCGGGATCGAGGCTCACGAGCGAGCTGAGCTCGTACACCGGATTGCTCGCGTACAGCGCGGGTGCAGCTGATGTCGCGCCGTTCACGAACACGACGCGCAACCCCGTCAGGGAGATCACGCCGGCCGTCGGGTTGTAGATCTCGACGTATTCGCCGTTCGTGTCGGTACCGACGAGGTCGTAATCGAGCTCGCTGATCACGAGGTGATTCGCTGCGGCGGGCGGCGTGTACCCGAGGAAGCTCGCCGACAGTGGCGCGACGGCCGGCATTCCACCGCCCGTGACCGTGCTCGTGACCGTCACCGTATACATCGTGCCCGGCGTCTGCGACGCGGTGGTGAGCGTGACGACCATGCCCGCGACGCTCGCCGCGCTGACGGCGAGGGTGTTCGCCGGCGTGGTGGTCTCGGTGATCGTGAACTGCGATCCGTCGGTCATCACGGACGCGGTGTCGAGGTTGGCCGTGAACATGACGGTGATCGTCGTCGCGTTCGTCGCGGCGGCCATCATCACCGACGGTGCGGAGAACCCAGAGAACGTCGCCATGTTCGGCGTTCCGACCGCGCGGTCGAGGACATCCTCGACCGTGTTCCCGACCGTCACGGTGTACGTCGTGCCCGGCACCTGCGGCGCGGTGGTCAGCTGGACCGTGCGCGCGCCGGTGACCGACGCCGCGGACACCGCCAGCGGGTTCGTGCCGTCGGAGATCGTGAACTGCGTCCCGTCCGTCATCACCGACGTCATGTCGAGGTTGCGCGAGAAAGTGACGGTGACCGTCGATGACGACGCGGGCATCGCACCCGCCACCGTTGGAGCGGGGCACGACGTGACCGTGATGTCGGTGGTGTTGAAGGCCGAGACCTGGAAGGCCGCGCCGAACCGATTGACCGGGGTCCGGTGAATCGCGACGACGCAGTTGGTCTCGAGATCGCTGGCTGCGACGAACGTGTTCTTGAACGCCGTCGGCACGCGGAGCTGGAAGTTCGAGTCGACGGTAGCAACGCCCGCCGTCGTGATGCTCGCGCGAGAGAACGACGCGCCGCTGTTGTCCGTGAACGCGGCCGTGATCGTCGCGGCCGTGACGTCGATAAGCTCGCTGTCGAAGTCACCGACCATGGCGACGAGACCGGTGACCGCGGTGACGTCCTGCACGAGAGACGCGATGTTCGTGGCCGTCGCCGAGCGGGTGATCGACATGATCTCGGTCGCGCGCGGCGAGCTGCCGGCCGTGCCCTTCATGGTGGCCGTGAAGCTGACGACGTCGCCGACGGCAAGCGCGGGTGTGAGTGTCGTCAGTGTCGCGGGATCGACGGCGACGAACAGCGCGGGACCCGTCGCGCCGACCTGCACGGTGAACCCAGCCGGATCGTTCGTCATCGAAGCGCCGGCGATCATGGGCTTCAGGTACGTCACGGTCGCGTCGATCACCGGCAGCGAGATCGCACCGTTCGCCGCTGCGCGCACGGCATCGATCGCTTCGGCCGGCGTCGGCATCGCATCGACCATCGCGTCGACCTCCGCATCGATCATCGCGGTGTCGTTCGGTGCGGCATCGACCGCCGCATCGATAGCGCTGCCTTTGAAATTGTCGCCGCAGGCGGCGAGGAGGATCGCGAGGACAACGAGTCGCTTCATATGCAGCGACATACCCCATCCTCGGCGTCGACGCCGTTGCCGTATCGTGACATCAGACAACTTTAGATCTCCAAGGATCTTCAGGTGATGCGTCAGCTTCGGGCAACCAGGCCGTTGCCCTTGGGTTCCCCGAAGAGCGCTGGTAAGGTCCGCGCCACGATGGAAACGAAGTACCTGGACCGAGTCGTCATCCGCTTTGTCGGTGACTCGGGCGATGGCATGCAGCTGACGGGCAGCGAGTTCACGAAGGCCGCGGCCGAGGCCGGCAACGACATCTCGACGTTCCCCGACTTCCCCGCAGAGATTCGTGCTCCCGCCGGCAGCCTGTTCGGCGTGTCGGGGTTCCAGCTGCACTTCTCCTCCACGGAGATCCACACGCCGGGTGATGCGCCCGACGTGCTCGTCGCGATGAACCCCGCAGGGCTCAAGACGAATCTCAAGGATCTCGTCGACGGCGGAACGCTGATCGTCAACACCGGCGCGTTCGTCGAGGCGAACCTCAAGAAGGCCGCCTACAAGTCGAACCCGCTCGAGGACGGATCGCTGTCGAAGTACAAGGTGCACGCCGTCGACATCTCGCACCTGACGACGGCTGCGCTCGACGGTAGCGAGCTGTCGACGAAGGAGAAGGGCCGCGCCAAGAACTTCTTCGCGCTCGGCCTCGTGTTCTGGATGTACGGCCGCGAGCCAGAGCCCGAGGTTCGGCGCATCCTGCTGCAGTTCGCGAAGAAGCCGGGCTACGGCGACGCGAACGTGAAGGTGTTCAAGGCCGGCTATCACTACGGCGAGACCGCCGAGGTGTTCCAGACGGTCTACAAGGTGCCGCCCTCACACTTCAAACCGGGCACGTACCGCAACATCACGGGCAACGAAGCGATCGCGCTCGGCCTCGTCGTGGGTGCGGAGCTCGCAGGCAAGAAGCTTTTCTACTCGGGCTATCCAATCACGCCTGCGTCCTCGATCCTGCACTCGCTCGCGAAGTACAAGAACTTCGGCACGCTCACGTTCCAGGCGGAGGACGAGATCGCCGCGATGGGCGCGGCGCTGGGTGCCGCGTTCGGTGGCAGCGTCGCCGTCACCGCTTCGTCGGGTCCGGGCATCGCGCTCAAGGGCGAAGCAATGGGCCTCGGTGTGATGACCGAGTTGCCGGTCGTGATCTTGAACATCCAGCGCGGCGGTCCTTCCACGGGCCTGCCGACGAAGACCGAGCAGAGCGATCTCTCGCAGTCGTTGTTCGGTCGTAACGGCGAGTCGCCGTTGCCGGTGCTCGCCGCGAAGTCGCCTGGCGATACGTTCTACTGCGCGATCGAGGCCGTGAAGATCGCGACGCGCTACATGGTGCCCGTCATCCTGCTTAGCGACGGCTACATCGCGAACGGCTCCGAGCCGTGGATGCTGCCGAACCTGACGGCGCTCCCGCGCTTCGACGTCACGCATCGCACGGATCCGAACAACTACTTCGTGTACGAGCGCGATCCGAAGACACTCGCGCGCGCGTGGGTCCTCCCGGGTACGCCGGGGCTCGAGCACCGCATCGGCGGCATCGAGAAGGACGCGCTCACCGGCAACATCTCGTACGCGCCGGAAAACCACGAGAAGCAGACGCACGTTCGCCAGGAGAAGGTGGATCGCATCGCGCAGGACATCGGCGAGCTCGATCTTTCGGGCCCCGAGTCGGGCGACGTGCTCGTCATCGGCTGGGGCGGCACGTATGGTGCGCTCCGTCAGGCGCAGCAGCAGCTCGTCGCCCAGGGCAAGAGCGTCGCGCACGCGCACATGCGCTGGCTCGCGCCTCTCGAGCCCGGGCTCGCGAAGATCATCCACAACTACAAGAAGGTCATCGTTGCCGAGCTCAACATGGGTCAGCTCCGCCAGGTGATTCGCTCGACGTTCCTCGTCGACGCGATCGGGCTCAACAAGATCCAGGGCCTCCCGTTCAAGGTGATCGAGGTGACGGAAGCGATCGAGAAGCAACTCGGTAGCGCCGCGACCTCACCGACGACGAATGCCCATCAACCGCATCAGGCGAACGCGTAAGGACGTATGAGCGAAGCAGTCAAGATCAAGCTGTCCAAGAAGGACCTCGAGACCGATCAGGACGTGCGGTGGTGCCCGGGATGCGGTGACTACGCGATCCTCGCGACAGTCCAGCGCACGCTCGCGCAGCTCGGCATCAAGCGCGAGAACACGGTGTTCATCTCGGGCATCGGCTGCTCGAGCCGCTTCCCGTACTACATGAACACGTACGGTTTCCACACGATCCACGGCCGCGCGCCGGCGGTCGCGTCGGGTCTCAAGATCACGCGACCCGAGCTCGACGTGTGGGTGATCACCGGTGACGGCGATGGCCTGTCGATCGGCGGCAATCACATGATCCACGCGCTCCGCCGCAACATGGATCTCAAGATCATCCTGTTCAACAATCAGATCTACGGGCTCACCAAGGGCCAGTACTCCCCGACGAGCGTCGTCGGAACGCGCGCGCCGTCGACGCCGACCGGCTCGATCGATCACCCGCTCAACCCGATATCGCTCGTGCTCGGCGCGGGTGCGACGTTCGTGGCGCGCGTGACCGACACTGACGCGAAGCTCGCCGGCACGATCCTCGAGGCCGCGTATCGCCACAAGGGTGCGGTGCTGATCGAGATGCTCCAGAACTGCCCGGTATTCAACGATGGCGTCTGGGACAAGGTGAAGGACGATCCCAAGGGCCAGCAGATCGTGCTGAAGGATGGCCAGCCGCTCATGTTCGCGGACGGCACGAAGGGCATCCGCGTGACGAAGGACCTGCGCCCCGAGATCGTCGACGTCGGTGAGGGCGAGGGCAAGGTGCCGGCGTCCGAGCTCGTCGTGCACACCGAGAAGGGCTCGCCGCTGTACGCGCACCTGCTCGCGCAGCTCGTCCAGCCGGACTTCCCCATGCCGGTCGGGATCCTCTATCGCGAGGAGAAGTCGACGTACGACGCGCTCGCGAATCAGCAGGTCGCCGAGGCGATCGAGAAGCAGGGCGCGGGCGATCTGGCGAAGCTGATGGTCTCGGGGATGACCTGGGAAGTCGGCGCGGACGGCACGCGGCACTAGCATGCGGACCGCGATGCTCGCGGTCGTTGTCGCTTCGGCCTGCACGTCGGGGCCACCGCCCGGGTTCTCGGGTGGCGTGGGCGATCGATGGACGTTCCCGCTCGTCGGCCCGCTCGAGGACGACGTGTTGATCGCACCCGTGTCGATCGCGGGGCGCGGTCCATTCCTGTTCGCGATCGATCCGGACGCGAACACCTCGATCATCGACGAGGAGATCGTGCGCAAGCTCGATCTACCGACGGGCAAGGGACCCGCGCGGCTCGACGAGACGGACACGCAGCAGACGCGATTCTACGCGGAGGTCCTCCAACTCGAGCTGGGCCAGCTCGTCGTCACGCAGCGGCAGATGATGGTCATGACGAAGGGCCGGTTCGACGTGAACGGCCGGCGCGTCGCCGGCGTGATCGGTCGCGACGTCCTCGCCGACACGCTCGTGTTCGGCTTCGATCGCGAGCACGGCCTCGGTTACCTCACGACGGTGGGGTCGTTCACTCCGCCGCCGGGCGCCAAGAAGCTCGCGTGGTCGCAGCTGAACAGCCGCGTCCCCAATGCCGAGATGGTCCCGATGCCGCGGCGCATCGTGACGGCGGCGATCGGCGCCGCGAAGTTCCAGTTGCACCTCGATCTCGGCGCGGCCAAGAGCGAGCTGCGCCGATCCTCGTGGTCCGATGCGAAGCTCGAGGCGCGCGCGGTGAAGTCGGCGACGATCGACGAAGTGGGTATCGTGCATCGCAAGGAGGCGCTCGCGATCGCACCGTCGGTCACGGTCGGCGAGCTCGCCGCACAGAACGTCACGTTCGTTCCGTTCGGGGACAAGCGCTGGTCCGACGAGATCGACGGGACACTCGCACTCGACTTCCTGCGCGGTTACTCGACCTGGGTCGACTGGGACTCCAAGGCGTATTACCTCGCGCCGCGGACGCCGGTCGGTGCGAAGGAGCGCATCGCGCGCTGGGAGGACGAAATCTCCGCGTTCGGGAACGGGGAGCGATCATGCGCATCCGTCGGCTGCGTGAAGGTTCGCATCGTCGATCCGATGGAAGGCAAGACGCTCGACGAGGGCACGCCACATCCGGGCGTGGTGCTGGTGGTCGAGCGCGATCCGGCGCTCATGGGACGAGACCTCGAGATCGTCCTCCAGGCGAAGGATCGACCGACCGCGCCGCGCTTGCTCGTCGCGTTGCCGTCGACGGCAACACGCGCGATGCAGCAGCTCAAGGGGGACTTCGTCGGCGCGACGCTCGAGGTCATCGACGCCAGCCCGTACCCGCGCGTGTGCCCCAGCGCGACCTGCGTCGACCTGCTCGCAACCCCGTGAAAATTACCTGCTCGCCGTAGCGAAGCGGCCGCGATGTGACTTGACGTCGCGCCGTCGTCGGAGAAGATCGGCGGCTCATGGCATTCCTGGTCAGCGCAGACATCGTCGAACGTACGATCACGTCCTTCACCAAGCTCGATCAGCGCGGCGACAAGAAGGCAATGAACAGGCTGGCGCAGCGGCTCCAGAAGGAGCAGCCGTTCCTGCTCCAGCACGCCGCCGCGGTGCGCACCGAGCATGGCGACGCGGTCGGCGAGGCGGCCGTGTTCTACGCGACGCTGGTGTGGGCGATGTTCGATCGCAACCAGGACGGCACGCTCCCGCGCATCACCGCGCAGAACCTGACCGACGCCGACAAGGTCGTGGCCGACTCGCTCGGCGCGGTTGCGGGCCTCTCGGACAAGCCTGTGCACGAGCGCGTCGCGCCGAACCTCGTCGAGACGCAGCCGCACATCTACAGGAAGCTAGCCGAGCTGATCGCCGAGGACGTCAAGGAAGCTGCGATGACCGAAGCCACCGCCGCGACGATCATCAAGCCGACCGAGGTCGTGATCGAAGCGTTCGACGCTGCGATGAACGGCCGCCGCCCGGGCGAGAAGCAGGGCACCGTCGTCGCCGACGTCAAGCCGGGACGCAACGAGCCGTGTCCGTGTGGCTCGGGCAAGAAGTACAAGAAGTGCCACGGCGAAGCGGCCTGACCTGTCGCGCGAAGCGCACGAGGTACCCGCTGACCTGAGGCTCGTGTCTCCAGCTGCATGCATCACGTTGCACACACGCGCGACCAATGGCGGCTCGTGCGGCCGCCGCACGGGCGAGTGGCTAGTCGATTCGCCGGGTTTGCGATCAAACGATTGCGCGTGACGCGATTCGGCGTTGGCGCCGACGGAACCCCGAATCGGCGCGGCGCTGTTCGGAGTTGCGCGAGTTGTGTATGGCAACGAGTTTGAATTGCTCTCGGGAAGATGAAAGCCCACGTCGTTGTCGTCGCCCTGTGTGCTCTCGTGGTGGCTGGTTGTGTCGCCGGCGAAGAGGAGGACGCTCGCGGCTCGGACGAACCGGCGGACTACGAGCCGGTGACGGCGGACGGCAAGGCGGACGGTGTGCCTGCCGTGTTCGACCAGCACGACGTCGTCGGTGACGACCTGTTCCTCGACGACGGCGAGTTCACGGTCAACGAGATCCAGTCGTTCCTCGAGAGGTCGCCGTACAACAACCGCTCGTGGCTCGCGGACCACACGGTCAACGGCGTGTCCGCTGCGCAGGCGATCTACAACGCGGCGTCCAGCGAAGGCATCCACCCGATGATGATCCTAGCGCGCATGCAGGTAGAGGCGTCGCTCGTCTCCAAGACGACGCGACCCTCCACCTCGCGCATCAACGCGGCGCTCGGCTGTGGCTGCCCCGATGGCGGCGGTTGCGCGTCGCAGTACCGCGGCTTCGACAGGCAGCTGCTCTGCGGCGCGAAGATCCTGCGCAAGTGGTACGACGCCTCCGTCGACGGTTCGGGCCAGTGGCGCGTGGGCCGCTCGACACGCACGCTCGACCCGCGCACGATCACACCGGTCAATCACGCGACGGCGTCGCTCTACCAGTACACGCCGTGGGTTCTCGTCGGTCGCGGTGGCAACTGGCTCGTGTGGAACGTGACGAAGAAGTACGTGCGCCACGCCGTCGACGAGGGCTACATCCCCGCGCCGAACTGACGCGGTCAGATCAAGCGAGGCCTTCGATCTTGACCCACGGGCCCGCGGTGTACGGGAAGGATTGATCGAAGTGCACGTGCGCGACGTACCACAAGGTCACGTCGTCACCGTCGAGCGGCTCGTGTCCGACATACGCCGCCGGGAATGGCTGGCTGCCCGCGGCGCTGCGCGGTGAGTACGGCGCCCACTCGCCATCGTGATAGCGAATCGCGAACACCTCGGCGTCGTCCCACGAGTGCGGGCGAATGTTGATCGCCGAGCGCGAACCGAAGTCGACCTGGCGCCACACGGTGCCGTCCTTGTCAGCCTCGCCGGAGTACGGGAACCAGCCCTCGTGCTCCACGCGCTGCCAGCGTCCATCTTCGAAGCGCTCGAACCCATCGTCACGCGCACCGTCGAGATCGAAGTCGAAGCGCCAGTGCGGATGGTACGTGTGTTGATCGTGGACGCCGGGGCCGTAGATCGTCAGCCACGGGCAGAGACGACCATCGTCATGGAAGCGCCACAGCTGTGTGTACTGATACGGGCCGGCGTGGAACGCAGCGGTGAGCTCTACGCCTCCGCGGAAGGTCTGCACGCGAACGGGGCCCTGGAGGCAGTGCGTGCCGAGCGGCGCCCACCACGGACCGTGCGACTCGGCCGCGTCGGTCTCGACCTCGAGCGAGCTGCGCTGGTGATCGACGGTGACGTAGGGCAGCGAGCCTTCCCACAGGACCCGGCGGCCCTTGTAGTCGGCGAGGTAGATCATGATCCCGGCGGACTCGGTGAGCCGCCAGTGAAACTTCCAGTTCGCTTCTTCGATGATGTTGCTCATTTTACTTCGCACTCCCTTCGGGAGGTGCTGCGCGCCCGACGTTCGTCGGGCTTGCTCACCACAGCTCCGCCGGGACCACTCGGGTCACCTGGTTGTCGAGGAGATCCACCACCGCGACGAGTGTCGCATGCCCACCTTGGCGACCGAAGATGACGGCCGCGCTTCGCCGCGAAAACGCGATGTCCGCTTGCGTGCGTCCCCAGTAGTGCATCGTCGACTGCGGGACCTCGCCGATGCCAAGCTTCGCGGTAACCCGCTCGTCGGACATCGCGACCGAGACTGCGAGCGCTTCTTCATCGAGCGACAACATCGGCTGCGACTTGGTCAGCTCGAGGTGCGCTACGACGCCGGCGTCGAGATCGATGCACGCGTCGACGCAGCGATCACTCGAGTAGTCGTACGCGACCACGCGCGCGAGGCGATGATTGGCCATCCAGTGCGGTGGCTTGACGACGAGCGGCTCGGTACAGATGACACGATAGCGACCGACCTTGGCCATCGAGCCGAGGCGCTTGTCTTCGGTCAGCGTGCGCAGGGCATCCGCAGCTTCCCCGGGGGTGAGCGGGTCAAACAGCGCGGGATCTGCGTTGGCAATATCCGGCGCCTTCCGACCACCTGCTGCCTTGGCCGACTTCGATGTGGGCTTGCCGTTGGTCGATCCTTTGCCGGGGCCGTTCTTTGCCGGGGCAGATTTCGCCTTTGCTTTGGCAGGCTTGGCTGCTTTCTCCGCTTTTCTCGGGGACGCCATGGCGCGGACTATAC
Organism: Kofleriaceae bacterium; assembly: GCA_046160585.1. GTDB lineage: Bacteria > Myxococcota_A > Polyangia > Haliangiales > Haliangiaceae > JABFXX01. Next base: position 26,904 of record JBJXGN010000267.1, read on the forward strand.
ACGCCGGGACACCCCGCGTACCCCGTCTCGCGTCGCTATACATGCGAGTACCTGCTTCCGCTTTCTGCCTACAGATCGACCACTTCCTGCCGACAGATCGATAGATCGCTTCCTTGGGTCGAGCGTCTCAAGCACCCATGCGCAGCGTCCTCTTCGCAACCCTCCTCTTCGGTGCTGCATGTTCGGTCCCCGCGCAAGCGGATCGCCTCGCACCGCCCACCACCACCCTCGCGGCGCCTCACATCGCCATCGCGAACGCACCTGCAAAGGTACGTGCACCCTACGACGTGCAGATCATGCGCGAGTCGGGCGAGACCGTCCCGACGTATGCGAAGGGTGATCGCTACTACGTCCAGGGCAACGCGGGCGAGCGCTACATCATCCGCATCGTCAACCCGACTGGAAACCGCGTCGAAGCGGTCGTCACGGTCGATGGTCTCGATGTCGTCGATGGCGAGCCGGGTGATCTCCGCAAGCGCGGCTACGTCGTCCCGCCGTACGGCGAGACGCGCATCGAAGGTTTCCGCACGTCGACGGAAGACGTCGCGACGTTCCGCTTCTCGACGGTCGACGACTCGTACGCCGGCAAGAAGGGCAAGGCGCGCAACGTCGGCGTGGTCGCAGTCGCTCTGTTCGAGGAGCAGGCGGCGCCTGTCGAGCAGCAACAGATCATCGTCGGCGATGTGACGGGTGGCGGCGGTTACGGTGGCTATCGCCGGCCGCACGACTACGGAGATGACATCGACACGTCGAGCCGCGATCTCGGCGCCCGTGGCGCGAACAAGGCGGATCGCGTCAGCACTGCCGACAAGCCCGCGCCCCGCCGCGGGATGAAGGAGTCCGAAGCGCCGAGCACGACCAGCGTGTCGAAGGCTCCCTCGGCGCCTCCTCCGACGGGTGGCGCGGTGGGTGGTCGCGTCGCTCCACGTCCCGACACGCGCGCCGAGAAGAAGGCGCTCGACTACGACGACTTCAACGGTGATGGCACGGCCGACGGCGAGGAGTATTACGAGCCGGCACCGACGGCGAAGCGCACCGAGCGCCCGGGTCTGGGCACCGAGTTCGGCGAGCAGCGCAGCTCGGCCGCGTCGTACACGAAGTTCGTCCGCGCAACGGATCGCCCGATCGCGATCGCGGAGCTTCGCTACAACGACATGGCCGGTCTGATGGCGCTTGGCATCCCGGTCGCGCCGCTTCCCGACGCGGGCGAGATCGACACCCGCGAGACCGCGGATCCGTTCCCCGGTGACTCGCGCTTCTCGCGCGCTCCCTGAGACAGACTGGTACCGCGCTGGGGCTCGTCCAACCGACGGGCCTTTCGTCGTTTTCGGCAGGATCCACCGCGGCCCCTTCCCGCCGGTTGCAGGACCTACCCGTCGGCTACCTGTCGCCGAGACCGAGTTCTACCGATAGTGCCCCCATGCATCGCAGCTCGATCGTGCTTCTCGTGCCGGGCACGCATTTGCAGATGACCCCGAGTGGAGACTCGCCGACGGGTTCGTCCCGGGGGCGACGAACCTCGACACGATCATGATGAGGGCGTCCCCGATCTACAGTTCTGATCTCAGAAGCATCCCGATGAAGCACTTCGATTCTCGATCGACGGCGGTCAGCGCGCTCGGCGTGCTCGAGCTCAGGCTCACGCGCGCGCCGCACGAGATCCTGATGATCCGCCGGGATGCATCCAACAGCGAGGCGTGCTCCGCGTACATCGAGCTGAGTGCGCTCTATCATCCGCGTCGCTTCGCCGAGTTCGGCGTCGAGTTTGTTCGTCGGGCGGAGCGAGCGCACCGAAAGCTGCGTGAAGCGCTGCGCGCGTTCGCCGCCACGGAGCGACCGGGCTACGCGAGATCGATCGGGATCACCCGCAACCGGTAGCCGAAGCCGCGGCGGGACTCGATGACGCCGCCGAGACGAATGCCGTCGAGCGCCCTGCGAATGCGGCGCACGAGCTGCTTCAAGTGGTTCTCGTCGGGTGCACTGGAGTCCCACGGGAGCTCGGCGATCAGCTGCCCCGAGGGGACGTAGCCGCGGAGGAGCGATGGCTGATCCGCCTGCTCGAGCATGCGATCGGACAGCATGCGCAGCATCGCGAGCTGCGTGTCCGTGAGCCACAGGCGTTCGCCGACGGCCTCGAGGAAACCACCGCCGCCGGCGGGCGCCTCGACCAGCTTGAACCCGAGATGCGGCAATCCTGCGTGGGTCGTGTCGGTGGGCGTCGCTGGCTTCTCGGCGCGGGGGGCGTCCTCGGAGCGGAGTGTGCGCGAGCCGAGATGAGGGGCGTCGGAGGCGTGACCATCGTGCAGCACGAAGTAGAAGCCGACGGCGCCGAAACTGATGCGATCGCCGCTCGCGAGGTCGCGCTGTGAAGCGTCCTCGTCGTTCACACGCGTGCCGTTGCTACTGTCGAGATCGCGGACGGTCCAGCGCTCGCCGTCGACGGTGATCTCGGCGTGACGGCGCGAGACCGACGCATGAAACAACGAGATGCCGCGCGCCGTGGGAGTGCGCCCGATGGTGGTGGTGGGCTCGAGGGGATGTATGCCGCCCCACACGTCGACGAGCGCGGCGCCGGCGGGACGCGCGGCTGCGGAGAGGATCTGCTCGGCGACGAACGGGATCGGGTTGTCGAGCTCGGCGGCGCACTCGGTGCACAGATTGCTCGCCGCCGATGATCTGCACACCAAGCAGGTCATGGATTGAACTACACGATACCTGCTTCGGCGCGGCGTATCCTCCTCCAGCGTGCGCGATGTGACATTGGATGGGCGGTATCTCGTCGGCGACCAGATCGGGGCTGGTGCGACCGCGACCGTGTATCGCGCGCAGGACCTCGTGCTCGGCCGCCACGTCGCGATCAAGGTCGTAAAGCGCCCCGGCCTCGACGGAGAGGAGGCACGAAAGCGGTTCACGCGAGAGGCGCAGCTCGCGGCGCGGTTTCAGCACGCGGGCGCCGTGGAGGTCTATGCAGTCGGCGATCACGGCGATCAGTCGTACCTCGTGATGGCGCTCGTGGAGGCGCCGACGTTCAGGGCGCTCCTCGACGAGAGCACGGGAGGAAAACCGCTGCCGCTCGCGACGGTGAGCGTGATCGGCGCGGCGCTTGCCGACGTGCTCGCAGCAGCACACGCGCAACAGCTCGTCCATCGCGATGTGAAGCCGGCCAACGTATTCGTCGAGGGTGGTCGAACGCCGACCCGCGTGCGGCTCGCGGACTTCGGGCTCGCGTTCGCACGCGACGAAGCGCACGGCACACTCGGGCGACTGACCGAGGACGGTGTCACGCTCGGCACGCCGTATTACATGGCGCCCGAGCAGATCGAGGGCAAAGACGTAACGGGTGCTGCGGATGTCTATGCGCTGTGTGCATCGTTGTACGAGGCGATCGCGCATCGCCCGTTGTTCCTCGGACGGACGATCCCGACGATCCTCGCGGGGCACCTGTACCTGCCGGTGATCCCGCTGTCGGAGCTCGATCTGTTCGAGGCGGTACCACCGGAGCTCGAGGCTGCGATCCTCGCGGGGCTCGCGAAGACACCGGCCCATCGCCCCGATGCAGCGACGCTCGCCGCGAGGCTGCGCGAGCCGTCGAGCGGGCGGGGCGATCGCACGCGACCGGCGGGGCCGCCCCCGGCAAAGCTCACCCGCGAGCCCGTCCGCGTATGGACTTCCGACGAGGCGCTCGGTTCAGCGCTGCGCGCGGCGGGGATCGCCGTGCAGCGAGACTGCGATGTCGAGGTGCTGGTGGTCACGGACTCGCTGCCTGCGGCTCGCAGCACCACGCCGACCGTCGTCGCCCGCGCGGATATATCGCCGGCATGGGTGACGGCGGCGATCCGCGCCGGGCACGCGGGGGCGACGCGCTGGCCCGGCGATGTCGCGGCGATCGTCCGCGTGGTAGAGCGATTCGGTCGCCTACCCAGCGCGTACCCTCGTGAGCGCGAACGGACCGAGTAGAGTTGGCCATGGCACGCCGTCGGGGGCTCTCGTTTCGCGTCAAGCTGAGCTTGGTCGCGATCGCGGTCGCCGTCGTGCCACTCGTCGCCGTCGGGTTCATCGTCGACGATCGCTACGAGACGGGCCTCGGCGACGCGAACCGCGACTGGATCCAGGAGGTCGCGGACAACTTGCTCGGCGTCGCGACCACGACGTTCGAGCGCGCGAGCACCGTGCTCGCCGGCGTGCGTACGGTCCTTCAAGATTCGGCGCGCCCCGAGGACGAGCGACTCGCGACGGCGAGCGCACTCGTCGCGACGCACGCCGCGCTGACGGAGGTCGGCGTTTACGACGACAAGGGCACGCGGATCGACGTGATTCGCGTCGAGAGCACCGAGCCCGCGCACATGCCGCAGATGATCGCGCCACCGCGCGCTGGGCAACGCTTCGGCGAGGTGCGCTTCCACGACGAGCAGGCGTTCGTCACCGTGTACGAGCCGCTCGTCACACCGTCGCGCTTCTGGTGGCTCGTCGGCGAGCTTTCGCTCGTAGACCTCGCCCGTCGTGTCGACGCCGCGGCGGAGAGTCCGAACAGCCGACGAGGTCGAGCGGTCGTTGCGGTCGTCGACACGTCGCTGCGCGTGTTGCTCTCGTCGGAGGAAGCGCTCGCTGGAAAGGTCGTCGGACCCGCGCAGCTCGCGACGCTAACGGGCTTCGAGGGCAGAACGCTCGAGAAGGGCCTTCGCGTCGACGCACGCTTCATGCGCGGCGAGGAGCCAATGTTAGGCGCGATTCGCACGATCGCGGGGACGCCGCTCGCGGTCGTCGTCGAGATCCCCGAGCGCTACGTGCTGTACACGGTCTCGCAGGTGCGGCGCTGGGTGATCGGCGCGGTCGCGAGTGCCATCCTCGTGGCGATCGCCGTCGGCTTCGTGTTCGCGCGTCGAATGGCGCGACCGATCAACGCGCTCGTCGACTTCGCGAGCGACCTCGGGCGCCGGCGCTACGGCACGACGGTGCGCGTTCGGTCCAACGACGAGCTCGGCCTCGTGGGCGACGCGCTCGAACAAGCGGCCAGCGATCTCGCCGCGAGCGACGAGCAGATCCGCCGCGAGCAGGCGATCCGCACCGACCTCGGGCGCTACCTGCCGAGGCCGCTCGTCGACCAGATCGTCGAGCGCCGGCGCGAGCTCTCGCTCGGCGGCGATCGTCGCGATATCACGGTGCTGTTCGCCGACGTGGTCGGGTTCACGCCGCTGACCGAGCGCCAGTCCGCCGAGACCGTCGTCACCATGCTCAACGAGCTGTTCACGATCCTGACCGAGATCGTGTTCCGCCACGGCGGCATGGTCGACAAGTTCGTCGGTGACAGCGTGATGGCGATCTGGAATGCACCCGATGCTCAAGACGATCACGCGGCGCGCGCGGTGTCAGCCGCCGAGGACATGCTGCGCTGGCTCGAGGCAGGCAACGAGAGCTGGCGCGAGCGGTTCGGCTTCACCGTCGAGCTCGCGATCGGCATCAACAGCGGCGAGGCCGTCGTCGGAAACTTCGGCTCCGAGACGCGCATGGAGTTCACCGCGATCGGCGACACCGTCAACGTCGCTGCGAGGCTCGAGTCGATCGCACGACCGAATCAGATCCTCGTGACGCGCGCGGTGCGCGAGGCCGTCGACGATCCCCCGCGTTTCGGTGATCTCGGCAAGCGGCAGCTCGCGGGGCGCGCCGAGGCCGTCGAGCTGTTCGAGGTGCGCACGTGAGCCACAAGTTCGGCAGCGTGATCGCGGAGCGCTATCGCCTCGACGGCGAGCTCGGCGACGGCGGCAGCGCGACGGTGTATCGCGCGACCGATCTGCAGCTCGGTCGCGAGGTCGCGTTGAAGCTCCTGCGCAGGACGAACATGATTCCCGAGATCGCCGTGCGGTTCGAACGCGAGGCGCGCGTCGGCGCCGCGCTCGGGCATCCGCACGTCGTGCAGACGCTCGACTTCGGCCGCACCGAGGGCACGTTGTTCCTCGTCACGCAGATCGTCGAGGGTGGTGACCTGCACCGCTTTCACGCTGCGAACGCACCGCTGTCGATCGAGACGGTCGTGACCATCGGCTCGCAGATCGCGCAGGCGCTCACCGCCGCGCACGCGATCGGCCTCGTGCATCGCGATCTCAAACCCGACAACGTGCTGGTCGATCGCGACCGCGGGCGCAACCACGACGCCCCGTACGTGCGAGTCGCCGACTTTGGCCTCGCGTTCATCGACGAGTCTCACGACCCGCGCCAGGGCCGGCTCACCACCGATGGCATGGTCTCGGGCACGCCGAGCTACATGGCACCCGAGCAAGTCTCCGATGGTGTGATCGGACCTCCCGCCGATATCTACGCGTTCGGCTGCCTGCTCTACGAGCTGCTCCTCGGCGAGCCGCCGTTCGTCGGTGCGCACGGCAAGGTGTTCGCGGATCACCTGTACGCGCCGCCGCGGCCGCCGCGCCTCGCGCGCGCGGACATTCCCGGTGGTCTGGACGAGCTCGTACTGCGCATGCTCGCGAAGGCGGCCGCAGATCGCCCGACCGCCGAGGTGGTGCATCGCCGCCTCCTCGCGTTCTCCGTACCGGTGGCGACCAAACACGGGCGCAGTCAAGATGCGCGCACGAGTCGCGCGGAGCGCATGTTGACGTTGCCACCACCGCTCGCGTCTCTCGAGCCCCTCTCGCGCGCGGCACGCGCCGTTCGCATCGGCATCGCGGGCGATCCGCCGCTCGATCTGCTCGCCGCGCTCGAGGTCGCCGAGCTCGACGTGGTGTCCGCCGAGGAGCCGTGCGAAGCGGTGATCGCGCTCGACGCTACCGTCGACCGACTCGCCGAGCTCGTCGCACTGAAGATCCCGGTCATCGCCGACGTCTCTCCCCGCGACTTCGAACGTGTGACCGCGCTCTTGCGACTCGGAATCGCGGAGGTTGTCATGCGCCCCTTGGTCCCGGCTCTTGTCGTCAGCAAGCTCCAGCGCGCATTGCGCCGCCGAACGGAGAAAACATGAATCGCCTGCTCGTTCTCGTGATCACCCTCATCGTCACCCCGGCGTTCGCCGAACCGACGGTCGACTACAGCGTGAAGGACGGCGACACGTGCCTCGGTATCGCGATCGGCGTGCTCGGCGATCGCGTACACCTCGCGACGATCCATCGCCTGAATCCGCAACTCGGCAAGACTCCACACGACCTGAAGCCGGGACAGATCCTCGTACTCCCCTCGTCGGCGCAGAAGCCCGATGCGACGCTCGCGCGCACGTACAACACCGTCGAGCTTCGCCGCGCGGGCGCCGACACATGGAGCCCCGCGGCCGTCGGCGCCGAGCTGTTCCGCGCATGGCGCGTCGGCGCGCGCGAGCGGTCAAACGCGCGGGTCGTGTTTGCGGATCGCTCCGCCATCGAGATGCGCGAGAACACCGTCGTCGTCATCTACGGTGCGTCGTCTCGCGCGGTGAGCGATACCCCGCGTCGCGCCACGCTCGAGACGGGCGCGCTTCGCTCGCGCCTTGCCGAGCTCGACGGACGCTCGCTTCAGGTCCAGACGACCGCGGGAGAGGTAGCCGTCGCGGCGGGCTCCGCGATCGTCGAGGTGGTCAGCGGCGGGCGCACGCTCGTGTCGAACCACGCGGGCAAGGTGGCCACGCTCCGCAACAAGAGCGGGGCCACGAAGATCGACGCGGGCTTCGGCGCGGATGCCGAGCCCAACAAGAAGCCGAGTCCGCCGCGTCCACTGCCGCCGCCGCCCTCGTGGGCGTCGGTGTCGACGCTCGCAACGGGTTGGCGCGCGACCGGCGCAACCCTGCGCGCGACGTGGAGCGCGAGCACGCAAGCTGCGCGGTACCGCATCGAGCTCGCGACGACGTCGGGCGACGTCCTCGCGCAGCTCGAGGTGCCCGGCTCGACCAACGCGATCGAGCTGCATCGCATCCCCGCCGGCACGTACGTGCTCGCGATCGGCAGCGTCGACACGACCGGCCTCGAGGGCGTCGCCGCGATGTCGGCGCCCATCGAGGCGCGCCTGCTCGCTCTCGCGAACGAAGGCGAGCCCACGCCGATCGGCATCGTCGACGCGACGACCGTCTCGGCCCCGCGCACTGTCCTGCTCGGCACCGTCCTCGCGAGTGCGCCGGATGTCACGTGCGTCGTCGAGAAACGCAGCACGAGCGGGTCATCGAGTACGAACGCGAGCGGGTCATCGAGTACGAACGCGAGCGGGGGCGCGAACGTGTTCGCCCACGCGGGCGATGCGACGGTCACATGCGTGCGGGGGACCTCGCGCGTCGAGATCCCGGTCATCGTCGCACCGATCACGCTCTCCGCATCGCAGACGGGACCGCTCGCCCTCGATACCCCGATCGCGATCGACATCGCGCTCGCTCCAATGCCGCCGCCGGGTGACCTCGTCGCGCGTGCGGAGGCGGGCTTCGTCGTCGATCGGGTCGAGCGCACGCCGACGGGCGCACGCGTGCACGTCACGCCGCGTCGCATCGGCGCCGGTACGCTCGCGCTGTCACTCGCGACCGCGGCCGGCACCGTCGAGCTCGGGCGCACCGCGATCGACACGCGCGCGCCGGACGCCTCCCCGAAAGCCGCGAAGCCAGTCGAAGCGCCGCAGCCCCGCGTGTGGCTCGGCCTCGCCGGCGGCGCCGCGATCGATGGTCCCGCGCGCATCGCGGGTGCAATCGACCTCCACGTCGGAGTGGTCCCACTGTTCGCGTTCGAGGTGGGCGGTGTCGTGTCCGAGGATCGCCAAACCGTCGAGCTCGGTGGCGCGCTTCGCTATCGCGTCGGCCGTGTGACACCGATGCTGCGCGCCGGCCTCGCGATCGACGACGATGTGCGCGTTGGCTTTCACGCCGGCGTCGCGATCCGCGTGGACCTCGCCGGGCGTTTCGCAGGCTACGGCCGCGTCGGCACGACGGGCATCGGCAAGGATCTCGCGATCGATGCTCTCGTGGGCCTCGCCATTGCGCTCGATCCCTGACGACCCACTGATGGGCGGCAGCGCGTAGGCCCCACTACCCTTGCCGTACCTGTCGCCGGCCCCCCATTGTGTCAATTTTTGGCCGGTGACCAACGAACGTCCGACAAAGAAGCTACCCGTCATCAAGTCGACGACGTATTCGGTCACGAATCGGCGCGACGCCATCGGGGTCACGGTCGACGACAACGAGGTGACGATCTCGATGCAAGGCCAGACGATCACGACGACCAAAACCAACGCTCGGCGCCTGGTCGCAATGCTCCTCGAGAAGCTCGGGTAATGTCGCGAACCTGTCCGCCGTCGTGATCACCACAGAACGGTCGATAGATCGCTCAGGAGCTGACGATGCACGGTCGAATGTCGCTCGATCAAGGCGTGCGCGGTTCGCAGTCGTCGAACGGGTTCTTCACGTTGTCGATGCACAGCTTGATGCGCGTGAGGACGCACAGCGCGACCTCGGTCTTGCCGTCGAATGTGACGGTGACCTTGCCTTCCCTGTAGCCCTTCTGCGTGCAGCGCACGTCGAGTCTGGTGCCGAGCGCCTCCTCGAGCGTCGCGCCACCGGGGCCGCGATACGACGTGCCCACGTACAGTGTCGCGCCCTCGGGCTTGGTCAGCACCTGCACCATGATCGTGCCGCGCTGGTTGGGCGTATCCGGAATCATCGCGACGCCGACACCCGCGTCCTTGTTGCGGCGGATACCCGCGTCCTGCGCGACGACGACGATGTCGTCCTTCGCGTCGCTGGGGATCGCGATCTGCGCGTCCTCGAGGCCCGCGTCGGCGATCACCTCGGCCGCGTCCAGTGCCATCGGGATCACGACCTCTGCGTCCGGCATCACCAGCGCGATGCCGGCGTCGCGTGACGTCGGCGGAGGGTCGCTCGTGTTGCGCTTCACGTAGAGCAGTGCGAACGCGGTGATGCCACCGCCGAGGATGAGCAGGAGCAGGACGATCAGCGGCCACCTGCTGCGCTGCTGCGGCAGATCCCCTTGCGTCCAGACATGCTCGAACGTGCTCGGCTTGTCACCCGCGGTGAACTGCGGCTCGTGCGGCGTCGTGCGCGACTTCGGACGGCGCGTCGTGCCACCGTCGGATGTCGGTCCCGCGGGTCGGGACGTCGGAATCGAGTGCGCGCCGGCCTTCGCTGCCGACCGCCCGAGTGGCGTCTGCACCGTGTTCTCGTCGGCGCCCGGCGGCAGCGGTTGCAGCGCGTAGATCGGGGAGCCGGTCACACTCTGCCCGACGAGCGTCAGCACCTTCTCGAGCGCCGCGAGCAGCTCGCCCATCGTCTGGTAGCGCACCTCTCGCTTCTTCGCGAGGGCCGTCAGGATCACCTGCTCGAGCTCGGGCGGGATCGGCAGATCGGGACGCAGCTTGCTCGGCGGCTCGACGGGATCGAGCATCTGCATCGCGAGCGTGCGCACCATGCTGTCGCCGCGATGCGGGACGCGGCCTGTCACCATCTCGTAGAGGATGATGCCGAGCGCGTAGATATCGACGCGTCCGTCGGTGTCGCCGCGACCGGCCGCTTGCTCTGGCGCCATGTACTCCGGTGTTCCGAACACCGAACCCGCACGCGTGAGCCGCGGCTCGGCAACGCCGCCCTGCGGCGGAGCGACCTTCGCGATGCCGAAGTCGACAATCTTCACGAAGTCCGTGCGCCCGTCGCGGTTGAGCAGGAACACGTTCTCGGGCTTCAGATCGCGATGGATGATGCCCTTGTCGTGTGCGGCCCCGAGCGCACGTGCGATCTGCGCGGCGATCTTGACAGCTCGATGCGCGGAGAACGGCGACGCCGCACGCAACGCAGTGCCGAGCGTGTCGCCGTGGACGTACTCCATTACGGAGTACGTCATGCCGTCGGGCGTGGTTCCGAAATCCGTGACGTCGACGATGTTCGGGTGACCGATGCGCGACGCCGCCTTCGCCTCGCGAACAAAGCGCTGGATCGTCGCGGTGTCGCGCATCACCTCCCGCTTGAGCACCTTGATCGCGAGCGGGCGTTCGATCACGGCGTGGCGCGCGCTGAACACGACGCCCATACCGCCCTCGCCGATCTTCTTCTCGACGTAGTAGCGCCCGTCGAGCGTCTGCCCCACGAGCTTGTCGTATTCGCTCTCGCCGCGCTGTGCGCGCATCGCCTCGATGGCGTCCTGCTCGCTGTCCGTCGCAGACACCGCGCGAAACTTCGGCTGCTCGGACGGCGTCTGCAGGCGCGGCCGCGACGCTGTTAGCTCCTGCGACGGCTGGTTCAGCTTGGATCCGGTCGGCGACATCGGGAACGTCTCGCGACGGACCTCGGCGGTGCGTGGGCCTTCAGGCTCCGGCTGCGCGCTGATCGCGGCCGAAACGATCGTTTGCTTGTCCGCCGGCATGAGCGGGACGACGGTCCCCGCGAGTGCTGCACGCGGGTCATGCAGCTGCGTGCGATCGAAGGGACAGTACCCTGGCTCTTCGAACGTCCGCTGGCAGCTCGGACACTGGTACGTGCTCACTTGCCTTCGCGTGTCTCTCCGTAGAGTGCCGTGCGGAAGTAGAAGAACACCTCGTTGTCCGCTGCCACCGCGATCACCGGCGTACCGTTGAACTCCGTCACTGCGAGCGCGCGACCAAACTGTTGCTCGCTCTCGGGCGATGCGTCGTGCAGCGTGAGCACCGACTCCGCGTTCAGGCCATCCGTCAGCGAGAACGGATACACCTGCACGCGGCCGGCCTTCGTGCTTTCGACGAGGTCAGCCGGATAGCCCGCGACCACGTAGCGGTCCGAGCCGTTCTCGAGGATCGCCGCGCTACGCAGCCCGGGCACCGCGATCGTGGCGCCGATCTTCACCGGCGCCCCGGTCGCACCGCCGATGTCCCACACCGACAGGTAGCTGTCGGGGTTCGTCAGGCCCTTGTGACCGACGAGGATCGCGTAGCGATCCTGGTACATGATGATCTGCGAGCCGCGGCCGGGTGCGAACCCGGTCGACACCGTCGGCTTCGCGGCCAGAGGCGTGGCGTTGCCTTGCGTCGGATCCATCATCGGACACGCCGTACTGTTCTGCGCCTCGAAGATCAGACCGTCGTAGATGAGCAGATCGCCGTCGGCCGACCACACCACGACGTCGTGATGCGTCGTCGACGTCACGAACGCCGCGCCGACACCGCGGATGTTCACCGCGTCGCCGTTGTCCTTCTTCACGTTGCACTTCGGCGCCGGGTTGGGATAGACGAACGGCGCGAACGGCCCCGGGTAGAGCGCGCTGATCGTCTCGTCGGGACCCGCGGCCACGATCGGAAACGACGGCGTCACCATGCCCGGCATGTCCGAGCGCGGTGCGATCATGTACGTCGCGGCGAACGCCTGGCGCGGTCCGAAGATCTGGCGATCGACGAGGTTCTCGTTGCCGTGCAGCACCGTGACCTGATCGCCGCCGGTCGTCGCGACGAGGCTGATCTCGTCGGTCGCAGGATCCGCCATGAGCACGGGCTGCAGATCGAGGTTGCCGACGCCGAACTGCGCGTTGAGCTCGAGCGCGCTACGCACGTCCACCGAGCCGGTCGCGGAGTACTGGAGGCGCATGTACTGCGCCTGGCCGCTGCCGAGGACGGCGATCGACCCGCCACCGCCGGCGCTCGTGTCACGCGCACCGCGTGCGAGCGCGACGCCGAAGTCCGTCGAGTCGTCGTTGGGCTGACCCTGGACACTGATCCAGGTGTCGGCCTCGAGATCGTCGAACTCGGTCCAGTTGCAGCCGACGAGTCCGACGGTGAGGAGGCTAGAGCCGAGGAGGAAGAGTTTCGTACGCATCACCAGTGCACCTCCATCCCGATGCCGGCGTAGTCGAGGCCGATGTGCGGCTGTAGGGCGATCGAGTTGACCTCGATCAGCGCCGTCGACGGAGTACCTTTATCGCGGAACGTGTAGTAGACGGCGGTCAGCGCCGTGATACCAGCGATGACAAACGTCGCGTCGGCGGCGATCGCGAAGATCTTTCCGCGCGTGAACCTCGGGTCTTCGGGATCGGGCGGTGGAGCACCGGCCTCGATCGCGGTCCGCAGCTCGTCGCGAGTCTTGTTTGCCTGGAGACCGAGGAAGATGCCGCCGCCCGTGAAGCCCGCCGCGAGAACGTACGCGACGATGGCGTCGCTGCGGCTCGGCTTGCGCGCGAGCACGACCTTCACCTTCATCTCCGTCTTCGGCTGGATGGTGATCTTGCGAACGTACGGCTTGTAGCCCTCGCGCACGACCGTCAGCGTGTGGTCGCCCTGCGGCACGTTCTTCACGCACATGCCGCGTTCGCACAGCACGGCACCGTCGAGGTAGATCGCCGCGTCCTCGATGCCGGGACCGCTGATGTTCAACCGGCCGACGGGGGCACCCTTGAGCGGCGCCTTGATCGTGTGCGTCTCGCCCGCGATCACCTCGACCTCTTCCTTGTACTCGTCGTAGCCCTCGGCGCTGATCCAGAACGTGTGCTTGCCGGGCTTGATGTTCTGCGACAGCGGCGTCTTGCCGACGGCGCCGATCGACTTGTCGTCGATGTAGATGTCCGCCCCCGGCACGTTCGACGAGATCTCGACCCAGCCGAGGTAGTCCTCTTGTGCCATCGCGGCCGAGAACACGAACAGCTTGCTGGGGTCCGCCGAGAACGTCTTCTCGATGACCTTGTAGCCGCGCTTCTCGACGATCACCTTGTGCTCGCCCTCGAGCGTTCCCGACCACGGGGTCTTGCCGAACTCACCCTTTGCCTTGGTGTCGAGGTAGATGCTCGCGTTCGACGGATCGCTCTCGATCACGACGAGGCCGCGCACCTTCACGTCACCGAGCTGCGCGACCTCCGCACCGACAGCGGTTGGCGTCGCCGAGCCCGCGTTGGAGCCCACGTTCACCGGGTTCGCCTTGAGCCGCTTGATCTCGCCCTCGAGGACGCCGATCGCTTTCTCGACCTTCGCCTTGTCGGACGCTTGCGGATCCTTCTCCAGGTACTTCTTGTAGTAGTCGACGGCGCTCTGATACGAGACCGCATCCGACGCCTTCTTGCCCTTCATGTGGAAGGCAGCGCCGGTGTTGTAGAGGAACTGCGGGAAGTCGCGCGCCGCGTACGCTTCTTGGAAGCCACGGGCGGCGTCGTCGTACTTGCCCTGCAGATAGTCGACCTGCGCTTGGTCGAAGGAGGCTTGCGCCTTTTTCAACGCATCAGGGCTCTGGGCATCGGCGGTTGGCGCGCGCCAAACCGCGAGCACAGCTGCGCAGATCCCGACCCACACCACGAACAGGACGCGTGATCTCATAGTCTCTCCCGGAGGCCGAAAATCGTAGCACGGGTGGTACGCCCTTCGCCTGCTCGACACCCCTCCGAAGAGGGGCCGATCACGCTTCAACCACTGATAAAGGTGACGTTTGTCGCGGCTGGTTCCCGGGTCGTTCGAGTTGCATTCGCCGGTGCATGTTCGTCGGCGTGACCGAGCACGAGCCCAAACAGGATGGTTTCGGTCTCGCCGATGGGCAGCCTCGCCCGCAACACCTCTGGATACGCGGCCACCGATGCCATCGGGCAGGTGTCCACGCCGAGGAGCGCCGACGCGGTCAGCACGTAGCCGAGCCACACGCCGACGTCGACGAACGGGTATGGTCCGAGCCGCCGATCGCAGCTCACGATCGCCACGTGCGGCGCATCGAACAGCGCGTAGTTACGCAGCCAGGCGTCGTAGCGTCCGGCCTTGTCCTCGCGGGCGATGCCCATCGCCGTGTACAGCGCCGCGCCGCACTTGATTCGCTGCTCCTTGTACGGGCTCGGATAGTCGAGCGGGAACGCGACCTCCGCGTGCGGGAGCCCGCTGCGCGCCGCGGCCTGGAGCGCCGTCGCGAGCTCGCCGGTTACCGGCGGCTGCGTGACGACCACGCGCCACGGCTGCACGTTGCACCAGCTCGGCGCGCGCTGCGCCGCCGCGAAGATGCGATCCAGCGTCTCCTTCGATACCGGCTCGCTCTTGAACGCCCGGATGCTCTTGCGCTCCGTCCACGCGTGCTCGACTCCGTCGAGGATCGCACTCATCGGCGCCTCGCAAGCTCGCGAAACCGAAAGATGCCGGTCGTGTGTCCGTCGGAGAAGTGGATACCGACGCCGTAGTTCCCGACGAGGTGCATGTCCGCGATCGACAGATCCTCGGGCACGCTCGCCGGATCGAGCAGCCGGTCGCCCGTCACCTCCGACTGGCAATACGCACACGTGCACTTGATGCGGAGCTCGCGTGCACCCCACACGTCCTCCACTCCCTCGTCCCACACGAAGCGGACCTCGCGTTTTCCGAGACCGATGATCTCGAGTGGCATGGGCATGCCGGGTCTTTACCATCCTTCATGTGTTCGCGTGCTATGAGGGCGCGTGCCGCCCGGCCGTCCACCTCGCTCGAGCTCGATGCGGCCATCGAACCCGAACCGCCCCTCCCGCATGCCCAAGCGCGAGCGTCTCGCCGCCGAGAAGGCCGAAGGCCCGCGCGCACCACGCACTCGCGACCGTCGCTCGTTGTCGATGCCGCGCGCCCAGGGCCGGATCTTCGCCGACGGTGACCGCGACCTTGCCGAGGGCCTCGTCGCGGCCCTCCGCGCGCCTGCCATCGATCACGAAGTCGCCGAATCGCTTACCCACCCCTTTCACACGTACCCCGCGCGCCTCCACCCCGCGACCGCGCGCGTCCTCGTCGACATCATCGCGCACCGCGTTCGCCCCAACTCGCTGCTCGTCGATCCCTTCTGCGGCTCCGGCACCACCCTCGTCGAAGCCCGCGCGGCCGGCCTCCGCGCCGTCGGTACCGACCTGAACCCCCTCGCCGTCCTCGTCGCGCGCGCGAAGACCTGGACGGTTCCATCCCGTCGCCGCCAGCGTCTTCGCGATCTCGGACACGAGATCTACGGAACTGTCCTCGCCGCTGGCAAAGCCGCTCGCCGCGCCGATGCGTCGCCAGCCCCACTTCGCAAACCCAAGGGCTTCGATCCCAACGCGCGCGACCGCCGCCTCGCGGCCTGGTTCGCACCCCACGTTCGCCGCGAGCTCGAGCTCCTCGCGTCCATGCTCGACGAGCTGCGCGGCGACGGCTCGGACCCCGAGTCTGCCGAATACGCCGACGTGCTCACCGCCTGCCTATCGGCGATCCTCTACAAGGTCTCCTCGCGCACCTCCGACACCGACGGCACCTGGGTCGACAAACAGGTCGGCCGCGGCGCCGCGGCGCGCCACTTCATGCAACGCGTCGAGCTCCTCTACGCGGGCCTCACCGACCTCGCCCGCTCGGGTGGCCCTCCCGACGTGCACCTGGCCGACGCGCGACGCCTCGGCAGCATCATCCCCGACGGCACCGCCTCCGCCATCCTGACGTCGCCCCCCTACGCCGGGACCTACGACTACGCCGAGCACCAACGGCTCCGTTTCGACTTTCTCGGGCTTCGCCACCGTGACTTCGACGCGGGCGAGATCGGCTCGCGCCGCTCGTTCCTCGCCTCCGCGATCGAAGCCGACCGCACGTGGCGCAAAGACCTCGGCGATTCCCTCGACACCATCACGTCCGCACTCGAGAAGGGCGGGCTCGCCGCGATCGTCATCGGCGACTCGTGGGCCGGTGGGCGCGCCGTCTACGCGCTCGACGATATTCGCGCGGCTCTCTCCGCGGAGCTCGTGGTCCTCGCGTGGGCATCACAGGAGCGGCCCGCGCTCGGTGGCGAGCGCAAGGCCTTCGGCGACCGTCCCAAGGCGGAGCATGTCGTCCTCCTCGAGCGGCGATAGCCGGCAACTGCACGTCCATCCAGGGCAACTGCGGCTCCTTCTGCGCCGCGCTCGACACCGTCGACAGCCCCGCGAATTGCACCGACGAGCGCAGTGCGTACGAGAGCTGCTTGAACAAGACCGACGCCGTCTGCGACGCCAGCTGCACCTCGCAAGAGAATGCGTTGGCGTCGTGCGTTCAGGCCTACTGCCTCGCCAACGCGAGCGACGCTGCCTGCGTGACCCTGGCAAACTCGTTCTAGGCGCCCACGTGGGCGCCCACGGCGCGTCTTATCGTGCAAATAGTCACCGACGTTGGCGCCAAATCTGGTGTACGAACCAGCGCATGGGGAAGCTTCGACTGGTTGCGGTTTCGCTCCTAGCTCTCGCGGCATGCGACAACGACGGTGGTGCCACGCCACAGGATGGCGGCGGCTCGGCGGATGCGCGCCCGATCGACGCGATGCCGATCGATATGCCACCCGAGGTCCCGTACGACTACTCGTGCCCCACGACCCCTCCGACGGACATCGCCCCTACGGTGACTGTCACGGGCATTGCGCAGCAGCTCAACGGCTCCACCGCCGAGTCCGCATCGGGCGTCGTCGTCGAGGCCTACCGCATCGTGGTGGGCAGCGGCGATCAGCTCGTCGATACGCGCCCGGCGACGACGACGACCGGCACCTTCACCACGGCGCAGATCGCTACCAACGGCACGGCACTTAACGGCTACCTGAAGGGGAGCAAGACCGGTTATTGGCCAACGTACCTTTACCCGGCGCACGCGCTCGCGCAGAGCTTAACGGGCGTGCCGATGATCATGATCAACGACGGGAACGTCGATTTTGCCGAAGCGATCGCGCAGGTCGACCATGAGCCTGGCAATGGCATTATCGGCGTCGCGCTCACGGACTGCACGCAGCCTCCAGCTCAGATCCCACACGCGACGATCGAGGTGTATTCGGGTTCGACCCGTGTCGGCGATGACGCGATTGACATCGGCAACCTCTTGCAGACCGTCCCCGATGTGCAGGGCCTTTACCTCGTGACCAACGTCCCACCCGGTCCGGTGACAGTGCGCGCGACCTACTACAGCCACACTTTCTTGGAGAACGACGTGGTCTCGTACGCGGACGCACTGACTACGGCACAGATCAAGCCAGGCTACTGATCGCATCCCGTACCTGGGCGGAATCGTAACGGTAAATTGTTCGTAACTCAGAATGGGCGACCCCGAGAGGGTCACCCATGGCTTCTCACGCGCGACCCTGCCCCCGCTGGTCCACCACGTTACGGAGTCGTCGACTCCCTGGAAGGCGCGCGCTACGACGTGAACGACCCGACCACGGGCATCGGAGGACATACCGATCCTCGCGCTGCACACGCGGCCTTCGAACACACGACCAACGAGGGCTCACGCACGGACGTCGCACAGCGTCTCGCCGTTTCGCTCGACGAGATCGAATTCGCGCCGACGCGTTGGTCAGCGCTCCACGCGGAGCGTCACGATCATGAACACGGACCCGACCCGGACTATCGAGGTCGATGGGTTCGATCTCGACGACCGCGGCCTCGGAGACTTCGAAGCTCATCCGGTTTCCCGACCGCTCGCGCCGAAGGAGAGCGTCACATTTCAGGTCAGCTATTCGCCGACCGGCGAAGGCAAACACGAGGCACGCGCGCTTTTTCGAGAGTGCAGGACTCTCGACGCCGTTCATCGAGCTACGTGGCACGGCGACGGAGACCGAGAGTCAGCGTCGGGAGCGCGTTGCGCAGTTGAGCGGAGAGCTCAAGGAACCGGATTCGGCATCGAACTCGAAATCGGACAAGAGTGAGCAGACGAAGCTGCCCTGGCACAGGCGCACGCCGCGAGCCTCGAAGGTCCCGATGTCGCGAGCTACGTCAAGAACGTGAGGGGTGCGCCCGACGTCGAACTGCAACCGGCGAGCACCGAGGCGACGCGACTGGCGATGGAAGGCGCTGGGATTCCGCTGCCTCGAACCGACTTCTTGTCAAATAGTCTCCGGTGTTCGGTGACACTGGCGACTCGGTGATCGTGAAGTTCTTCAACTATCATCTGGGCCGGCATGTCGGGCTACGCACGCCTTGAGCTGTGTTCGTAACGCTACTCGCGAGCTGTCGCGAGAGCACGCGACCCTCGCCCTCCGAAATCCTCGAAAAGAAGTGGGCGGAGCAAATGAAGCTGCCAAAAGGCGCTGCAGATCGAATCCCCGCTCGATCAACGGCCTTAGCGTGTCGGGATGTTCGCGTTCGGGCGGGGCATCGGGGAGGCCATGCTCGGCGTGACCGTCGCGTCGACACCGACTGGTGTGTAGGTTTGGAAAAATCCGACGCTCCCTCCTCCTCCACCCCCTGTATTCAAGTTTACGCATCCCGCACCGTTCGGCATCTTGTCGCCCGGGAACGGCACACCAACGCTGTTCCCGCCGCGACCGCCGTTGGCTCCGCCAAATCCAGAAATCCCAGCATTCTCGTTGGCCAGATCGCGGCTACCTGTCCCGCCAACTCCGAATCCCCCATTGCTCGGACTTGTCCCCGAGCCACCACCGCCACCATTCGCAAACAGCTTCCCGAGAATTTCGATTCGCATCCCCTGCAAGACGACATACCCACCAGCACCACCCCCCCGCCCAGCCGCATTGACTGTCCCGCCTCCACCACCAGCGCTGATCTCTCCAGGTATGGATACGAGACCTCGACACGACACGATCGTGCCGGCACCACCGCCACCACTATAAAATCCGGTCGTACCTGCATACGACTGCGGACCACCGATGAGAACTGGGAGCGTCGCAGGATCAGCCATCGCTTCTCCCCCGTTGTTGGCACCCCCGTTTGTCGTCGAGTTTCCGCCATGGCCGCCACGTGTGGCGAATCCTGCACCACCGAAGCCACCACATGGCTCGCTGATGAAGCCTCCCGAGCGCAGAGTTCCTCCGCCCGGTCCATTTCGATCTGGGCCTGCACTTAGATCAAGAAATCCCGCAATGAGCAAGTCGGTGTCTGATACGAGAGCCAAGGCCCTGGTTCCGACTACAATGATGTCAACCCCCGCTTTGATCTCAATCCGCCCGTAGCGAACAACGCAGATGTTTGCAGCGCCGGCTTGGAGGATCAGTCCGCCGTTGCAGTTCGAGTCGAGGTCGGTGTCGAAGGTCGCAGTGTTCGTGAACACGAGATCTGCCTCGCTCGCGAGCGAGTCGCAGACGTTCGGAAGGTAGCGAGGGACAATGTGTGTGCAGCGCGGGGTCGGATCGGCAACGCATGTTCCAGCGCAGATTTCCGTCGATTCGATGCGTCCATCAGCGCCGCATTGGTTGATGTTGTCTCCGTCGCACGTCGAGGTGTTCGGCTCGCAGAGATTGCATGACGCCTGCGAGTCCGTTCCTTGGCATCCGAGATCGCATGGCGTCGTGTCGAAGTTCGTCCCGTTCGCATTACAGGTCACGAGGTCATCGCCCTGGCAGCCCGTGATCGCGTTGGGCTCGCAGTGTCCTTCGACGCAAGTATCGGGCGTACCGCCAATGTCACCGTTTACG
>JBJXGN010000268.1:0-19490 GCA_046160585.1 Kofleriaceae bacterium
GGACATGCTGGCAGCAGCACACTCCGTACGACCCGACCAAGCATCGCGCCGCTCGCCAGTTCACCCTTCGCCTCATCGACCAGGAGGCCGCGTGAAGCGCAAAAGGTTGACACAGGATGTCTCATAGCTTCGCGGGCTCCTGGAGGAGATGATCGAGCGCCGAAAGGAACAGACCTCCCCGATGTCCATCGCAGACGCGATGATCAGCGGCGAGCGTCGCGACGATCGTCGGATGCGCGACGATGGCGTCGCCTTCCACCCACGGACGTGTCGCGATCGCCCCGAATCCGACGATCGCGACCTGCGGTGGATTGATCACTGGAAACACGGTCTCGCAGCCCCGCTCGCCGAGGCTAGTGACGGTGATCGTCGCTGACGTGAGCTCCGAGCTCTTGAGGTGTCCCGTTCGCGCGCGCACGACGAGGTCCTGAAGCTCGCGCATGAGCTCTGGGAGCGTGATGCTGTCGGCGTGGAGGATCGCGGGCGCGACGAGGCCGCCCGTGCGCAACGAGATCGCAGTCGCGAGATGAACCTCCTCCGAGGCACGGTAGGTTCCGTCGATGTAGAAGCCGTTCAACTCGGGGAAGTCCCACAACGCGGTCGCGACGGCGCGGAGCAACAGTGCGCCCGGAAGAATCCGCTCCTGGATCGGTAGCGAATGATTGATGTCGGCGAGCCAAGCGAGGGGGCGCTTCATGCTGATCGTGTGGGACAAATAGAAATGCGGGATCTCGCGCTTCGATCGCGACATCGCGGCTCCGATCGCATCGCGCATCGGTCCGGTCACGGACGGCACGCGACGAGGCGGCTTCGTGGCGGGCGGGGCGGGTGCGGCGTCGCGCGCGGCGGGTACCGCGTCGCGCACGGCGGGCACCACGGCATCGCGAACGGCAGGGACCACGACGTCGCGAACGGCGGGCACCACAACGTCGCGCAAGATGATCGCCCCGTGGGGACCGCTGCCGCGAATCGTCGACAGATCGATGTCGAGCTCCCTCGCTTTCCTGCGCGCAGACGGCGAGCTGCGAATGCGCGCTGCCGAGGTGGGAGGCTGTGCGATCACGGTCGGCGCCGGCTCTGGCGCCGCGGTGCGAGGCGATGGGGTGGTCGAAACGGCGGAACCGAGCCGCGCGAGGACGGTGCCGACGGGAACCTTCGCACCGGGCTCGACGAGTAGCACTTCGACAACTCCCTCCGCGAAGCTCTCGAGCTCCATCGTCGCCTTCTGAGTCTCGATCAGACCCACGACGCTACCTCGAGCGACATGATCGCCGACCGCGACTCTCCATTCGAGCAGCGTTCCGGCCTCCATGTCGGCGCCGAGGGAGGGCATGCAGATATCAGGCATGCATCACCGACTTCACTGCCGCAACGATGGCGTCGGCGCTCGGCAGCGCGGCGATCTCGAGATGCCTCGCGTAGGGCATCGGCACCTCGGCACTACACACGCGTCCGACGGGAGCGTCGAGATCCCAGAATCCGCGCTCGCCGATGATCGCGGCGATCTCGCCGGCAAGACTTCCGGTCCGCCAACCTTCGTCGACGATCACGGCGCGGTGCGTGCGTGCGACGGACGCGAGGATCGTCTCGGTGTCGAGCGGTCGCAGCGTACGCAGATCGATGACCTCGGCGGAGATGTTGGTGGACTCCAACATCTTTGCGGCTTCGAGCACGCGGGGCAGCGATCCTCCGTACGTCGCGATCGTGACATCGGTCCCCGCGCGCCGGATCGCGGCGCGATCGAGATCGACGGGCCCGGGCTCGATGTCGTCTTCGATCCCGTACAGCTGCACGTGCTCGAAGATCACGACCGGGTCGCGGTCGCGTAGTGCCGTGGCGAGCATCCCGCGTGCATCAGCGACCGTGGCCGGTGCGAGGACGCGCAAGCCCGGTACGTGTGCGAACCAGTTCTCCAGGCTGTGCGAGTGCTGCGCGGCAAGCTGGCGTCCGGCGCCGGTCGCCATGCGAATCACCAGCGGGACCTCGAGCTGGCCGCCCGACATGTGTCGAAACGTCGCGGCGCCGTTCACGATCTGATCGAGCGCGAGCAGGCTGAAGTTGACGGTCATGATCTCGACGATCGGCTTCATGCCGTTCATGGCGGCACCGACCCCGGCGCCGACGAAGGCGGACTCGGAGAGCGGCGCATCGCGCACGCGGTCGGGACCGAACTCGTCGAGGAGTCCGCGCGTGGCCGCGTACGTGCCGCCGTACTTGCCGATGTCGATGCCCACCAGGAATACGGCCGGATCGGACTGCAGCGCCTCGCGCAGAGCATCGTGGATCGCGTCGCGGTAGCTGAGCTTCATGACGCCCTCACATCGCGCAACAGATCCTCGACAGGCTCGAGCGGAGATGCCTCGGCGAATGCGCACGCGTTCGTGATCTCCGCGGTTGCATCCTTCTCGATCGCCGCGATGTCCTCCGGGACGATCGTTCCGGCCATACGTTCGACGAACGTCGCGATCGGATCGCGCTTGCGCCATTCCTCGACCTCGGTCTTGTCACGATACAGCTCGGGGTCGAACATCGAGTGAGCGCGGAATCGGTACGCCATGCACTCGAGGAACCACGGCGCGCTTGTCTCGCGAACGCGATCGACGGCCTGGCTCGCAGCCTCGGTCACGGCGAGCACGTCCATACCGTCGACGACCTCGGCGCCGATGCGATGCACCGCGGCTTTCTTGTGGATCTCGGATTCGGCTTCCGAGCGCGACAGCGCGGTGCCCATCGCGTAGAGGTTGTTCTCGCAGACGAACAACACGGGCAGACGCCACAACGAGGCGAGGTTGAGCGACTCGTGAAACTCGCCCTCCGCGGAGGCGCCCTCGCCGAAGAACACGGCCGTCACCGCGCGCGAACCGCGCAGCTTGTCCGCGAGCGCGATGCCGATCGCGACCGGGAGTCCACCGGCGACAATCCCGTGGCCGCCGAAGAATCGTTGCTCGCGCGAGAACAGATGCATCGAGCCTCCACGGCCGCGCGAACAGCCACCGGACTTGCCGTACATCTCGGCCATGATCGACTCCGCAGAGAGGCCACGGAGCAAGGCATGTCCGTGCTCGCGGTAGGTCGCCACGACGGAGTCGCTCGCGGTCAGCGCGGGCAGCACTCCCGCCGCGATCGCCTCCTGCCCGATGTAGAGGTGAAGGAAGCCACGGATCTTCGCAGCCGCGTAGTCTTGCGCGCAGCGCTCCTCGAGCCGCCGCACGCGAATCATTGCGCGCAGCATCGCGAGCGCCTGATCGCGAGTCGGCGTCAATGGAGGTTCTCCAGCGTCGAGAGGTCGCCCTCCGGAAGACCGAGCTCGCGAGCGCGGAGCAACCGCCGCATGATCTTGCCGCTCCGCGTGCGCGGGATCTCGGCGACGAACGCGAGCTCGCGAGGAGCGACGGCGGGCCCGAGCTTTCTCCGCGCGTGCGCGACGATGTCGTCCCGGAGCGCATCATCGGCCTCGAAGCCCGCCTTGAGCGCGACGAACGCCTTCACGATCTCGCCGGCGACGGGATGTGGAATTCCGATCGCGGCTGCTTCCGCAATGGCCGGGTGAGCGAGCAACGCGCTCTCGACCTCGAATGGTCCGATCAGGTGACCGGCCGACTTGATCACGTCATCGTTCCGGCCGACGAACCAGAAGTACCCGTCGTCGTCACGGCGCGCGAGGTCGCCCGACAGGTACCAGCCGCCGGCAAAGCATTTTCGGTACCGCTCTTCTTCGTGCAAGTAGCCTCGGAACATCGACGGCCACCCTGGCTTCAGAGCGAGCTGTCCGACGCTACCGACCGGCACGGCACTGACCGTACCATCGGCGGCAACGTCGACGATCGCAGCTTCGATGCCCGGCAGCGGCTTGCCCATCGATCCCGGGCGCACCTCCATGCACGGGAGGTTCGCGACCATGATGCCGCCTGTCTCGGTCTGCCACCAGTTGTCGAGAAACGGGACCCCGAGGACATCTGCTCCCCACAGCACCGCGTCGGCGGGCAGTGCTTCGCCAACCGACGCCGCGACGCGAAGCGCCGAGAGGTCGTGCGCGCGCGCGAGCTCGGCGCCCGCCTTCATCAGCATACGGATCGCGGTCGGTGCTGTGTACCAGACCGTCACGCGCTCGCTCTCGAGGACCTCGTACCAGTGGTCCGCGACGAAGTCGGCTTCGTCGACGACACAGGTCACCCCGTGGGTCAGGGGCGCGATCAGCCCATAGGACGTTCCGGTGACCCAGCCCGGGTCGGCGGTGCACCAGAACACGTCGTCGGAATGGAGATCGAGCACCATTCGGGCTGTCGCGTGGTGAGCCACGACGGCACCGTGGACATGCATCGCGGCTTTCGGACGTCCGGTGGTGCCGCTCGTGAAGTGGAGCAGAGCGAGCGTATCGGGAGGCGTGGTCTCGATCGCGAGATC
The DNA here is from genome assembly GCA_046160585.1 of Kofleriaceae bacterium. GTDB lineage: Bacteria > Myxococcota_A > Polyangia > Haliangiales > Haliangiaceae > JABFXX01. The sequence continues at coordinate 4,405 of JBJXGN010000268.1, forward strand.
AGGCGAGGCGGCCCTCGTGATCGCATTCCAGTCCAACGTGCCCGCCGGAAGTCCGCCGCCATCGTCGACGACGATCACGTGGCGAAGCGTCGTCAAACGATCGCGGATCGGCGCGATCTTGCGCGCGTACAGAGACGATGTCGTGACGAGCACCGCTCCGTTCGCTGCCTGCACACGGGTGATGATCGGATCAGGACCGAAGGCCGCGAACAGCGGTGAGAACACAGCTTGGATCGCGAGCGTGCCGAGTGCGGTCGCATAGAGCTCGGGGATGCGCGGGCAGAGCGCGAGCACGACGTCCCCCCGCTGGATGCCGAGAGCGCGCAATACATTTCCAAACTGCGATGTCGATGCGGCGAGCGCGCGAAACGTGATGTCACGAGCTTCGCCTCGCTTCCCTCGCCATCGCAGTGCGGTCTTGTTTGCGATCGACCCGTTGGCGTGTCGCAGTACCGCGAGATTGGCGATGTTGATCCCGTGCTCGCCCGCGAGCTCGGCGGTCGCGTCCGACCACCGGAAGGTGCGGCGGGCATCGTCATAGCTGTCCACGTTGAGCTTCACGCCAGGGCGCATGGCAGGGCGAATCACCGCACGTTCCATGTCCGGTCCGAGGTGCAATGCATGCGCCACGCGTATGGCGATGGATCGCGCATGGATGGCGCGAGCACGCGCGCTGCTCGCCATCGCGGCGTCGGACGCTAGGGGACGGCGACCTCCTCGTCGTCGTCGATCCGGACCTCGGCGATGATCCGGCGTAGGTTCGCGACGCGGGGCGACGACGGGTGGTGCGGTTCTTCGCCAAGGGACATCTCGTCCTCCTCTTGCCGAACTGCTTCGTCGAGCTCGTCGCGCGTCGGAGCGAGCGCGAGGATCTTGGCCGCGACGAGATCGTTCACCTCGCCGAGCAGATGGGAGACGTCGTTCGCCGTTGCGAGCTTCTTGGTCATCACGCTGTTCGCGGGTGCAGAGTTCGGGCCGGAACGAGTCCATGCGCTGCGAGGTGCTCGCGAAGGTCGGTCGGGGTCAGCTTGACCAGATCTCGAGCCAGCTCCTCGATCGACAGGTCGCGTGGGAGCTCGCTTCGCGAGTCTCGGAGATGGCCGAGCATTCGCGGACTCGCACAGAGGATGAGGTTCTTCGTCGGGAACGCGAGAACGAGCTTCGCGATCTCGCGATTCACCATGCGGGCGAACTCGGTGTCGAGTGAATCGGTGCGCGCGTCCCGATGGTCGTCGAAGCCGAAGTGATTGCCTCCCATGCGACTCGAGCCGGGCCCGTCAGAGAGCTGCTGGGAGGGTGTCAGGCGGCGCGCTGGATTGATGAAGTCGCGATGCTCGACGAATTTCTCCTCGAGACCCTCGGCCTCCGCCGACCGTTCGTACGTGAAGAGACGAGCGCACGATGCGTCGACGACAACGATGCAGGTTCTGTACATGCCATTCGCGACTGCAACGACGCTGCCAGGGTTGGGACGTCATCTCGAGCGTTGTCGCGCAAGTTCTGCGCTGCCTACGGGGCTGCCATCGAACCACGGCTAGTCCTCGCCGCGCGCGTCGCCCTTGCCTGGGAACTTCGTGGCGACGATGTCGAGCAGATCGCTGGTGGTGATGATGCCGACGAGATCCTTTCCGGTCATCACCGGGAAGCATCCGATCGCCATCCCGCGCAGGAGCTTCGCTGCATCGCTCACGTCGGTCTCCGGCGTCAGCGCGAGGGCGTGGGGCGTCATCAGATCGCGGACCGTGCGCTGTGCACGCAACACGCTTCCGTTGGAGCCGCCAAGGTCGCGCTCGGAGAGCACGCCCACGACTGCGTTGCCGTCGACGACGACAAGGTGACGCACTTTGGACGTCTGCATGTACACCCACGCGGATTCCGCGTCGATGTCGGGATTCACCCCGCGGACGTGCTTCGACATGATCTCTCGTATCTGCATGGGACGAGGTGGATTCAAGATCCGCACCTACGCACTCGCGGTCTCGTGGTGCGCGCGGTCTTCGTGGCTCCAGATGTGCGGCTCGATCTTCACGGGGATGGCAAGCGCCTTCGAGATGATGCAGAACCGATGCGCGCGCTCGAGCACCTCGCGCGTGCGCTCGATGTCGGCAGGTGCGACGGTGATCTCGACCACGATCGTGAAGCTCTTGAATGCGAGGCCAGAGGACGTCTTGTCCAGCTCGCCCGTGGCGACATCCCGCCAGTCGAACACTGCGAGGTTCTCGCGCGCGGCGAACGCCTCGAACGTCGCGAACAGACAGAGTCCGAGCGCGGAGACGAGCAAGTGCTCGGGCGACCACGATCGCGGGTCACCGTGGAGCTCGGGCGGTGGACCGCCGGTCAGCGACGGACGCGGTGGGGCATCGATCGTGGCGATCGCGTGCCCGACGCGCGTGATCGTGGACGTGTAGCGATGAGGGAATGGCGCCTTCATGTCCAGACTACAGAGCAAGTCGTGTTCCTTGGTCGGACTCGTGAATTCGCGAACGGTTCGCGCCGTGGACGCCTCGACACGCCGGAGTTGCGCGCTTCGCGACGAATCGCCGGCACACGCAATGCAACAAGGACGGGCATGATCCCTACGAGCCCCTCGCTACGCAGGTTCCGCATCGTCGTCGCTCTGGATGACTCCGAGTACGCAGAGATCGTGCTCGAGCACGGCATCGATCAGGCCGCACGCCACGAGCGTCCGGATCTTCATTTCGTCACCGTCCCCGAGAAGGGCACGAATCGCGAGGAAACCCGGGGCAAGTTCGCTGGACTCGCGCTGCAGGGTCTCGAGACGATGGGCACCAACGGCGCGGACTGGCGTTCGTGGCTGCACGTTCTCGAGGGTGAGCCCGAGGGGTCGATCGCGGAGTTTGCGGCGGACATCCGCGCGGATCTCATCGTGATCGGGCGCTTCGGCGTGCACCACCGCCGAGGCTCGACGGCGGATCGCTTGCTCGTCAACGCGCCATGCCCGACGCTGGTGGTCAACCTCAAGCAAGACGACGTCCCCACGGTGTCTCAGTGTCCTGCGTGTGTTGCGATTCGTGCGGAGACCGACGCCGAGCGGCTGTTCTGCGACGTGCACGTGGGTGATCGTGTCCGCCTTAGCTCGATCGCTTCGTCTTCGAGCGTCACGCGAGGAGGCTCGGTGTGGTGAACGCGCAAGGGCTGCGTGCTCCATAGCGCTGACTGCACCTCGTGCGCGCTCCAGCGGCTCGTGTAGGTGATGCGAGATGGAACGGCACTTGCTCTCCCTCGGGCACACATCCAACAGGAGGAACGAACATGTCGAACATCATCCGACGCGCTGAAGAGACTCCGGTAGCCGCTCGCGAGATCGATCCCAGCCGGTGGATGCGCCAGCTGATGTCGTGGGATCCGTTCCGCGAGATGGCGCCATCGTGGTTCCCGTTCGAGCGTGAGCTGAAGTCCTTCTCGCCGGCGTTCGAGGTCAAGGAGAACCCGGATGGCTATTCGTTCAAGGCCGATCTTCCGGGTCTCAAGGAGAAGGATGTCGAGGTGAAACTCACGGGCAACCGCCTCACCATCAGCGGGAAGCGCGAGCAAGAAAACGAGGACAAGAACGACACGTACTATACGTACGAGCGCTCGTACGGCAGCTTCACGCGCGCCTTCACGCTGCCCGACGGGACGGATCTCGAGCACGTCCAGGCGGAGCTCAAGGATGGTGTCCTCACGATCGCCGTGCCGAAGAAGGCCGTGGTCCAACCGAAGACGGTGACGATCAAGACCAGCGAGACGAAGAAATCGTGACCCGCGCTGGAACGACTCGTGCTTGGATCTAAGTGATGGTCGAGCTCGAGGCAGTCGGTGGCGCGGGAACGGTCACCGGTTCGAAGTACGTGCTCCGAACCCCTCGCTCGACGGTGCTCCTCGAGTGCGGTCTGTTCCAGGGTCGCCGCAAGGAGAGCACCCTCCGGAACCACACGCTGGGTCTCGACGTGACTCAGATCGACGCGGTGGTCCTGTCGCACGCACACCTCGACCACTCGGGAGCGCTACCCGTCCTCTGGAAGCGCGGGTATCGCGGTCCGATCTATGCGACGCCCGCAACGCGCGACCTATGTGCGCCGATGCTCGAGGACGCCGCGCGGATCCAGGCCGCCGACGCCATGCACATCGACCGAATGATCGCGCGGGGTGAGGACGTGCAGCCCGTCAAGCCGCTGTACGATCGCGAAGCGGTCGTCGGGACACTCGAGCTATTCATCGGGGTGCCGTATCACCGTCGAGAGCGTGTCGCGCCCGGCGTACACGTCACCTTCCTCGACGCCGGGCACGTGCTCGGAAGTGCGATCGTCGTCCTCGATATCGATGACGACGGAACGCAGCTCCGTCTCGCATTCACTGGCGATCTCGGACACGCGGGGTTGCCACTGCTCCGCGTACCCGAGGTGCCGACCGGTGCCAACGTCCTCGTGACCGAGAGCACGTACGGCGATCGGTGCCACGCTTCGCTCACCTCGACGATGGATCAGCTGGCTACCACCATCACGCGAACGATCGAACGCGGGGGCAAGGTGATCATCCCTGCGTTCGCTCTCGAGCGTTCACAGGAGGTCGTTTACACGCTCAAGCAATTGCGCGCGGAGCGCCGGATCCCAGCCGTGCCTGTCTACGTGGACTCCCCGCTCGCGTTGAAGGTGACCGATGTCTTCCGCCTTCATCCCGACGCGCTGCGGCGCGAGACGTTGGACCAGTTTCACGGAGACGATTCACCGTTCGACTTTCCCGGCCTCCGCTACATCTCCGATGTCGAGGCGTCCAAGGAGATCGATGCGTCGAGCGCACCGTCGATCATCATCGCCGGCAGCGGCATGTGCGAGGGCGGCCGCGTGTTGCATCACTTACGCGCCATGCTCGAGGACCCTCGCACCACGATCATCATCGTGGGCTACCAGGCGGAGCACACGCTCGGCCGCCGGCTCGCCGAGCGCCGCAGAGAGGTGAAGGTGTTTGGCGTGCCGAGGACCCGCAATGCCGACGTAGTGGTGCTCGATGGTCTAAGCGCACACGCCGATCAAGGCGAGCTGGTCGAGTTCGCGGAGGCGGTGCGAGCTCGCGGCTCGCTGCGACAGGTCATCCTGGTTCACGGCGAGCCGCCGGCGACAAAGGCGCTCGCCACGGTCCTTCGTGCGGCTCACTTTCCGACGGTGCTGACGCCCGAGCGCGGCGAACGCCTCCGGTTGTAAGTCGTGGGGCGCTGCCACGCGTGATCAGCGTCGGGTCGTGGGACGCGCCGCGATCAGCGTGCCTCGGGCTCGACCTCGTACAAACGATCACGAACGGCGAGCCAGAGCTTCGTCGCGCGATCCGGGTCTTTTGTGCACGCGTCCGCGATTGCACGAAGGTCGTGGTGGAGCGTTTCGTTTTCGAGCTGGCATAGCCGTTCGGCGACGTCGCGCAGTCCGGAGACGTCTCCATGCGCGCATGCCCAGTCGCCACCAACACAGAGCTGGCCGATCAAATGAGCGCGAGTTGGATTCGTTGTGGACATGATCGTCTCCCCCTGCAGACCACTGGATGCCAGCCGCTCGACAAGCCGGATCTCGTTGCACACAACCATCCTGCATCATCGAGACCAGGACCCGGCGGCACGCAACGATGGCAACCGCGCACACAGCGCGCAAGTTGGTGGAGGCCCCGCAAACGATTCGCGATCGTTCGCCGCACCCCGGGCACGTACCTCGCACACCCGACGGTCGTGATCGACCCCGTCGAAGCTCCGGTGACCGGGCTCGTCCTCGCAGGCGCATCCGCGCTCGGCGCGTACGAGGTCGGGGTCCTTTCGTATCTGTACGAATCCGTCTTGCCGGAAGCCTCGGGTGCGGCGCCGAGCGTGTTCTGCGGTACATCGGCAGGCGCGATCAACGCGACCGCGCTGGCCGCGCACGTCGACCATCCCCTGATCGCGACCAGTCTCCTCGCGCGCTCGTGGCGCGCGATCGATCTGGAGAGCGTCCTGCGCCCGTCGGTTCGCAGCATTATCGCGATGCTCCTCGATGTGACCGGGGCGCCGAGCGTGGTCCGGCATGCATCGTGGTCGAGCGCGCCAGGCGGTGTCATCGGGAACGAAACGATCGCCAGCCTCGTCGGACTCATTCCGTTCGACGCGCTCGCCGAGCACGTCGCGTCCGGTGACGTTCGAGGCGTCGCCGTGACCGCCACGCGCGTCGCAGACGGAAGCGCCACCGTGTTCTATGCCTCGCATGGCAACGTTCCGCGATGGCCGTCGGCGGCGAACGTGAGCCCGACGCCGGCGCTATTGACCGCGAAGCACGTGCTGGCATCGGCGGCGATCCCGCTGCTATTCCCCGCGGTGACGATCGCCGACGAAGCGTACTGCGACGGAGGGCTTCGCCAAATGGTCCCGTTGTCCCCCGCGATCCATCTCGGGGCACGCCGCCTGCTCGTGATCAATCCACTTCCCTCGGTGCGTCACCCAACGGCCCGATCGCCCAACGCGGCGTCCCCGCTGTACCTCGCGGGAAAGGCGCTCAACGCTCTGTTCGCGGATCGGCTGGAAGCAGATCTGGCGAACGCTCGCAGAACGTCGGCGATCCTTCGCGCCGGCACCACTCGATTCGGACCTGGATTTCAGGAGGCTATCGACGAGCAGTTGATCGCGGACGGTGGTGTTGCTCTCCAGCCGATCGATGCGATGTGCATCGAGCCCACGCTCGACCTGGGCAGTCTTGCGGCGGAGCACGTCCGGAGCCCCGCCTTCAAGAGCCGCGCGAACAGCCTCGTCGGCAGGCTCTTGTACAGGATCGCCGATGGAGAACCGGAACGCATGGCCGACCTGCTGGCGTACGTGTTGTTCGATGCCGATTTCATCGCGCGGTTGATCGAGGCCGGACGCGACGATGCACGGTCTCGCCACGCCGAGCTCGCAGCGTGGTTCTCGCTGTTACCATCCTGAGGCGGGCGCGCGCAGTTTTCGCAATGGAGCGCGACACGTGCAATACCTGCGCGTTCTTCGGATCGTCCCAGTACGATCGAAGTCACGCGGAGCAGGGAGTGGTAGTCAGTACGTCGCGAGCTTCGTCGCACCGTACGGCTGTGCAGCACTACATACGGCCCACGCTCAGTCGCCGTCGGAAGTGGCGTGGTTGGCGACACACAGTGGTGAACGAGACCGTGCGACAGCTCGGATGCGACCACCGCCGGCGCCAGATCCGAACTCTGGAAGTCGACGAATCACCGGCGACGCTCTCGAGATCGAAGTCGTTTCTGGAGCGCTGGGTCGACTGCTACTCGAGCACCTCGACGAAGCGAGCGAGCCGTGTCTTGCGACCGTCAACTACAGCGCGGGCACGTCGAACGCTGCGATCCGGTCGTCGAGGGCAACGATTGCCTCGTCGGTGCCGACCGCGAGCGCGCGAATCACCACACTATCCTTGAAGACCAACACCGTCGTCTCGGGGCCACCGACCAGCCGACGCCGCCAGACCTCGCCTTCCGCGGATGCGACCCAAACGGTGGACGCATCCACCGCGATCACGGATGGTGCGGTGACGAACATCGCCACCGCGGGCTGGGTGTCGGGAGCGGCCGCCGCGGGCCACTCGAGGACGTCAGCAGTGGTGGTCTGGATGGCGAACACGCGTGGGGCAGACGCCGCGATCGCGCGCACCGGGGCGGCCGACGTCGAGACGAGCTGGAGCTGAGCTGCGGTGGTGTCTGCGGCGTTGATCACGTACACGCCCGATTGACCGGCACTCGTGCCGCCCCCCCAGATCCGCTGGCTGGGGTCGGCCACGATGGGGCCGACGATCTCGTCGAACATCACCGAGGTTGCCCCGCAGATACCAGCCGGGTCGTAGTTGCATCGGCTAATGCGGTCGTGCGTGAAGTACAAATGGTTCTGGAGCTGAAGGAACGAGGTGACCGACCTGCCGTTCCCAGTAGCGGGGACGACCAGCGACTGCGCGCCACCGATCCGGGGAACGCGATAGACCTCGGTGGCCTCGGCGTACTGGACCTGATCACCCACGACGCGGAGCGCGACCGGCATGGCGAGGCCAGCGAGAAGGGTGCGAGGGCTGCAGGCGGCGAGCTGGCAGCTGCGGATCTCGTCCGCGGTCAGCCAGAACAGGTCCTCGCCGTCCACCACCAGCTCGGTCGCGACTTCGCTCATCACGAGGTCGCGAAGTCGTGGCGGCTCGTCGGGCCCCCTGTCGAGGCCAAACACCTGGTCGCAACCAGCGAGCGCGAGCAGGAGTCCACACGCACTCACCGCGATGCGGTGACAATCGAACACTAAGTGATGGTAGCAGACGTTGCGTGACAGTCCCGGTGATGGAACCCGCGGACACGCGCGATCTCGTCGGCAGGCGGATGGGTCGGCGGATGAGTGGTCGGAAAGAGACCGGAACGCGTGGTCGTCGTTGCAGCGCGGAGTCATCAGATCATCAGCAGCTTCGAACCAGGCTGGCACAACGAAGAGCGACCGAGACAGTCCATGGCGGATCCGGAATGCAGCAGCGCCACACGGAGCGGAGCGCGCATCCGAGCGTTCGTTCGAGTGTGGGAGTCGTTGCGAGTGCCTTGCCGAGCATCGAGGTCGCGAGGCCCGCGAGTATGCTGTTCCAGCCTTCGTTCTTCGCGGTCACCTGTGGCGGCAGGAACACCAGACCCTCGTCGAGAAAGGCGCCGCGCGGGGCGTCAGATCGATCTGCCGTGCGGGCCCCGTCGAGGTGTATGCTCCCGACATGCGCGCCATCGCGGTGGCCACGATGCTCGTCGGTGCGTGCGGCGGCAGCGATACCCCGACCAGCGATCCTGGTCGCGTCACCCTCCATCGCCTCAACAATGCCGAATACAACAACACCGTCCGCGATCTGTTCGGCACGGCGCTGACTCCGGCCGACGACTTCCCCGCCGACGATCGCGGCTACGGGTTTGACAACGTCGCCGAGGCGCTGCGTATCGGGCCGCTCCACGTCGAGCTCTACGAGTCGGCCGCTGACACGCTGATCGGCGAATCGCTCGAGCTCCCCGTCGCGCCGAGCGAATCGTTCGAGGTCACGGGGATGACGTCGCAGGGTGCCCCCCAAGACGGCGGTTGGTTGTTCTTCACGAACGGCACGGCGTCGATCACCACGACGGCGCCGATCGCCTCGAGCTATCGCATCACGGTGAATGCGTGGGGGGGGCAGGCCGGCCCCGATCCGGCGCGCCTCTCGATCAAGGTCAACAATCTACCGTCGCAGATCATCGACGTCACCGCTGTATCTGGCGCACCCGAGAACTACTCGACGGAGGTGGACCTCCCGGCGGGAGAGATCGTCGTCACGATCGGATTTACGAACGACTATTACGACCAAGCGACGATGGGCGATCGCAACTTGTGGGTCGACGGCATCGTCGTCACGGGGCCGCTCGTCGATCCGTCGCGCACGCCGGAGAGCCGCAGGCGCCTGTTCACGTGCGAGACGCTCTCCGATGTTAGTTGCCAGCGCGAGATCCTCGCGGCGTTCGGCAAGCGTGCGTGGCGTCGGCCGGTGCTCGAAGACGAGCTGACCCGTTTGCTCGCAACCGTCGCGCTCGCAAGCGAACAGGGCGACACCGCCGAGGCCGGCATGCGCCTAGCTCTCCGACAGATCCTGATCTCGCCGCACTTCGTGTTCCGCGTCGAGATCGATCCGGCTCCGCGGTCCCTCGAGCCGCGCTTGTTGAACGCGTGGGAGCTCGCATCGCGCCTGTCGTACTTCTTGTGGAGCTCGATGCCCGATGCCGAGCTGTTCGCCGTGGCCGAAAGCGGTGCGTTGCTCGATCCCACGGAGCTCGAGCGCCAAGTGCGCCGCATGCTCGACGATCCGAAGGCGATCGCGCTGACCGACAACTTCGCCGGCCAGTGGCTGTTCACGCGCGTGCTAGGTGACTCCGATCCCGACTACGCGTTGTTCCCCGAGTATGACGACGAGCTCGAGGCTGCGTTCCGCGGCGAGACACGCCGCTATTTCCGTGCCTTCCTCGAGGAGGACATCCCGATGGACCAGTTCCTCACCGCGGATTTCACGTATGCGAACGACAGACTCGCGGCGTTCTATGGTCTGGCGCCAGTCAACTCGCCGACCGAGTTCGTGCGCGTCTCGCTCGGAAATGCGCCGCGCCGCGGCTTCCTCGGCCAGGGCAGCTTCCTGCGTGTGACGTCGAACCCGAAGCGCACGTCGCCCGTCAAGCGCGGCAAATGGGTGCTCGATAATCTGTTGTGCACACCACCGCGCCCACCGCCTCCGGGCGTCGAAGGTTTTCCCGAGATCGACGAGACCCAGCCGCTCTCGGTGCGTGAACGATTCGAGGCGCACGTGTCGAACCCGGTGTGTGCGAGCTGCCACCGCGCGATGGATCCGATCGGCTTCGCGCTCGACGCCTACGATGCCGTCGGAAAGCATCGGACGATGGACGGCGCGTTCCCGATCGATACGACCGGCGAGCTCGCGAACGGCACGACGTTCGAAAATCCGATCGAGATGGCGGAGCAGCTCGCCGCGAACCCGGCCGTGTATCGCTGTATGGTCGAGAAGCTCTACACCTATACGGGCAGGTCGCCGTTCCGCATCGAGGCGACAGAGCACATCGAAGCGCTGACCGATCGCTTCATCGGCGAGCGCGGTTACCTGTTGCGCGAGCTGATCGTCGACATCGCCACACATCCTTCGTTCACGTCGCGTCGAGGTGAGCCATGAATCGTCGCAACTTCCTCGGTGGTGCCGGCGCTTTGATCGCGCTGCCGTTCCTGGCTTCACTCCATCCGCGCAAGGCGCGCGCCGCCGACCCAGTCGTCCCGCGCCGATTCGTGGGGTTCTATCTGCCGTGCGGGATGGTGATGAGCCGGTTCACGCCCGCCGCGACCGGCGCCGACTGGAGCTCGCCGATCCTCGACCCGCTGCAGGCCCAGAAGGATCGCGTGCTCGTCCTGTCGGGGCTCGACAACAGACCGGGGCGCTCGCAGGGAGGCGGCGATCACGCGTCCGGAACGGGCGCATTCCTGACGGCCAAGCAGGTCGTGAAGACGACGGAGGAGCTCGCGATCGGGAACGCGATCTCGCTCGACCAGGTCCTCGCGCCGATCCTATCCGCCGGGCTCCCCTTCCCGTCACTCGAGCTCGGGACGGAGGGTGGCTCGGCCGCTGGCGATTGCGACACCGGGTACAGCTGCGCGTACGCGCGAAGCATCGCGTGGGCCGGCCCGCAGTCGCCGCTCCCGAAACAGACGAACCCGGCGGCGGTGTTCGATCGCCTGTTCGGCGGCTACGATCCCAACGCGACGGTGGCCGAGGTCGAGCGGCGCAAGGTCTACCGCAAGAGCATCCTCGACAGCTCGCTCGACGAGGCGACGGCGTTGCACGCCAAGCTCGGCCGCACGGACCAGCACAAGCTGGACGAGTACCTGACGAGTGTCCGCGAGCTCGAGCGCCGCGTGCAGCAGCCCGTCAAGGTGTGCCGCCCCGGCGCGCGCCCGCCTGGGAATCTGTCGTTCGCGGAGCGATCGCGCGCGATGATCGATCTGATGGCGATCGCGTTCGAATGCGATCTGACGCGCGTCATCACGTTCATGCTCGGCAACGCCGGGTCATCGGCGGCGCACCCGCAGGTCGGCGTGACCGAGGCGCACCACGAGCTGTCGCATCACATGATGAACGCGACCAACTTCGACAAGCTCGAGGCGATCGAGCGTTGGGAGATCGGCGAGCTCGCGTACCTGCTCGAGAAGCTGCGCGGGATCCGCGACTCGGAAACCGCGACCGCGCTCGACAACTCGATCGTGTTCTGTTCGAGCGAAATCGAGGACGGCGACGCCCACCGACACACGAACATGCCGATCGTCGTTGCCGGTACGGGCGGCGGCACGATCGCGACGGGCGAGCACCGGCAGATCTCGAACGCGCAGCCGGTCGCGAATCTGTTCATCTCGATCGGCAATGCACTCGGCGCCAACCTGACGTCGTTTGGCGACGATGGGACCGGCGAGCTCGCCGGCATCCGTATCTAGCGCCTCCCGAGCGGTCGATTCGCGCACGAACGGGCGGCTCGTCGACGGCACGGCGTGCCGTGAGCAGACCTACGGGTCGTACGTGATCGTGGTGTAGTCGAGCCACGCGCCCGCAAACGGTGCCGCGCGGTGGCAGCGCGCCCAGCACAGGTCGCGATGCACCTCACCGGAGGTCGGCGGAGCGCGCGTCGTGAACAGCCAACCGCCCTCGTTTGCGGGATCGACGCCTGCGACCTGCTTGCGCATCAGCTCGAGCTCGGTGAACGCGCCGCCTTCGTAGATCTCCTTGACGATGATCGCGCCTCGCTCCGTCGGTCCCGTCGCGACGACCACGTCGTTGACGTAGACGATGCGCGTCGTGTTGCCGTGCCCGGGAACCTCTCCGCTCAACGTGACGTGCTGCCAGATCGTGTAGTCGCCGATGTCGGGTGGCGTGACGTCCTCACCGAGGCACCCGCCGAGCGCGAGGACGAGGAGCGCAGTGCGCGTCATGGGATCACCAGCGGGATCGTGACCGCGATGAAGTCGAGATCGGCATCGGGCCCGTCGACGTCGGCGCCGTCGTCGAGCTCGGCAACTAGCTCGTAGCTCCCGGGCGCGACGCCGGTGATATCGATCGTGACGGTCTTGCGCCCCGAGGCGAGCGTGCCGACGACGGTGAGCCGATCGCCGATCATGCGCAGCCCGCGAAGCGTTCCGACAACGAGATCGCCATCCGCATCGGCGAGGTCGTACGCGAAGACGACTGTCGTCGCATCGCGACTCTTCTCGGTGAACGCGAGCGTTGGGGCGCGGTTGTCCGGTCGCCCGGGCCCGCGCGGTGCGCGCAACTGCCCGTCGACGTTGCCGGCCCAGTTGCGCAGCACGGCCACTTCGTAGTCGCCGAGCTCGCGATCCGGCGGCATCACGAACGCCGCCGGGTTGAAGCGATCGAAGCGGATCCGCCTCGCGAGATCGACGGCGCTCGACGACGCGCCCCCGAAACCGACCGGATCGCCGACGACTGGCACGTCCGTGAACGAATCGAGCCGCAGCGGCGACGCATAGCCGAACCGTTCCGGGCCGTGGCAACGCACACAGTTCGCACCGAGGATCGGCATCACATCGACCTGCCAGCTCGGCTGCGCAGGCGGCGTGGGTTCGGCGCACGCACCGAACAAGACGAGTAAGGTTTCGCGTCTCATAGGAAGTAGTGCAGCTGGAAGAGCCCCACCAGATTGGGCGTCGTCGTGTCGCCACCGGTCGCCTCCGCCCGCAGGAGGAGGTGCAGCTCGACGTGCGCGTACGGAAACGTCTGCACGTCGAGCTGGAACGCGTTGCGGCTCGCGGCGGAGAGAAACAGGTCCGGCGACCACCGCTGGATCGTCGCACCGAACATGAATCCCGGCAGCACGAGCTTCGTCGCCTGCGCATATGCGAGCAGCTGCACCCGCGCATCACCCGGTCCCGCGAAGCTCTGACGTCCGACCGCGAGCTCGCCGATCAACATGATCCCGGGCGTCGCCAGCCAGTGCTTGCCGACGGCGCCGGCGATGACGCGATAGTCTTCCGTGGTCTGAGCGTAACGCGCGTTGATCGCGAGTGACGAGACGTCGAACACGCGCTCGACGTACGCCGTCGCCCCGCTCGCGAACGGGCCCGTGCCGGTGAACGCGACAGGATTCCCGATGAAGCCGGCAGCGAACACGTCCCAGGCGCCGCGCGATAGGCCCACCTCGACCGCGTAGGGCTCCTGCAGCACGCCCTGGTCCAGGTAGCGCCGCGAATAGGCGGTGTGATCTTGCGTGCGCGATCCGAACACGGGAAAGAACCTGCCCGCGCGCACGTTCAAGGTCTGCTCCTCGCTTCTGTACTCGAGGTAGTGCTGGCGCGAGACGACGTACGACAAGAGCCCGATGCCCGCAGTGCGTCCGCGCGCCGAGCCATTCAACCCGACCGTGAGGTTCACGGAGATCGGGCCGACGGTCGCGCGGCCATAGAGATCCGCCTGCATCGGGAACGCCAGGACCTCGCGATCCTGATCGTGCAACTGCTTCACGCCGCTCGCGAACCGGAAATCTCCGCCGACCGAGAGCCAGTCGGGCGGCGTCGCCACCCCGTGGAGGAACCGGCCGTCACCGCCGAGGAGCGCGAGCGAGCTCGCCTCGTCGCGCCCGAGATCACCGAGCACGCCGCCTCCGGCGGGCGACCAGTGACACGCGCTGCAGCGATCGGTTCCGAGCGCGAGCTGGAATTGCGGATACGCGTCGGCGGGCGTCGCCATCAAAAGCAGTCCGATCACGATGATCGGCCACAGCCTCAGTTGCACGGGGCCCCCTCGAGGATCCAGTTCTCGACGAGCTCGACCTCGGCGTCCGGAAGCGGCGTGTCCGGCGGCATGATCGTTCCGCCCTCTCCGCGTAGCAGGTACATGAGGCGTGAGGCCTCGGGCCGGCCCGGTGCAACGAAGTTCCCCTCGGGGAACCCGGGCTCGCCGGGCGGCACGTCGCAGCCGCGCCCGACGAGGAACACGTAGGCGGTCGATGGCGACGACAGGTCCACACCTCCGGCGGCGCCGAGCGTCGAGTGACACATCGCCGACGTACACCCGGGTCGAATCACCGTCGTGTGCACATAGGACCATGCAGCGGTGCGATCGTCGGGGCTCGCGCACCCGACCAGCACGACCAGTGCCGCGATCCTCATCGCCGCCGACTATACGCGAGTCGGGAGCAGTGCTTCGACGAGTGCGGCACCTTCGCGCGAGTCAATCTAAGGCAGCGCGGCGATCTCGCCGGCCGCAAGCGCACGATCGTAGATCCGCACCTCGTCGAGCGCGCCGACGAACGGGGTCGACAACGTGCCGTCCTCGCGATCGCTGCCGATCACGACGCTCGAATCGTCGGCGACGGTGCTGACGGCGAGCGACGCGAGCTCGGTGTCGTCGACGTACAAGCGCTTCACGCGGGTATCCCACGTGATGGCGACGCGATGCCATGTGGTGCCCGGGGCGAAGGGGGACGGTCATGCACTCCTCCCCCAACGGGCCAAGGTCGTCATCGGTACAGAACCAAACCTCACCGCCGTTGATCACGAC
>JBJXGN010000269.1:0-31336 GCA_046160585.1 Kofleriaceae bacterium
TCCGGTGCGTCCGCGCCGCGGCGACCGCCACGCCGACGAGGTTCTTGTGCCCGACCGCGTACTGCGCGACGCCGCGGCGCCAGCGGATCACGCTCGCGTGCGCCGGCGTCCCGGTCGCGCCGAGCACCTTGCCTACATCGCGCGTCGCGTGCGCGATCAGATCCGCGTCGGGAAGCGCAACCGCCGACGGATCGCGGCCGCCGCCGAAGATACAGCGAAGCAGCACGTGACCCGCCGGAGCGCGGCCGGGCCACACGACCGACTCGAACACGACACCGAGCACTCGCAGCTCTTCGCCGAGCGCGGTCAAGAAGCCGAAGCCGTCGACGGCGCGCGGCACGGCGGCCGCCGGATAGCCGAGATAGACGATCGCGGCCGGCGCGCGATGAAACGGCGCGAGCCTGGCGCCGAGGTTCGGGATGTCGGCGACGACTGACACGCTGTCCTCGGCGGGGATCGCGAGCACGGCGGCGTCCCAGCGCTCGTCGTCGACGAGGACACCGCGCGGGCCGGACGCGGTTGGCGCGAGGCGACCGACGCGACGCGACAAGTGCACGCGCGAGCCGAGGTCGGCGGCGAGCGCCGCGACGAGCGCACCGAGGCCGCCGCGCGGCGCGAACAGCTTGGTCGGCAGCGATGGCTTGCCGCCGCCGGCAAACCGACGGAACGCGGACTTCGCGGCGAGCTTCGCGTAGCCGCGTACGATGCCACCTTCGCGATCGAGCTCGGCGAGGCGCGGAAAGCCCGCCTCGAGTGAGATGTCGTGCGCGTCGGCGGCGAACACGCCGGTGACGAAGGGCGCGACGATCGCGCGTGCTGCCTCGGGGCCGAACCGCCGCGACGCGACCTCGTACACCGACTCGTCGCGTGTCGCGACACGCGGCGGATGCAGCGGCTCGCGCAAGAGAGCGAGCTTGCCGCGCCACGTGAGCAGATCCGAGCGAACGAGATCGATCGGGTTGCGCGGCAACGCGCGCAGCTTGCCGTCGAGGAAGATCCAGCGCCGCTTCGCGCGCGAAGACGCGGTCTCGAGCGGAACCCCGAGCGCTTCGCATAGCGCGCGCCCGCCGCGCGGCGTGTTGCCGAGGAACGACGATGCCGCGTGCTCGCGAACGAAGCCGTCGACCGTGGTCGTCCCGAGGACGCCGCCGATGTGAGGCGATGCCTCGAACACGTGCGCGTCGAAGCCCGCAGCGACAAGCGCACGCGCGGCCGCGAGACCGCCGAGACCGCCCCCGATGACACAGATGCGCATGCGGATCAGGCTCGCGCGGAGAGCTCTTTGACCGCGTCGACCATCGCGCGGACATGCTCGGGGTTGGTGTCCGGGAGCACGCCGTGGCCGAGGTTGAAGATGTGACCACGGCGGCCGGCGGCTTCGAGGATGTTCGCGACTCGCGCGCGGATCTCGTCGGGCGGCGCGAACAGCGCGCCGGGATCGAGGTTGCCCTGGAGCGCGACGTTGTCGCCGACGCGGCGGCGTACATCGTCGATTCCGACGCGCCAGTCGACGCCGAGAACGTCGGCACCCGACGACGCGTAGTCGTCGAGGTACGGCGCGCAGCCGTTCACGAAGTAAATGATGGGTACGTTCTTCTCGCGCACGACGCGCGAGCCGCGAAGATGCTCGATCACGCGCTTCGCGTAGCGCAGCGGGTACTCGCGGAAGTCGCCCGGCGACACGATGCCACCCCAGCTGTCGAAGATCTGCACGGCGTCCGCGCCCGCTTCGACCTGTGCCTCGAGGAACGACGCGCACGTACGCGCGAGCTTGTCGAGGAGCGCGTGCGCGGCCTTCGGGTTGCCGTACAGCAAGCGCTTGGTGTTCGGATAGTCCTTCGAGCCGCCGCCCTCGACGGCGTAGGTCAGCATCGTGAGCGGTGCGCCCGCGAACCCGATCAGCGGCACGCGCCCTGCGAGCCCGCGCTTGATCTGCCGGATCGCTTCGAGGCTGGACGGGAGAGCGCTGGTGGGATCCGGAACGACGAGCGCGTCGATCGCTTCCTCCGTGCGGATCGGCGTGCCGATCTTGGGACCGGACTCGGGAAACTCGACCTCGAGCCCCATCGGCGGCAGCGTGATCAAGATGTCCGAGAACAGGATCGCGGCGTCGAAGCCGAACTCGTCGATCGGCTGCAGCGTCACCTCGCAGGCTAGCTCCGGCGTGCGGCAGAGCTCGAGGAACGACGCGCGCGCGCGGACCGCGCGGTATGCGGGCAAGTACCGGCCCGCTTGCCGCATCATCCAAACGGGCGTGCGCTCGACCTCTTCTCTACGACACGCTCTGAGGAACAGATCCGACGACACAGACATTGGATGTGCATCGTACTGTATGTTTGCGCCCCATGCGGCCCGCGGTCGTTGTCGTCGTCGCCCTCGAGCTCGCTGTCGCGCTCGGGGGTTGCAAGGACGTGGAGGACAGTCCGTTCGGTGTCGTGCCGCTCGACGGTGACTTCGACCTCGACGTCGGTGCGCCGGTTCACGTTCTGCGCGACGAGTTCGGCATCGCGCACATCGACGCGGAGACGCTCGCGGATGCGGCGTACGTGCAGGGCTACGTGATGGCGCACGATCGCCTCCCGCAGATGGACATCCTGCGACGGTTCGGCGCGGGCACGCTCGCCGAGCTGTTCGGCGCGCTAGATCCGAGCATCATCGACACGGATCTCGAGATGCGCATGCACCGCATGCGTCCGCTCGCCGAGCAAGCGTGGGCGCAGCTGCAGGAGAGCGCGAACAGCGATCCCATCGACGCCGAGGCCGTCGTTCTGCTCCAGCGATTCTCCGACGGCGTCAACGCATACGCCGAGTCGATCCGCACCGAAGAGGAAGGCTCGACCGGGGTGTGGGTGCTCGATCCGAACATCCTCGCGAGCTTCGATCCGATCCGCTTCGAGCGGTGGGACCCGGTCGATTCGTTGGTGCTGGGACGATTCCAGGCGTTCGCGCTGTCGTGGACGACGCCGTTCGAGCTCGACGTGACCGAGCTATATCAAGGACTGCGCGACACGTTCGAGGGCGCACCCGGAGGTACGCCGGCGGGCGATCGCCACGGCATCACGCGCGACATCCTGAAGTTCACGCCGATCGGCGACGTGCCGACGATCGACGGTTTCCCGAACGTCGGTAACGACACGGGCTCGCGCAGCGACGGGAGTACCGGCTCGCAGCGAACACAGCCAGTCCCCGTCGTGGCGACCGACGTCAAGCAGCCGAAGGTCCCGCGCGACGCGTTCGCGCGGGCACGCACCTTCTTCGCGCGCGGCCCGCACGACGGCCCTCTCGGCGCGCTCGGCCCACACGCGTTCATGGCGCCGTACGCGGGCTCGAACAACTGGGCCATCGGCCCCGACCTCACGACGACCGGCAACGCGATGCTCGCGACCGACCAACACCTGCAGCTACCGAACCCGTCGATCTTCTATCCGACGCACCTGCGCATCCGCGAGCTGCGCGTCGAAAGCGACACCGCGTCGGATCCCGCACCGCTCGATCTCGTCGGCGTCACCTTCCCCGGCATCCCCGGCGTCATCCTCGGGACCAACGGCCACGTCGCGTGGTCCGGAACCGTCAGCTATCACGACGTCAACGACATCTACCTCGAGACCATCACCGGCTGCACGGAGGGCGCGTGTGTCGACTTCCAGGGGACGAAGGTCCCGATCGAGACGTTCACAGAGACGATCGAGGTCGGCGCACTGGGCCTTCCGACGCAGGCGCCGATCACTGCGACGTACGAGGTGGTCCCGCACCACGGCCCGCTGATCCCCGAGATCGACACCGTGAATCACCGCGTCGTCCCGCGTACGGCAAGCAGCGCGTTCTCCGTGAAGTACACCGGCTACAGGCCGACGTTCGAGATCCGGGCGCTGTGGCAGCTCTGCCGCGGCGCGATCGATGTCAACGACGCGTTCCGCGCGCTCGGGCACTTCAGCTATGGCAGCCAGAACTGGACGATGATCGATCGCGCCGACAACGTCGCGTGGACCACAAACGCCGTCGTCCCCGAGCGTGACGTGGCCACGTACCAGTGGAACATCGACACCAACCCCGACGGACTCGCGCCATTCTTCGTGCTCCCCGGCGACGGACGCGCGGAGTGGTCGGGCCAGGTCTCTTCGCGTTACGTGCCGCACGCGATCCTTGCCCCGGGCGTCGCGTCTGCAGTTCCGTTTATCGTAACCGCGAACGCCGATCCGGTCGGCGCGTCCTTCGACGGCGATCCCTTGAATCAACCATCGGTCGACGGGCACTCACTCTACGTCGGGGTCGCGTACGCCGCGGGCGTGCGTCACGAGCGCATCTCCGATCGCCTCGTCGAGCTCGGCAACGCCGCGACCGTCGACGGCCTCGCATCGATCCAGCACGACACGTATTCGACGATGGGCGCCAAGCTCGCGCCGCACATCGTCGCGACGCTGGTCGAAGCGCAGAGCTCCGCAATCCCCGAAGTCGCGGCGTACGTCGCGGCGCTCGACGCGGCGGATCGCGCGCGGCTCGATCGCGCGCGCACGTTGCTCGGCGCGTGGACCTTCCAGACGCCGACCGGCCTCGCGGCCGACGACTCGACGCCAAACGGTGATCCGGACTCCGCCGCGACCGCGGTGTTCAACGCGTGGATGCACTTCTTCATCCAGGCGACGCTCGACGACGAGATCACGGCCGCGACCGCTGGGTCGCTCACCGCGTTCTCGCTCGACGACAACTTCCTCGCACGCATCGTGTACGCGCTGATCAGCGCGCCGAGCGCGTTCGTGCAGGGCAGCAGCGGTCAGCCCGTGATCTGCGACGCGATGGCGAGCCCGACGAACGACTCGTGCTCCTACCAGATCATCGCGGCGGTGCTCGCGTCGATGACCCACTGGGAGTCGGCGGCCGGCTTCGGCACCGACGACGTCACGATGTGGGCGTGGGGTGACAAACATCGCCTGACGATCCGGCCGCTGTTCCCGAACACCGCGCTCGACCTGACGAAGCCCGATCGCCGTGGGTTCCCCAAGACCGGGGACAACTTCGTCGTCAACCGCTCGGATCAGGGCTGGGATGACCTGGATTTCTCGCAGGACGCGGACGGCCCCGCGCAACGCTTCATTGCGATTTCGCGCGGTCGCGATCTTCCCCTCGAGGTGCGATGGGCGCTGCCCGGCGGCGTGGTCTACGATAGCCGAAGCCCGCACTACCGCGACCTGCTCGACAAGTACTACCTCGAAGAGACCCACTTCAAAGCCGAGTACGACGACTACGACAAGCTCGTCCCGCTCGGCGAGTCCCGCTGGATCTTCCGATGACGATCACCGAAGACCTGACCGACCACGCCGCGATCTTGATCGCGCCGTTCGGCATTTCGGGACCGCTGCGGAGCTTGATCGATCGACTCGGTGCGAGCGGCGTCGTCACGACGGTCGTCGACGAGCTCAACACCGCCGTCGACATCGCCAGCGCGTACGAGACGCCCCCGTGCGTGCTACTCGATCTCCGGGGAATCGAGGGCTCCGACGTCGAGGATGCCAAGCTCGCGACGGAGACGATCCACGACGCGCTCGGCGCGATCCCCGGCGTCATGCCGATCGTGGTGCTCGGCCGATCCGATCCCGCGACGATCCTCGCGTGTGTCCGCGCGGGTGCGGGTGACATCATCGATCTGCAGCTCGAAGGCACCGGCACCGCGCGTGCGGTTGTCGCGCGCATCGCGCAGCGCCAGCGCGCGCGCGCCACCGACTACATCACGATCGAGTCGCAGCGCGGGATGATCGAGGATCTGCTCAAGGACCTCATCAAGACGGAGCGCCGCTCGATCGACGCGGAAGAGAAGCTCGCAGCCCACGAGCGCATGAGCGGCGAGGTGCCGATCATGCTGGAGACCCGCGCACCCGCGATCCTCCTGGTCGAGCACGATCGTGCGGTCGCGGACGAGCTCGCGGATCGCCTCGAAGGGGCCGGCATCGCCACGTTCGCCTACGTCACGGGTGAGGAGGCAGCCCGCGAGGCACAGACCCTAGCCAATACGACAGGTCTCGACCTCGCCCTCGTCGCCGCGCAGCTACCCGGCATCGACGGCCTGCAGACCGTCCGCCGCCTTCGCGAGCGGATCTCGGCCCTTCCTGCGTTTCTCATGACCTCGGTGATCGATGCCGACCTGGCCACCGATGCGGCCAACCTCGGGGTGGTCGGGTTTGTCCAGAAGCCGCTTGCCGATATGGACGAGGTCGTGGCGCGACTCTCACAGCTCGCACATGACTCGCTCCAGCGCACGCGCGAGCGGGACTATCTCCAGCGCATCAAAGCACGCCACGAACACGTACTCGCGCGCTACCGTTCGTTGCCACGGGAACCGTGATCGGCCTATGATCTCGCGGATCTTCGATGGCAACGGGTCCGCTCAGTATCAAGTTGCGGTGCGCGTCGTGGCAGCAACTGTCCACGATCTACAAGCGTGACCTCAGCCGCGGGACGATGTTCCTGAAGGCGGCAAGCCCGCCGCCGATCGGGACGCAGGTCCGTATCGATCTCACTCTCCCGAGCGCGTCCGTGATCGTGCTGTCGGGGGTCGTCGAGCAGCACGTCACCGATCCGCAGCGCGGCTCGGGCGTGGAGCTCAAGCTCGCACCGATTCCCGCCGGCTCGGTGTGGATGATCGAGAGCGCTCTCGCATCGGAGAGCAAACGTCGCAACACGCCCGCGGCTGGCGTGCCGCTCGCGAGTGGCGCCGTCGCACCGACGAGCGGAGGCGCCGTGATCGGCGGGCAGTCGATGCCGATTCCCTCGATCACCGAGAGCGAGGACATCGTCGCCGCCGAGCAGGATCTCGTGAAGGCGCTGTTGTCCGAGGCGGAGTCGCTCAAGAAGCTGAACCCATTCCTCGTCCTCGGCGTCGGGTACGAGGCCACGAACGCCGACGTGCGCGCTGCATTCGGCGAGCTGACCAAGCGCTATCACCCCGATCTGTACGCGCGCTACGAGTCGACGGAGCTGCGCAGCGTCGCCGCCGAGATCTTCATCCTGATCCGCGACGCCTACCGCAAGCTCGGCGACGAATCGAGCCGCGCCCAGGTGCTCGCGTCGCTCGGTCGCGCCGTCGCACCGCGCGCGGTTCCGATCCAGAACCGCCCGCCGCCCGTCCCGGTGAAGCCACCCCGCGCACCGACGGGCCAGGTGCCGATCCTTCCACCGCCCCCGCTCGCGCGTCCGTTCACCGACCTCGTCCAGGTGACGTCGCGCCCTGGCGAAGCGCCCGCCACCCCGCCCGCGGGACGGTCCACACCCGCGCGTGGCGTGCCGGCCGTGACGACCCCGTTGCCTGCAAAGCCGGCGACGCCGCCGAAGGTCCCGTCCGTACGCGAGAGCCAGCCGATCCCGACGATGCCGAGCGCGTCTGGATCGCAAAGCCTCCGACGGCCACCGACGGAGGATTCGTCGCCCCCACGCGCGACGCCGCCACGTCCGGAGACCGCACCACCACCGCCGGTGCAGACCAATCGATCGCCGGTGGGCAACGCGCCGCCCGTCCTGTCGGGTGAGGTCGGCGAGAACGCGCTCGAGGAGATGCTCGACGCGGGCCGCTTCGAGGAAGCGCTCGCCGCGTACAAGGTGATGGCGAAGAAGAACCCCGCCGATCGCACGTATCGCGCGGGCATCGAGCTGTGCGAAGGTCTGCGCTCGCTCGCGCAACGCGATCGCCTCGAAGCGGCGCAGCGGTTCGAGGCCGCGCTCGAGATCGATCCGTCGAACGAGCGCGCCGCGCGCGAGCTCGCCGAGATGCGGCGCCTCGCGACGAACGAACGCAAGGGACTGTTGACGCGGTTGATGGGAAAGAAGGATCCCTAAGGTGACTTCGAAGATCATCGGCATCGATTTGGGAACGACGAACTCCTGCGTTGCAGTCCTGGACGCGAAGGGGAATCCGACGATCCTCGTCGGCCTCGACAACGAGCGAACGATCCCGTCGTACGTGAGCTGGAACACCAGCGGACAGGCCACGGTGGGGACGCGAGCGAAGCGACAGGCGGTGACCAACGCCGCGGCGACCGTGTTCGGCGTGAAGCGATTGATCGGTCGCAAGGTGAATGCCGACGACGTCTCTTGGTTTGCGCGCCTCGCGCCGTTCCGCATCGTCGCGGCGCCGAACGGCGATGCGTGGGTGCGCATCCATGGTCAGCCCGTGTCGCCGCAGGAGGTCGCCGCGCAGATCCTCCGGCGCGTGCGCGCGGTGGCCGAGGAAGCGCTCGGCGAGCCGGTCACGCGCGCGGTTGTCACCGTGCCCGCGTACTTCGACGATGCGCAGCGACAGGCGACGCGCGATGCCGCTCAGATCGCCGGACTCGACGTCGTGCGCATCCTCAACGAGCCCACCGCGGCGGCGCTCGCGTACGGCGCGCATCGCAACGCCCATGGGCGGCGCATCATCGGCGTGTTCGATCTCGGCGGCGGCACGTTCGACATCTCGATCATGTCCGTCGAGAACGGCATCTTCGAGGTGCTCGCGACCGGCGGCGACAGCGCGCTCGGCGGCGAGGATTGGGATCGCCGCCTGCTCGAGCGGCTCGTCGACGAGGTGTTCGATCAATACCGCGTGGATCTCACCAGCATCCCGATGGCGATGTCGCGCCTGCGCGAGGCGTGCGAAAACGCGAAGAAGGCACTGTCGACCGATCGCGAGGTGACGATCCAGCTGCCGTTCCTGGCCAACGATCAGCACGGCGCCCCGATCAACTTCGAAAAGCGGATCACGCGGGAGCAGGTCGAGACACTCACCAAGGACCTGCTCGAGCGCCTCGAGGCGCCGTGCCGGCGCGCGCTCGCCGACGCGACGCTCGGTATCTCCGAGATCGAGGAGATCCTGCTCGTCGGAGGCATGACCCGCTGGCCCGCGGTTCAGGAGATCGTCGAACAGATCTTCGGGCGCAAGCCCTCGAAGGGTGCGAACCCCGACGAGGTCGTCGCCGAGGGCGCCGCCGCGTACGCGGGCATTCTTTCGGGCGAAGCTGGTGACGAGGCAGCGCTGCTCGACGTCACGCCGCACGACATCGGCATCAAGGTGGGCGACTCGCAGTTCGCCGTCGTGTTGCCGCGCAACTCGATGCTGCCCGTGCGCGCGCGGCGCTTGTTCGCGACGACGCAGGACAACCAGAAGTACGTTTCGATCGAGCTCTACCAGGGCGACTCGTCGGACGTGGCGAAGAACCGCAAGCTCGGCCAGGTCGTGCTCGACGACCTCACGCCGGGCCCGCCGGGCGCCACACGCGTCGAGCTCGTGATCACCGTCGACGTCGAGTCGATCCTCGGCGTCACCGCGCGCGAGATTCGCACCGGGCGCGAAGCGAGCGTCACGATTCGTCCGAGCGGCGGACTCTCGCAGCGCGAGATCATCGAGATCATCAATCGCCGCCGGCAGGAGAATTCCGTCACGCAGCCGATCCCGATCGGCGACGGCGCCGGCTCCGTGCGAGTGACCACGCGCGAGCACGCAGTCTCCCATCCGGACGACAAGCCCGAGGCACAGCGCAGCGCTCCCGAAGGGAGTGCGAAGGTCGACGACAGCAACGAGAAGAAGTAATGGCGGTCGACCCTGCCGTTCTCAAGGTCGCCGACGCGATCGGCGCGCTGATGGAAGCGTGGGGGTTCAAGCGCAACCTGGGTCGCATGTGGGCCGTGTTGTATCTCGAGAGCGCGCCGCTCAACGCGACCGATCTCGGCGAGCGCCTCGGGCTGTCGACGGGCTCCGTCTCGATGCTCCTCACGGAGGCGCAAGAGTGGGGCGCGATCAAGAAGGCGTGGGTCGTCGGGGAGCGCAAGGAGCACTACGAGGCGGAGACCTCGATCTGGAAGATGGTGTCTCGCGTGTTCCGCGAGCGCGAGCTTCAGTGGGTGAAGTCCGCGACCGACGCGTTCGCCGAAGCGCAGGGCGAGCTGAAGCCGAAGATTGGTGATGCGCGCGACGAGCTGATCGCGGATCGCATCGCCGGGCTCGTGCAGCTCGCGCAGGTCGGCGCGCACTTGTTGCAGTCGATCCTCGAGGGAGCGCAGGTCGATTCGCTTCCGATCAAGACGGTCGGAGAGCTGGCGAGAGCGGCGCGCGATCGAGACGTGAAGTGATCCGCGCGCAGGACCTCACGAAGCACTTCAAGGTGCACAAGCGTCCGCCCGGCTTCGGCGCGGCCGTGAAGTCGCTGTTCGTTCGCAAGTACGAGACCGTGAAGGCCGTCGACGGCGTGACCTTCACGATCCAGCGCGGCGAGCGCGTCGGCTTCCTCGGGCCCAACGGCGCCGGCAAGACGACGACGCTCAAAGTGCTCGCCGGCTTGCTGCACCCGACGAGCGGCACGGTGGAGGTCGGCGGTCATGTCCCGTACAAGCGGCAGCCGAAGTTCCTCTCGGAGATCACGCTCGTGATGGGACAGAAGTCGCAGCTGATCTGGGACCTTCCGCCCGCCGAGACGTACGCGCTGAACCGTGCCGTGTTCGACGTCCCGCGCGACACCTACGAGGCGACGATGAAGGAGCTCACCGAGCTGCTCGATCTCGGGCCGTTGCTCGAGAAGCCGACGCGCCAGCTCTCGCTCGGCGAGCGCATGAAGTGCGAGCTCGCGGCCGCCTTGCTCCATCGCCCGACGACGCTGTTCCTCGACGAGCCGACGATCGGCCTCGACGTGGCGATGCAGGTCGCGATCCGCGACTTCGTGCGCAGCTACAACCAGCGCCACGAAGCGACAGTGCTGCTGACGTCGCACTACATGGACGACGTCGTCGCGCTGTGCCCGCGGATCATCGTGATCGATCGCGGCGTGCTGATTCACGACGGTGATCTGCGCAAGCTGATCAAGACGCTCGATCCGGACAAGCGCGTGTCGTTCACCGTCGCCGACGCGAACGTCGACATCGACAAGCTGGGCGAGGTACTCGCACGGGAGGGCAAGCGCATCACGCTGAGGGTCACAGAGAGCGAGCTACCGAGCGTGATCGGTCACGTGCTCGGCACGCTGAAGGTGGCGGACCTCGCGATCGAGGATCCTCCGCTCGAAGAGATCCTCCGTTCGATGTTCGGCCAGGGCGAGAAGAAGCGCGCGCCGTCACCCGGCGGCGAGACGTGAGCCAGCTCTCGCGCACGGTGCGAGCGATCCCGACGCTGTTGCGCGTCGGCGTCGCGGAGACCGTCGCCTATCGCGCGGAGTTCCTCGTCTGGCTGCTCGTCACGACGCTCCCGCTCGTCATGCTGGCGCTGTGGTCGAGCGTCGCGAGCGAAGCACCGTTCCGCGGCTTCCAGTCGGAGGACTTCGTCGCCTACTACCTGTCGGGGCTGATCGTCCGCAACGTCACCGGCTCGTGGGTCGGCTGGCAGATCAGCGAAGAGATCCGCATGGGCACGATGGCGATGCGGTTGCTTCGCCCGCTGCATCCGTACGTCGCCTTCGCCGCGAGCCACGTCGCGGCCATCCCGTTTCGCCTCATCGTCGCGCTGCCCGTTGCCGTGATCCTCTTGTTTTCGTCGGGCGCCAGCGCGCTTTCGAGCGAGCCCGCGCAGCTCGCGCTCCTCGCGCCCTCCCTCGCGCTCGGCTGGATGATCAACTTCAACCTCGTGTTCATCCTCGGGACGATCTCGTTCTGGGCGACGAAGACGATGGCGCTGATGAACGTGTACTTCGCGCTGTTCTCGCTGTTCTCCGGCTACCTGTTGCCGATCCAGCTGTTGCCATCGGTGATCGGCGACGTCGCAGAGGTACTGCCGTTCCGCTTCGGGTTCAGTGCTCCTCTCGAGCTGATGACACGCTCGCTCGACGCCGAGCAGATCGCGTACCTCGTCGGCGGGCAGGTCGGCTGGGTCGCGGTCACGCTCGCGACCGCGCTGTGGCTTTGGCGCCGCGGCGTGCGGCGGTTCGAGGCGGTGGGGAGCTGATGCGTCGCTACCTGCGCCTGTTCGGCGTCCAGCTGCGCCTGTCCGCATCCGCTGGGATGGCCTACCGCGGCGACTTCCTCCTCGAGGGCGTGCTCTCGGTCGGATGGCTCCTGATCACGCTGTTGCCACTCTACGTGCTCTACAGCGAGCGCGACGCCGTCGGTGGCTGGACGATGCCGGAGGCGCTCGTCGTGCTCGCGTACTTCACAGGTATCAAGGGCGTGCTCGAGGGAATCGTGTCGCCGTCGTTCGTCGACCTCGTCGAGCGGATCCGCTCGGGCGCGTTCGACTACGTTCTGCTGAAGCCCATCGATGCGCAGGCGATGATCTCCGTCTCTCGGTTCGAGCCGTGGAAGATGTTCGATGTTCTCGGGGCGCTCGCGATCGTCATCTATGCGTTCGCGAAGCTCGGCTACGCACCATCTCCGCTGGACATCGCGCTCGGCGTCGCGTTGTTCGTCGCCGGCGTGCTCGCGATGTATTCGCTGTGGATCTTGTGCGCCGCAGCCGCGTTCTGGGTCGTGCGTCTGGACAACCTCACGTTCCTTCTCGGGGCCATCTTCGACACCGCGAGATGGCCGGTCACGATCTTCCCGCGCGCGTGGAGGATCATCTTCACGTTCGTCGTCCCGCTTGCCGTGATGACGACCTACCCGGCGCAGGCGCTGCTCGGCCAGCTGAGCGCGAGGACAGCGCTCGGCGTCTGTGCAGGCGCCGCCAGCTTGCTCGTGCTGAGCCGCCTCGTGTGGCGCAGAGCGATCCGCAGCTACACGTCCGCGTCCTCCTGACACCGTCGACGAAGCGAGCGGGTGCACGACCGCTCGGCGACCTGACCCGCGACTACTTCCTTTTCTTGAGCGCTTTCTTCGTTGCAGTCGCCTTCTTCTTCGCAGGCGCCTTCATCGCGGGCGCCTTCGCCTTCGTCGCGGGCGCCTTCATCGCGGGCGCCTTCGCCTTCGTCACGGGCGCCTTCGCCTTCGCCTTCGCCTTCGTCACGGGCGCCTTCGCCTTCGCCTTCGCCTTTGCCTTTGCCTTTACCTTTGCCTTCGGCTTCGACTTCGACTTCGACTTCGTCGCGGGCGCTGCCTTCGCCGTGCCCTTCGCGTCCGGTGCGAACCCGACGGCGGACAGTCCGCGCGCGATGCGATCGGCAATCTCTCGCGCTGCCTCCGGAGACGCCGCGACGATCGACGCAGACTGCGCGTACCTGTTCTCGTCGAGGATCCCCTGCACGTAGATGTCCTCACCGCTGAACGCGAGCGAGACCTTCGCGCCATCGAGCTCGATCTCGCACCTGTACGTCGGACCACCGCGATCCCGAGTGCTCTGGACAAACGTGCGCGACGTAGCGCTGTCCATGCCGGCGAGCGCGGGCGGCGCCGTCAGCTGCGCCAGCGCGTAGACGGTCGCGAGACCACCGGCAGTCGGCTCTTGCGCGATCCAATGATCGACCTCGTCGGGATCGACCATCGAGAAGCGCCAGCGATGCGCCGCTTCGATCGCGGCACGTGCGGGCACGCCGAGCGTCGCGAACGCGTAGCCGGCGGCGAGATCGAGGTTGCCGATATTCGCGGGCGTTGGTTCGAGCGCGGCGAGGATCTCCTCGGGCGACGCGGTCGCGAGCCGCGCGAACATCGCCGGAGCGTCGGCGATGATCGTCATCACGTAGATCACGACGGTCTTCTCGCCGTTCGCCATATGCGGCAGCGCGAGGAGCGACGCCAGTGCGGGTAGCGCGGGCGCCCCCTGGGAGATCATCACCTTCATGCCCGCGACGCGATCGTTGTCGTTGTGCCGGTTGTCGTCGTCAGCGCTGTAGCGGTAGTGGTCGGCGAGCAGATCGGCGGTGACAGCGACGATCTCGGGCGACCTCAGCCCTCGCTCCACGACGCGCTTGAACGCCCAGTCGAGCAGGTGACGCTGGCGATCGCGCAGCGCGGCCGGCAACTCCGCGTCCGTGCGACGGTTCGCGAACTCGTCGCTCTCGTCGAACGGCGGCGGCTGGGGCTCGCCGAGCGCGACGAGCGCCGCCGATGCCGCGCGCAGGATCATCGGCTTCTCGCCGATGTGGTTCGAGCTCACGCCGTGATAGACGTGCCACCCGATCCACGACTTCGCCGCCGTGATCCGGGCCTCCGCGACGCCGCGCAGCGCGCCGTACACGCGCTCGGATCCCGTCCGGTTGCCGAGGATACGCTCGGTCCAGCGCAGCACCGCCGGATCGGTGGGCGCGACGTAGAGGAGGCCCGCGAGCGCGCAGCCGATCTTGTCGAGCCGCATCGCGAGCGCGCCATCCGTCGCGTCGAGCACCGGGTGCAACACCGCGAGGGCGCCTTCGGGCTCGAGCTTTGCGTAGGCGAGCGCGGCCTCCGACAGGTTGTACTTCGCATCGCCTCCGAGCCACTCGCCGCCGAGTGCGAGCACGTTCTTCGTGTACAGCTCGACGAGCGTCTTGTGACGCCGGAGCTGCTTGTTGCCGACCTGCTGGAACGCGGCCGAATACGCCGGTCCGAGCACGGTCATGTGTTCGAGCACCGAACAGGTCTTGTCGACGAGCTTCTCCGACTCGTCGTCGCCAGTGCGCATGCGCCACACGAGCGCGGCGAGCAGGTGGCTGTGGACCCTGAACAGATCGTCCAGCGTCGGGCCGCGCTTCTTCTGCTTCTCGATCGACGCTTTCGTCTGCTCGAAGAACTCGAAGAAGCGCCACGCGGCGCGCGCGAGGATCGCCTGCGCGCGTGGGTGCGGGCTCTTGCGGAGCGCCGCGACGATGTGTTGTAGGCGCTCGTCGTCCATCCGGCACGCTTCGATCGCGGCGGTGAACGCGTCCATCGCGTGGTCGTCGTCGAAGTACGCGAGCGTGTGGACGAACGACGACGCCGCGCGCGCGTGGTCCGCGTCGAAGGCGAGGCCGGCGCGAAACGCCGCCGCCGCCGCGGGCGAGATGCGGCGATCGAGCGGGCCCTCCTTCAGGTCCCACGTGTCGGGCCACACGTCGTAGGTGTCCTCGCTCTTCTGCTTCTGGAACCGCTCGATCGTCGGCTTCAGCGACGGATCGTCCTTCGCGAGCTGCTTCAGGATCTCGTCAGCGCTCGGTCCATCGATCGCACGAGACTTCGCGACGGCCGCGCGCGCCGCGGGCGCGAGCAAGCGCTCGTCGGCGTTCTTCGCCGCCGCGTCGCACAACTCGACGAGCTTCTTCGGCCCGAGCTTGCCGAGCTTGGCCTTCGCGGGATCCGCGAGCATTGCGCCCACGATCTTCGCGAGCGCCGGCGTGATCGTCCCCGGCGCCGTACGTGCGAGCGCGACCGCCTCGGCGCAAGCGTCGGTGTTGCGCAGGAAGTAGTGCGCGAGCATCCAGTAGCTCGCGAGCACTGGTGTCGTCGCGACGAGCGCCTTCTCCGCGAGCCACGTGTCGAACGACGGCGCCTGCGCGATGTCCTGCGCGAAGCCATACATCGGCTCGCCGAGCGGCAGGCCCCACAACCACTTCACGCGCTCGAACAGCGCCCGCGAGTCCTCGTGCACTGCAAGTGAAGGGCTCGCGGCGCGATCGCGCGGCGCGTCCTCCGCCCAGTTGGCGAACACGAAGCGCGCGATCGACCGGTGCTCGCTTCCGAGGTCGCCGGTCTCGTGGTCGTAGACCTGCACGCGTGCGAGGCCATTGGCGGCGGGGAGTGTCGACAGGAAGCACCGGTCGCCGGATGGATCATCGCCCCAGTAGAGGAGCCCCGCGAGGAGCACGAGGAGTCCGTTCGCGTCACCGAGGATCGCGTCGGCGCTCGGCGCCTTCCCCGCGATCCCGGGACCCAACATCCACACGTCGGACACCTGCATGTGCAGCTTCGAGTACGACGCCTTCACGCCCTCCCACTCCGCGAGCTCCTTCGGGGGCGTCCAGCCCCACGCCTTCGCCCACTCGGTCAGGGGTCGTTCGTCGGGCGCCTTGCACCCGGCCTCGAACTTCGTGCGGATCGCCTCGTCCGGGAACATCGACGTGGCCATCACCGACTTCAAGGTCTCCGTAGTCGCCATCACCCCGAAACTACGACAATGCGACCCACAATGTGACCGACTCGTGTGACGACCATGGTCCGCCGCTGAGGCGCGGCCCCGTAGGGTGCGGCATGGCGGAACGCGCGACGACCCACACGTCGATCTCGGGGTTCGGAGTCTGGCACCCCGAAACGGTCCTCAATAATGAGGATCTGTGCATCGCGTTCAACGAGTTCGTCCGCCGCGACAACGCGAAACACGCCGACGCGATCGCGGCGGGGACGCGCGAGGCGCTCAAGGAGTCGTCGCCCGAGTTCATCGTCAAGGCGTCGGGCATCGAGCGCCGCTACGTCCACGACAAGTCGGGCCTCGTCGATCCGGATCGCATGTGCCCGAACATCCCCGATCGGCCCGCGGACCAGATCAGCGTGCAGGCCGAATACGCCCTGCACGCGGCGAAGCGCGCGCTCACGGTCGCCGGCCGCACCGGCGAGGATGTCGACCTCATCATCCTCGGTGCGTCGTGTCTGCAGCGCGCCTACCCCGCCCTCGCGATCGAAGTACAGGAGCACCTCGGTGCGCTCGGGCACGGCTTCGACATCTCGCTCGGGTGCTCCACCGGCGTCGCCGCGTTACAACTCGCCTCGCAGGCCGTCCAGCTCGGCAACGCGCGTTGCGCACTCGTCGTCTTGCCCGAGCTGACGAGCCCCGAGCTCAACTGGCGCGAGCGCGACGGTCACTTCATCCTCGGCGACGCATCGGTCGCGATGATCATCGAGCCGACGCCGCGTGCGCGCCCTGGATCGTGGGAGATCCGCTCGACGAAGATGGCGTCGAAGTGGTCGAACAACATCCGCAACAACTTCGGGTACGTCAACCGCTGCGATCCGAGCACCGAGCGCGACGCCGACAAGCTGTTCCACCAGCAGGGCCGCCGCGTGTTCAAGGACGTAGTGCCGCTGGCCGAGAGGTTCGTCCTCGACACGATCGGCGTCCACAACCTCGGCCCGCACCAGATCGCGCGTTACTGGCTCCACCAGGCCAACCAGAACATGAACGATCTGATCGCGAAACGGATCCTCGGTCGCGAAGCGACGTTCGAGGAAGCTCCGCTCGTCCTCGCCGAATACGGCAACACGGCGTCGGCCGGCTCACTGATCGCGTTCGCGCTGCACAACGAGGATCTCGCGACCGGATCGATCGGCGTCATGGCAGCGTTCGGCGCGGGTTACTCGCTCGGCTCGCTCGTGCTCCAGCGCAGCGCTACAGCGTGACGTCGAGCTGGTACTCGATGTAGAGGTCGAGGTCCGGCACGTCGAGGTCGACGTCGACGTCGACGTCGACGTCGTCATCGTAGTCATCGTCGTCATCGGCCGTTTCATCGTCGAGGTCGTCGAGGTCGTCGAGATCGTCGAGCTGCGCGAGGCGCTCGTCGAGATCATCGCCAAGCCGCGCGATGCGCTCGTGCAGGCGCTCGAGCTGTTCGTTCATCCGCTCGGTGGCGACGTCCAGGCGATCGTTCGCGTCGTTCGCGTCGTCGTCGTCGTCGGCGGCGTCGTCGGCGTCGTCGGCGTCGTCATCGTCGTCATCGTCGTGATCGCCCCACGCGATGTCGTCGTCCTCATCGTCGTCACATGCGTAGGAGACGCTCGGAGCGGCCAACATCGCGACGAGCGCGAAGGAGAGAAGGCTGCGCATGGAAGGAGAGAGCCTCGAACCGCGCGATCGGTGGACACACGTCGTAGCCGCGCACGATCGTTGCGGACGCTACCGCCCACAGAGTCGGACTTGCCTACAGAGTCTCGGACGTTACGCCTGGAGTCTCGGGCGCTGCTGCCTAGAGAGTCTCGAGGAACGCCACGAGATCGCCGATCTCCTTGTCCGACAGCTTCGACGTCTCCGTCATGCCGTGGACCGCGCCGCGATCGCGAAGCAGCGCCTCGAGCGTCGCCGCGCTGCCGTCGTGGTAGTAGGGCGCGCTCGCCGCGAGGCCGAGAAGGCTTGGCGTGTCGCTCTGCGCGAGCGTGCCCGAGAACTTGTGGCGATCCTGGTCGGTGTAGCTCGCGCCGTCGTGACACGCGCGGCATCCCGCCTCGGTGTCGAACAGCTTCTTGCCGCGCGCGACGGACTCGGCGCTACGCGACGGCGTGCGCACGGTGGGGAGCGCTTCCATGTACGCGCCGAGCGCGGCGATCTGCGCCTTGTCGAGGCCGAAGCCACCGAGGCGCTTCATCGTCCCCGTCATGCTGTCCTCGAGCGAGCGATCGCCGCCGTCCCACTTGAACGGGTGCGTTCCGGCGACGCGCCCCGCGAGGATCGGTGTCTGGAGCTCGTGCTTGTCGATGCGCCACGACAGACCGTCCGTGCGGTTGTCGGGGTGACACGTCGAGCACGCCATCGATCCCTGCTGCGAGATCGCGGGCGTCGACGAGTGGAACAGCGTCATTCCCAGGTGCTGCTTCTCGGTCCACATGGACGCGACCAGGGACGGACCGTTGACCTCGATCTTGCCATTCGGCACGACACTGCCCTTCGCGTCGACCGAGTCGATGCGCTGCACGGAGCGGGTAAACGAGCACCACACCAGCAGATCGCCCGAGCTGTCGATGGCAAGACCGTCGGGACCGCACTGCTTCTTGTCGACGGTGGTGGTGTTGCTGCCCGCGAGGGAGATCGTGACCTGCGAGGCGTTCTTCACGAGGATGATCGTGTCGGAGCCCAGGCCGGCGATGTAGAGCGCGTCACGCGACTGATCCCACGCCATCGCGCGGGGCTGGTGCGCGCCGATCGTCGCAGTGACCTGGTTGGTGTGGCCCTTGCCGAAGCCAAGGAACGCGAGCTGGTGCGAGACGGGCGGCTCGAAACCACCCCCGTAGCTGCCGGTGCGCTCGCCGCCGTCGATGCGCTGCACGGGCGTCTCGCGCTGGAACGGCACGAGCGCCTGGCGGTCGCCGAGGAACGTGACCGCGAACGACGCGCGTGCGAACGACTCGCCCTGATCGCCGAGCGAGCGGCCACCGCGGCGCGGCGAGCTCGCGGTGGCGAGCGCGATGTGCTCCGCGCGATGCGTCTCGAGAAGGTCGATCTGATCGACGGTGCCGGTCGCGAGGTACGCGACGATCGCGCGTGTTCCGTCGGGCGACACGGCGAGCCCGCGTGGCTCGCGACCGAGCGGCGTGCGCCACTTCTCCTTGCCACTCTGTGCGTCGAACGCGACGAGCGTCCGATCCGCGATCGTGGTGACGAGGACGGTCTTCTTGTCCGGCGTGAGCGCGACGGCGTATGGCTCGGTTGGCGTCTTCCACGATGCCGTGATCTCCGGCTTGCCGGTCAGCTTCACGACGGCGACGCGATCACCGCGGCGATCCGCGACGTAGGCGAGTTGCAGCGCGGGGTCGTAGGCGAGCAGTCCTGCCTCGCGGCCGATCTTGACCTCGCCGACGTTCTTTCCGGCCCTGTCTGTCTTGATCAGCGAGCCGCTGTCGCCATCGATCACGACCGCACCCACTGGAAGCGCCGCGATGCGATTTGCGGTCAAATACGCGGGGGTCTCCGCCGCCGCCTTCGATCCGCCAAGGGGCGACCCCTGCAGCTGGAAAACCGGTGGTGTCGGGTCGATGCGTATCATCGACCTCGCGTAGACGAGGGCGGGAACAGCAGCCGCGACGGACGCGATCGATAGACCAAGGGCCAGCGTGCGCTTGCGCATGTGAGCGTTGGAACGAACGTCGACGCCCCGCGATCTATTCGCCATACGCGACCAGACACCGCGGAATGGCGGCGGTTTCCGGGAATTATCACCGCGGTCGCGTCTGCTACGGCGAGCGGGACCGCGAATCGCGAATCACCGCACGTTCGACGCGGTCGCCGATCAGCAAGGCATCTGCGATGTTGGACCCACTCGTGACCCGTCCCACGAAGGTGTACCGAGCGTCGAGGTGGGGTGCGGGTGCGTGCATGACGAACCATTGCGATCCCGCGCTGTCTCGCCCGGCGTCCGCCATACCTACACCACCTGCCACGAAGCCCGCGGCGCTTGGCTCCGCCGGGAGCGTGAAGCCCGGGCCCCCCCATCCCGACTGTGTCGGGTCACCTCCCTGCACCACGAAGTTGGGAACGACGCGGTGAAACTCCAGATTGTCGTAGAAGCCGCGGTTTGTCAGCGTAACGATCGTCGCGGCGGCCCACGGTGCAAAGGTCTCGTCGAGCGCGATCACGATCTCACCGCGCGCCGTGGTCAGCACCCACTCGCGAGGTCCGCCGAACGCCGCCGACAGGTCGATGCCGGGCGGCGGGAACGCACCGGCCGGCTCGTCGCGAACGGTCTTGCTCGCGGGCTCGCCGAGCGCGAGCAAGCAATGCCGCGCGGCGGTCGCGAGAACTGGATGTCCTTCTAGCGCGCCGCGACACGCATCGACGCCGCTCGCGACCTTGCGCTTCCCGACGAGCTCCAGGACGGACGCAGCGAGCTCCGGATCCTTCTCGGTGTGCGCGCGTGCGACGATCGCGGCGTCGAGCACTGGGCTTCCGCTCGCGCCGATCGCATCGTAGATCGCTGGCGCGGCGTCGATCGCGGAGCCCGCGTAGATCGGGTCGGGCGTGCCGATCGCGGTGACCAGGGTCGATATGATCGCGTCGCGATCGGCGGAGCTGCCCTCGGACCAGAAGCTCGCGAGATGGCCGAGCGCCGCGGCGCGCACGCGAACGTCGGTGTGCGCGAGGAGCTTCGCGAACATCGTACGGCGCTGCGCGAGCGGGCCGACCTTCGCGCCGACGAGCTCCGCGACGAGCGGCAGGCGCAGGTGGTCCGGCAACTTGCAGTTCTCGACGAGCGCGAGGTCGGCCGACTCGGAGCGCGCCATGGCCGCGAGCGATAGGCACTCGATCCAGCCGTACGTGATGCCCTGGACTGACGTCGACGCGGACGCGCTCCGCGCGATCGCTGCGAGCGCCGACGCGACGAGCGGGCGCTTCGCGTGCGGCGCCAGCACTTTCAGCGCTTCGATGACGACGTGCGCCTCGGTTGCCTTGCCACGCTCGAGCTCGGCGTACCGGCGCACCACGACCGCTGCGACCGCATCGCGCCCGGCGTCGTCGCCCTTGTCGCCGGCGAGCGCGCGCACGGCCTCGACACCGACACGCCAGTCGCCGTCGAGCAGAGCTTTCTCGAGCTGCGCATGGGCGCTGCCGACCACGTTCTGCTTCACGATCGCCTGGATCGCGACCGCGCGCGTCGACCCGTCCGGTGAATCGATCAGCGCGGCGAGCGGGGGACCGACACGATCGTGCGCCGCGGCAGTCGTCGCGCTCGTGTCCGTCGACAGCTGCGCGCGTGCGAACGCGTACGCGGCGCCATACGCCGTCGCCGGAGCGCCGAGCGCGTCGATCAACGCGAGGCGCGCGTTCGGCGTCAGCTCGATCTTGCGGCGGCCGAACCGACCGAGCGCGAGCGCCGCCGACGCTCCCAGTGTCGGTCGTTGCAGCAACTCGACGAGCGTGGACTGTACCGACGTATCGGCGACTCGGCCGATCGCCTCGATGACCATCGGCTTCCATCCGTCGGGCACGCGCTCCAGCGCCGCGAGGAGCGCTGTGGTCGCCCGAGTCGTCGCGTCCACCGACAGCTCGTCGAGCGAGCCGAGGAGACCGTAAGCGCTCGCGGCCGCCGCGACGATCGCCGGGTCGCCGTCCGCGAGCACGCGCGCGAGGTGCGCGCGTGCTCGCGCGCCGCCGCTGCGACCGAGTCCGCGCAGCGCGAGGACACGCTCGTTCGCCGCGCCGCGCGTCGCGCGCTCGACGAGCTCGCCGACTCCGTCACCACGCTTCGCCTCCGCCGTCGCGATCCGGATCCGGATCGGAGTGTCGTCGATCGGCTTTGGCGGGATGGGCGCCGGTCCAGGACACGCGACCAGGAACGCGGTTGCAGCGAGCGAACACGCGAAGCGAGCCATGCGCGAAGCCTACCTCGCCCGAGGCCGAGCGAGCGCGCTGAGACAACGGAACGCCCCGTGGGTTCCGGTGATTTTCTCGTCGAGAAACGCCCCCTGTTGCCCGTTGCTGCGATCGCGCCTGCATGACATCGTGGCATCCATGCGCGTCACGTCGATCGCGATCGCCGGCCTCTGTTTGTTCGCGTGTTCGGAGAAGAAAGAGACCGGATCGAAGAAGTCCGGCGCCGACAAGCCCGAGGTGAAGCCGGCCGCCGTGACTCCGAAGAAGCCCGTCGACTCGAGACCCCTACCGCCGCTCGCCAAGGATCCCGGCGGCGCCACGGGCAAGCCGCTCCGCACGACCGCCTTCGGTGGGCTCGGGATCGATGCCGCGCGCGGCGTCGCCGTCGACGATACGGGCGCGGTGTACGCCGCGGGGTACTTCGACGCCGAGGTCGACTTCGGCGGTTCGCTCGGCAAGATCGCTGCGCCGACGAAGGAAGAGAAGAAGCCCGCATCGCAGGGCTACCTCGTAAAGATCAACCCCGATGGAAAGCTCGCGTGGGCGCAGTCGTTCGGTGCCGAGCGCGACGACGTCGCGAACGGCGTCGCGGTGCGCGGCGACACGGTCGTCGTCGTCGGTTCGTTCCTCGACACGATCAAGGTCGGCGAGTTCACGAAGAAGTCCTCCGGCTCCGACGACGCGATCGTCATCGCGTACAACAAAGACGGTGTCGCGCAGTGGGCGTGGAACATCGGCGGCATCGACTCCGACGGGGCGAACTCGATCGCCTCGACACCGGACGGCGGATGGGTGCTCGGCGGCTCGTTCAGCAACACGGTCGACTTCGCGAACACGTCGTACAAGACGCGTGGTGGCACGGACGCGATGCTGATCAAGCTCGCGGCGAGCGGCGATCTCGAGTGGTTCAAGCAGTTCGGCGGTGCGTATCAGGACACGATCAACCACGTCGCCGTCGACGGGCAGGGAAACATCGTCGTGCAGGGCGTGTTCAAGGACTACTCGGAGTGGGGCGGCGAGAAGCTCAAGGCAGGCGGCGGCTCGGACTATGACGTGGTCCTCGCGAAGTACGATCTCAACGGTGATCACCTCTGGTCGCAGCGCTTCGGCAACGCGTTCAACGACGTCGCCGGCGGTGTCGCGATCGATCCGTCGGGCTTCATCACGATGGTCGGCTCGTTCGACAAGAGCGTGTCGTTCGGCAAGGGCGACGAGCACACGGCGGTTGGAGAGTCCGACATCTTCGTGGTTCGCTTCTCGCCCACGGGCGAGCTGCAGTGGGCCAAGACGTTCGGCGCGGATCGCGAAGACATCGCGTCCGGCATCGCCACCGACGCGAACGGAAACACCGTCACCACCGGTTGGTTCCAGCAGACCGTCGACTTCGGAACGGGCCCGCTGACTAGCAAGGGCAACAAGGACATCTTCGCGCTCAAGCTCGATGTCGAGGGTCGCGTCGTGTGGGCGCAACGCTTCGGCGACAAGGACCACGATCAGGGACGCTGTCTCGCGATGGACGCGAAAGGCGCGTCGTACGTCGGTGGCATCTTCCGGTTCACACTCGCCACGGGCTCCGGGCCCGCGCTCGAGTCTGTTCGAGCAGAGAACGATCGCATCCCGAAGCCCGACTCGTTCGTGCTCGCGCTGGATCGGTAGATCGGCTCGATTCGCCCAAAAACGGCGTTTTCGGCGCTTCCTGCCACTTTCCGTAGTTGCAGGGTGGTGTAAAAGGGCTGCACCTCAATTTCTGAAGGAGAGTCGAACATGGCGAAGGCTAAGAAGGGCGGCGGCAAGTCCGCGGCGCCCACCGAGATGCTGCTGGTGAGCTCGAAGGTTCGCGCGATGATCAAGGACGCGGGTTGCAACACGGCGGGCGATGCGCTCGACGGTCTCAACGCGTACGTCGGCTGGCTCGTCACGCAGGCGGCGAAGCGCGCGGGCGAGAACGGTCGCAAGACGGTTCGCGCTCACGACTTCATCATCATGTGAAGCGGGAACTGACGTCGATCCACAAGCTCCTGGGGTGAGCGGGGCGAGCCCGCACGCGTGGCTCGAACGGCTACGGCCTACAGGTGATTGCCGGGCGGTCCATCGCGAGATGGAGCGCCCGTCGCATTTTCGGCGGTCCCGGCTTACACTTCTTTCCAGGGTGACGGCGCCGATCTACCTGGTCTCGGCTTGCACGTCGGGCGAGGAGTTCATCTCCGCGTTTCGTCGGTACGCCGACCGCAACGGCGTGATCTTCGTTCCGATCGGGGAGCCGCTCCCGGCGGGTCGCAAGGGCCGCTTCGCGATCACGCTGCGCGATGGCGGCGTGATGATCGAGGGCCACGCGGAGATCGTCAGCTCGGCGAAGTCTCCCTCGGTGCTGTACGGGCGCGTCGGAATGACGGTGAAGTTCCTCGCGCCCGACGAGCCGAGTCAGACGATCCTCGCCGAGCTCGAGAAGGCGCGTACGTCGCTCAGACCGCCGGCGCCGAGCGTGCCGGCCCGTCCCGCCGATGTGAAGGCCGAGCCGCGGCCCCGCCCGCCCGCGCCTGGTGGGCGCATCGATGCCGTGAACGCACTCGCCGAGTGCGTCGTCATCGGCGACGTCTCGACGCTCACGCGCGACTCGGATCTCGGCACGATTCCGCCGCCCACCGGCAACACGCCAGCGGGACCAACGCCAATTCCGATCGCGAAGTCCGCACCAACACCAACACCGGTGCCGATCGCGAAGGCGCCGTCGGAGCCGATCGCGAAGCCGCCGGCGACGATGCCGTCGTCGACGATGCCACCGCCGTTCAGACCCGCGAAGTCTCCGATCGTGACGCCGGAGCGCCCGAAGTCTGCGAGCATGCCACCGGTCGTTCCGCCGCTCCCCGCGTCGCTCGGCGCGAAGGTGCCCTCGTCGCTCACCGCAACGACGCTCGGTATGCCGCCGCTCCGACCACAAGGAACGACGACGCCGGCGCCGAACGCACCACCACCACCAGCGACACCAAAGCCACTCGGAATTGCACCTCCACCGCCCGTCGTTGGAGCACCCAACGCGCCCATCGTTCCGTCGCGTGAAGAAGCGGTCGCTGCTGCACTCAAGTTCGCGCAGGCCGTCGAGGCCCGAGGCGCGCTGCCCGACGAGACGGTGAAGGGGATGCCTCCGGAGTTCATGATCAACGAGACGATCCGCGGCACGCTCCCCGCGAACGCCCTCGTCGTCCCGCCGCCGCTGATCCAGTACTCGACCCCCGAGTACTCCGACGAGAAGACGGATGTGACGAACGTCCCGGCGCCGGCAAGCCCAGCACGCAGGACCGAGATCGGGATCGCGGTGACTCCCTCGGGTGCACTCGTGCTTCCGTCGGCGCCGACGTCGCGCACGCCGAGTGACGAAGAGACGCGTGAGACGGTGCAAATCCGGGCGGCGGAAGGGTCCCTCGACGAGGGGCTCGTTTCCGTCGATCAGGTCGACCCGCTCGGATCGACGCAGGCGGCGATCCGGCTCTCGAAGCTCCAGCCGACGATCGAGGAGCCGAGCGGTGACTGGACGATGTCGACGAACGACGGGCAGCTGACGATCACGGCGCGCAAGGCGCCCGCGGATGCCGCGCCGCCGAAGGGACCACCGACGGGCGACTACATCATCGCGCTCGATCCATCGCGTCCCGATGGCTGGAGCGAGCCCTCGAAGATCGAAAAGCGCCCGGAGGGAGAGCTGCCTGGACCGCCGGTGTCGGCGGTGTCGAGCCACGAGCCACTCGACTCGAACGCGCGCACGCAGCCGGAGCTCGCCGTGGACGAGCCAAAGATCCAGATCGATCCGACGCTGATCGAACCGCTGACACCGATGCCGGCGCTCACCGATAACGACGATGTCGCCGACCCGCCGTCGCCGATGCCACCGCCGCCTGCGCAGAGCACGCCGATGATCCCGCTCGCGGCGCCACCCCCGATGATCGCGCACCCGGGTGCCGTCCCGATCTATGACGGGACGACGACGAATCCCGGCCTGG
This sequence comes from Kofleriaceae bacterium, assembly GCA_046160585.1. Lineage (GTDB taxonomy): Bacteria > Myxococcota_A > Polyangia > Haliangiales > Haliangiaceae > JABFXX01. The sequence continues at coordinate 25,834 of JBJXGN010000269.1, forward strand.
GACCGATCACGCCGCCACGCCCCGTGCAGGGACCGCTTCCGGGCTCGTTCATCACACCCGCCGGCGGCAATCCGCAGCTCCCGAACGCATCGGGCCCCACCGCCGCGCTCGCGTTCGAGGCGCGCGGACCCGTTCGCGGCGACCTCACCGACGGTGGCGTCGGCTTCTTCCGCGAGTCGGGCGACATCCCGCGGCTCGAGACCAACGACGAGATGTCGCGCGCGGCGCAGAAGCGAAAGCGCCGGACGATCCTGATCGCGGCGAGCGCCGCTGCCGCGTTACTCCTGGTGATCATCGTGATCCTGGCGACCGGCGGCAACGACAAGTCGTCCGGCAAGAAGCCGACCACGAGCGCTCCCGAGAAGACGTCGAGGACCGCGACCGCGCCCAAACCCGAGGTGGCGCCCGCGGTGACGCCGGAGCCCGCACGACCCGAGCCTGTCGCGCCCGAGAAGCCTCGCACCGACGAGATCGAGATGGATGTCCAGCCGGCCGCCGTCGTCGACACCGTGAAGCAGCCCGTGGAGGGCGCGCCTCCGACCGACTGCACGGTGACGATCGAGAGCGTGCCGCCAGGGGCGGAGCTCTCGATCGGCGGCGACGCGAAGGGGCCGACGCCGGTGACGACGACACTGCGGTGCGGAGTCGCCGCGAAGGTCACGCTCAAGAAGCAGCGCTATCAGACGACGACGCGCGAGGTGACGCCGAAGCCGAACCAAAAGCCGATCAAGATCGCGCTGGCGCGCGACACCTTCACCGTGAAGGTCAGCTCGTCGCCACAAGGCGCGAAGGTGACTCTCGGCGGCAAGACGCTCGGGATGACGCCGACCACGGTCAAGGTGCCGGCGTTCGAGACGTCGACGTTGCGCATCGCGAAGGATGGCTACGCGCCGGAGACGCAGAAGGTCTCGCCGAAGAACAACAACAGCTCCGTGAACGTGACGCTGAAGAAGACCGTACCGACGAAAACCCCGCCGACGAAGACCCCGCCATCGAACAAGAAGCTCCGCTAGTCCGGACCCGATAGCGCCAGATCCTCGACGAGCGCGCGGACCTTGGCCATGAACGCCTTCCCTGGATCGGGCTTGTCGTTGGCGTACTTCGGATCGAGCTCGACGTAGAGCGGGGACTTCTTCATCCCCATCACCTCGTAGTGTCCGACGAGGTGCGTGATCGAGAAGCGCGCCGCCAGATCGCGAACCAGCGCCGCGTTCGCGGTGACCTGCGCGTCCGTGAGCGGGAACTCCTTCTCGTTGCCGACGTTTTCGATGCCGATCGAGATGTGGTTGAGGCCGATGCAGTGGCGGGCGAACCGCGTCTCCGGCTGCAGCCGATAGATCGTCCCGTCGCGATCGACGACGTAGTGCGACGAGACGTTCACGAGGCCCGCCTTCGCGAGCTGCGCACGGCTCGACTCGATCCTCACGTTGTCGAAGTAGTTGCGCGTGCCTTTCGCGGAGCCCCCACCCGTGTAGTGCAAGACGATTACCTTCGGCGCGATTGTCACGTCCGTCGCGGAGGCGTCGGAGTGCTGCCGGCGGTAGTCGAGCGTGAGCGCCTCCCGCTCGGCCGACCACTTGATCGGCGCATCGACGATCGCGAGGCTCGGGGCCGCGTCGAGCGCGGGCGCGGCGGCGGCGATCGCAGCGTCGGCCGAAACGACGACCGCCGCCGCGTCCGCCTGCGCGACGGCAGGAGGAGACGGCGGCGGGGTCGGTGGCGCCGACGACGAGCATGCAGCCAGCACGAGCACCACGAAGCGGGTCACACCACGGGTCGTAGCAAAGCTACTTCCAGAATGCACCTCGTCCCGGCGGCTTCGCGGCCGGCGGCGGTGCTCCGGCGGCAAGAGCAGCGAGCTCGCCCGCGATCGCGATCGCCTGATCCATCGTCGCCGTGGCCAGGCGCAGCGCGATGTCCTCGACCGACGACGCGAGCGTTGCCATGCCGCCGACCGAGCGCACGTCCTCGGTCCACTGCGCGAGGCGCTGTCGCACGAGGCGGATCGCGGTCGTCGCGTTCGCGCGCGCGTGCCCGTCGCGCTCGCGGGCCAGCGTCGCGAGCGACACGAGGTACGCGCCGTTGATCGACGTCTGCGACGCCTGCTTCTGCTCCGCGCGCGCGTCCTTGCTCGCTTCGCCCTTCTCGCGTTCCTGCATCATGGTCTTCATCGGTGCGGGCGCGGGCTTCGCCATCGGTGGTGCCATCGGCGCCGAGCGCATCTCGGGCGCGGACTCCTTCTTCTTCATCGACACGGAGCGCGATCGATTCGCGTCGCCGAGCGATACGGCCTTGCCACGGCTGAGGCTCTGTGCACCGTAGCTGGCTCCGCCACCACCACCCGGTGCGCCGAGCGGCGTGACGCCGGCGTCCCAGCCCGCCGGAGCGTCGACGGGTTGGACGAGCTGCGCGAGGCGGCCGCCCCCATTCGCGATCTCCGCGCGGTCCACGGCGAGGAACGCGGTGAACCGCGACAGCACGCCGAACCGCTTCGACACGGAGATGATCGTCGACTCCACGTCGCGCGACCCGGCCGCGTAGCGATCCTCGAGATCGCGGATCCGCGCGCGCGCCCAGCTCGCCGCGAGCCAGCGGGCATCGCGCGCGTCGTACGCCTGGGTCTGGCGCGACAGCTTCTCGCGCAGCGGATCGCCGAGCGAGCTCCCGACGAGCTCGACGTTCGCCGACGGAGGCGCCGCGCCGCGGTAGCGACCGAGGATCGTCACGGGCGCCCCCGCGTAGACATCCGGAAGCTTGCTCGGCGAGACGCTCGACGCATCGATCTCGAGCCCGGTCGGCACGAGCGAAAGTTCCGTCGCGATCGGTGTGCCGATGCGGCGATGGACCTTTGCCATCACGTCGTCGAGACGATCTTCGCTCTCGACGAGCTCGCACAGGCCTCCGCCCGCCGCGGCGAGACGGCGCAGGAACGCCGCGTTCACTGCCTGGTCGACGCCGAGCGTGAACATCTTGATGTTCCGTAGCGACGGTGCGAGCTCGCGCAGGATGTGATCCTCGTTGCCGACCTGACCGTCGGTGACGAGCACGATCACGCGCTCGCGGTCCAGCGTGCCGCCCGCGAGCATGCCGCTTGCGAGGCGCAGCGGCTCGGCCATCTCGGTGCCACCGCGCGCGTCGACCTTCGCGAGCAATTCGACGGCCGCGAAGCGATTGCGATCCGTCGCGTCGACGAGCCCGCCCGACGGCAATAGCTCACTCGTGTTGTCGAACGCGATCGTGCAGAACCGATCGCGCGACGTGAGCGTGTCGATCATGCGAGCGGCCGCGCGACGCGCTGCGACCATCTTCCAGCCGGACATCGAGCCGGATCGATCGAGCACGAACACGACGTCGCGTGGCTTGCCGGCGACGGCGACGGTGCTCGGCGGCACGAGCGTCAACATGAACGTGCCGCCCTGCCCGTCTGCGTCGTCGATGCAGCGCAGCGCGCTCGCGAGCTCGCTGCCGTCGAGGCGCCAACGAAGGATGAAGTCGCGATCGAGCTTCTCCCCGGGCTGCACCTCGATCACCCGCGCGTCGCGATTCGACACCGTCACGCAGTGGAGCGACGAGGTAACCGCGCGCACGCTCGTGTCCTCGAGCGCGACGCGCAGGCCGAGGCGCACCGGGCTCGTCATCCCGGGCAGGAGCACCGGTGGCGAGATGCGCGACGCGTCCGGCACGAGCGACGTGTCTGCGGCGACGCCGAGCCCTGCCTGCTCGCCACCCATCGCGGCGCCGGGCATGTAGCGCGGCGCGACGACGAGCGGGAAGCGGAACGTGACCTCGCCGTCGTCGACGGGGAGAGGACCGACGAGCGAGATCCGCACCGTCGCGGCTTCGCCGGGCATCAGGTTGCCGACCCGCAACGTGAACACGCCGGGGCGCTCCTCCTCCGTGATCGCGGCGCGGTGGCCCTTCGCGATCGCCTCGTCGTATTGCTCGCGCGCCGCGCCGCGCTCGTCGATCACGCCCTCGATCACGCGCCCCGCGACCTCCATGCGGAAGCGGTGCGCCGCCGCGCGATCCGGCAGCGGAAAGATGTACGTCGCTTCGATCGGCACGCCGAGCGTGTTCACGAAGGTCTGTGCGACCTCGATCGACGCCACGACGCCCGCCACCCGCGCGTCGACATCGAGCGCTGCGAGCGGCAAGCACCCGCGCTCGGTTTGCAGGCAGCCAAATCCCGCGTCGGGGAGCTTTCCAAATCGCGCCACTTCGTCGTCGGTCATCAACATCGGTTCCTTCATACGTTCTCCTCTCCCGACGATGTCTCTCGCCGTGGGGTGTTAGCGGGTTTCTCCAACAGCCGGCGGTTCGCCAGCTCGTTCAGTAGTGGTGCCGCGGCCGCGCGGAGTGCGCGAACGTCGGCCCGAGACAGCGTGACTCCCGGCGTCATCGGGAGCGTGATCGAAATGTGGGGGGCGAGCTCGATCGAGATCGAGACGGCGGGTGCAGCGTTGTCGACCGGTGCCGGCGCCTGCGCGACAGCCGCGCGCACGACGTTCGTGTCGACCGGCTCGCGCTTCCAGAACGCTTCCCGCGTGGATGCGGGCGACGGGTTCGCCGTCGTGCCGGCAACGCTGACGCCCGACATGCGCGCGAGCGTCGTGTCATCCAACGTCGGCCACAGCGTTTGGATCTCCGAGAGCGATCGCCCCATCAACTGGAGGCGCTTGATCGCGACGACCTGCGCGAGATGACGCGCGTTGTAGAGAGCGGTGCGCCCGCGCATCGCGACGGGTCGATCGAGGAGACCGAGCGTGGCGTAGTAGCGGATCGTGCGCTCGTCCGGGACAGCACGCACTTGCCCGTTCGTCGGTGCCGGCAGGGCGCGAATGCGGGCCTCGCATTCATCCACCAGCGCAGGAAGTGTCCACGTCTCGACCACGAACCGAACATGACACTGATATATGACAGTGTCAAATTAGATTCCGTAACGATGCGTCGCGGCTCATGAAAAAGGCAACGTTTCGTTACCATCAACCAACGATCGACACCTCCGCGCGGACGCTCGGTCGCGGGGTTACGCTGGGTCTTCCCTGGCACGGGGCGTGGACGTGCCAGAAGAGGTGGACGTGGCTCGCATCCTGATTGTCGACGACGACCGTTCGATCCGGCGCACCCTGGAGAAGTTCCTCGGCGGCGAGGGCTACGACGTCGCGACCGCATCCGACGCGCCCACTGCGATCGCGGCGGTACAGGACACGACATCAGCAGACGCGGCCGACGTGATCTTGCTCGATCTCGGATTGCCGGGCGGCAGTGGGTTCGACGTACTGTCCTCGCTCTCGGGTGCGCAGAACGCGCCGACGGTGGTCGTCGTCACCGCGCGCGACGACATGCAGTCGACGGTCAAGGCGATCCAGCTCGGCGCCTACGAGTACCTCGTGAAGCCGGTCGACATCGATCGCCTGCGCGAGGTCGTGAAGCGCGCGATCGAGTCACGCGCGCAGCGAGAGACGCTGCACGAGGTCGCGCCTGCCCACCACCAGACCGGCGA
>JBJXGN010000270.1:0-34563 GCA_046160585.1 Kofleriaceae bacterium
AGCCGTCGATCAGCCGTCGATCAGCCGTCGATCAGCCGTCGATCAGCCGTCGATCAGCCGTCGATCAGCCGTCGATCAGCCGTCGATCAGCCGTCGATCAGCCGTCGATCAGCCGTCGATCAGCTGCGCGGCCTGCTGGAGCGCATCGGCCATCTCGGTCGCGTGCGAGTAGCGATCATCCTGGTGCTTCGCGAGCGCGCGCTGAAGCACAGCGTCGAGCGCGCGGGGCAACGACTCGTCGAGCGGCGGCGGCGGATCGTGGAGGTGTGACTCGATCAGCGAGAAGTCGTCGCTGGTGCTCCATGGCGGCTCGCCGGTCAGCATCTCGTAGAGAATGATGCCCATCGAGTAGAGGTCGCTGCGGTGGTCGACCTTCTCGCCGCGCAATCGCTCGGGCGCGATGTAGCGCAGGCTGCCGACGACGGAGCCCTGCTGGGTTAGCTTCGCGCCGCCCTCGAAGGTCGCGAAGCCGAAGTCGATGAGCACGACACGCTCGACCGGGCCGGGCGACGGCTCGAGCATGATGTTCGCCGGCTTGAGATCGCGGTGCAGCACTCCGAGCGCGTGGACCGCGGACAGTCCTTGGAGCGCCTGCCACGCATAGCTCGCGGCTTGGCGCGGCGGAACGCGGCCGAGCTGCTTGAGCACGCCGCGCAGCGTCTTGCCGCGCAACAGCTCGACGACGAGGTACGGCTCGTCGAACTCGGTGACCCCGGTATCGAGCAGTGCCGCGATGTTGCGGTGGCGCATCTTCTCCTGCACCTCGCCCTCGCGCTGGAACCGCTGCTTGATCGACGGATCGCTCCCGAGGATCGACGTGCGGAGGATCTTCACCGCGACATATGCAGAGGTCTGCTGGTCGAGCGCGCGATAGACCGTCGCCATCGCGCCCTTGCCGATCGGACCGTCGATGCGGAATCGGCCTCCGAGGACGTGCCCGGTCCGGTCGACCTTGTCGCGATCTGACGACACTTCGCTGCCACCTTACCACCGTCGAAATGCGCTATACGAGGTGCGTGCGCCACCTGGTGAGCATCGCCGATCTGGACGCAGCCGAGATCACGGCGATCCTCGATCACGGAGATCGCTACTGGCCCATGGGCGACGAGCCGATCAAGAAGCTCACGTCGCTCCGCGGGCGGACGGTGATCAACCTGTTCTTCGAGAACTCGACGCGCACGCGTACGTCGTTCGAGCTCGCCGCGAAGCGCCTCTCGGCCGAGGCCATCAACATCTCGGGCTCCGCGTCGTCGACGACGAAGGGCGAGACCTTGATCGACACCGCGCGCAACCTCATGGCGATGCACCCGGACGCGATCGTCGTGCGCCACTCGTTCGGCGGTGCCGCCGCGGTGATCGCACGGAACATCAAGGCGAGCATCATCAACGCGGGCGACGGCCAGCACGAACACCCGACGCAAGCGCTACTCGACGCGGCGACGATCCGCCGTCACAAGGGCCGAAAAGACGGCACCGGATCGATCGAAGGGCTCGAGGTCGTCATCGTCGGCGACCTAGCGCACTCGCGCGTTGCCCGCAGCAACATCCTGTGCCTCGCGAAGCTCGGCGCGCGGATCCGGTTGTGCGCACCGTGGACGTTGGTGCCGCGCGGCATCGAGGAGATCGGCGGCGAGCTGACGCGCGAGCGCGTGCGCGTCGTGACGCGGCTCGAGGACGGCCTCGAGAACGCAGACGTCGTCATGATGCTACGCGTTCAGAGCGAGCGCTTCGAGGGCGAGGCGCCGCGGTTCCCCAACACGCGCGAGCTGTCGCGCACGTTCGGCCTCTCCGAGCGCACGCTCGCCTACGCGAAACCCGACGCGATCGTCATGCACCCCGGCCCGATGAACCGCGGCGTCGAGATCTCGCCGCAAGTCGCCGACGGTCCGCGCGCGGTGATCCTCCAGCAAGTCTCGTGGGGTGTCGCGATCCGCATGGCGGTCCTCGAGCGCTGCGTGCTCGGCGACAATCCACCTCTCGCCGCATGACAAGCGCACTGTCCATTCGCGGCGTGGTGAAGAAGTTCGGCAACCACATTGCCGTCGACGACATCACCTTCGAGGTACCGCGCGGCGTCATCTACGGGATCCTCGGTCCCAACGGCGCGGGCAAGTCGACGACACTGCGGATGATCAACGACATCATCGCGCCCGATCGCGGCGAGATCCGCATCCTCGACCTGCCGCCGGGCGTCGCGGCCGCGCGCAAGATCGGCTACCTGCCCGAGGAGCGCGGCCTGTATCCGAAGATGAAGGTCGGCGAAATCGTCGAGTTCATGGGCGAGCTGCGCGGCTTGTCGCGCGCCGAGTCGAAGAAGCGCGGGGCCGCGTGGCTCGAGCGCCTCGGGCTCTCGAAGTGGCTCGGCAACAAGGTCGAGGCACTATCCAAGGGCATGCAGCAGAAGGTCCAGTTCGCGACCGCGCTGCTCCACGAGCCTGAGGTCGTGATCCTCGACGAGCCGTGGAGCGGACTCGATCCGATCAACGCCGAGGTGTTGCGCGAGATCGTCGCCGAGATCCGCGAGGGCGGTCGCACGGTGCTGTTCTCGACCCACCAGATGGAGCAGGCCGAGAAGATCGTCGACGCGGTCTGCATCATCGCGCGCGGCAAGCTCGTGCTCGAAGGAAAGCTGCGCGATCTCAAGGCCGCCTCGAACGCGGATGGCTGGATCGCGCTCGCGTTCTCTGGCGGGACAAAGGACAAGGCCGACGCTGTCCTCGCGGACACCGCGATCGTGAGCGAGCGCCGCGACGCCGCGGCCGGCGATCACGACATCGAGGTGAAGGCCCCCGACCCGCAGCGCCTACTGTCCGCGCTGATCGGCGCCGGCGCCGCGCTGCGCAAGTTCGAGGTCGTCGAGGCCTCGCTGCACCAAATCTTCGTCGAGAAGGTCGGCCCCGAGGCCGCGGTGGCGGAACGCCGGGACGAGGAGCCCGCGGCGTGAGCTGGCTCACCCCAAAGGTACTTGCTCGCCTGACAGCTCGCTGGCGAAACACGTGGGTCGTCGCGCGGCGCGAGCTGCTCGAGCGCATCAAGAGCAAGTGGTTCGTCGTGATCACGCTGCTCGGGCCGATCTTCATGGTGGCGCTCGTCGTGGTCCCCGCGGTGATCAGCGCGAAGAGCACGGAGGGCGCGCGCATCGATATCGTCGATCACACGGGCGTGCTCGGCGAGCCGCTCGCGAAGAAGCTGCGCGACGAGCACGATTGGGTCGTCATGCTCGTCGACAAGAACACGCCGGATCAGACGGAGCTCGACAAGATCCGCGACGACAAGATCAACGGCTTCCTCGTGATTCACGAACGCGCCGTCCGGTTCTCGCAGGTGCTCTATCGCGGTGACAACGCGGCGAGCCAGTACGTGACGTCGTTCCTACGGACGGCGCTGACCGAGGTCGTGTTCGAGGCGCGCGCGGATCTCGTGAAGCTCACGCCGGAGCAGCGCGCGACGATGATCGGTGACATCGACGTGCTCGCGATGCACTCCACGGGCGAGGCCGAAGGCAGCTCGGGCCTCGGTTCGTTCCTCATCGCGTACATCCTCGCGTTCGTGCTGTACATGGTGATCACCCTGTACGGCGTTGCCGTCATGCGCAGCGTCGTGCAGGAGAAGACGAGCCGGGTGATGGAGTTCCTGGTCGCCGTGGTCCGCCCGCAGAGCCTCATGTCCGGGAAGATCCTCGGCGTGGGCGGCGCAGCGCTGATCCAGCTGAGCGTGTGGCTCGGGATCGGCGCGATCACGCTCGCCTATCGCGCCGAGATCCTCGGCGTGTTCGGGATCGACGCCGGCCAATCGGGCCTCCCGCCACTCGACGCGTTCTCGATCTCCATCACGCTGCTGTTCTTCGTGTTCGGGTTCTTTTTCTACGCCGCGATGTATGCCGCAGTAGGTGCCATGGTGTCGTCGGAGCAGGACACACAGCAGGTCCAGATGCCCGTCACGATGCTCCTCATCATCGGAGTCATGTGCTTCCAGCTCGTGGCGTCGAGCCCGCGCGGCGGCGCCGCGTCGGTGATGACGATGGTGCCGTTCTGGTCGCCGATGTTGATGCCGATGCGATTCGTCCTCGGAGGTGCGACGTTGGGCGATGTCGCGATCTCACTCGCGATCCTGCTCGTGTCGACGATCGTCGTCGTGAGAGCGGCCGCGAAAATCTATCGCGTCGGGGTGCTTCTCTATGGAAAGCGCCCGAGCGTGCGAGAGCTTCTCCGCTGGCTTCGTTATTGAAGTGACCAGGCACTGTAAATCGGGCTCGAATCCCCTTACACTTTTTGTAATGCGTCGTGGAATCGCATCCTTTCTTGCCGTCGTGGTAGGTGCTCCGCTCGCCTGGGCACAGTCCGCACCGGCTGATGTTGTGGATTCCACGGAGCCGGTGGTCGAGGAGGGTCCAAGTCCTGTCATCGGCTATGGAGCACTCCCGGGTGGTTTGTGGGCGCCGAGTGCAGAGTCGTTGCCAAAGGGGGCGGTGCAGGTCGCGCTACTCGGCGGCTACGGCATGCGCAATGATCTCATCGGCACGAACACGAAGTTCACACGCTCGACGGGGCGGCTCGCGGTCGGTTTTGCGCCACACGAGCTGATCAGCATCGCCGTGTCGCTCGATGGTCGATTCGACCAGCACAGCGGCGACGCGATGGGTACCGACGACGATGGCTACGTCGGCGATCCGCACCTGTTGATCCGCGCCGCGAAGACCTCCGGCAACCTGAGCTTCGGCGGTCAGGTCGACCTCTGGGTCCCCGGCAAAGATGCGCCCTCCGTCGCCGGTTCGGCGATCTCGGTGGCAGCGTCGGGACTCGTCTCGCTCACCGCCGGACCGGGGCTGCTCTCGTTCAACGCCGGCTTCCGCGTCGACAACAGCGCGAAGTCCGTCGATTCGCCGACGCTTCTCTCGGTTCAGGATCGCGTCTCGCTCGGCGTGTCCGAGTTCAACGCGTTCGTCGGTGGCGCGCACCTGGGTATCCCCGTCGGTAAGAAGGCGTACGTCGCGGCGGAAGGCCAGATCGACGTCTTCGTGGGTAGCGGCATCACCCCGATGGGCGCCTCGGCGGCGCACGAAGCGCCGAGCCCGCTCGTCCGTTTCGGTGCGAGTGGCGGCTACCACATCAACAAGTCGTGGACGGTTCTCGCGTACCTCGGTGGTGCGCGTGTCCCGAAGGTCACGAACGCGGACATCGCGGCGAACGACGTCAAGCTCGTCCCGTACGAGCCGACGTTCAGCTTCGGCGTCGGAATCCAGGGCCGCTTCGGTGGTCCCTCCACGACCGTGAAGAAGCGCGTCGATCCGCAGGAGATCGATGTCCCGATCTTCGCGAGCGTGGAAGGCGAGCTACTCGACGAGGCGGGCGCGCCGGCGGTCGGAGCAAAGGTCGTCGTCAAGACCTCGACGTACGAAGGCACCGGCGTCACCGACGACAAGGGCGCGTGGAAGGTCGAGAAGCTCCCGATCGGCAAGACGGTGAAGGGGGTCGACAACATCACCGATCCCGTTGGCGAGGTGACGATCGACGTCAGCGGCAAGAAGCCGGTGAAGCTGACGGTCAACCTGAAGCCGGGGGTTAACAAGGCCGACCGCATTTCGCTCGAACCTGTCCTCCCGCCGGGTCAGCTGCGTGCGGTCGTTCGTAACGCCAACACGGGCAAGCCGATCGGCGGCGCGACGGTGAAGATCGAGCCGGGCGGTCTGACGGCGACGTCGGGCGCCGACGGTCAGTTCTCCGTCGATCTCCAGCCGGGCATCTACAAGATCACCGCGTCATCACCGGGCCTGCAGGATCAGGAACTCGACGTCACGATCGATCCCAATGGTGTCGCGATCAAGATCATCGAGCTACGGTAGCGTGTTCCGTTCTCGCGCCGGCATCGCCTTGCTTGCCGTCGCATGCGTCGTATGCCTCGTGGCGTGCGGCGGCAAGAAGGGAAACGCCATCGCCGAGCTGAAGAAGGCCGACGGTGCGATCGAGCGCCAGCAGGGCGAGGGCGCGTGGGCGGCGGTCAAGGTCGGCCAGCTCTATTACATCGGTGATGCGGCGCGGACGGCCGATGCACCCGCCGAGCTGCAGATCACCGGTGGTGGCGCGACGATCACGATGCAGCCGCACACCGTCCTGCGCTTCGGCGGCAAGGAAGGCAACAGCAAGATCGCCGTCGAGCTCGGCGCGATCGATCTCTTGGGTAACGGCCTCGTCGGCCTCGACGTCGGTGACGTTCGCCTGAAGTCCGGTCGCGTTCGCGTGACCGCGAAGGGCGAGGGCGCGACGCTGTCTCTGGAGATGGGTGATGCATCCGTGTCGAACCTCAAGGGCGAGACGTTCGAAATGGTGATCGGCTCGATCGTCGATCTGAACCCCGACGACGTCACGGTCACGTCGGTCCCCGATGCAGCGGTCGCCGATGCGGCCATCGACGCTCCCGAAAATGCAACGGCGCCCGACGTCGCGACGCTCGTCGCCGATGGCAAGAAGGTCGAGCTCCAGAACCCGGGCGAGAAGAAGTGGAACACCGTCGAGGGTCAGGTCGTGCTGACGCCTGGAATGCGCGTCCGCGTCGGCAAGGGCTCGTCGGCGAAGGTGACCGCGAAGGGCGTGGCACTGGACATGGGGGGTGGGTCGAGCATGACGCTCGGCGAGGGACTCTCGATCGCGGTCGACGGCGGCGCCACACACGGGCGCGTCGATGCCGGCGGCAGAGGTAACGTGAAGCTCCCCGGCGGCGCGATCGAGCTGCGCGGCGGCCAGCAAGCCGGCGCGGACGCGAAGCTCGACGTGAGTCCGCGCGACACGAAGGTCGCGATCGCGCGCGGGAACGCGGAGCTCATCGGCGTGACGGGCGGCAAGCTCGAGATGAATCGCGGCGAAAGCGCGACGCTCGCGAAGAACGGCACCATCCGCGTGGTCGAGGCGATCCCGAACTACTACGACTTCCAGGTCGCCGTCGGCGAGAGCGCGACCATCCACGATCCGCGCGGCAAGACCGCCGTGCAGTTCCAGTTCGGCGGGAAGTGCAAGGACGGTGGGTTTATCGAGATGGACTCGAACGCGCGGTTCCAGACGGCGAAGGTCAGCGGCGGCAAGGACAGTGCGAACCTGATGGCCGATGTCGGCCAATGGGCATATCGCCTGCGCTGCTCGTCGGGCGGTGGTGACTCCGCGCCCGTCGCGTCGGGCCGCGTGCGCGTGATGAAGGACGACGGCAGTCGCCCGCTGCCGAAGCAAGCGGCGACGGTCCCGATCGATGCCGACGGCCGTACATGGCGCATCTCGTACCAGAGCGTGATCCCGCTCGTACAGGTCTCGACGAAGGGCACCGGCAGTGACTTCAAGCTTCACATCGCCACGGGCGGCAAGGAGCAGGTGTTCCCCGGCAAGGGAGCGAAGATCAGCGTGCCGGGCAACAAGCTCGACGAAGGCACATACACGTACTATTTGGAGCGCGACGGCGTGAACGATCCGAAGGTCTCGACGTTGATCATCGACTTCGACAACACGGCGCCCCAGGTCTACATCCAGTCGCCGCCGCCGATCAGCGCCAAGCCGTGGGAGGCGCAAGTCCGGATCCGTGGCGCGCTGATGCCGGGCTGGACAGCAGCGGCGGGTGGCGTCGAGATTCCCGTCGACAAGCAGCGGCGATTCGTCGGCACCGTCGACAAACCGACGGGGACGACGACCCTGTCGATCCGCCTCTCGCACCCCCAACGTGGCGTGCACTACTACCTGCGTCGCGGCAAGTAGACCGCCTCGCAAGACGCAGTAGACTGCTCGGGTGAGGTGGCTGACCCGACTGACGAGCGCCGCGATCGGCGTCGGCGTGGTCACACTGCTCGTGCTCGCGATCCGCGCGAAGCTCCCCGACACCAAGGTCGAGGGGAGCTTTCCGACGTGGGCCAAGTTCCGCGACGGCGGCCGCATCACCGTCGGATCGCCGGTGGTGATCGCGGGTGTGCAGATCGGACAGATCGCGAAGATCACGATCGAGGGCGCGTTCGCGCGTATCGACCTGGAGCTTCGCGACGACATCGAGATCCCGGCCGACTCGTTCATCACGCGGCGCGCGGACTCGCTGTTCGGCGACAGTTACCTCGAGATCATCCCGACGAGCGGCGAGGGGGGTGCTCCGAGCGAACGCCTGCTCGCGCGCGGCGAACCGATCACGCGTGTCATCGAGGGCGCATCGACCGACGCCACGCTGCGTGCAGTCGATCACGGACTCCCACGCGTCGACAACGCCGTCGAGGCGCTCCACGAGATCGTCGTCCGCGGTCGCAAGGTCGTCGCCGGTCCGTCGGCCGAGAAGATCGAGGAGGCCGATCGTTGGCTCGCGTCCGGCAACATCGTCGGGCCGCTCGCGACCACGCAGCGCGCCATGGTTCGCGTCGACGAGCTGACCTCGCGTGGAGCGACCGCGACCGCGGGTCTCCCCGATGAAGTGCGCACCGCACTCGATCGGATCGACGCTCGGACGTCGCAGGCACGCAAGAGCATCTCCGAGGGAAAGGTCGAGATGATCGAAGGGCTTCGCGCCGCGCGCGCGAGCCTCGACGGCGCCGACGCGGAGATCGCGCAGGCCGCCGAGCTGGTCGCCGCGATCGACGAGGGTAAAAGTGCCGACTGGAAGGGATCGCTCGGCCGGCTCGTCAACGATCCACAGCTCGCGGACGATCTCTACGATGCGAGCGAGTCGGGGCGCGAGGCCGTCGGGAGCTTCTATCGGTTCAAGTCGTGGCTCGGGATGCGCATGGAGGTTGGCATCTACGCCCGCGCGCCGCGGTTCTACGCGACCGCGGAGCTCCGAGCGCGCACCGACAAGTTCTATCTCGTGGAGTTCGAAAAGGGCCCGCTCGGTGGTGTCCCGGCCGACTCCGTCGCGGAGGTTACCGGCTCGAATACGTACACGCGTCGTCAGGAGATCAGCGACACGCTCCGGTTCACCGCGCAGTTTGGCAAGCAGATCGGTCCGCTCTCGATCCGCGGTGGCCTCAAGGATTCGACGTTCGGCATCGGCTTCGACGTGCTGGTGGCGTCCGCACGTCTCAAGCTTTCGGCAGACGTCTTCGGGAGCTTCCAGCGGACACCGCGCGTGAAGGTCGCCGCCGCGCTCGCCGTGTTCCGCTCGATCTACATCCTCGGCGGCATCGACGACGCGTTCAACACGCCGGGGTACTTGCAGATCAACACCGGCATCGATCAGCGAGTCCCGACGTTCTTCAACGAGGTGCGCTACGGCCGGGACTGGTTCCTCGGCGCGTCGCTGCACTTCGACGATGCGGACCTCTCGACGCTGTTGCGCGTGTACGGAGCGCTGCTCGTCGGCGCGCTGACGCTGTAGTCGAGCTCGAGGTGATCAGCCACCTGCAAGCGGAGACAGCAGATAGATCTCGTCGCCCTCGGCGAGCACTCGATCCTTGTTCTCGTCGAACGCGCAGCGCTCGCCGTTGAGCATCAGCGTGTCTCGAAGGTGCGGGCTGTTCTCGATCGCGCCGCGCAGGGGGACCTTCGCGATCTCGGCCGCGTCGACGAGCCCGGCGAGCGTTGTGCCGCTGGGCAACCGAAGATGTTCGTCGACGTCGACCCAGCCGTCGCCGATGCGCCCCTTGATGAGGATATGAACGCGAACGGTTCCGCCGCGATGTCGATCGAAGATGCCCATACTTCGTCCTAGTCCAAATAGCCGTCGAGGATCTCGGTCATGCCCAGCTCGTTCGCACGCGCCTTCGACAGGTGGCCGCTCGTCGTGTTCCACTTCATCGACGTGTAGTAGTCGTCGCGCAGCACGGGGAGCGCCACGCGGTTGCCCTTGAGCGGGCCCGCGCGCAGGTTGCCATCGCCTTCGCCGAGCATGCGCCGGTGCGGGACGAAGTCCTTCGGCGCGAGGCCCTCGCGGCGATTGAACGCGGCGCGCAGGTTCTGGATACGCTCGCCCGCGACGAGCAGATCGTTCTCCGTCATGCCCCAACCGGTCGCGGCATCGAGGAGGTCGGCCCACGGGAGGCGCCCGGTGAGCATCGTGAACATGCACAACCCGAGGCCGTTCATCGCCTGGTGTGCGTTCGAGAAGTGCGCCTGCGCGACCCCCTTGCCCTCGGTTCCCTTCCACTTCACGTTGACCTTCGATTTCTCGACGGCGTTCGGCAACGAGAAGGCGGCGCCGAACGTCTCGTTCCACGAAGCGGAGCCGGCGGTGTGGCGGCCGGGCGTCGGGTCGGCGATGTACGTCACGCCCATGAGCGAGGTGAAGCGGCTGTCGTGATACGCGGGCTCGCCACCGTGGACGTGCACCGCGAAGTCGTCGCTGCCCTTGCCGACGTGCTCCGCGGCGCGCTTGACGCCGTGACCGAGCCACGCCCCGCAACCGTCGCCGGTACCCATTTTGATCGTGAGCGCGAGCGCGGCCTCGCCGTCGCCCCAGGCCATGTCGATGCCATCGAGGTCCGCCGCCGAGAGCACGCCGCGCTCGACCGCTTCGCATACCCACGCGAGCGTCGCCGACGACGACACGGCGTCGATGCCGAAGCGATTGCACGCGTCGTGGCACGCGGTCACGAGCTCGATGTCGTCGTTGAGAAGATTCGCGCCGAAGCCGACGATCGTCTCGTAGTCGGGACGGCGTACGTCGGACAGCCCGCGCGACTTCACGTGCACGCGGCCCTTGCAGGGCATCGGGCAGTCGCCGCACGACAGCTTGTTGGTGATGTACTTGTCGACGACCTTTCCGTCGATCTTCATGCCCTTCTTCGCGAGCGGGAAGTCGCGTGCGCCGACACCCATCCAGTTCTTGATCGGGGCGTCGCCGTTCTCGACGGAGAGCGCGACGGCGGCGGTCGTTCCGCGCTCCGACCACAAGCGACGCATCGATGCGGTCGGTGCTTCGGCCTTCACGCCGAGCCGGGTCATCAAGCGGTACATCCAGCCGAGCCAGCTCTTGGGCTTGCCCATGTACGCCATGAACCGCGCGAACAGGCCGAGGTCCTTCTTGTAATCGTCGGTGACCGACTTGCAGATCTTCTTGAACACGTCGGGCTTCGCGATCGGGATGTCACCGGACCCGCCGACGACGATCGCCTTGAGGTTCTTGCTCCCGTAGATCGCGCCGAAGCCCTGGCGCCCGAACGCGTGATAGCGATCGTTCATCACCGACGCGATTCGCATCTGCTTCTCGCCGGCGGGCCCGATCGCGGACACGCCGACGTCGCGCTTGGTCCCGTACTTCTTGGTCAGCGCGTCGAACGCTTCGGGGATCTCTTTGCCCCACAGATCTGCCGCGGGCTCGAACATGACCTCGCTGTCCTTCACGACGAGCACCGTCGGCACGCTCGCCTTGCCGGTGACGACGAGCGCGTCGTAGCCCGCAGCGCGGAGGTGACTGCACACGCTGCCGCCCGAGTTGGAGTCCGCCCACGTCTCGGTCAGCGGCGACTTGCCGACGATCTGGATGCGTCCCGAAAACGGTGTACGCAGACCGGTGAGCAGCCCGCTCGAGATCGCGAAACACGCGGCGGGCGCGAGCGGATCTGTGCCCGCCGGAAAGTGTTTCCACATGAGCCACGCACCGAGGCCGTAGCCGCCGAGGTAGCTGCGGTAGATCTGTTCGTCGATCGCCTCGACGTGATGTTTCTGTGTGCTGAGATCCACGAACAACACGCGTCCCAGATGTCCGTAGCGAGGGCGTGCGGGCAACGCACGATCAGGCTCTGATGCGATCTCACCCATGGCGCGCAGCATAGCTGGGATTGGGCACCCCAAACCCTCGCGGACTGCCGCCCCCTGATCCCCCAAGTCATCCGCTAACGGGCATGAATCATTGACCTCGATCCTGGCCCTCCCCATGCAGCCCTGAGGTCACATGCGCTTTTCCTCGTTCGTGGTCGTCGGGCTTCTCGCCGCTACCGGCTGCGTCGGCGATTTTGTCGACGGCGGCATGGGCGACGACGACGGCAGCGGGAGCAATCCCGGTGGTGGTGGTGAAGCGGAGCAGCTGTACAAGACGACCGTTCACACGATCGTGGAGGCGAAGTGCGGTCAGGCGGCCTGTCACGGCCAGCCCGGTGTCACCGGCATGTACGGCTTCGGCACCGCCGACAAGGACAGCTCGTACACGCAGGTGACGACCACGCCGTTGCTCGTCGGGACATACACGGTGGCCTCCGCCCCGATCCTGTTGAAGATCAAGCAGCCGGGCGGTCACAATTCCGTCGTCTACACGCCGTCGGACGAGGCATCGATCGGCGCGTGGCTGGCGAAGGAAGCGCAGGAGCGCACGGGCGGCGGACAACCGCCGCCGGTCGATCCCGTCGCGAAGCTTCGCGAGTGGTCCGGTTGCATGAGCCTCGCGAACTTCGAGACCGCGGAAATGGCGATCGCGTGGAACGTGCTCGCGTCGGTGCAGAACCAGCGCTGCGCGAACTGCCACCAGAGCGGCCTCGACACGTTCCTCACCGGCACCGGCAATGCCGCGAACTTCTTCAACGGGCTCACGGCGCAGAAGGACTTCCTCATCAAGTATTTCACCGTCGACGCGACGGGTGCGGTCGTCATCAACAGCGCATCGATGGCGAACGCCGCCACGACACTGCCGAACCACCCGCGGTTCAACCCGACCGACAACATCGGCATGACCGCGCTCAACGAGTTCTACACGCTCACGCAAGCCCGCCTCACCGCGGCGACGTGCGATCCGCCGCGCCTACCGATGTGATCAGCCGGTCGCCGTTCGGCGAAGCAGCAACGCAGGGCCGTCCACCGCGACCGCGGGCTGGATGCTCGGCTCGAACCGCACGGCCTCGAGCGAGCCACCGTCGCCTCGTTGGACGACATCACCCGGCTCGATCCGCTCGCCATCCGCGAGCGCTGCCGAAAGATCGCGCAGCAGCACCGCGGCCTCCGCCGCGGCGGGTGCCTCGATGTCGAGGAGCACCAGGTCGGGACGGCCGAACTTGCGCAGGCCGAGCGACCACGCGGCGAGCAGCTGCGGGCCCGTCTCCTCGAAGAAGAACGTGACCTCGTGCATGACGTCGAAGTCGCGCTCCGGCTCGAGGGCCGCGATCGTCGAGCCGAGGTGTGCGCGCGCCGCGTAGACGTCGACGACGACCGCCGCGCCTTCTTCGCACACGCACTTCGCGAGCGCCCACGCGGCCTGGACATGACCCAGGTCGTCCGGATCGTCGATCTCCGCCTCGATCACGTAGGCGTGCTCCGCCGCGAGTGCGGTGGCCGCAGCCTCTGCGCCGAGATCGCCGGCGATGAGGTCGGTGAACGGAGCGAGCACCTGCTCGGCGAACCACGTGGGGTCCTCCGCGCGATCCTTCGCGACGATCGCGATCGAGCTCGCGCCGTCGCCGTGATCCGGCATGCCATGCGCACTGCGCGACACCGGTAGCGGATCGGGGAGCTTCGCGGACGACAACGCGATCAGCGCGACCTGCGCGCCACCACCGCCGATGACATAGCCCTCGCGGGGCCAGGGAGACGCCACTACGACGGTTCCGCGTCGGCGCCGGCGTACATCGCTTCGATCTCGCGCGAGAAGTTCTGCGCGACCGCTTTGCGCTTGATCTTGAGCGTCGGCGTGAGCTCGCCGGTGTCGATGCCGAACGGGCGCGGCAGGATCGCGAACTTCTTCACCTGCTCGACGCGGGCGAGTGTCTTGTTGACCTCGTCGAGCTGCTTCTGCACCGCGCCGCGAATCGCGTCGGCGCCGCCGAGCGCCGCCGCGACGGTGTCGTCGACGGTGATCAGCGCCGTAAGGTACTTGCGGCGATCGCCGATCACGACGGCCTCGCCGATCAACGGCGATTGCTTGAGCGCGGCCTCGATGTTCTTTGGCGCGATGTTCTTGCCGCCGGCCGTGATGATGATCTCCTTCTTGCGACCCGTGATCGACAAGAAGCCATCCTTGTCGAAGGCACCGAGGTCACCGGAGTGGAGCCACCCGTCGACGAGGCACTCTGCCGTGGCCTCGGGCTCCTTGTAGTAGCCGAGGAATACGTTCGGACCCTTCACGAGGATCTCGCCGTCATCGGCGATCTTGCACTGCAGCCCCGGCAGCGCGGGGCCGACGGAGCCGATCTTGGTCTTGCCCCGCAGATTGAACGACGTCGGGCCGGTGTCCTCCGACTGACCGTAGATCTCGCGGATCGGTAGATCGATGCTCGCGTAGAACTCGAGCACGTCGGCTGCAATCGGCGCGGCGCCCGAGATCAAGGTGTGCGCGCGATCGAACCCGAGCGCCGCCTTGAGCTTGCCGAACACCACTTTCGTCGCGAGGCGATACTGCAGCTGCAGTCCCAGGGGGAGCTTCTCTCCGCGATCGAGGTGCGCGTGAACCCGCGTGCCGACCTTGCGCGCCCACGCCGCGATCTTCGCCTTCGCACCGGTCGCTTGCGCGAGCTTGCCGGAGACGCCCGCGTGGATCTTCTCCCACACGCGCGGCACGCCGAAGAACACCGTCGGGCGCGCGTCCTTCAGGTTGTCGAGGAGCTTCTCCATCGACTCCGCGTAGTACACGCACGAGCCGGTGGTCGCCGGCATGTGCACCGACGCCATCTGCTCCGCGATATGCGACAGCGGCAGGTAGGAGAGCGAGACGTCTTCGGGGGTTCCGCCGCCGATGTCGATGAGGCAGCGCGACGTCCACGCGAGATTCTCGTGCGAGAGCATCACGCCCTTCGGCGGTCCGGTCGTGCCCGAGGTGTAGATCAGCGTGGCGAGGTCCGCCTGCTGGATCGCCTCGATGCGGTCGTCGAGCGTCTTGTCCGGCGTCGCCTCGGACTTCGCGATGAAGTCATCCCACGCGAGAACGTCGGCGCTCGATCCGGCGGGGATCTGCGCACCGCGCATCATCACGACGTACTTGCACAGCGGCATCTTGTCGCGAAGCTTCTTGATCTTCTCGAGCTGCGCCGCGTCCTCGACGAGGACGACGTGCGCTTCCGAGTGATGCACGATGTACTGCACCTCCTCGGCGGAGCACGTCGTGTAGATGCCGGCGGCGGCACCTCCCGCCATCATTGCGGCGTGATCGAGGATCACCCATTCGGGCCGGTTGAACCCGAGGATGGCGACCTTGCCGCCTTTGGGGAACCCGACCGAGATCAGCGCGCGCGCCGCGGCGCGAATCTGATCGACGAAGGCCCGCCAGCTCGTCGGCTGCCAGCGTCCGTTCAGCTTCGCCTGGTACGCGATCGCTGCGGGGCGATCGGTGGCCTGACGGAGCAAACGATGAGGAATCGTGTCGCGGGCCTTCGTGGTCATGCGGTCCTATACTAGTTCTTGGCCTTGCCCGGGAAGTACGCGGTCGAGCGCTTCTTGCCCTTCACCTTGAGTGTTCCGTCCGCGATCATCTTGCGGATCGGCAGCGCGAGATCCTTGGTCGTCGTGTTGAGCTGTTTGTTGATCTGCTCGATGCGCAGACCCGGGTTCTTCGTCACGAACGCGAGGAACTCGTCGGAGAGCTTGTCGAGCTCGTCGCCCGTACGCTTGGCGCCGCGGCCGCGACCGCGACCCAGACGAAGCCCACCCACGACACCACGCCCCCCACGACCGAGTGCGTTCTCGAGCGTGTCCATCGCCGCGCGCCGCGCGAGCTCGGTGACCTGGGCGACGAATTCGTCGACGAGGCGCTGGATATCAGAATTGAGATTGGCCATTCGTAGTCCTCGAAGCAGAGTGTGAACTAGAGTTCAGAACTCGCGCATTCGAGCACACAACAAACACGAACAGCAACGGGGGGTGCAACAAATTGCGGCAGTGCACCGTCGCCTCGGTCAGTTCGGGAACGCGCGGACCACGTCCTCGAGCGTGACGTACACGACCGGTCCGGTGCGCTTCGAGGCCAGGAACCTATCGGCGTGCTTGAGGAAGTCGTTCACGCGGATGAACTCGGCCTCCGAGAAGCCAGGAGCGGGATGGAAGCCCATCATCAGCGTGGTCGGCTTCTCCAGGATCTGTTCCCCGCTCCAGTTCGCGTCGAAGATCCCGTTGAGTTGCGCGACGGTCGTGTAGTCGATCATCACGCCGTTGTCCGGAACCTCGAGGATGTCGAGCGTGGGATCGTCGCTCGCCAGCACGTTGGACTCGCTCGGATAATACGGTTGGCTCGTGTCGTTGATCGGCGCCCAGTTCTCCATGTTCCAGCGGTACAGCTCCCTGTCGCCCCAGGCGCCCTCGATGTACTTCCAGTTGAGGGCGCTCGTGTCGGCGATGAAGCCCGCGTCGTCGAGCGCGGCGACCGTCTCGAGCGAGGCTGTCCAGCCCCCGGCGCGGAACGTCCTCGGCACCGGCAGTCCGTTCTGCTGGAACAACGTCTTCGCGTGTTCGAGCAAGAGACGCATGTTCTCGCGCCCGTATGCGGCAAGCTTGATCGTGTATCCCGATGTGTCCGTCGTGTAGACCGTGGACTGATCTGTGATGCACGTGAGACCGGCGGATTCGACGAAGTTGCAATACGGATGGATGTGCAGTCCGATCTCGTCGTTGTACTCAGTCTTCTGCTTGTTCAGCCACGCGACGAGCTCGCCCGCGCGGGCGGGTGTCACCGACGGGTCGGTGAACGTGTACGGTCCGGGGAAGTGCGTGATTCGCATGCCCGGATGGTTCGTGTGCAAGTGATCGTGGTAGATGAGCGCTTGCTGTCCAGGGTCGGCGAAGTCCCAGTCTGTCGTCACGAGAACGTAATACGGCGCGGAGCGCTTGAACGAAAACGTGCCGAATCCAGTCGAGCTGTTGTTTGCCGACAGCACGACCTCGTGTTCGCCTACGACGAGGTCCGTAAGGTCGAATTGCGCTGCGAATTGACCGTTCGGTTGCTTCGAGAAGCGTTGTCCGAAATCGCCGATGAAGCCGGCGACCTCGTCGGTGCCGGCGGGGACCGTCACGAAGATCGTCATCGTCTGATCGATCGTTGCCGCGGGATCCGGCACGACGTAGAACGCTCCGACGCCGTCGACCTGGTACGCCGGATCGTTCTGTCCCGGCGCGTCGGGTTTTACCAGCTCGTCACTGCATGCCACGAGTCCGAGCGCGATCACCCAAAGCCGCATCTGCATGGCGCGGGACCCTAGCACAGCGGCTCCCGCGGCAGACATGGTAGTTTCCGCGCCGATGCGCAGGATTCTCCTCGGTATTATGGCTTCGCTGGCGGCTTGTGGCGGCCTCTCTGCGGATGCGCCAATTCGAACGAAGCTGGGTACGCCGCGCGATCAGGCCCTCGCCGAGCTCCGGGCACAGAAGTTCTGTTTCGAAGAGGACGGTCCTCCACAACGCGTGGAGACATATCCGCGCTGCGAGCGCGCCGGGGCCGAGTGGGGCGAGGGCTGGGTCACGGCGACCTACGACAACGGCAAGCTGGTCGAGCTTCGCCGCTACGAGCGCTTCGCCGACGACGCACGCGCGGTCGAGCGGTGGAACCAGCTCGTCCAGGATCGGAAGAAGGTGTCGCCAGACGCGCCCGACGCTGACGAAGCGCTACGGCGCCACGGTCCGCTCGAGCCGGGCACACGCAGCGTGAAGGCGTTCCAGCTCGATCCGACCACGTTGGTCGCGGTCTACTTGCTGACGCCGTCGCCACCGGAGAACGCGAGCATCCTCGAGGCGATCCTCGCGGTGACGGCCGTCGATAAGAGCGGGATCGAAGTGATCACCGACTAGAGACGGCCGCCGACGTTAGATACCGGCTCGCGGCCCGGCGTCGATCAGGCGCGCATTGGCGAGCGTGGTCACGTTCAGCTGCGCGCCGCCATCGCCGAGCGCCGTCGGCGGGGTGCCGTCGAACCAGCTACCCGTGAAGTCACCCGAAACGCCGGGCTGTGTCGCGACATCGGTCGTGTTGCCGAACCAGTTGTTGTTCGTGAAGTTCGCATTCGTGCCGCCATAGAACATCAGGCCGTACGCCACCGCCGAGATGTTGGAGTTCGTCACTTTGATCGTGTTCGGCATCGGACCGCCGAAGTGCATGTTGCAGTGTGTGGTGTCGGTGCCGGTGTCGAGACCGATCTGCGAATACGTCATGTCGATCTCACCGCCGGACATGATGAGGAAGTCACCTCCGGCGACACCGGACATGAGCGTGTCGACAATCGTCGCCTTGCCGCCCGAGGTGCGAATAGGACCGCCGGCCTGTCGGACGTAGGTGAGGTTCACGAGGCCACCCGTCGGGATCGAGAGCCCGCCGTGCTGACCACCCGCGACCGCCGGCCCGAGCGTGATCGGCGCGGCGCTCGTGCCGATCGCGCTCAGCGTACCGTTGACCGTGAGGTTCGTCGCGGCCCCGAAGTTGACCGTCGTCCCTGGTTGGACGGTGACAGTCACGCCGGCCGCGATCGTGAGGCTCGCAGTGACGTCGAACGTGCCACTCCAGGTCGTGTCCGCGGTGATCGTGGTCGCCGACGAGCTGCCACTACCGCTGCCACTGCCGCTGCCACTTCCGCTGCCGTCGCCCGGGTCGACGCCAGTGCCGTCTTCACCGACGACACACGCTGCGAGTGGAAGCGAGAGCACGACGAGCCAGGCGAGCTTGTTCATGCTGGATCGTCGAGCAACGCTCGTGCCTGAACACGTTCCACGAGCTCGCTGGTGTTGCTCGAGATCATTGGGAGATCTGCCGTGTAGGCAAAGCAGCGCACGGGAGGATCGGGGGAGCAGTCCCCCACATAGGGTGGGCCTTCTGTCATCACTCCGTAACGTGCGTTGCCCGCACGATCACGGAGGCGGGAACAGATACCGCAAGAAGCGCCAGGCGCGCGCTTTCCATGCGAGCTCGTCGTGCGTGGCACCCGGCTGCATGAAGTAGCAGAGCGCCGTGTCGCTGGGCGTGCAGCTCGCGGAGTCGCTGCGCTGCCAACCGAGGGCGATCATCAGGTCGCGCACCTCGACAGAGTCCGCGGCGCCATCCGAGTTCTGCGCGATGTTGCCGCCGTGATCGAGATACACGGCGAGCGGCTGCTTGCCGTAGATCGGAAGGCGATCACGCAGCGCTTGATTCGAGTCCTGCAGCGGCCAGAACGCGCCGGACAGCGACGCGACCGCGCCGTAGGTCTGCGGATACGACAGCGCGAGGTGCATCGACACGAGTCCACCGAGCGAGCTGCCCGCCACGGCGACGCGCTGCTGGTTCCAGCGCACCTGCGCGAGCGCCTGTGGTTGCAGCTCGCTGACCTGGAACTCCATGAACGCCTGCATCGCCTGGGGCGAGAGTCCGTATTCGTTGTTGCGCGCGTTCGAGTGGTTCGCCGCGACGACGATTACCGGCGCGACGCGTTGCGCGGCGATCTCCGCGTCGAGCGTCGTGTCGATCTCCCAGCCCGTGTGACCGAAGCAGCAGTCGTGATCCGACCAGACATTCTGTCCGTCGTGCATGAACAGTACGGGGTAGGTCGTGCTCGCGTTCGCGGGCGAGGCGTAGCCCGCGGGCACGTACGCGGTGACGTCGCGACAGTTCGACAGCGCCGCCGAACACGCGCGCGGCAGGTTCATCACGTGACCGCGACCGGAGTCGTGCGTGTTGAGGACGCTGTTCTTTCCGTCGGGGTTGCCAACGAAGTCGTCATACGCGAACGCGGGATTGTTCGGATCGAGCATCCACATGCCGACGGACTCGAGCTTGTAGTGCCAATACCCGGAGCCCACCGCGCCGACGGCGACGAACAGATCCGTGTTGCACACGGCCTGCGACTGCAGCTCCGTCGTCAACCAGTTGTTGAAGCCGCCCGCGATCGCGACGGAGCGGTCGGTGCGAAACAGCGCGCGACCGCCGGCCCAGAGCGGACCGAGCGTCTCGCGTGCGTCGAGCTCCGCACGCAGCGTGGCGACCACGGCTGGATCGCAGCCGTCGATCGCGTCGTCGTGGAGGGCGATGACACAGGCTGCGCCGGCGTAACTCGCGGGGCAGCCGCCCCCGCCCGCATCGTCGGCGCCCGAGCCGCCGTCGCCGCTCGGCGAACCCGCATCGGTGCCGTCGAGCGGCGCACCGGGTGGACCGCAGCCAACGGCGACCGCGATCAGCGACGCCAGCGGGAGCAGCGATCGGCGTCGTGGCAGTAGCGTGGCGAACGGGGCGAGTAGCATGGGGCGCATGTTGCGATCGGCAACGCGCGTGCACGCAACTGCGCGACAACGCGTCGACGACGGAGCCTGAAGGCAAGGAGCTCGCCAGCCAACGGGTGGATTTGGCCAGTCGACCGAATGTGGTTCGGCTACGAGTCACGCGAGCGCTGGCGCGCGATCGCGAAGCCGATCGCGACCCCAGCGGCAAGCCCGATGAGGACGCCAGCACCGAACCCGAGCCCGGTTCCGCTCTGCGGTGTGGGACCGGGCGCAGACTCCTCGACGGGCGCGAGCCACATGGCGATGAACGCGATCGTGCAGATGCCACCGACGACGAGCGAGGCGATCCACAGCCAGCGCGGGTTCGCGATCGTTGCTTTCGGCGTCGTCATCGTGTCTTTGGCGCGTGTTGCACGATCGTCATCGTCATCGTCATCGTCATCGTCCTCGGCGCGGGTTGCATGATCGCCCTCGGCGTCCTATCCGCGTGACCACTCATCACGAAGGAGTCCATAGAACACGACGTCGCACAGACTGTCGTCCTTCTTCACGTGGTGTCGCTTCACGCCCTCGGTCACCATCCCGAGCTTGTCGAGCACGCGCTGCGACGCGCGATTGCCGGCGAGCACCTGCGCGTAGATCCGCGCGAGCGACAGCTCGCGAAACCCGAAGTCGACGGCGGCCTCGCAGGCTTCGGTCGCGATTCCCGAGCCCCACGCCGAGTGCGCGAGCCAGTAGCCGAGCTCGGCGCGATGATCGCGCGAATATCGACGAAGGCTGACGGTGCCGACCAGAACGTGCGGATGCGACCGCTTCGCGATCGCGAACGTGACACCGCGTCCTTGCTCCCACCACTCGACGCGCGCGGTGAGCCAGCGGCGCGCGAGCGCCACGGGATACGGCGACGGGACCTGGATCAAGAAGCGCGCGACTCGACGATCGCCGGCACCCCCGGCGATCGCAGCAGCGTCGGCGATCTGAAGCTCGCGTAACACCAGCCGCTCGGTGACGAGCGACGGGGTGCGCGAGCTCAGGTCGGCGGGCGCGTGCCGTTGAATTCCTGGAACGTCAGACATCCCTGGATCGATGCGCAGTCGGGGTTGTTCGGCGTGGTGGTCGCGGCGCGGTACTCGACGCGTCCTTCGATGGTGTCGCGCTCGATGTCACCGACGATCTTTGCATTGTACGTGAACGTGCAGGTGTTCTGCATCTGCGGGCGCGTACCGAACAGATCGAGGTCGAGCTGGGACCCGCCGATGTCGCCCGAAAACACGTTCGACCCGAGGAGGAGGTTCAACACGACGCCGGTACCTCCCATCACCGTCGCGCTAACCTCTTCCCCCTCCTGCGCGATCGCCACCGCGATGTTCGATGAGGTGTCGCCGACCGTGTAGTTACCGAAGTTGCACCCGTTGTCGCGGTTGGTGATGGCGACGGTGAAGTTCCCCTCGACGTTCGCGGGGTCATCGGTCCCACACGCCGTCGCGACCAGCAAGCCAAGCGCTAGTTCCCTCATGGCCACGAGGATAGCCGATGAGGGTATGGTCCCAAAAGATGCTCCGGTGGAGGCGCCGTGCCTACAATTTCGCCGCCGCGATCCTCGTCGCGGGATGCGGAATCGCGAGCGCAGCCGTGAACGACGTCCACACTCATCGCTTCGAGAACGGGCTCACGCTCCACGTGGCGCCTGGACATCCCTCGCCCGTCGTCGCGGTGCAGGCGTGGGTCGGCGTCGGATCTGCCGACGAACCGGCGCCGATGGCGGGGGTGGCGCACGCGGTCGAGCATATGCTGTTCAAGGGCTCGCGTGACTACGGGCTCGGCGAGCTCACGCGGACGATCGAGGCCGGCGGTGGCGAGATCAATGCGTGGACCGCGTACGACCACACCGTCTATCACGCGGTGCTCGGCTCCGATCACACCGACGGGGCGATCGATGCGCTCGGCGACACGTTGCTCGCACCGCGCGTGGATCCCGCGGAGCTCGCCCGCGAACGCGAGGTCATCCTCAACGAGATCCGGCAAGGCGCCGACGACCCCGCGAGGTCCGTCGCGCAGAGCCTGTTCGCGACGGCGTTCGTGGCGCATCCGTATCGCCGCCCGGTGATCGGCACGGCCGAGAGCGTGCGCGCGCTGCGCGAGAGCCAGCTCGTCGAGTTCTTTCGCAGCTACTACGTCGCCGACAACCTGACGCTCGTTATCGCAGGTGATGTCGATCCAGACCGCGTGCGCCGTAGCGTAGAGCGCCGGTTTCGCGGGATGCCCGCGGGGCGGCCGGCGCGCTGTCACGCGGCCGAGCCCGCACAGACCGCACCGCGCGCGAGCTGCCTCCATCGCGACGTCGCTGAAGCCTACGTGTCCGTCGGGTTCCACGTGCCGGCCGCGCGCCACCCAGATCTCGCCGCGCTCGACGTCGCGGCGATCCTCCTCGGTCAGAACGAGTCGGCGCGGCTCCCTCGCTCGCTGCTCGGCGACGAGCTCGCGACGAGCGCGTACGCGAACGTGCACGCGCTGCGCGACCCGGGGCTGTTCGTGCTGTCCGCGACTGCACGCGAAGCGAACGCGCAGGCGGCGGTCGGCGCGCTCGTCGAGCAGAGCCTCGAGCTCGCGGATGCGCTCACCACCGACGAGCTCGACAAGGCGCGCGTCGCCGCCGAGACCGGCTTCATCCGCCAGCTCGAGACAGCGCAAGGACGCGCTCGCTCGCTCGGCTGGTACGCGACCACGACCGGCGATCCGCAGTTCGGCCACGTGTATCTCGATCGGATCCGCGCGGTCCGCCCGAGCGACGTCGCGAACGTGATGCGTCGCTACCTACGCGCGGGTAACGCTAACGTCGCGGCCATCTTACCGGGCGCTCCGACGAGCAAGCGCGCGACATCGTTCCCGCGCGAGGCCGAGCGCCGCGTGAAAACGGCGACGGCGCCGGCGCCGGCCAAGGTCCCGACGAGCGAGAAGCGCGTCGTGCTTCCGAACGGCATGGTGCTGCTCGTTCGCCGCGATCCGACGGTGCCCGTGGTCGCGATGCGCGCCGTGTGGCGCGGTGGACAACGCAACGAAGATGCGGCAACCGCCGGTGCATCGGCGTTGCTCGCGCGCATGATCACGCGGGGCTGCGCATCGCGCGACGCGGCCACCGTCGCGGACGCGATCGATCGCCTCGGCGGATCGCTCGCGGGTGTCTCGGGGCGCAACAGCTTCGGCGTCGCGAGCGAGTGGCTCGCGCGCACGTGGAATCCGGGCCTCGAGTTGCTCGCGGATTGCGTTCTCGATCCGACGCTGGGTGCTGAGGATCTCGTGCGCGAGCGACGCGCGCTCGCCGGCGATCAGCTCGCGCAGGCGGACAGCCCGACGCAGCTCGCGTTCCGCGCATTCAGCGAGGCGCTGTACGGCGTGCATCCGTATGCGCTCGACGCACTCGGTACGCCCGCGTCGCTCGACGCGCTGACGCGGTCGAAGCTGCTGGCGACATATCGCGCGCAGTATCCGGTGTCCGCGATGACGCTCGCCGTCGTCGGCGACGTCGAGATCGACGAGGTCGTCGCGGCGGTCGAACAACGGTTCGGCCTCGTCGCGAAGGTCCAGGCCACCGCGCCGCGTGTTGCGCGTATCGCCGTCGACGGTCGGCCTGCGGCCGAGCGCGAGGTCTATCGCTTCCTCGCGCGTGCGCAGGCGCACCTGGTCGTCGGGTTTCCGGGCGCCACCGTCGACGCGTCCGATCGCTTCGCGCTCGAGGTCCTCGTCGCGATTCTGGGTGGGCAGAGTGGTCGCCTGTTCACGGAGCTACGCGAGAAGCAGGCGCTCGTCTATCGCGTATCGGCGCACTCCGTCGAAGGAATCGATCCGGGCTTCGTCGTCGTGTACCTCTCGTGCGCCACCGACAAGATCGAGACTGCGCTCGCATCGGTGCGCACCGAGCTCGCTCGCGTCCGCACGAACGGCGTGACGCCCGAGGAGGTCGAGCGCGCGCAGAAGTACCTCGTTGGCAGTCACCAGATCGCGATGCAGCGGCGCGCGGCCATCGCGAACGCACTCGCGTATCACGAGGCGTACGGGCTCGGCTGGACCTCGTGGGCGGACTATGCCGCGCAGATCCGTGCGGTCACGCCGGCGCAGGTCGCCGCGGCAGCGAGCGCATACCTGCGCGTGGATCGCGAGATCACCGCAACCGTGCGCGCACCCGCCGCGAGCCCAGCCGCGGCGAAGAAGTCGAAGATCAAGACGCCGCCCCCCACGAAGTCACCCGTTCGCCGCATCGTGCGCCGTCCGCGAGGCACGGTGTGACGCTGTCGCCCACGTGGTTCGTTCGAGGCACTCGCTGATGGCGAAACGCCCACCCGCAGCAACGCGCGCACTGACGTACGGGCACGGCGATGTCGCGTCGAGCCTCGTACTGATCTTTCCGCTTCTCCTCGCGTACGAGGTCGGCGTGCTGTTCGCGGGGCGCGTCAACGGCGCCGATATCGTGACGCGCGCGTTGTTCTTTATCTCGGGGAGCCGCGGTGCGTACCTCCTCGTGCACGCGGTGATCGCGCTCGCGTTCCTGTTGTGGATCCGGCGCGAACGACGCTGGGCCACGCTGTCGTTCGACGTTGCTGCGCCGGTGATCCTCGAGGCGGCGATCTACGCGCTCACGCTCGGGGCGCTCGGGACTCTCGTCGTCGACACGCTGCTCGGGCTCGGCGCAGGCGCTTCGATCGTCTCTGCGCTCGGCGCGGGCGTACACGAGGAGCTGGTGTTTCGGCTCGGTCTGATGTCCGGGCTGGTCGCGTTGCTATCGCGCGTGTTCGGCCCACGCACCGCGATCGCACTCGCGCTCGTCGGTTCGAGCCTGTTGTTCGCGGCAGCACATCACGCCGGACCCAACGGCGAGGCGTTCGCGACGCACGCATTCGCGTTTCGCACCGTCGCGGGGTGCGTGTTCGGGGCGGTATTCTGGTTCCGCTCGCTCGCTCACGCGGTGTACGCGCACGTGCTCTACGACGTGCTCGTCACGACGCTCTGACTACTCGAGACCGAGGCCCTTTTCGCCGTCGAGGTCCATGCGACCGATGAAGAGCTCGAACTTCACGCGCTTGATCTTGTCCTCGTTGGCCGTCGCCTGGACGATCGAGAACGAGAGTATGCCGACCTCGTAGAGGTTCAGCCGGAACAAGGACTCCTTCGCGGCGTTGAGGAACTCGAGCGAACCAGTCAGCTGGCCCTCGGCCTCCTTCTTGCCGTTCATGACGTCCTGGTGCCACTTGAGGAGATCCGCGCCGTACGCCTCGGCGATGGTGCAGACCAGATTCGGATACTCGATCTTCGTCGGCTCGACGGTCGGGAAGCGGTCCTGCCCGACGTACAACTTCTTCACACCCTGCTTGATCGTGAACGCTTCGATCTTGTTCACCTTGTCCAGGTTCGAGATGCCCTCGATGCTCAAGCGGAACGAGGACGCGAGCCAGGTCTTCTGCTTCACGCCCTGGTTCGATTTGATCTGCGCGCCCTCCTTCTTCGTCAGCACGACCTTCTCGGGCTGAAACTTCACCTTCATGTTCGGGACTTCCTTCGACTGTCCGTCGAGGGTCGGGAACGTGGTTTCGGTGATCAGGGCGTCCGAAAACTCCTGCGAGAACGTCTGCTTCTTGTTGAAGTCGGCGTGGATGATCTCGCCGTTGCGGCGGCTCCACTCCTTGCGCCACGAGCTCTGGATCCACTTCAGGATCTCGTAGGCGCCCGCCATGTTGAAGTCGATCGTGACGGGGTCGATGTCCAGGATTCCGCCGTGCTTGACGTGATTGAGCTCCGAGCCGGTGGGCTC
Source organism: Kofleriaceae bacterium (assembly GCA_046160585.1). Taxonomy (GTDB): domain Bacteria; phylum Myxococcota_A; class Polyangia; order Haliangiales; family Haliangiaceae; genus JABFXX01. Next base: position 25,840 of record JBJXGN010000270.1, read on the forward strand.
GTCGATGAGCTGCATCTTCATCCAGCCGCCGTCCACAGACTTCAGCGCAGACGAGGTCTTATGTCCGTCGAGGAGAATCTCGAAGTGACCAGCAGAATAGGGACGTAGACCAGTCGGATTGGGCATGAGCGAGCCTTTACCTTATCGTGTTCGTCTTACGTTCGGTGGCACCTGGATCCCCCCGACGAGGCCCCTGTACCCAGGACAGTTGTTCCCATGTGATCGACTGTGATCCGGAGCTGGCTCAAACGTCATGATTCAAGGCCCTTGCCTGATGGCTCTCGACCCGTCGTCGCGGATCCCTCGTCGAGCTGTGCTGGAGATCAGGCACGAGGCTTGTAGAATGTGAAGTCATGAGGGTGACGGTCCTGATCCTCGCGTTGCTGGTCAGCGTCCTTGGAACCTCCTCGACGAGTCACGCCGAGAAGGTCCGCACGAACGCGAAGGCCAAGGTCTACAACCGTCCCGGCGAGCAGGGAAAGATCATCGTCCGGGTCAAAGAAGGCCAGGCGATGACGGTGCTTGCCAAGGAGGGGCGCTGGGTGAAGGTGCGCGTCTCCGGGCGCACCGGCTTCATCCCGCGGAGCTACCTCGACCTGCCCGCAGACGACGAGATCGCGCGCAACACGCGGCGCCGTCCGTTCGTGGACGGGCGTAGCACCAAGCGTAGCTTCGGCGGCTCCGCGCCCGACGATCGCATCGCCGAGGACGCGACCGAAGATCGTGGCGAGGGCGAGGGCGAGGGCGAGGGCGAGGTCGAGGACGGCGAGGGCGAAGGCGAGGGCGAGGGCGAGGGCGAGGACGAAGGCGAAGACAAGCCGGAGAAGAAGCCGACGAAGCCGAAGCCGACGAAGGCGTCGAAGCCTCCTCCCGAGGAAGAAGAAGAGGAAGAAGAGATCGAAGGCTCCGACGAGGAGGAGCCGGCGACTGAAGAAGAAGAAGAGGAAGTGGAAGACGACCGGAAGCGCGCCCGCGTCTCGGAGAAGACGATCGCGTACGCCGAACCCAACAAGAAGGCCGACAAGCAGTTCACGGCGACCCCGAAGGACACCCTGTTCGTCGAAAGCACGAAGGGCAAGTGGACCGAGGTCTCCGTCGAGGAGGGCGACATCGGCTGGATCCAGAGTAGCAAGCTCGAGCTGGATGATGACGAGGACAGCGGTAGTGAAGCTGGCGGATCGAAGAAGCGCATCATCGACACGCGCGCTCGCCTCGGCTTCCGGTTGATCAGCCAGACACTCACGTCGGCCGGCGGCGCGGCCGTGTGGCCCGATCGCTACAAGATCGGCAGCTCGTCGGTCGCGGTCGCGGTTGGTGGCATGCTGCTGTTCCCGTACAAGAAGGATTTCGTCGTCGGCGGCGCGATCGACTACGACATGGCCTACGCGATCCCCGGCATCTCGTTCGATCCCGACGGTGCGAACGGCCCGATGCCCGGCGCGACCACGAGCTTCGTGATGCACAACGTCCGTGTGCGCGGCGTCGGTGGCTATGACTTCAAGAAGAAGAACGGCCTCGTCGTCCTCGCGAAGCTCGGCGTTCACTACGAGTCGTTCCTCGTGGCCAACAACGAGGATCTGACCAAGAACACGGCGCGCCTCCCGTCCGAGGTGATCAAAGGTCCCGGTCTCGGAGTCGGACTCGCGATCCCGCGCCTCACGAGCAAGATCGGGCTGTCGGTCAACCTCGACGCGGTTCTGTTCGGCGGTAGCCTGACCCAGACCAAGAACCTCGAGGACGGCGCGAACCCGAGCGTCAAGCGCTACACGGTGAGCGCGGTCTTGAACTACAAGTACACATCGGGATTCGATCTCAACTTCGGCTACGACATGAACTACGCGGCGCTGACATGGGGGGCTCCGATCGCGACGTCGATGCGAATGCACACCGGCACCGGTGTCGCCCGCACCGACCTGAACCACACAGTCTCGGCCGGGATCGCCAAAGCCTTCTGAGCTACCGCGCGGCCTCGGTCGCTACGCGCACCGTGTGCGTGAACGGCAGCAGGACCGTGAACTCCGTGAAGACCTCGGGCTCCGAATCGACGGTGATGAGGCCGCCGTGGAGCTCGATGAGGCCGCGCGCGATGAACAGACCCAGCCCCGCGGAATCGGGGCTCGTCGACGTGTGGTGCTTGGTCGGCTGCGCATGGATGAACGGATCGAAGATGCGCTGGCGATCCTCCTCGGCGATACCTACGCCGTTGTCGCGAACGCGCAGGCGCGCCCAGCCGCCGGGATAGCGATCGCGCGGTGCCTCGTCGACGGTGATCGTGATCTGGCCTTGTTCGGGCGTGTAGCGAATCGCGTTGGAGACGAGGTTCACGACGATTTGGTGCAGCTTGTCGCGATCGGCGTCGATGGGAGTCAGCTTCTCCGTCTGTACGTCGATGCCTTGGTGGCGTGCGTTCGCGAGCGGCAGGAGCTCGGTGACGACGTTGTCGACGACGTCGCCAAGCCCGACCGGCTCGCGGCGCAGCGTCATGCGGCCGTCCTCGAGACGCGTGACGTCGAGCATGTCTTTTACGAGGCGGTTGAGGCGGTGCGCGTTGCGGCGGACGGAGGCGAGCGGTCGTGCGAGTAACGGCGGGAGATCGCCGAAGCGGCCCTCGGAGAACAGATCGAGGTAGCCGACGATGCTCGTGAGCGGCGTGCGCAGCTCGTGCGCGGCGATGGTGATGAACTGCGTCTTGATCTTGTGCTGTCGCTCGAGCTCGGCGTTCTTGGTGCGCAGCTGCGCCTCGGACTCCGCGAGTGCGCGCGTCCGCTGGCGCACGATGCTGTCGAGGTTCGCGCGAAGTGCGCGGAACTCGGCACGCGCATCCTCGACTTCGCGCGTGCGCTCCTCGAGAATGTTGCCGAGGCGCACCGCGGCGTCGAACAGCTCGGCCTGCGTTGGTGGCGTGCCGGAGCTCGTGCGCTCGATGCGCGCGACGAGGACCTCGATGGTTCGTTGTGCGGCGGATAGCTCGGCCTCGAGCTCGGCGATGCGTGCGCGATCGTCGTCGTCGCGCATTTCACTCACGGGAGGGCGCCGATCGCCACGCCGGCGAGCGTGTGGTTGACCAACAACATGCCGGACTGTTCGCCGCCCGTCTCGTAGCCGATCGTGGGGTACTGCGCGTGGACCTCGACGAGGTCGCGCTCGATAAGGCGCTTGCGTGCCTCCTGGTGCCGGCCGTGGCACGAGAATGCGATGAACGCGCCCATCGTGCCGCCGACCTTTTCGGCGGCGAGCGCGAGATCGCGGCGCGTGGTGCCGATGAGGTCGCCCGGGCGCATCAAACGAAGAATGCGACCGACCTCGATCGGTGCGGCGAGCTGGATCACGCGATCCTCGACGTTCGTCATCGTGCGAACGTATGGAACATTGTCGACGTAGCGCGCGAACACGTGCATCGGCGCCGGCTCGTCGAGCGTGTCGCCGATCTCCGACACGAGGTGCCGCAGGCGGTCCGCAGCCGGATAGCCGTCGAGCTCCTCGATGATGCGGCCCGTCGCGGCGGTGACGACGGTCTTGGTCTCCGTCGGCACGACGTGTGTGGACGTGACCGCGGCGAACGGCAGCGCGCTTTCGAGGATCACCACCGCGCCGGAGTCGCGCATGGCCTCGCCGTTGACCCAGATCGTGTCGCGACGCGAGGGGCCCACTGTCCACGTGCAGCCGCCCACGAAGCGGATCTGCGGAGCGGCGGCCGCGGAGCCGATGCAGAACGCTTCCTCGTGACCGCACGTTCCGTCGAGGACCGTGAGCGCGATGTGCTTCGCGGGATCGAGCGCGTTCGCGGTGGTGCCCAGCGCCTGTGCCGCGCGATTGACGGCGTCGCGGCTGCGGGTCAGCGCGGACTTCGACAGCTCGGGCGCGACACCGACACCAACGCGCAGCCAGTCGCCATAGAAGCCGATGCCGACCGCGTTCGCGATGGACGTGATCCCGTCTTGGCCGAGTGGCACCTTGGCGCCGACGACGCCCACGGTGGTGCCGCCGATCACCGGCACGCGCAGTCCGCGGTACGTGGCCGCGAGCGCGCGCGGATCGAGTCGCCAGTCACTGAACACGAGCGCGAGCTTCAGATCGGGTGCGGCGAGCTGCTCGACAAGCCGGCGCGCCACCCACGCCGCATCCATCCCGGTCGCAACCGCCTGCCGCGCGATCGTCGTCATACGACGCTCACTATAGCGCCGAAAACTTGCCCGGTTGCCGACGATGCCGCTTCCATAACCCCATGGAGAAGACGTGCAGCGCGTGCGGGCAGATGTTCCGGCCCGCCTTCGTGTTCCAGATCGCAGTGGCGCCGAGTGGGGAGCGAAGGCACTTCTGTTCGCTCGAGTGTCGGAAGGAGTCCCTGGGAGCCGAGTCGTTCCGCCAGAAGCGGGCGCGCCGCATCGCGATCCTGAACCAGAAGGGCGGGACCGGAAAGACCACGACGGCTGTGAACCTCGCGGCAGGGCTGGCAGAACGCGAGCAAGACGTGCTGCTCATCGACACCGACGCGCAGGGTAACGTCGGGGTGTCGCTCGGCGTCAACGGCGAGAAGTCGCTGTACCACGTACTGGTCGAGGGTGCGGATCCCACCGATGCGTGTGTGCCGGTGCGGCAGCACCTCGACGTGATCACCTCCGACTCCACGCTCGCGGCCGCCGAGATCTGGCTCGCGCGCCAGACGGTGGAGGCGCGCAGCAAGATGCTGACGAAGCGCTTGAACCTCATGTCGATCTCGCGGCGATACGACTTCGTGCTGATCGACTGCGGTCCGTCGCTGAACCTTCTCAACCAGAACGCGCTCTCGTACGTCGACGAGGTCATCATTCCGGTCACGTGCGACTACCTCGCGCTCGTCGGTGTGAAGCAGGTGCTGCGCACGATCAAAGACGTCGAGCGCCACCTCGGCCACGCGGTTCGTATCAGCGCCGTGCTACCGACGTTCTACGACGGTCGCACGCGCCTCGCGCGCGAGGTGCTCGAAACGCTGCAGGGCCACTTCAAGCACAAGTGCTTGGAGCCGATCCGCCACAACACGCGCCTCGCGGAGGCGCCGAGCCACAAGAAGACCATCTTCGAGTACGCGCCCGTCTCGCACGGCGCGGCCGACTACAACCGCATCGTCGACTGGGTGCTTGCCACGACGGCGCACACCGAAGCGACCATTTCGTCCACCGCCGTCGCGCCCGCGCCGTCGCCGGCAGCCTGAGCGAGAAGGGGAGCCATCCAATGAAGGAAGAGAAACTTATGGGCCACGATCCTCTGAGCGACACCGACGCGATCCTGTCCAAGGAGTACTACGGTCGCCCGCGCACCGACGACGAGCCGCGCAAGCGTGCTCGCGCCGGCACCGCCGATCCGACCAAGGAGCGGCCGACGCACTACAAGGTCATCTGCATCTCGATGTACACGCGCGACCTCGAGGAGCTCGACGCGAAGGTCGCCGAGCTGAAGCGTCGCGGGTGGACCAAGGCGAACAAGTCTCAGCTGATTCGTCTCGCACTCTCGCAGATCGATCTCGACAAGCTGCCGACGCCACGCCAGTAGCCGTACACTCGGCAGGTGATCGATGACCTACCGGCGCGCTACCACGAGTATCTGGAGCGCATGTCGAAGGAGCTCGGCGATGTCGCCGTCGGCGCATTCGCGAAGTTCGGCGGCAAGCTGATCAAGAAGATGTCATTCGAGGAGTTCACGCCCGCGTTCCTCGAGCACGCGGACCTCGTGAAGAGCTACTACGACAGTCTCGAGCGCGGCGACACGATCAACGACGTCGTGCTGCGCCTGATCCGCGACAAGGCCGCGGCCCTGATCCTCCCGCCGCCCGCGCTCACGAGCTACTGATTCGCGACCCGATCCAATCGTCGTCGCGAAGCGACGGGAGACCATTTTCGGTCGATTCGTCGGCTCCAGACGGCGACCACATGCAGGTCACCGACGTCCTCACTCCCCTTCTCCGTGTCTCGTTTTCTGAGAGAAGTGACCGCGGACGAGGGTGACCGAGCGGGCGAAGCCGAAACGAACCATGATCTCGCCCAGAGATCGAGACGAGAGGATCGCGGGAGGAACAACAGCAGCTCGCGCCCTTCCGAGCGACGGCTCGAGCTACTTCTTCTTCTTGGCCGGCTTCGCGGGCTTCTTGGCCGGTTTGGCCTTCGGAGCCGGCTTCTTCGCCTTGGGCTTCGCTTTGGGCGCCGGCTTCTTCGCGGCAGGCTTCGCTGCCTTCGCGGGCTTGGCCGGCTTCGCGGGTGCCTTGGAAGGCTTCGCGGGAGCGGCCGTCGCCGGAGCGGCCGCCGGAGCGGCCTTCGTAGCGCCCTTCGCCGGAGTCGCACCCTTCGTTGGAGCTGCATTCTTCGCAGGTGCCGCCCCCTTCGCGGGGGCGGTCGCCTTGGCTGGCGTGGGCGTGGGAGCCGGCTTCCCCTTGCCCTTCGCTGCCTTCGCGTCGGCCTTGAGCTTCTTGTTGCGCTCCTCGGCGAGGTTCTGCGCGTCGTCCGTACGGGCCTGCGCCGCAGCGCGAGCCTTCTGGATGGCGGCCTCGACCTCCTGCTTCGTACGCGCGGCAATGGGCGTCGGAGACGGGTCCGGCTTCTTCGCGCGCTTCTTCTTCTTCGCCTCGCGCGGCACCGGAATCTCGGAGATATCCGGCATGCGCGACGCGAGGTCGCCACGGTTGTGGACGAGGATGCGCGAGCCGCCATCGCGGAAGATCACCTCGACCTTGTTGTCGGGCTTCAGCTCGACGACGAAGCCGATATCGAACACCGGGTGGTGCACGACGTCGCCCTCTTCGTAGGCATCGCGGATCGAGTATGGCCGGCAGTTTGCGAGGTCACCCTCGGTCGCGCGAGCCATCGCATCCTCCCAGGTGGCACGTTTGGCCGTGGCCTTCTTGGCCGCGCCTTCGCCATCACCTTCGGTGCCATCACCACGGGGTTTGCGGTAGGCGTGAACCTCGCCACAGACGACACACTGCACGCGACGGACTTCGTCCTCGTACATGCTGATGATCGTGTGGGTTGTGTCAGCCTTGCACCTCGGAGACGGGCAATACGCCTCGATCTCTCCACCCACCTCATCTGCGTCTTCTTCGAAGATCGAATCCATCGGCGCCTCTTCGCGGGGACGATTTCCCTGATCTAACTAATTGAAAGGATATGCAATCCGGCTAGTCCGGATTGAGCCTACCTCTCAATTGCCGTCTAACACGTAAACCTGTGAGCTAGCAACCTAGCGGCCTTACTAGTGTTATGGACATGGCAGGATTTTCGAGCGTGCGGCGCGTCCTGCTTCTGAATGCCTTGATCTTCGCGGTGTTGGCCGCGGCGATCGCCCTCGCGTATTACAGCTTGAGTTTCACCACGGAGGACAGCTCGAGGGAGCGCGAGCTGGCGCTGATGCGGGAGCTCGCGGAGGAAAAGGTCCTCAACATCGAGTCGCTCATCGACGAGGCCGACCGGAAGCTCCTGCGCGAGGTCCAGATCGAGCCGATGTCCGATCTCGAGGTGCTCGTACGCTCGACCGGCGTGGCGGCCGCGAGCGTGTTCGTCCTCGACGCCGAGAAGAAGCTGATCCCCGGCGGCATCGTCGGCAATCGAAGCACCAATAAAGAAGCGAACGAGTTCACCGAGTACTTCATGCGGACGATCCTCGGGCAGCTCGATCTCGACAAGGAGAAGCTCGGCGTCCGCGGTTGGCAGCTGCTCCGCGAGGCGAGTCGCCCGGGGCAACCCTCGGGGCGCTGGTACCTGTTCTCGTTCATGAAGCGCCAGATCGGCGACAAGATCTTCTACGTCGTCATCGAGGACGATCCGAACCACCTCGTCGGTCGGCTGTTCCCACAGTTCTTCGCGATCTCGAACAGCCCGCGCCTCTACCAGGTCGTCGACGAGAACGGCACGCCGGTGTTCGGTGCCCCGTTCTCCGACTCACCCGAGGAGCTCGTCGTCGAGCGCGAGTTCAAGCTGACCGTCGTCGGGTGGAAGCTGCGCGTCGCGCAGAAGGACGTGGCCGACGCGAGCGTGCTGCGCCGCAAGCGCGTGCTCAACTCGGTGCTGATCGGCGGCGCCGTGACGATCATCCTCGGCGGACTGAGCGTGCTCGCGTTCGCGATTCGTCGCGAGCGGCGGCTCAACGAGCTCAAGTCCGAATTCATCTCCAACGTCAGCCACGAGCTGAAGACACCGCTGTCGATCATCTCGATGTTCGGCGAGATGCTCGCGCTCGGACGCACGAAGAGCCCCGAGCAGGCGCATGAATACGCCGAGATCATCTGGCGCGAGAGCGTGCGGCTCGGCCGGTTGATCGACAACGTCCTCGACTTCGCGAAGATCGAGCGCGGCAAGAACGTCTACGAGTTTGCCGAGACCGACATCGTCGAGGTGGTCGAGCGCGCGACCGACCTGGCGAACCGCCGGGTCGCCAACGCGAACATGGCCCTCGAGCTCGAGATCTCGCCCGAGCTGCCGGAGGTGCGGCTCGACGCCAACGCGTTCACCCTCGCGGTGCTCAACCTCATCGACAACGCGATCAAGTACGCTCCCGATGGCAAGAAGATCAGGGTAACGCTCACGCGCGACCGCGACGACAAGGAGGATCACGTGGTGCTCTCCGTGCGCGACTGGGGGCAGGGCATCGACCCCGAGGAGCAGGAGCGGATCTTCGAGCGGTTCTATCGCGCACGCGCGATCCGGCTCAAGCCCATCCGTGGCTCGGGCATCGGCCTCGCGCTGGTTCGCCACATTG
>JBJXGN010000271.1:0-36483 GCA_046160585.1 Kofleriaceae bacterium
CAGCGCGAGCGGCACGACCTGCCCGAACCCCGCGTTGTTGACGAGGATGTCGATCTTGCCGTGTGCGGCGTCGAGCGACTTCACGAGCGTGACGAGGCCAGCGCGATCGAGCACCGACACCTTGTGCGCCGAGCCGCGCCCTCCGGTGGCGGCGATCGCGGCGACGGTCGCATCGGCATCCTCGTCGGACCTAGCGTAGTTGAACGCGACGATAGCCCCCTCGCGCGCGAGCGTCGTGCAGATGGCGCGGCCGAGGCCGCGCGAGCCGCCGGTGACAAACGCGACGCGACCTTCGAGGAGCATCAGGTGATGACCGGCAGCGAGAAGGGCGCCCGACCGAACTTCGCGCGCGGCGTGTTCGGGCCCTTCGCGGCGCCGCGATGGAACATGTTGAACCCGCAAGCGGGCATGATTCGCCCGTCGATCTGCGGGTAGTGATGGCAGCACTTGCGGAGCCGCTCGAGATCGAAGTCGTGGCGATCCATGTAGTGGTGCAGGAAGATCGACTTGCTCTGCCGCTCGCTGACGCGGAAGGTCTCGCGCGCCTCGAGACCGCCGGGCGGGAACATCTCGTCGAGCGAGCGGCGCAACGCCTTGAGGATCTCGGGGCCGCGCTCGATCTCGTCCTGGTGTGCGAACACCTCGTGGATCACGTCGGCGAGCGCGTCTTCTACCTCGGGCGTCGCGGGGAGCGTCGCGGACGAGCGCAGCAGGGTTGCGTGCTTCTCGAAGTCGACGAAGCGCGCGAACGGGACGCTCGTGCCGTCGTCGAGGCGAAGCAGGTACGTCAGCGAGACGCATTGCGGGTGCGAGCAAGGCAGCGGGAAGAAGTCCTGGTACCTCACCTTGCCGTTCGTCTGCTCGTCGATACGCTTGATGACGCCCGGGATGGTCAGGCGGTCCTTCGGATCGTGATCGAACGCGCCGCCGCCGTGGCCGGTGTACGCGACGGGCTGGAAGTTGAGCGACAGGAAGTGCGAGCCCGAGAGGAACAGCTCGACGACCTGCCCGATCTGGTGATCGTTCACGCCGCGCGTGGCGACGAAGATCAGCTGCGTCGGGATGTCGAATTCGGCGAGCATCGCGAGCGCCGCGTCCTTCTCCTTCACGAGATCTTTGCCGCGGATCTTCTGGTGCACCTCGGCGGTGAAGCCGTCGAGCTGGAGGCCGATGTAGACCCCCATCTCTTTGATCGCACGCGCGAGCTCGCGATCTTTGCCGAGGCGGATACCGTTGGTGATCAACACGACGCGTCCGATCTCCGGACGGTTCGCGATCTTCAGAAGCTCGAGGATCTGCGGATGGCTCGTCGGTTCGCCGCCCGAGAGAGCGAGTGACTCGCAGGTGCCTTCGGCCTCGACGAGACCTTGCACGATCTTCGCGAACGTCTCCGGCGCCATGTGGTTCGAGTAGTTGTTGTCGACGATGCAGATCGGACACTCGAGGTTGCAGTGGTCGGTGACCTCGACGATCGGCAAGCACGTGTGCTGCTCGTGGTCGTCGCACGTGCCGCAATCCGTCGGGCATCCGTGCGCGACCTCGTTGCGGAAGATCAGCGGCTGTGTGCCCGCGCGCGCGAACGAATACGCTTTGACGTAGTAGTTCGCATCCTCGGAGACGAGCGCCTCCGATGGGCCGCAGCGCTCGCAGTCCTTGAGGAAGAACACGCGGTCCTTGCGGATCACGACTTGCGCCGTGACGAGTGCGAGGCAGCCGGGGCAGGTCGACGTGGTGTGCTTGAACAGGTGGTCGCCGACGAGCCCGTCGGGGACGACGCCGCGGTCGAGGAACGAGCGCACCCACGCGTCGGCGTTGTCGGAGACGATCTTCTCCTGCGGTCCACACGCGAGGCAGCGCAACAAGTGCACGACCTTGCCATCGCGCAGCACGACGCGCGCTTCGATCGCGGTAGCGCATGACGGACACGTGTCTTGCTCGTGCGCGAAGAACGTATGCGGTCGGTCAGGACGCGGCGGCGTCGTGTTGCAGCTCGTGCACTCCATCGCGCGTTGATACCACTACGAGAGCTGCACCAGGTGGTCGAGCTCCTCGCGACACGCCTTTGCCAGCTCGCCGAGCTTCGCATCCGGAATGTCGAAGCGCGGCTGCAGGCGCAGGACGCGCCAGTCGTGCCCGCACACGAACGCGAAGAAGCCGCGCGCGTAGAGGCGATAGCAGAGCAGGGGGCCGATGGTCGGCATGTGCGCCAGCTCGGGCATGCCGAAGTGCTCGAACGACAGCCACGGGTGCGGCGCGTGAACGAGCTCGACGCCCAGCATGAAGCCCATGCCACGCGTCTCCCGGTACAGCGGGTTGCCGGACAATGCCTCGTGCAGCGCGGTCTTGAACGCCGCGCCGCGCCGGCCGACGCTCGCGATCAACTCGTCGTCGAGCTGCTCGAGCGTGGCGAGTGCGGCGACGCACGACAGGCCGTTGTAGCCGAAGGTCGTGTTGTGCGATTCGCCGATGAAGAAGTTCTGTCCGTACGCGCGCTCGAACATCGCGCGGTCGGCCAGCATCGCGCTGATCGGCATCATGCCGCCGCCGAGCGTCTTCGCGATCAGCGCGACTTCGGGGCGGCGCGGCCACGTGCTGCTCGCGAGGAAGTGGCCACTGCGGCCGAGCGCTGTCTGCACCTCGTCGGCGACGAGCAGCGCGCCGTGTTTCGCGGTGAGCTCGCACGCGGCGTCGATCATGCGCTGGGACATCGCGCGCACGCCTCCTTCGCCCTGCATAGGCTCGACGACGACGGCGCACACGTCATCCGCCTCGAGCTCGCGTGCGAGCGCGTCGGGGTCGTCGAAGCCGACCTTGACCACGCCGGGCAGGTGCGGCGCGAACGGATCGTGAAGCGGGCCGTCGTGCATCAGCGACACCGCGCCGTACGTGCAGCCGTGATAGCCGCCGTCGAGCGCCACGATACGCGGCTTGCGCGTCGCCGCGCGTGCGAGCTTGAGCGACGCCTCGACCGCGTCGGCACCGCTCATGCCGAAGAAGGCGTTCGAGTAGCCGGTGCGCTCGCACAGCCTGCGCGCGAGCCGACCCGCCCACGGGTTGACGCGCGACGGGAACCAGTTCGGTGCATCTCCGTCGAGGAACGCACGCAGCGCCGCGGCCACGCGCGCGTTGCGGTGGCCGAGCATCTGCGTGCCGTGCAGGTCCTCGTACGCGCGGCCGTTCGCGTCGTGCAGCACGCCGCCGGCCACACGCGTGAACTCGATCGGTTCGCGCGCGAGTCGTGCGCGCTCCGCGATCAACGGGTTGACGAATTGTCGAAACTCGGCAAACCCGTTCCGGAAGATGTCGGTGACGTCCGCCTCGCCCATGTCTGTTCGTCGCACGACTCGCGAGCGAGTTCATCGAGGGGCGCGGAAGAATCGTCGTGCCTGCAGTTGCCGACCCACTCCGGACTGGCACCGTCGAGCGTTTGGTAGGCTGCGCCGGTTCGTGCGCTACATCCTCCTCGATCGCATCACGCAACTCGCGCCGCCGGAACTGGCGCGCGGCCTCAAGTGCGTGTCGCTGTCCGACGACATCTTCACGGATCACTTCCCGGGCTTCCCGGTGCTGCCGGGCGCGCTGATCGTCGAGTCGATGGCGCAGCTGGCGGGCGTGCTCCTCGAGGCGACCATGCGCCAGCGCGGCCGCCACGATCTCCACGCACTGCTCACGATGGCCGACCGCGCGAAGTTCCGGCACGTCGTGCGCCCCGGCGATCGCCTCGAGCTCGAAGCGCGCGTCGAGCGCGTTACCGAGGACGGCGGCCAGGCGCAGGTGTGGGCCCGCAGCGACGGAAAGGTCGCCGCGGAAGCGCAGCTCTCGTTCGCGTTCGCGCAGGTCACGAATCCGGCCGTCCTCGCGAAGCGCCGCGAGTACTTGAACATCTGGCTCACGGGGTCCGCCGAGGAGCCATGACCGCGCGCCGTCGCGTCTACGTTCGTGGCGTCGGTGCGTTCACGCCGCTCGCGCCGACGTGGCCCGCCACCGTCGCGCAGCTCGCCGAGGGTGCGTGCGCGATCCGGGAGATCACGACGTTCGACGCGACGGGCTTCCCCTCGCGCCACGCCGCCGCGATCACCGAGGCATTCCCCGAGGAAGATCGTCGCTTGCCGTACGCGCGTGCTGCTGCGCGCGAAGCGTGGTCGAACGCTCGCCTCGATGTCGCGCCCGCGCGCCTCGGCGTGTTCGTCGGCGCCGAGTCCGGTCGCGGTCGCTGGCAGACGGTCCTCGGTCTCGCCCGCGCTGCCCGCGGACCGACGGGCGCATTCGATCACGCGCAGTTCGCGCGTGACGCGCGCCCCTTTGCTAACCGAATCGACGCCTCGGTGCTTTCGCCCTCCGCCGTCGCAGTCGCGCTCGCCGACGAGCTCGGCGCACACGGTCCGGTCGAGACGGTCTCCCTCGCTTGCGCATCCGGCAACGCGGCGATCGTCGAGGCCGCGCGCGCGATTCGCCTCGGCGAGATCGACGCCGCGATCTGCGGTGGCGTCGGCGCCGATGTCGATCCGTTGATGCTCGCGGGGTTTGGCCTCCTCGGCATCCTCTCGCCGCGCGGCATCTCGTGTCCGTTCGACGCGCACCGCGATGGCTTCATCGTCGGCGAAGGCGCCGCGATGCTCGTCCTCTCTGCCGAGCGCGGCGACGCTCTCGTGGAGCTCGCGGGCATGGGCCGCTCGCTCGATGCACATCACCTGACCGCCCCCGATCCCGAAGGCGACGGCGCCGCGCGTGCGATGTCCGCCGCGCTCCGCGACGCGGAGATCGATCCGCGCTCGGGTGCGATCGGCTACGTACAGGCGCACGGCACGTCGACGCCGCTCAACGATCGTATCGAGGTCGCCGCGATCCGTTCAGTGCTCGGCGACGCCGCCGATCGCGCGTTCGTGTCGTCGAGCAAGGGCGCCCTCGGTCACTGGGTCGCAGGAGCGGGCGCCGTCGGTGCGTTGTACGCGTATCACGCGGTCATGGTGCAGCAGGTGCTGCCGACCGCCGGCCTCGTCGCGCCCGATCCCGCGTGCAACGTGCCGCACGTGATGAACCGCGCGACGAACACGCCGGTCGAAGCCGCGATCGCGAACTCCTTTGCATTCGGCGGCGCGAACTCGTGCCTCGTCATGCGAGGTGTCGCGTGAGCCTCGTCGCGATCACACACGTCGCATGGCGCGGCCCCTACCTCGCGGACGCTCCGCCGCTCGACGAGCCGCTGGCGTCGCCCCGTGCGCGCAAGATGATGTCGCGCTCCGCCTACGTTGCGGCGCTCGCGCTGGCCGACCTGATGCGCTCGCTCGACGTAACCGCGGAGACACGCGCGGAGATCGGCTACTTCCTCGGTGTCGGCGGCTCCGCGGGGTCGCTGGACGACGTGACCGCGCTGCTCGATGCATCGATCGTCGACGACGCGTTTTCGCTGCGCGCCTTCGGCGATCGCGGCCTCGCGGCGTGCAACCCGCTCCTCGCGTTCCAGCTGATGAACAACTTCACGATGTGTCACGGCGCCATCCTCGAGAACCTCGGCGGCCCGAACAGCGCGCTGTTCTCGCGCGGCGCGGGCACGATCGCGGCGATCGAAGAGGCACGCCACGCGGTCGCGTCGGGCGAATGCTCGCTCGCGATCGCCGGAGGCGCCGACGTCGGCACGCACGCCGTCACGCTCGCCGAGCTCGCACGCGACGGGCGCCTGGCGGCGCGCATGGTGCCCGCGGACGCCGCCGCGTTGCTCGCCCTCGCACCGTCGACGTCGCCCGACGACGTGGTCATCGAAGGCTGCGCCCATGCGAGTGGTCGCGATCGTTCGCTCGGCATCGCTATCGAAGACGCGGTGTCGCGCGCCTGTCGCGCCGCCGACACCGCTCGCCCGATCGCCCCGGACCTCGTCGTTCTCGCGCCGTGGGGACCGCCGGCGGCCGACGCTCTGCGATCCTTCGCAGCACGATTCCCGACAGCGCGTGTGATCGATGCGTGCGAGCAGGGCGATGCGATCGCCGCGAGCCCGGCACTCGCGCTGATCGCAGCGGTCCAGGCGCTGCGTGCCGCCCCGGGTATCGCGCTCGTGGTCACGCTCGGTGTCGATGGCGATCCCGGTGCCGTCGTTCTCTCCCGGCGCGGAGGGGCATCGTGACGGCGGTCATCACGGGCGTCGGTGTCGTCAGTGCGTTCGGTGATGGTGCGCGCGCGTTGTTCGACGGACTCTCTTCCGGCCGGAGTGGCATCCGGCGGATCAGCAACTTCGACGCGTCGACGTTTCCGACGCACGTCGCGGGCGAAGTTCCGGTCGCGAGCGTCGATGCGCGGTTCCTCGGGGACTCCATCGATAACAACGCGCTCGCGTCGCGGCTCGCCGAGATCGACGCGCTTCGGGACCGCAAGATCGCGTGGGGGCTCATCGCCGCGCATGAAGCGTGGCGCGACGCCGCGTGCGGCGAGGCCGAGCGCGACGCGTCGCTCGTGCTCGCACTCGGCCTCGAGCAAGCGTTGCTCGACGATTTCGGCGGCGTCTACGCGAACGGTCGCATCGCCTGGGAGCATGGCGCGCAGAGTGGCGTGCGCTATCGCTCGCCGGTCGACCTCACCGCACGTGCGGTGCACGAGCTGCTCGGGTTGCGCGGCCCGACGATCGTGAATGCGTCCGCGTGTGCCGCGGGTGCGCTGGCCGTCGCGCACGCGGCGAGCTTGATCGAGCGCGGTGCGGCCGAGGTCGTCGTGTGCGGTGCTGCCGACTCGATGGTCAACCCGCTCGGCCTGGGTGGCATGTGCCGCCTCGGCGCGCCCTCGCCGCGCGACGAGCTCGACGCGTGCCGGCCGTTCGACCGCAACCGCGATGGCCTCGTCATCGGCGAAGGCGCCGCGATGTTTGTCGTCGAGCACGAAGACCGGGCGCGAGCTCGCGGCGTGCGGCTCTACGCGCGCATCGTCGGGTGGGGCAGCACGCAAGATGGCTACCGCGCGACCGCACCACGTCCCGACGGCGCGGCCGCGCAGCGCGCGATGGAGAAAGCGATCGCACGCGCCGAGCGCGCGGGCGTACCCGCGTCGACGATCGGCTACATCAACGCGCACGGAACGGGCACCCCGCTCAACGACCCCGCCGAATGCAAAGCGATCCACGGCGCGCTCGGCGAACACGCGAATCGCGTCGCGGTGAGCTCGATCAAGGGCGCCGTCGGGCACCTCATGGCCGCCTCGGGCGCGATCGAGATCGCGGCGAGCCTGGTCGCGTTCGAGCGCGACGTGCTGCCGGGCACCGCGAATCACCAGGACCGCGACCCGGAGTGCAACGTCGACGTGATCGGCGAGGTCCCGCGCCATGCGCGTGTCGATGCGTTGCTCTCGAGCTCGTTCGGCTTTGGCGGACAGAACGCGAGCGTCGTGCTTGGGAGGCCCACATGACGGCATCGAGGGCATCGAAGGCGCCGAGGGCCTCGAGGGCATCGATTCACCTACGCGAGCGGAGGCTCACGTGAAGGCCGCGATGATCGCGGGCGCGTGGCGCACGTCGCTCGGCGCAAACGTCCCCGATGTCATCGGGCGTATTCGTGCGGGCGACCGCGCGACGCTTGCGGATGCGCGCGGCTACGCGTGTACGACCATCGCGCCGATCACGATCGAGCCCGCGCGCTCGCGCAACAGCCGCTTCCTGCGGCGCATGGGCCTGTTCGGCCTCGAGGCGGCAAGCGAGGCGCTCGCCGCGAGCGGTGTTCGCGGTGGCTCGCGTGTGGGGCTGTTCAGCGGCGTCGGTGGTCTGCGCGCCCACTGGGACGACATGATCGCTGCGTTCGCGGATCAGCGCGAGGACGGAGAGCGGATGTGGGAGCGCGGCCTCGCGAGTGTCCACCCCTACTGGATGCTGCGTCACCTCTCGAACAACGTGCACGCTCTCGCGTCGGCGGAGCTCGACCTACGCGGCGAGGGTGCGACGTTCGGCGGCGGGAACGGCGGCGCGCAGGCGATGGCATCCGCGACGCGCGCATTGAACGCGGGCGCGATCGATGCCGCGCTGGTGGTCGCGTACGACTCGCTCCTCGAGCCCGAGACGCTCGTCGAGCTCGGCGCACGCAACTGGCCGGCGCAGGGGCTCGTGCCGGGCGAGGCGGCGGCCGCGCTCGTGCTCGTGCGCGTCGATGCCGCCGGCGCCGATGCCACGCGCGTCGATGCCGAAGGCGCCGATGCCATGCGCGTCGATGCGACACGCGCTGATGACCAACGACGCACCGATACCGCCGCTCGCGCCTATCCTCCACGAGTCTCCGTGCGTGACGCCGCGGGGCGCGATGCCCTCGCGCGGTGCAGCGCCGCGATCGGCGATGGCGATCGCGACGCATATGTCGTTATCGCGCAGGCGCTCGGTCAGCTCGGTGCGGCAACCGCGCTCGTGCAGGCCATCGCGCTCGCCGAGCTGCGCGTGCCGGTCGCCATTGGATTGCATTCCGCCGCGCCCGAGCTCGCCTCTGCCGTTCGCGTAGAGGTGTCCGCGTGAAGGCGCGAGCTCGCAGCGAAGCTCCACGCGCGGCCGTGTTCCGCGCGAAGGCGAACCGCGTGAAGGCGAAGGCTCGCAGCGAAGCTTGGCGCGGGGAGGCATTCGCGTGACGGTGGCACTCGTCACCGGGGGCTCGCGTGGCATCGGTCGCGCGATCGCGATCGAGCTCGGCGCGCGCGGCTACACCGTCGCGGTGAACTATCGCTCCGACGAAGCGGCCGCGGCAGCGACGGTCGCCGCGGCGGGGCAGGGTGCACGCGCATTCGCAGCCGATGTCGCCGATCCGGCGGCGGTCACCGCGATGTTCGCGGAGCTCGACGCGATGGGCCCGCTCGGCGTACTCGTCTGCAACGCCGGCATCACGCGCGACACGCTGCTCGGCGCGAGCACGCAGGACGACTTCACGGACGTGATGGCGACGAATCTCGGCGGTGTGGTCGCGTGCTGTCGCGAGGCGACGAAGCGCATGATGGCGAGGCGCGCCGGTTCGATCGTCAATCTCTCGAGCGTCGCCGGGCAACGTCCGGGACGCGGACAGAGCAACTACGCGGCGAGTAAGGGCGCGATCGAAGCGTTCACGAAGGCGCTCGCGGTGGAGCTCGCGCCGCGCGGCGTGCGCGTCAACGCGGTCGCGCCCGGCGTCATCGACACCGCGATGACCAAGGAGCTCCAGGCAATCGCGCCTGACGAGCTCGCGAAACGAATCCTGATGAGGCGGCTCGGCACTGCTGCCGAGGTCGCGAAGGTGGTCGCGTTCCTCGCGTCGGACGATGCGAGCTACGTGACCGGCCAGGTGTGGAACGTCGACGGAGGATTCAAGCTCGAATGACAAGACCGATGAACATCGGGCGCGTAGCGCTCCCGAAGGGAGTGCGGAGGTAAATGACAAGACCGATGAACATCGGGCGCGTAGCGATCGCGACGGGAGCGCGCAGGTAAGTGACAACGTCCGGACCTGGCACACGGACGATCGTTCGCAGCATTCCCGTCGGCATCGCGGAGGCCGCTGTCGCGCTCGGCGCCGATCGCGAGTCGCTGCTCGCGCTCCTCGGCGATCCGGACGATGAACGCATCCCGATCGAGAGCCTGTACAAGATCTGGGAGGTCGCGGCGCGCACGGGCAAGGCGACCGCGTTGCCGATCAAGGTCGGCGCCGCGGCCCGCTTCGACAAGTACGGTGCGTTTGGCATCGCGGGCTACGTGTCGCGCACGAACGAGATCGCGCTCCGCCGCATGTGTCGCTACCACGATCTGCTCACCGACTCCGGCGTGTGGTCGATGCGCACCGACGGTGACGACCTGATCATGACGTGGACGCGCGACGGCGAGCGCACGGTTGGCATGCGCATGTCGATCGAGCAGGTGCTCGCAGCGTTCGTCACCGTCGCGCGCCAGATCTCGACGCCGACCACGATCCGCGAGGTGCGCCTTCGTCACTCGCTCGCGAACATCGCGCCTGCGGAGCTGGCCGAGCATCACGCGCACTTCGGTGCACCCATCCGCGACAACGCCGCCGAAGATGCTGTGGTGCTCCCGGTGTCGTATCTAGCGCAGAAGCCCGACGCCGCCGATCCGTTCGTCGAGCGCTTCATCATCGAGCAGCTCGAGAAAGCGGTCGGCAGCACCGACAAGGAGTCGTTCGCTTCGCAGGTCGGTCGGATGATCGTCGAGGCGTTGCCCGATGGCGTGCCGACGATCGTCGACATCGCTACGCGACTCGACACGTCGGAGCGCACGTTGCGCCGCCGCCTCGCCGACGAGAAGACCTCGTTCGACGAGATCCTCGCGAACCTCCAGCGCGAGCGCGCCGAGGCGCTTCTGGCGGGACCCTACGCGATCCGAGAGATCGCCCTCGCGGTGGGCTTCGCGGACGCATCCGCGTTCTCGCGTGCCTTCAAGCGCTGGACCGGCAAGACCCCGACCGAAGCTCGCAGCAAGAGTGGATCCTGACGTTCAACTTCTCGGTTCCGCTTCGCTCTCTCTGAACGAAGCCCCAAGTCGAACGATGTAGCTCGATTTCGCCGCCGATTACCCGAGTCGCTACCGGCGAAACGCCGGGACCGACCCGGTACGCACACGTGCGCACCTTAACGTGTGGCCGAGACTGCCGAATCCACCTTGGTGCAGAGAGAACCCCACGTCAGGCGGCGGCGCAGGCAGCGAGGTAGCGCGATGATCCTCGCGCTGGTGCTGCTCGTCGCACTCGGCCTCCTCGCCGGGCTCAGCCTGTCGAGCGTCCGCGGCGGCATCCAGACCGTCGCGAGCGATCGCTTCCACACGATCGCGGTGTACGCCGCCGAGAGCGGTGGCGCGGCCGCGTTGGACTATCTGCGCGGGTCGATCGACCCGCAGCAGGGTTGGGGTGCCCTCATGTCGCCGAGCAATGCGGACCCCGCCGTGCCGGAGGCGATCGTCGGAAACGGCAAGTCCCCCGACGATCCCGACAACCCGTTTTCGGACGACATGATGGCCTCCTACCGCGTCGAGATCTTGAACAACCGCTCGGATACGGGCTTCGCGACCGGCACCGACGCGGATCGCCGCGTCCTCATCCGCGCGACAGGCTTTGGCCCCGATGGAGCGACCGCCATCATCGAGTGGGACGTGCAGGGCGGGGGCGGACAGATCCGGCGCCCGTGCCCCGTTTACGCGCAGAAAGGGCAGGCCGAGGACAACTCCGGTCGCAATGACTGCCTCGGCACCATCGATACCTCGGAGACGGGAACGTTCACGCCATGAAGTACGTCGCATCGGTCTCGCTCGCGTTCGTGTTCGCCGCAGAGCCCGCGGCCGCGCAGTCGCTGACCTGTCCGAAGGTCTCCAGCGACACCAGCTTCGCAGGCAGCACGGCGTCGACGGAGTGCACCTCGACGATCACGCAGGGCTGCACGACGAAGGCGGGCGTCACGTTCGACACCGCGGCGCAGCTGCTGCGACTGCCGGGCGCCGCGGGCAATTTTCAATCACCGCCGGGCGCCGCCGTCTCGCAGAACGTGTTCTACGGGACGTCGGCCGACTTCGATCGCGACGGCTGGGATGACTTCGTCGCCGCTGACAACACCGACCGCATCTTCGTGATGCGCAACCAGACGATCACGTGCGGCACCGCGGGCTGCACCGGCGACGCCACGACGGCGCCGACCGCGCAGACGATCGCCGACACGTGGTGGAACACGCTGACGAACGTGCGCTCCGCGGCGTTCCGCCAGAACAGCACGAACCCGTCGCTGAAGGTGACGGTCGGCGGGTCCGGCCGCGAGACTCCGATGGTCGCGGCGGACTTCAACGGCGACGGGTGGCCCGACGTCGCGGCGGTCAGCGCCGCGCACAATGCCGGCTCGAACCGTCGCTGGGGCACCGCCGCACGCCTGTTCCTCAACACGAAGAACTGCCGGAACGCGTCGTACCAGCCGTGCGGCATCGGCTCGCTGTGCGGTGCACAGCCGGCCCACGGCGAGTGTAGTGGAGGAACTGTGGCGGCCTCGGGCACGGCGTGGCTCGAGACCCAGCTGTCCTGCACGAACACGAACACGTGTACGACGTACTTCCCGACGTTCGCGACCTACGACCTCCGTACCGGCAACCCGGTCAGCGCGGTCGGCCACGCCAACAATACCTTGCCGACGACGCATGCACCCGGCGACTTCGGTCCCATCGGTCACGCCGCGCAGAACATGGCGGTGGTCGACTGGGACGACGACGGGGACCTCGACATCCTCTACGGTCACAGCGGCGGTACGTGCGCCGGCACGCTGTGCACGACGGCGAACCAGGTGTTCTACGCCGGAATCGACGTCTGGCTGAACGACTGCAGCACCGCTGTCGGCTACGTCGCGGCGACGGGCTCGTGCCCCAACCACATCCCCAAGTTCTCGCGCACGATGTCGACCTGCACCGGAACGACGTGCAACGCGAGCTCGAACAACCCGCACACGCTGATCCCGAGCACCGCACACAACACCACCACGATCGCGCCGTCGGCGCAGCTGAACTGGGACGTTGCGGGGCGCGAGAACACCGCCTTTGCGTACGTCGACATCGACCAGGATCTCGACTACGACCTCGTGATCGGGTCGCCGGGTTGCTGCTCGGCGACCGCCAACGCGCATCACCAACTCCGCATCTACCGTGGCACGTCGAACAGCAAGACGGTCCACATGCTCGACACCGCGAACCCGATCATCCTGAGCACGTCGAACGGAACCTACCCCGGCTTCGAAGGCAGCCTCACGGGCGTGTTCGTCACCGACTTCTCCGACGACGGTTGGCCGGACATCATCACGGCGAGCGACGGCGTTGCGATCGGTGGTGGCCGCGGTGGTCGCACGCGCTACTGGAAGCACACAGGCGACACATCAACACCGTTCGGTACGGCGTGGCCTTCGTGCAGCGGCGCCGCGGCGACGTGCACCAACTGCTCGTCTTCGTGCAAGCCGGACCCGACGTCGAAGCTGTCGGAGACGTGCGGCAGCAACGGCTGCAGCAACCTCTCCGTCTCGCCGCCGCAGTTCGGCGACTTCGACACCGGCTTCTTCATCAACTACGACAAGGACCCGCACGGCACCAAGGACATGGTGCTCACGAACGGCAACAACGCGGCCGAGTTCTACATCTTCCCGAACCGCGTGACGCCGACGATCGTCGCCCCGTGCGGAACTGTCGCGTCCGGGACGCTGCCGACGCCCGCGAGCGAGCTTACCGTCAGCGGCTCGTGCATCACGCCGAACGCGACCGTTCCGTCGGGTACGTCCATCACGTACTACTTGAACAACGAGAGCCCGGCGAACTACCAGCTCGCGTGTCGCCAGACGGGTACGTCGACGTTTTCACCGGCGCTCGTGAATGGACAGTGCTGCGTGACGTTCCCCAACATCACGGGGCGTAGCATCACGTGGAAGGCCGAGCTCGATGCGAACACGAGCGACGGCATCGACGTCTGCACCTCGACGGGCACGGCGTCGCCGAGGCTCCACAGCGTCGCAGCGAACTACACGTACACGAAGGCGAACCAGCACTACCGCGCAGGCGTTGTCATCAGCGACGGCGTGAGCTACGTCGGTTCGTTCACGCAGCCCGGCAACCGCGGTCACTTCTACGGGCTCGCGGCGAGCGACGGCACGAAGTACTTCGACGTCGCCGACAAGCTCGACGCGCAGACGACCCGCAATGTCTACACGACCGACCTGACCGGTACCGGTATCGACCGCATTGACTTCTCGCCGACGAATCCGAGCACGGCGCTGCAGGCGCGCGTCGGAGCGACCTCGGCGGCTGAAGCCACGGCCGTCATCAACTGGGTGCTCGGCGCGCGCTTTGGTGTGAACAACTCGGGCTTCGCACCGACGCGCCTCGGCGCAGTGCAGAACTCGACGCCGGCCGTCGTCGGGGCACCGTTCCGACCCAACTGGTACGCGTACCTGACGGCGCAGGAAAAGAGCCTCTACGACCAGTTCTCGCAGCAAAAGGCGACCCGCATTCCGCTCGTCCTGTTCGCGTCGATGGACGGCATGATCCACGCGATCATCTCGAAGGCCACGGAGATGCTGAGCGATGCGCGAAACGGCACCGAGGCATGGGCGTTCGTTCCGCCGTATGTCGCCGCCAACATGAAGAGCGACTACACGGCGACACAGACGTCGGGAAGCCTCACGATCACGTCGTACGCCGACGGATCGCCGGGCGTCCTCGACATGCGTAAGGCGAACGGCGACGTCGCGACCGTAGCGATCATTCCCGGCGGCGAAGGCTCGTCGGCGATCTCCGTCCTCGACATCACCGAGACGATCGATCCGTCGACATACAGCGTCAGCGGCAAGGGACCGCTCCCGCTGTGGTCGCAGCAGCCCGGCGGCGCGACCGCGGGCCTCGGCACGACCAAGCCGGGCGTCGCGCGCACGCAGATCGGTGGGGTCGAAACGTACGTGCTCGTGGCCGGCACCGGACTCCTCGCGTCCGATGCCTCGAAGGGCAAGATCGTCGCCGGCTACAACCTCGAGACCGGCGCGCTGCTCTGGCAGTACGAGACAGTGTGCGCGCTCACGAGCGACATCACGATCTTCGAGACCGACGACGAGGACATGTACGAGCCCGACGCGCCGATCCTCGACGGATACGCCGACCGCGCAGTGTTCGCGGATGCGTGCGGCTACGTCTACAAGATCCGCCCGGGGCAGAACCTCGGTGGCGGCTTCATGGGGAATCCAGGCTTCGGTCCGATCGCGCTGCCGGACCTCAACGGCAAGGAGCGCACGGCGCTGTTCAGCACCGAGACGACGACCGGTGCACTCGGCACGGGTGGCGCGCGTCCCATCGTCGGTGTCGTCGGCGCCCGCTCCGACTCGACGACCGACATGGTGCTGTTCTTCGGCACCGGTGGGCTCGAGTCGCAGAGCCCGTCACTGGTCAACGAGTTCTACGCCGTGTACGCGAAGAACGGCGCGATTCGGAGCAAGCTGACGGGGGCGTGCGCGAGCGGCCGCTGCGAGAAGTTCTACGGCGGTGTCGTCGTCACGCCCGAGACGGTCATCGTCCAGCGCAGCGTCGATCCCGTCATCGGTGGTGGCAGCTGCGACTTCGGATCGAGCAGCATCCAGGGATACACGCTGAACTCGCCGTTCGGTCAGCAGTACGACGTGAGCCAGATCGGCGGCTCCGCGATCCACGCGGTCGCCGGCCCACTGTATGGCGATGCAGGCGCGCTTTACTTCGCGACGGTGTCCGGCGAGATCAAGCGGATCGGCGAGCCCCGTGCGACTGGTGCAGGCGGCGATTCCTCGTCGGGATCGCTTCACGGCATGGGCGCAGCGTCCGAGACAGCGTACATGAACATGCCGTTCACCCTCCTCGGCTGGCGGGTCGTCCTGTGAGGCAGGCCCGACAAACGTCGCGAGGACGTGGCGGCTTCACGATGATCGAGCTCCTCGTGACGCTGATGATCACGGTCATCGGCCTCACGGGTGCGCTCGCACTTCACAAGTCGCTGTCCGCCGGTTCGGCGTCCGCGACGCAGTCGCTCGAGGCGTCGGTGGTCGGTGCGGGTGTGATGGAACAGCTCCGCGCGACGCGCACGCTCGAGCTCGCGACCGCGATCACGGGAAGCCCGTCGTCCGCGCCACCGTTCTCGCGCACGGCGTTCACGTCGGTGATCGGGCGCAATGGCATGACCTATACCGTCGACGTCGATGTCGACGCGATGTCCGGCACGCTGTGGCGGATCCGGGTCGAGACCCGGTGGACCGACGACGCGACCGGAGAGTCGCGCTCGCTCCCGATCGAGCTGTTGCGTGCGTCGACGGAGGCCATGTGAAGCACCGCCGCAACCGTCGCGGGTTCACGCTCGTCGAGCTCATGGTCGGCCTGCTCATCAGCTCGTTGCTCGTGCTGTTGATCATGTCGGTGTTCGCGCGCATGTCGTTCGCGTTCCGCGAGCAGCAGACCGTGGTCGGCCTCCAGCAGACGTTGTCCGCCGCGCGCACGGCGATCGAATACGACGCTCACCACGCCGGGCACATGGTCTCGCAGGGCTTCACGATCTCGTCCGACCTCGGCGTGAACCGCCACTCGCCGGTCCGCGTCGTCAACCGCATGGCCGGCCCGGACGAGGTGGCGTTCTTCTATGCGGACTCGTCGGTGCAGGCGCTCGTTCTCGGTACACCGCTCCCCTCGGCGACGACCTTGACCGTCGACGATGTCGATGCGTTTGTCGCCGGCGATCTCGTCGTCCTCTCCACCCCTGACACGGTGACGATGCCGAACCCGATCTCGTCCGACGAGGCGAACATCGCGAAGTTCGCGGCGTGCGTGCTCCGCATCGGCA
This sequence comes from Kofleriaceae bacterium, assembly GCA_046160585.1. Taxonomy (GTDB): domain Bacteria; phylum Myxococcota_A; class Polyangia; order Haliangiales; family Haliangiaceae; genus JABFXX01. Next base: position 16,290 of record JBJXGN010000271.1, read on the forward strand.
CGATCTCCGGAGACGAGATCACGTTCGAAACGAGCGGTGATTGGGGAAACGCGACGAACGAGCACTGCGAGACCCCGATCGGCGGCCAGACGATGATGTATCGCTTCGTCGCGCACCACTGGCGGATCGACACGTCGCGCGCGGCGCTCGCTCCGCTCCAGCTCGACGCGACCGGTGGCCTCGGGACGCCGGTGTTCACGGATCAGGCGTTCGGGATCGTGGACCTCCAGGCCGCGACGTATTTCTTCGACGCCAATGGTTCCGACACGGACGACCCGGACGCCGACGGTGATCGCGACTGGATGTCCAGCGACGCGCAGGACACCATGACCGCATCGATCCCCGTCGCGGGCGCGTTCGTCGCGCCGCTCGTCATGTCGCTGAGCGTTGTCACGCGCACGGGCAAGGTAGAGGGCATCTCGACCGCCCTGTCGCCGGAGCTCACGGATCCGGACAATCCGACCCACAACACGCTGGGAGATCGCGCGTCGTTCGCGCTGCCCAGCGCGACGGATCCGATGTTCGACGGACAGCGGATCTACCGCTTCGTCACGTTCCAGGTGGACCTTCGCAACATGGGAGTAGGCCGATGAAGAAGCGATCGCCGCGCCGCGGCTTCACGCTCGTCGAGATGATGGTGGTCGTCGCCATCGTCGCTGTGTTGACCACGCTCGCCACGGCGACGCTCCGCTCGAACGAGCGCCCGGCCGATGTAGCGACGAAGATCGGTAACCTCGTCCAGTCCGGCAGCCGCACCGCCGTACGCCACGGCGTTGTCCGCGCCGACGTGGTCGTGAGCGAAGGTAACAAGCGACGTGCGCGTCTCGTCGCGACCGCGACGCCGAGGCTGACGTTCTTCGTGCAGGTCCTCGCCGAGGACCCGGCGCCGACGTGGCACACGCTCGCGACCTACAGCGTCCCGAAGGGGATCACCATCGAGGGCTACGCGCCAGCGGTGGGAGACTACACGACGCTTGCGGGTACGCTGTCGAGCGACTGGTCGGCGTTCGCCGTCAACTTCGACCCGAGCGGCTCGTCGAACAGCGTCACGCTGTTCCTGTCGGCGGAGCAGGGTTTGGAGAAGGACCGCCGCGCGCGACTCTCGGTGCTTCCCCTCGGTACGGCCACGTTCGTGCGTACCGGATGGGAATGATCTCAGCGTACGCTCAGCGTGATCGTGCCGGTGTCCTCGAGGATCTCCTCGCGTTCGCCGAGTTTCGGATCGCGAATACGCAGGTGCAGCGACGAATCGACGGCGAGCTCGCCGGTGCCGAGCGGCGCGGCCGGATCGACGACCAGCGTCCCCCGCAACTTGCGTACGAGCGCGACGAGCTCGATCGCGGTGCCCGCAGGAACCGACGCGTCGATCACCGTCTGTGGCTCGCCGACACGCTGGATCTCGACGTCGATCTTCCAGCTGCGATCACCGCGCTCGACGAGCGTGTACGTCGCGGTCTGCTTCACGATGGCCGGCCTCTGGCGCAGCACCGTGGTGACGCGCCACGAACCACCCACGCCGACGGGCTCGGCCGGCAGCGGCACGGCGATGGCGAGCAGGCGTTGCGTCAGGTCGTCGAGCTCGCGGATCTTGGCGCCGGTCGGATCGTCGACGAAGCCGAGTGTGCCGAGTTGTCCGCGATCGTCGAGCGCGATCGTAACACGCCGGTCGGCGATCGCGTTCCATCCCGCGAGGTACTGCGTGGACTCGGGCGTCGGAGTCTCGACCTCGGCGACGACCGGCCGTGCGACGAGCGTTGCCTTGCCGGACGTCGTGATCGCCAGCGTCGTGGTCATCGGTGGCAGCGACGCGTACGGGCTCGCCTGGGCTCCGGCGAGACGGCGCGACGACAACCGCGTGATGGCCGCATACGACGCGGTGCGGTCGGCGAGGACGTAGCGCAGTGGCGCGGCGTCCTTGCCCGCCTGGAGAAGTTTGAACGAGCGCTGCGCGGGGAGCTCGATCTCCGGCTGCGGAAATGTGCGTATCACCGCCGAGCCGCCTCGATCAGGTTCGGGGACGGCCGAACCACTAGGAGACGACGATGACGACGATTCCTTCGAACCACACGCGGCGACCAAGGCGGCGATCAGGAGCGCGCGGGTTCGCATGGCTGTTCGAGCATGGCACCCGGATCCGCCGAAGTCGACGCCGTGGGCGTGGCTTCACGTTGATCGAGATGGTGATCACCGTTGCGGTCATCGGCATACTCGCCGCCATCGTCGTACCGAAGTTCACGAGCGAGACGCGCAAGGCGAAGGCTTCGTCCGAGGTCAACGCGATGTTCGGCGAGCTCGCCATCCGCCAGGATCAATACAAGCTCGAGAACGGACGCTACGTCGCGGCCGCTGCGTGTCCGAGCGCGCCGGCGACGCGTGGCCAGGACGCGTCCGGGTGTCTGTCCACCGCGTGGGATGGTCTGCGCGTGCGCCTGCCGCAGGAGAAGATCGCGTGCAGCTACGAGATGGTCGCGGGTGTCGGCGTGGGCACCGACGATCCGCTCGGGTTCTCGTTCACCTCCCCCGCGGGCGCGTGGTTCTACATCGTCGCGACGTGCAACGGCGACAACGATAGCGGAACGAACGCGCAGTTCTTCACCAGCAGCGCGAGCTCGGCGATCCAGAAGCAGGACGAAGGCTCGTAGCTCTCACGCACCGAGGGTGTCGGCGCTGCGGCGGCCGAGGATGCGATCGATCTCCGCGCCGAGCTGCTCCGCCGTGTACGGCTTCTCCAGGAAGCCTTCCGCGCCTTCGTCGAGTAGCTGTTGCGCCGCCGTGTGGTCGGTGTAGCCGGACATCAGGAGCACCGGTACGTTCGAGCGCTCGCGCAGCGCGCGAAACGTGACGGCGCCATCCATCTCCGGCATCACCATGTCGAGCAGCACGAGTGTGATCGTCCCGCGCTGCTCTTCCCACAGCGCGAGCGCCTCCTTGCCGTTGGCGGCGACGAGCGGCGTCAGGCCGATGCCCTCGGTGATACGCGACACCGCCTCGCGCATCGTGGGATCGTCATCGACGATCAGCACGTGACCGCGCCGCACGCTCGGCTGACCGGCCGCGCGGTGTGCGAGTTGCGGGAGCTCCTCGGTCGTCGGCAGGAAGACGTGCACCGTCGTGCCTTCGCCAGGGGCCGAGCGGACCTCGATCGCACCACCGTGTGCCTCGATCGCGCCATAGACCATCGCGAGGCCGAGGCCGGTGCCTTTGCCGATCGGCTTGGTCGTGAAGAACGGCTCGAACATGCGCTTCGTCGTCGCCTCGTCCATGCCGGAGCCCGTGTCGGTCACGGATAGCTTCGCGTGCGTGACGGCGGAGCGCTCGACGATCGCAGTCTTGATCACGATCGTACCGTCGCCGCCCATCGCGTCCGCGGCGTTGCGGCACAGGTTGAACAGCACCTGACCGAGCTGCGCCGGATCCCCATCGACGATCGCCATCGGCCCGTCGACGCGTTCGATCGTGATGCCCTTACCGAGCGTCTTCAAGAGCGGCGTCATGTCGTCGAGCACGCTCGCGAGGGGAAGCGGGCGTCGCCGGTACGCGCCGCGCCGCGAGAATGCGAGGAGACCGCGCGTGAGCGCTGCGCCGCGCTCGGCCTCCTGTTTGATGCGATCGAGGTCCTGCTGGACCTGCGGGTCCTTGGCTTCGGCGCGAAGGATCTGCGCGAACGCGAGGATACCGCCGAGGATGTTGTTCATGTCGTGGGCGAGGCCGGCCGACAGGGTGCCGACCGCTTCCATTCGTTGCGCGTGCACGAACTGATCCCGCAGTTGCTCGCGATCGGCCTCGGCGCGCTTGCGCTCGGCGAGCTCGACCTCGAGCGTCTCGAGCGCCGACATCAGATGGACGCGGTGGGTCTCGCCGCGGATGGTCGCGCGGCGCAACACGAGCTGCATCAGCACGCCGACGACCCACACGCCGACGAGCGCGGTCATGAACACGCCGCTCGTTTGCGCGCGCAACATCAGCGGAAGGGACGTGAGTATGACGGGAATGCTCGAGGCGAGCGCCCACCGCGTGTCGATCAGGATCGGGACTCCCGCGAGCTCGATCATCAGTACCAAGGTCAGCGTATGGGCGTCCGTCATGAACAGCGAGGTCAGCGTGTTGATCGGCGGCAGGAGCCACACGAGCGCGCCCACGGCGTGTGCCTGGCCCGGCGTGATCTTCTTCCTCCGCAGCGCGCGGAAGAGCACGCCGCCGGCAATGATCGCGACCGCGTTGGTCGCGATCGCGGGCCACGTGACCGGCACGCCGCTCGGCTCGCTGATCACGAGCGCGATGACAAGGCCCGCGATGACGATCGGCAAGAAGATCTCGAGGCGCGCGAGCGCGAGGTGCTGCAGGCGCTCCGCGACGGCGGGAGAGGGTGTCGGTGGAAGGAGCCACCCTCCGTCGGCCGGCTCGGTCGAAGGTCTCTCGCCAGTGACGTGGGGTCGTTCAACCCCGACGTTGTCGACGCCTCGCCCTTCGGGCGAGCCCGTCCGCTTCACGTCCGGTCACCACTTCGTGGCGTCAATTCGCGATCACCGTCGCGCCCGCCTTCACCACGACGCTCGCAGGGTGGGGCGGTTCGTCGTGGCCGGGCGTGCCGACAACCGTCACCTTGCGAGGACCCACTTCGAACGCGGCGCGACGAACCTTCTGTCCACCGAGGTCGAGCAGCTTGTGTTGCCCCGCCTCGACGTAGCCGAAGTCGATCTTCTCTTCGATCGGACCTGTCCCCTTCTCGCGCACCTTGATCTTGCGCGTGGCCTTTCCGCCCGCGGCGCGCTCCACCGTGGCGGCGATCTCGATCGTGTATGCACCCGGCGCGACGATGCACGTCGCGGGGGCCTCGAGCTTCTGGCAATGCGGCGCGCCGACGATGTTCACCGTAGCGCCGAGGTTCGACGACACGTTCAGCGTCCGTCCATCGACGAGCTTGGCGTTGCGCACGAGCCCCGACGCGCCGCGGCCCGGCGTGAACGGATCGATCAGCGCGGGCACCTTGTCCGGCATCGTCAGCGTGAAGCGCACGACCTTCCCGGCCTCGACGAGCACCTCGGCCGGCGTGGTGACACCCGCGAGCACCTGACCGTTCTGCACGACCTGCGCGCCCGGTGGCTCCGACGTCAGCGTGATGCGGGCGAGCTCATCGCTCACGGAGAGCGGCTGGATCAGGCGCGTCTCCTTGCCGGGACCCGGAACCTCGAGCTCGGCGCTCGCAAGCTCGTAGCCGTTCTTCTTGAACGTCAGGGTGATCGTGGCGCCTGCCTGTGCGGTGGTCAGCACCAGCGGGGTCGTGCCGGCAGGCTTGCCGTCGAGCTCGACGGTCGCGCCGGGCGGCAGCGTGTCGATGCGCACCGTCGGCGCGAGGGCATGCAGCTCGAGTGTGACCTCATTAGTGCCGGAGCGCGGCTGTACGACCGCTTGCTTCGGCTCGTAGCCGTCGAGGCGCGCGACGATCGGATACGCGCGGCCGACCTCCAGCTCGCGCACGACGAGTGTGCCGTCGGTGGCCGTCCCCGCGTTCTTTCCTTCGACCTCGACCAGCGCGCCCTTCGGCACCGTCTTGATCGTCACGGCGGTCTTCTGCATACCGAAGAGACGAGGCCACGCGGCCACCGCGACGAGCCCGAGCGTCGCGACGATCGCCGCGATCAACACGAACACGATCGCGCGAGACTGCTGCGGCGCTTGAGGTCGTGCTGTACGTCGCTCGACGGGGTGGCCCATGGGGAGGCGGCGCGACGGCCCGGTCGCGAGGCGGCCCGCAGCGTCGATTTTCTCGTGGAAGAATCCGAACGCCTCGAGCTGCATTTTCGGCTGCTCGAGATCGAAGCAGCACACCGCTTCGGTCGCGACGCCGGGTAGTACGTTGAAGTAGACCGTCGACGACGCGTTCGTCATCAAGTACAAGCCGAGCCCCGCGCCACCGGCCTTGCGATCGATCTGCTGCTCGCTGTGTAGGCACTTGTGCAGATAGCGCAGCACCGTCGAACGCTCGAGCGTTCCGAACGCATCGCGCACGGCGACGACGAACTGCTTCCCGTCACACGCGTACTGGACGACGACCTTCTGCTCCACGCGCAGCGAGATGCGCGTCTTCGTCGGAATCTCGCTGAAGATCTGCTTGCCCTGGTCGTCGACCGGCGCGTCGTACAGCGCGTTCATCAGCATCTCGTCGATGCACTGCTCGATCGACTCGCGGTACTTGCGCCGCACGCCCATCAGCTCCGCGAACTCGCTGACCTGCGAGATGCACAGCGACTTCTCCTGATAGTCACCGACGAGGCAGCTGTGGATCTGCGTGCCCCACAGGATCGCCTTGTCGACGCCGAAGATGTCGCCCGACAGCACGCGTGTCGCCATCGCCGACAGCTGCGGCGAGTCGAAGTCCTCCGCGACGAGCATGCCGGCGACGCGATCGGACGCCTGCATGATGTCCACGACCGCCGCGAGGTTCGAGCGCGGCAGGATCGCGATCATGCGCGTGTCGCCGATCAGACGCTGGAGCAAGTCGGGGCCGATGCCCGCGATCTCGCCTTCGAGGTGAACGACGATCAGCGCGGCCTGGAGCTGATTACCGAGACTGTCGAGGCTCGTGTGCGCGTCGACCGTTCCGCCCGCGGCCTTGAGGGCGACCGCGAGTTGTTTCCCGAACGCTTTGTCCGGGGCCACGACAATGATCCGTCGCGCGAGCACCCGGTATCAGCATACACCCGGGGGGACACCCCCGGGTTCCCCCGAGAAAGCAACGTCTAGATCACCACGCCATCGTTGCGAGCGAGCCATGCAGTCGGCTTGAACTCGGGGATGGGCTTTGGGGTAAGCACCGGGTTTCCGTCGCTCCAGAACGAACGAAACGCCCGTTTCTCGCCTGTCTTATAGAAGTGCAGGAGGTACGCGGAGTCACATGCGGCGAAGTCGGCGACCCACTGGTCGAGGTCGTGGACACCGGCGTCGTGCAGGAGCTGGAGGCTGTACTGGCACGCCTCCGACTCGTATGCCGAGAGCCGTGCGAGTAGCTCGTCGGTCCACTTGTCGGGCCTCAGGAACGCGATCTCGCGCAGCTCCTCGGACCGGTTCCACTGCACGGTGTGGCCGAACAGGTGAACGAGGACGAACAACGCGTCCTCGATCTCGATGTCGTAGTCGATGTGGATCTGCTCGCCGTCGAGATCGCCGGTGAACGGACTCGGGACGTCCTTGATCTTCACCGGGATCTCCCACCGCTCCTCGATCAGACGCTCGACGCGATCGAAGATCTCCTTCAGGCGTGCCGCTCCGACGCGATCGACGACCAACGACACGGCTACGACTTCTGGCCGACCGCCTGCGCGACGCGTGCGTGTGCCATCTCGTGCAGCGTCCGCATGACGCTGTAGGCCGTGAGCTCGGCGAGGAGCTTCGTGACCTTCGCGTGCTGGTCGTCCGAGAGCGAGCCCTCGACGGCCTTCATCGCGGCGACGAGGTTCGCTTCTTGCGTCGACAGCTCCTGCGAGTCGACGACGCCGTCGGCGAGCGAGGTCGCGAAGTGTTCGAGTTGGCCGACGTGCGCGTCGAGATCCGGGGTCGAGTCGTCGTTGATCCAGCTGCTGCGTCCCATGGCGTTCTCCATCTCCGGCTATTTGCGTTCTTCCAGGATCTGCTTGATCGCGGTCAGCCGCTCCTGCAGCTTTTCGCGCCCGCCGAACTTGTCGAGCTTGTCTCGTTTGCTCTGCGGGAGGAACTCGATATCCGTGCACTCGATGATCGCCGCGAGCTCCTGGGCCTCGCGTTCGAGCGTCTGGGTCGACGGCATGAAGCCCGCGAGCGCGAGCTCGAGCGCCGCTTTTGTGATCGTCCGCGAACCGGACAGGAGCGACGTGCGGAACGCGCGGCCGATGATGCCTTCGACGTCGGCGCCGGACAGGTTGCCCTGGTGCGGCACCGTCTCCGGCAGGTCTGCCTCCGCGAGGCTCGTCCCCGCCTTCTTCGCGAGGATGAGGAGCATCGCCTTCAGCTCCGGCTGATCGACCGGATAGAACAGCGGGATGTGTACTTCGGCGCGACCCTGTCGTTTGAGGTCGACCGGCAGGCTGTCGGGCCGCGCCGTCAGCAGCATCCAGATGATCTTCCCTCGATACGCGGTGTCGCCCATCTGCGACGCGATCAGCGCGAACACGCGCCCGCCGACACCGCTGTCGCCGCCTTGATCGCGATCACCGAGCATCGCGTCCGCCTCGTCGACGATGACGACGACTGGACCCATCGAGCGCAGCACGCCGAGCACGCGCTCGAGGTTGCCTTCGGTCTCGCCGACGTACTTGCTGCGGAAGTTCTTGAGGACGACGGCGGGGATGCCGATCGATCCCGCGACGCATGTCGCGAGGAAACTCTTGCCCGTACCGACGGGCCCGCAGAACAGGTAGCCCATCGGGACCGTGTCGAGCTCGCCGCGCTTGATCAGCTCCGCGTCGTCGAGGAGACGCTTCTTCGCTGCATCGTGGCCGACGACGGTGTCGAGGCCCCACTTCGGCTCGACGAACTCGAGAAGGCCTTGCGCCTGCCGCTCGATCAGGCGCTTCTTGAGCTCCTTGAAGTACACGCGATCGAGGCGGCGGTTACCCTCGATGGTCGAGGCAAGCAGCACCTCGAGGTCGGTGAGCCCGATGCCGGCGGTCAGCTTGCCGAGCTCCGCGACCGTGTAGTCGGAGAACGCGGCCAGCTCCTTGCCCGACACCTTGATCTGGTTCTCGAGGAAGGCGGTGCGCTCCGGCGCGTCGGGCAGCGGCACCTCGATGGACGCGACGTGCGGATTGCCGGCGAGGCGATCGTTGATCGACGACAGGCGCGGATCGATCAGCACGAACGCCATGTTCAGGCGCTTCACGTACGGGCTGGACGACCAGTTCAGCAGCGTGACGAGGTGCGTCTGTTCGTTGAGATCGAGGTTGTCGCCGTTCGGCGCGACGTACCCGGCGTGGTCGATGATGATCGCGCACCGGAGTCGTTTCTCCGGATCCGCCATCACGTTCTTCTGTACGAACAGATCGAGCGCGAGCAGACCCTTCGTTGGATCGCGGGGCAGGGCGCGCAGATCGCCGAGCCACTTGTTCGCGATCTCGACCATGTCCTGGAGCCGCTTGCTGTTGGATCCCGCGCTGCAGCGCAGTCCGCTCGCGAGGTCGTACTTGATGACTAGGTCCCAGCGGCCGAACAGCTGCTCCGATAGGAACTCCGTCAGGCCCGTCCAGCGGTCCGGCGCGGCGCGTACGACGTCGAACGTGTTCCCGTGCACGACGAACATCGATGTCGTGCCGGAGAAGTAGAGCTCGGCGAGCTTGCCCGCCCACGCAGGAAAGTGCGGCGGTAGCGCGGTCGCCTTGGTCACGCCATCGCTCCCCGCGAGCGTCTTCTTGTCACTCGTGTCCGTCGTGCTCATCGCTTCTGACCTTCCACTGCGCGCGATGCCGTGAGATCCGCGTCGAGGATCGACGGCGTCGTGTCCCCATCGCTGACACCCGTGATCGTCTGGAGCTCTCGGATTGTCGCTTCCGTCTGCGAGATGCCGTCGCTGATCGCATCGATGCGGCTCGACATCTCGTCGGGATCCGAGTGTCCGACGGCCATCTCCGTCACGGCCTGGATCTTGTTCTCGAGGCGGTCGAGCTCGGTCGCGATGAATTCGGCGTTCTGCTGCGCCCTCGTGACGTTCTCCTTGCGCGCTTCGGCGGTGGAGATGCTGTCGTCGAGAGACCGAATGATGCGGTCGTCGGCCTGGTTGGCCTCGCCGACCGAGTCCGCACGCTTCTTGCGGCGCACCTTCAGATCCGCGACGGTCTTGTCGATCGCGCCTTCGTCGGCGGCTTGTAGGAAGCGCGAGAGCGCCTGCTCGCTGAGGAGGAGGCGGAGGAACACCCAGAGCAGGCGATCGAGCGCCGGCGTGCGGAGCTCGTGCGATGCGCCGCTCGCGTCGCGCGTGTCGCCGCGGACCGCGTTCGCGATGCGCGACATCTCCACGCAGCGGGCGCGCAGGCGCAGGAAGCGCGAGCGGCGATCTTCGGTCAGCGACTTGAGCACGTCGAGGATGCGATCGCGCGCATTGCCCTCGGACTGCGCACGATGCGTCCCGCTGTTGCGAGCGCCCGGGCCATCGCCTTCCTCGGCGCGCGATTTCGCGTCGATGGCCGCCTGGAACCGCGGCAACGTCGTGAGGCCCGCGAGGTACACCACCTCGGCGGCGGCGACCAGCGGCAGCGCGATGTCGGCGTGACCCGACACGATGGCCGCGGCAGCCGCACCGCCGAAGATGAGCATGTTCCAGCGGAACATGAACGCTTCTTTGATGTAGCGAAACCATCCGGCTTTCTTCTTGCCACTCGGCTCCGGCATCAGTCCCCCGCTCGCTGCGACGACTCGAGGTGGTCGATCTTCTCGCGAAGGCCGAGCACGATGTCGATGAACTTCGGATCCCGCTGCATGATGATCGACGGGCGATCCGGCGGCGGAACGCGGATCTCCTCCAGCACCGTACCCGGCGATGTCGAGAACACGAGGATGTGATCGCCGAGGAACACGGCCTCCTCGATCGAGTGCGTGATGAAGAAGATGGTCGGCGATTTTTCGCGCCAGAGAGCGACCAGGTTGTCCTGCATGCGCGAGCGGGTCGGCGGATCGAGCGCGCCGAACGGCTCGTCCATGAGGATGATGCGGGGCTCGAGGATCAGCGTGCGCGCGATCGCGACGCGCTGGCGCATGCCGCCGGAAAGCTGGTGCGGATACTTGTCCGAGTCTCGCTTCACCGAGAGGCCGACCTTCTCGATCCAGTAGCGCGCTCGATCGTTCCGCTCCGACGCCGACATCTTCGGAACGGTGACAGTGCCACCTTCACCACGGTGTCCATCGGCGCCCTGCTGCTGCACGGTGAACACGTTTGGCGCCGGAGTCGCCGCGACAACGAACGACCCGTTGAACGACGCGTCTTCTACCTCCGCACCGCCTTCGGCGGTATTGCGCGTCCGGCGTTCGCCGGACTTGCCGACGCCCTGGATCGCGATCTTCATCCCGCGCGAGAAGTCGTGCGCGGAGTGCGTCGTGTACTGCGTCACGGTCTGCTTGCGCGAGACCGAGGCGATCGAGCGCGTGAGCCCGCGGCACTCGAGGCCGAACGCCACGTTCTCGAGCACCGTGCGGTGGTCGAACGACGTGTAGTCCTGAAACACCATGCCGCGATCGGGGCCGGGGCCCTTCACCGGCTTCCCGTCGATGAGCACGCGCCCAGACGTCTGTGGGAACTGCGGCAGGAGCCCCGCGATCATGCGGATCACGGTCGACTTGCCGCAGCCCGAGGGACCGAGAATCGAGACGAACTCGCCGCGCCCCGGATAATCCGGGATCTCGAACGAGACGTTCTTCACCGCGGTGAACGCCTTCGATCCCGAGCCAAAGGTCTTGGTGACCTTGTCGAACAGGACGACCGGCGGCCGTACGAGCGGCTTGCCGAGCGGCGCGACCTTCACGTCGATCGATGCAGACGCCTTCACCGAAGCCTTCACCGAAGCCTGCGCCGGAGCCTGCGCCGGAGCCTTCGCGTCGACGTTCGCCACGGGCGCGTTTGCGTGGGCCGCTGCGGACACGTTCGCTTCGACCTTCGCCGCGGGCGCGTTCGCTGCGACGTTCGCGGGCGGTGGCTCGGGGATCGATGACACGTTCGCCGCGGACTCCGCGGCTAAGAACGCGGCGAGCGCATCGGCCTCTGCGGCGGGATCGCGCGACGGCGGTGTCGGCGTCTTTCCGCCGCCGCCCGCGGGGCCGGTGCCGGTACCACCAGGAGGCTGCTTCGCGTCGTGGCTCACAGGTCCTTTCTCCAGCGGAAGGCTTCACGCTGCAGGCCGCGAAGGAGGAAGTCGAGCGTGAACGCGACGAACGTGATGACAAACAGGAGCAGATAGATCTGCTCGTAGAGGCCCTGTCGCTGGCTGGTGTTCAGCATCGTGCCGAGTCCATGCGGTGTGTTCACGACCTCGACGAGCATGATGTAGCCGAGTGCCAGTCCGAGGAGAAACCGCAGGCTCGTGATGATGTCGGGCAGCGCGAGCGGGATGAGCACCTTGCGCACGATCTGGAACCGTGATGCGCCGAGCGTCTGCGCGGTCTCCACGTAGCGCTCGGGAACGATCGAGACGGCCTTCACCGTGTCGCTGAACACGAAGGGTACGACCGCGAGGAAGATGAACATCCACTTCTGCTTCTCGCCGTCTCCGAACAGGAGCAGCGTGAGCGGGATCAGGGCACCCATCGGCACCGAACGGAGGAAGATCACGAGCGGCTCGAGCGCGCTGCCGACGCCGCGATTCGCGCCGGCCCACACGCCAGCGCTGATGCCGATCAGCGCAGCAAGTCCGATGCCTTTGAACACGCGGATGAGCGTGTCGACCAAGCTGTCGGTGAAGTCGCGATCGAGCAGTTTGCCGAACGAGCCGAACACCTCGCCCGGGCTCGGGAGCTTCGACGGCGACACGATACGCGCCGTCGGATCGCTGCCGAAGGTCAGCACGAACCACAACAGCAGCAAGAGACCGACGAGTCCCGCGCCGAGGGCGGCGCGCGTCAGTGGTGGAGGATCCGCGCGGAGCGTCTTCCACCACGGCGGTGCGGTCGGGAGCTTGTCTGGATCGTCGGCCGGATCGGGCTCTGGCTCGGGCTTCTTCGCGTCGGGTTTCGGCGCGGGCTTCGCCTCGGGCTTGGGCGCAGACTTCGCCTCGGGCGCGGGCTTCGCCTCGGATTTCGCCCCCGGCTTCGCGTCGGGTTTCGGCGCGGGCTTCGCCTCGGCCTCGGCCATCGCCGCGGGCGTTGCCTTCGCCGGGGCGAGCTCGTCGGGGACCTTCGCCGACGCTGGTGGCGGCGCTCCGCCGAGCTCGGCTTCGAGCGCCGCGAGCGCGGCAGCCTCCGCCGCGAGGTCACGCACCTTTGCAGGCGCCGCCGCAGGCGCGTTCGCACCTGCGGTCGCACCCGCGCCGCCGGCCTTCGTGTCCGGAAGCGGATCTCCTCCCGTCGGCTCCGGGACCACCGGCTCGCGTGTGTGGCCGTCAGGACCGTCGGGGCCTTGAACGCGATCGGGCGTCGAGCCCGAACCCTTGCCGGGAGGTGTGGGCACTACTGGGCCTCGGCCGGGACCACCTTGACCTCGACGCGCCGGTTCTTGGCGTGGTTGTCGGGGTCCTTCGGATCAGCGGGGCGCGACCAGCCAAAGCCGGTCGCCGTGAACTGGTTCGGCGCCATCTTGAACTTGTTCACGAGGGCTTCCTTCACCGAGTTGGCGCGGCGGGTGGACAGCTCCCTGACGAGACTCTCGTCGGCCGAGCCTTTCATCGATCCGTCGGTGTGACCCTCGATGACGATGCGCGCGGCGCCGAACTGACCGGCGAGCTTCGCGACCTCCTCGACGGTGTACTCGACGTTGCCGTCGTAGAACACCTCACCCGCACCCTGCTTCGGCGGCACCTTCTTGTAGATGTCGTAGCTGTTCGGGAAGAAGTTGATCACGACCGTCTTGGTGAGCACGGCGCTCTCGACGTTGACGTCGTTCGAGCCGGCCGGCGTGAACTTGAACTCGTACTCGTTCTTGCTCTCGGCGTACTTCGGTTCGGCGCCGAGCTTCTTGATCACGGAGAAGTCCATGATCTTGTCGAACTCGACGGTCTCGCCCTGGAGCACGCGGATCGCGCGATAGAGGCGCACCGCGGTGTCGAACGTGCGCTGGAAGTTCGTCGGGTTCGACGCGACCATGAAGAAGTCGCGGTTCTCGGCGTAGTTCGTCCAGTGCGCGTCGAGGAGCATGCCCGAGCCTGTGCCCGGCGGCAGGCCGTAGAACTTGTCCATCAGCTTCGCGACTTCGCCCTTCTTGGTATCGTCCTTCGAAAGCTCGTCGGTCGCGTCGAGGATGCCGCGCACGAGGCCCTCGATGATCTCCGGGTTGTCACGCGCGAAGTCCGCTCGCGAGAACCACACGTCGGCGATCAGATTGTTGGCGGTTGCCGTCGACACGAGCATCTTGTTGCCCATGCCGGTCTTCGTCAGGTTGTAGATGTCCGGCGCCCACGTGACCACGGCGGCGATGTCCTTGTTCTGGTTGAACGCGGCCGCGGCCTGGAACGCGTCCTGTGTGAACTTCATCTTCACTTCGCTCGGTTGCACGCCGCCGTTGAGCAGGACGTTGAGGAGGAAGAAGTGCGACGGCGAGTTCTGCGCGAGCACGACCGTCTTGCCGCGCAGGGCGGCGACGTCCTTGATGGCGTCGCGGACGACGATGCCATCGCCGCCGTTGGACCAGTCGACCTGCATGTACACGCGCGGCATCGTGCGCGGGTCACGCTTGAGACGCTCGATGATGAGCGGCAGCATGTCGACCGTCGCCCAACCGATGTGCACCGAGCCGTTCGCGAACGAGTCGCCCATCGCGACCGGATTGTCGATCAGCTTCAACTTGACCTGGAAGTCGGCGCCCTTCGCGTCCTTCCAGATCTTGCCCGGCTCGGAGCCACCGTTGGCCCAGATGATCGGCGCCCAGCCCGCCCACACGTTCACCGCAAACTGCACGACGCGCGTCTTGCCGAGCTTCTCGTAGTCCGACGTGCCCTTCACCTCGGGCAGCGTCGACGCGGGCTCGAAGGTGTACTCCGTGACCGTCGTCGGGGGCGCGTTCGGATCCGGGTTCTCGGCCGTCCCAGCCGAGCCGTTCTTCTTGACGATGTTCGGATCGATGTAGTTGCTACCGGTGCCGGTCCCTGCAGTCTCGGCCTTCTTCTTCGCGTTGCAGCGATAGAAGGCGATGCCGCACAGACCGATGACCACCGCGATGACCGCGATGAAAAATGCAGGCTTTGGTTTTCCAGCTCCGTCCGCCATCGATTACTCCGTCACCTTGGTGGGTTCCGCCTTCTGAGCAACTTCTTCCGCGGGACCGAGGTCCTTCGTTGCTTGCACGACCGGCGAGGTCTCCGGCGCGCGCATGCCGAGCTCGACCTCGAGGTCCTTCAGCGCGTCGTCGGCCATCGAGGCCTCCATGCGCTCCTCGGCCTGGATCTTGTCGATGCCTTCGTTCGAGAGATCGCTCGCGACGCGCGCTTTGCCGCGGTTCGTGTCGATCTTGCGCTGGATGACGTCCTCGAGCTGACCGAAGTCCGTCGTGACGTCCATGTTGAAGCTCTGCGTGAGCTTTGCGACCTCGGCCTCCGCCTCGGACATCTTCAGCTCGGCGTCGTACTTCTGGATCTTGTCCTTGACCTCGACGAGCTTCTTGTTCGCGTACTGGATCTTCTTGAGATTGTTCTGGTACGCGGCCTCGTGCATCCCGAGCTGCTGCTTGTTCTCCTCGAGCTGCGTCTTGGCCTTGGTCAGCTGTAACGCGAACGAGCCGGCGGTCTCGCGATCGCCGGACTTCAGATACGCCTTGGCTTGCGCCGTCAGCTTGGTGACCTGGCTCTCGCCGTCGCGGACCTGGCGAGACACGCGCTCGACCAACCCGCGGTACTGCTCGAGACCGAGCCGGCCCTCTTTCAGCTGCTCGACCGCCTGGTCGTATTCGTACTGCATCTGGGCGATCGGGTCGGCCTCCCAGAAGAAGTTGGCGAGCTTGTTGAGCTGCGCCCTGATCGCACCAAAGAACTTTCCGAGAATCATCGCGAGCCCTCCGCCCGGCGCACACGTTGGAGCGCGGGGTGCCAAAGATAGGAGGGAGCCTGGGAGCACTCAAGCCACCTGGTCAAAAACTGCCCGACGACCGCATACTTGATGAAATGCGTCGATCGGCGCGTCGGCGTCCTGCGACGCGCGCCGCGATGTGATCGTGATGTTCGGCGGGTTCGGCGCTGCTAGCTGCGGCGCCGATCACCCAAGCGCGCGACGAACCGGAACCTCGAGGTACCAGCGCCCTCGTCGTTTCGCAAACCTGCGTCTGGCAGACCGTTTGCTTCTGCTCTCCCGCATGCGCTCCATCCTCGCCTTCGTATTCCTATGCGCCGGTTGCGGCAGCGACACCGCCACCGCGGGTGACGACGCACCTACACCCGACGCCGAAGTACAGCCGATGCCGGTCGACGTTACGACGCCATTTCCGATCGATGGCGCCACGCTCCCCAACGCGCCCGACACGTACAAGGGCCTCGCGCTCGAGCTCGTGAACAATGGTGCACCCACCGTCACCGCGCTACGCGGCGTGATCGGTGTCGTGTGCATCGGGATGAGCAACTCGAACCAAGAGTGCGGCGACTTCATCGCGAAGCTCGGAACGACGTTCGCCGGGCAGTACAACGCGGAAATCCGCATCCTCAACTGCGCTGTCGGTGGCCACGCGATCGAGCGCTGGAACGACCCGGCGTTCGACGCGACGCTGTGGGACGCGTGCATCCGGCAGATCGGCCAACGCAACCTCGCCGTCGATCAGATCAAGGTCGTCTATCACAAGGCCGCAAACCAGTTGACGAGCGCAACCGATGGCAGTGCGAAGCCGGCGTATCCCGACCCTGCGTCCGACTACTTCGCATTTCACGCGAACCTCACGACGTTCGCCGGTCGGGTCGCACAAAAACTCCCAGCCGTGCAGGCGGTCTACACGTCGAGCCGCAGCTACGGTGGGTTCGCGATGGCGCAGGCGACCCGCGGCGAGCCGCTGTCCTACGAAGAAGGTCACGCGCTCAACACGTGGCTTGCTGAAAACCCCGCCGTGGACAACGTTTGGTACGGCTGGGGGCCCTATCTCTGGGCGCCCGATTGCGCGAACGGCACGAACGGCTCGGGCACATGCTACGTGCGCGACGACTACGTCGCCGACGGCGTCCACCCCGCTGCCGGTGCGCGCGACAAGATCTCGCAGCTCATTCACGCGCGGATGTCGAACGACACCTGGTACCAGCCGTAGCCGAGGCACCACCCTACACGCGCGCCGAAGCCCGCGATGTCGCGAACGGGGTGTGGGAGTATGCGTGGAATGGCGCGGGCTGGACGTGGACTCAGCACGGAGGCTGTCGAACCAGCCACGGCGTACGATGGAATGGAGTTCGAACCCCGCCACGTTTCGGGATACGACCATCGATGACCGGCAACGTCGGCCGCGGCATCTCGGATGTCGGCAAAGCGCTGGACTTCCTGAAGGCGCGCCCCCGGCTGTGGAAGTGGCTCGTGATCCCCGCGATCGTGACAGCGCTCGTCCTCGTCGGCCTGGTGATCGGTGTGACGGCGCTCGTCGATCCGCTGATCGCGTGGGTCGCGGCACACGTTCCGAGCTGGCTCGAGGCGATCGTCAGCTGGATCCTGCGCATCGTCGTCATCGCCGGCGTGGGGATGGCAGCGATGGTCCTATTTGTCGCGGTCGCCGGCATGATCGCGGGCCCGTTCAACGAGATGCTGTCCGAGGCCGTCGAGGAGGAGCTGACGGGCAAGGCGGGACCGCCCTTCGCTTTCGGCGCGTTCGTCCGGGACGCGATCGTCGGGATCGCGCACGCGCTGCGCCGGCTCGCGCTGTCGCTCGTGTGGCTCGTGCTGCTGTTCGTGCTCGGCTTCGTACCGGTGATCGGAACGATCGCCGCGTTTGTGATCGGCCTCTACATCGCGGCCGGGGGATGCGCGTACGACGCGTACGACGCCGTGATGTCGCGGCGCGGCTTCTCGTACGCGCAGAAGCAGGCGTTCCTGGCGAAGCATCGCCAGCGCTCGATGGGCCTTGGCGGCGCGGTCGCGGTCCTGCTGCTCGTGCCATTCGTGAACCTCGTCGCCCTCGGCGTCGGCGCGACCGCCGCGACGCTCGCGGTGCACGAGATCGAACTAGCGGATCGGAAGCAGGACGAGCCCGCCGGACGAGGCGCCCAGCGGTAGCTCCGATGTGGGGATCCACGCGTCGTTCGCGAGGTCGTAGCGATTGCGCCCGACGACCGGCGTGGTGCGATGGCCGGCGACGAACATCTCCTGCGAGCTCTCCGAAAACGCCACCGCAGACGGGTTCGTGATCGTCTCGATGGGCGCGAGCTCCGACAGCGTGTTGTTCGCGTTGATCTGGAACCGATACACACGTGCCACGTCGAGCGCCGCGACGTAGAGCTGGCCCTGGCGCTGAGCCATGAAGTGGAGGTTCGGTGCGCCGGTCGCGGTCGTCGCGGGGAGCTCCGCGCTCGTTGCGAGATCGAACCGCCGGATCACGTTGCCGGCCGTCGACATGTACAAGGTGTTGCCGTTCGGCGAGATCGCGAGTCCGCGACACGCTCCGTCGGCCAGCATGCCGTTCGGCACGGCGGTGTTGCCCGCGAACGTGAACCGCGAGATGCCCGTCGACACGTTGCACGCGAACAGCTCGCCGGTCGTCGGGTGGAGCACCATGTCGTGTACACCCGAGGTGATGTTGGCGCCCACGATGCGGCCGCTCGGCGTGAACGCGCGTGACGTTGGCGAATATGCGAAGCGCGCGATCGATCCGGCGACGCCGTCGGCCGCGTTGTTGCCGTGGCGCTCCGCGATGAAGATCTCCTGCGAGCTCGCGCGATAGATCACCGCCACGGGATCCGCGAGCAGCGCCTTGTCGATGCCCGTGATCTGTGTGGCCGCGCCGCCGTCGCTCGCGATCTCGTACGCGACGACGCCGCCCCACGTGGCGGGATCTCCGTTCGCCGGACCGGGCGGGCTGACTGTCACGACGAGCACGCCACCGGTGATCGCCGCGTCGATCGGCAACGCGTCGTCACCGCCGTCCTCGAGCACCGGCGCGTCCGGCAGCTTGTTCGCGCCATCGGTACCGCAGGAATCACAGCCGGACACACCGACGATCGCGAACGCCAGCACGGGTGCGAGACGCACGAAGTCAGCGTATCAGAACAGGAACTGACCTTCGACGCCGACGACGAAGCCGAAGTTGTTCTGCGAGTGATACCGATGGCCCACGAGGTCGATGCGCGGGTTGTGGAGCGGATTGACCTCGTCGGTGCTGGGGTTCACGACGTCGTTGTCGCTGGTTTCGCAGCCGCTGTTGCCACCCGTGCATGTGGGGCGATCGACGCCCGCGTCCGCGAACGTGATCACGTGATCGGTCTTCCACGCGAGATCGAGGCTGGCGGCGAAGCGGACGTGTTTACCGAGCGCTGCGCGCACCGCGAAGCGGCCCGCCGTCTCGAGGTAGTTCTCGACGTTCGAGAGACCCGGGTGGTTGAGCTGCTGCACGCCGGGCATCAGGGGATCTTCGTCGAGGACGAGGCCGGGCGTGACCATCGTGTTCCCGGTGTCGCCGGCAAACGCGAGCACTTCCCACAGCTCGGTGTACTCGCGGCCCTCGAAGTGGCCGACGATGCGCGCACCGGCGTCGAGGCTGATCCGGTTGCCCGTCAGCTTGTCGTCGATCGCGAATACCTCGAGGCCGAACGCGACACCGCCTTCCTGCGGCGGCCGCGCGTTCGTGACGCCGAAGCCGAGATCTTCGTTGTAGAGCGAGTCCTCTTTTGCGGTGAGCGGCACCTGGTAGTACAGACCGAACCAGCCCTCGATGCGATCGAAGCGGCGATCGACGGTGGTCCACAGCCGCAGCTCGTGGACGCCACGCCCGACCGCGGCGTTCCGCGACGGGTTGTTTGCGGAGAAGCTCATGACACCGCCGACCGCGAGCCGCAGCTCGGCGCCCATCTTCCACGTGGGCTTCGTGTCGTCGTGCTTCTGGTTCATCGGCGCGACGTTGAGGCCGAGGTGGACCTGGTCGAGACCGGAGCGGGAGACACCGCGGAACACCATCGAGCCCGACGGCGGTGCGCTCGGATCGCGCGCGTCGAAACCGGACATCGGCAGGAAGCCGTCGCGGAGCGTGCTGGACTGGTCGCGCCCGACGCCGCCGGCGAGCGTGAGCTCGCGCGACTGCGTGATCACGATCGGGAGAGCCGCGGAGATCCACGTGTTGCGGACGACGCCGAGCTCGATGCGTGGCGTGAGCACGTGCTTGAACTGCGTGAACTCGAGGTCGCGCTTGCGCGGGATCCCGCCGTCGGGGTCGACGTCCGTGCCGCCGATCTGCTCGCGTGTGATCGTCGACGAATCGAGGCGGTACTCGTAGTCGATGTACGCCTGCGCGGGCTGATCACCAGCGGACGTCACGGTGGACGCCGGGTTCGCCCATGCCGGCGACACGAGACCTACGAGACCGGTCGCGATGAGGACAGACGTGCGCGGAAGCACCGAGCGGACGTTAACACGGCGTTGGCCC